>NZ_JBICTF010000005.1:0-746409 GCF_043197435.1 Microbispora bryophytorum | reverse complement strand
CCCCAGCCCCGCAACTGGCCCGACGCCCCGCCCGGACACCTGCCCGCCAACCCCGCCGGAACACCGGACACCATCATGACTCCATCCCGACCTCAAACAACTCCCAGCCGTAGCGGCGGACGTCACGACACGACCAGTGGCGAGGCGGACAGCCAGGCCACACCCGGCACCAGAAGCGGTGCCGGACACAGCGCCAGAAGCGGTGCCGGACACGGCGCCAGTGAGCAGGCCGACACCGAAACCGGAGGAGCTTCCTTCAAGAGCGACCTCGAAGTGCCGCCGTTCTGAAGGGGGGCGCGATCCCCGTGACAGGAACCGGGCCGGTCCGTCATGTTGCGCCGGGGTCAGGACAGGAGGGTCTCCCCGATCCAGCCGTCTGGCGAACACCCGGGCGGTATGGCGAAAACAGCAGACCCGATGGGCGTGATCCACTGGTTGAGCAGGTCCACCTCGGCGAGGCGCTGCTGGATCGGGACGAACTGCCGTGCCACGTCGGCCTGATAGGACGCAAACAACAGACCCGCGTCGGGCCGGCCCTCCGGGCTGAGGCCGTTCTCGTAGTTGTAGGCCCGCCGCAGGATCCGCAGGCCCGGGTCGGCGACCCGGGCGCGGCGGATGTGCGCGTACTCCGAGATGATCGGCAGGCCCGACGGGCCGAGCGCGGCGAAGTCGGGCTCGTCGGTCTCGGCCCGGCCGGTCAGCGGCGCACCGGTGTCCAGCCGCCGCCCGACGCTGAACTCCTTGGCCGACCGGTCCGCGGCGTCCCACTTCTCCAGGTCCATTCGGATGCGGCGAAGCACCAGTGTCGTGCCGCCGCGCAGCCACCCGTCGCGCACCCACACGGCCCGCTCGAAGTCCGCCGACCCGGGCGGGGGGTTGACGGTGCCGTCGAGCTGGCCCATCAGGTTGCGCTGGGTCGTCCCCGGCGCGCGCACCTGCGGGCTCTGCCGGAACCCGTGCTGGGTCCAGCGCACGGTGGCGAAGGAGCGGGCGTCCCTGACGAGCACGCGCAGCGCGTGCGCCAGCGTGACGCGGTCGTCCGCGCACACCTGGACCAGCAGGTCCCCGCCGCTCCAGCTGGACTGGAGGGCGTCGACCTTGAACGGCGGCAGCGCTTGCGGCGCGAGATGCTCGGCCCCTGCCGCCTTGAACAGCCCGGAGCCGAATCCGAAGGTGACGGTGAGCCGCGCGGACAGGAGCGCGAGTTCGGCGTCGGTGTCGGCGAGGGCGGGCTCGCCCCGGGTCAGCCGCCGTGCGTCGTCGGTGAGCAGCCGCATCAGGCGCGCGAGCGCCACACGGCCGGTCCCCGTCCGCAGGTCGAACCCGGCGAACACCGCGAACGTCTGCGGAGACGTCGCGACGCCCGCCTGGTGGGCGCCGTGGAAGGGTTCGACGGCGTCGCCGCCGGGGAGAGGCGCCGGTCCGGCCGATGTGCGTCCTACAGCGTCCGGTACGGCGGAGGCCGGGGCGCAGGCTGCCGCCGCGGCGGCGACGGCCCCTCCCGTGAGCAGGCCGCGCCGGGTCAGTCGCAGTCCCGCCGCGTATCCGCCCTCACTCATGAGAGGCGTAGGACTCGTTGGCGCCGGCGAAGTCCTTGGCCACCGCCATGAAGGACACCGTCCTGCCGTCCTTCAGGGTGAGCGTGAAGGGCACCTCCGTACCCGGCTCGACGGCTGTGCGCACGCCCATGAGCATGATGTGGTCGCCGCCGGGCTGGAGTACGTGCCTGCCGCCGGCGGGGATCACGAACCCGCCCTGCTTGCGGCGCATGGTCGTGCTGCCGCCGTCTCCGACGACCTCGTGCAGCTCCACGGACGAGGAGACGGGAGTGCTCGCCGCGACGACGGTCACCGCCTCGTCGGTGGTGTTGACCAGCGTGGCGAAGGCGGCGCTCATGCCGGAGCGGGCCGTCTTCACCCACGAGTCGCTGATCGACAGCGGGGCGACGGCCGCAGAGGCGGGGGCCGGCGAGGCCGTGGTGGCCGTGGTGGCCGTAGCGGCCGCGGTGGTGGTGGCGGCGGTGGTGGTGCCGGTGCCGGTCACGGTGTGGGGGATGGCGTCGGCCACGGTGAGGGGAGTGGCGCCGGCCACGGTGTGGGGGATGGTGCCGGTCACTGTGCCGGACGGCGCGGAACAGGCCCCGGCGGCCAGGAGCGCGGTCAGCGCCGCCGGGAGCACGCGGTAAACGGTCGTGATGGTCATGCGAAAGCCTTCTCTCGGTCGTCCGGCGGGCACGCGGATGGCGTTCCTGGGCATGCGAGGCAGACCCTGCGGGCTGTCCCCTGCGGGCCGTCCGCTGCGGGCGGTCAGCGCAGGCCGTCCCGGCGGCGCAGGGCGGCGCGGGGCGGCGCGGCGGGGACTGGCCGCCACGGCCGAAGATCGGGCAGGCGCGCGGCATGCTCCGCCGGAAAAAGCATCGACAACGCTCCCGGGGCCCTATGCGGCCGGGAGCGGGTGAGGAGAGCCGTCTCAGATGGACGGCTGGAGAAGGCGTGGGGGGCCGCGCCGGGTGACGCAGTGACGTGGCGCGACGGAGCGCGGCAGGCACGGCTCGTCCGGGTGCGGCGACGCCGGCGGCGTGAACACCGGCGGCGCCGGATCGGCCGCGATCCGCGTGAGCCGTACGGCGAGCCGCCGCAGCAGCGCCCACAGGGCGGCCTCGCCCCTGGCCAGCCACAGCGCCGTCAGCACCACCGCCCAGCCGTGGCCGGCCAGCATTCCGAAGCCCGGCCCGGCATGCGCGTGCCCGGCCATGGCGAGCCCGGTCGGGACATGCTGCGCGAGGGCATGCTCAGCCAGGACATGAACGGCGGACGACGACGGGGACGACAGGGCGAACAACACGTGCAGCGCGACCTGCAGGGCCGCGAGGAGGGGCAGGATCGCGCGGAGCGTCCGTTCCCTGCCCGACAGCGGCAGCGCGGCGGCGAAGACCGCCGGCAGGCCCAGCGCCAGCGCGCCGGGGGCGACCTCACCACCGCTGACCAGGTGCGCCACCATGCCCAGGCCGAGGCACACCGCGGTGAAGGCGGCGGCTCGGGCGAGGCGGAGAGGCGATGTCACCGGCATGGCACAGCCAATATGGCATGCCGGGCGCCCGGTTCCCGGTCCGGGACGCCGTGTCGCTCGCGGCGCGGACGTCCGGCTCCTTGTCCGCCGTCCCTGCGGCGATGCCGGTTCAGCCGGCGGGCTGCGGCGCCGGGCTCGGGGATGCGACGACGGCCGGAGCATCCGCCCGCTGCCGCCGATACTCGCGCGGTGAACTGCCGGTGATCCGCTTGAACGCGGTGCTGAGGGCGCTTTCCGAGCCGTAGCCGACGGCGAGGGCGATCGTGGCGAGCGTGTCGTCGCCGATGCGCAGACGCTGGGAGGCGAGCTCGATCCGCCATCGGGTGAGGTAGTCGAGGGGGCCGAGACCGACCGTGTCCTTGAACCGCGCGGCGAGGGTGGATCGGGACACCGCACCGGCCCGTGCCAGCTCCGCGACGGTCCACGGGTGGGCGGGCCGGGCGTGAATGGACCGCAGCGCCGCCGCGACCACGGGGTCGGCGAGACCGGCGAGCCACCCCGACACCGCGTGGGACTCGCGGGCGAGATGCAGACGCAGGACGTGGATGAGCATGACCACGGCGAGATGCTCGGCCACGAGCGTCGAGCCGATCGGACGCCCCCGCAGCTCGGCGTCGATCTGACCGAGGGCCCACCGCACCGCGCTCGCCTCGTCGGTGTCCGCGGGTACGTGGATGACCGGGGGCAGCCCGTCGAGCAGGAGCCCTCGCGCGCGGTCGCCGAACGAGAAGCGGCCGCCGACGAGGAAGGTGTCGACACCGTCGCCGACGTGAGGGAGGCGGTCCCCTGCGGCCGTCCACAAGGGCCCGGCGTCGACCGGGACGGCGTCGGGGTCGCTGAAGAGCGTGAAGGCGAGGGGGTGCGTGAGCAGGAAGCAGTCGCCCTCCGCCAGAGGGATCGGCGCGGTGAGGCCCTCGACATCCAGGAGGCACCGGCCGCGCCGGAGGGTGTTGAACTTCACGCCGTCCGGCGGTTCGAAGCGCACCGCCCAGCTGCCGCCCGCCGTCATTCCCGTGGACAGGTGCGCCCTGGTGCCCAGCAGCGCGAGCACGTCTTCGAGCGGATCCATCTGCTTCCCCCGCGGCGATTCGAGTCGATTGGACGCACAATGAAGTTCTGCGGACTTTCCATTATAGATAGTCTGCGCCGTGGCTTCTAGCGTGGCCTCATGAACAGCAACCAGACTCGTCTCACGACTCCGTTCCACTCCCACGCCACCGCTGCGGAGGTCATCGAGGGGGTGGATCTGACCGGGCGGCGCGTCGTCGTCACCGGCGGCGCCTCCGGCATCGGCGCCGAAACCGTCCGCGTCCTGGCCGCGGCCGGCGCGGAGGTCACCATCGCCACCCGCGACCCGGCCGCCGCGGCGAAGGTCGCCGCGACCTTCGCCGACCTGCCCGGAACCGTGCGGTCCGCCGCGCTCGACCTGGCCGATCTGTCGTCGGTCGCGGCGTTCGTGCGGGACTGGCGCGGCCCGCTCGACGTGCTGGTCGCCAACGCCGGGGTCATGGCCATCCCGGTGCGGGAGGTGACCGCACAAGGCTGGGAGATGCAGCTCGCGACGAACTATCTCGGACATTTCGCTCTGACCATGGGCCTGTACGGCAGTCTGCGGGCGGCGGGCCGGGCGCGGATCGTCGTCGTCAGCTCCGGGGCCCATCGCGACGCGCCCTTCGACTTCGACGACCCGCAGTTCGAGCGCCGGCCGTACCACCCGTGGGCGGCCTACGGGCAGTCCAAGACGGCGGACGTCCTGCTCGCGGTGGGTGCGCGCCGGTGGGCGGCCGACGGAATCACGGCGAACGCGCTCAACCCCGGCTGGATCATCACGAACCTCCAGCGTTACATGGACGAGGCGACCATGCGGGAGATGGGCGCGATCGACGAGAACGGCGAGATCATCCCGCAGCCCTACCTCAAGACGCTCGCCCAGGGGGCGGCGGCATCGGTGCTGCTGGCGGCCTCGCCCCTGGTGGAAGGCGTGACCGGCCGCTACTTCGAGGACAACCAGGAGGCCCCGCCCGCCATCCCCGAAGTTCCGGGCGGCGTGGCGGCCCACGCGCTCGATCCGGACGCGGCGGACCGCCTGTGGGACTACGCGAGTTCGGTGCTCGCAACGGCATAGGAAATGTGCTGTTTGGGCACTTCAAGAGATATCGGGGGCGTGTTCGATGGGGGGAACCATGGCTGTATCGGCAGACCTGGCGAAGCTGCTCGACCGCGAGTACGAGGACAAGACCCTGGACGAGATCATCAAGGCGCCGGTGGACGCGCTGGCCGGGGTGAGCGCGGAGGACGCGGAGCTGTTGAAGAAGGCCTTCCACGTCAAGACCGTCGGGGATCTCGGACGCAACAAGTTCTTCCGGGCGGCCACCGCGCTCGTCGATCTCACCGACAGCAAGAAATAGCCGGATATCTCGCCCGACCGGTGGCCGTTGTAGAAGATTTCCATCGCCTTGTAGGTTGATGGAAGGTATCTACAAGGGAGCGGCCGTGGGGGCTCTGTTCGTCGGCGTGGACGGGGGCGGCACCAGCACGCGCTGCGTCGTGGTCACCGCGTCGGGCGAGATCGCCGGGCGGGGACGGGCCGGCGGCGCCAACGCGATCTCGGTCCCCGACCCGGTCGCCAACCTGCGCGCCGCGCTACTCGGCGCGCTGGGGGGCCTGGACCCCGCACGGGTCGCCGGGGGCGTGTTCGGCCTAGCCGGGTCCGCCCGCGCCGCCGAGCCCGCCGAGCGGGCCTGGCGGGAGGCCGGGCTCGCCGGGCGCCCGGCGGTGGTCGCGGACGTGCTCGTCGCCTTCACCGGCGCGACCGATCAGCCCGACGGCGCGGTCCTGGTGGCCGGCACGGGCGCGATCGGCGCCCGCGTCCGCGACCGCCGCGTCGTACGGCGGGCCGACGGCCTGGGTTGGCTGCTGGGCGACGAGGGCTCGGGCGTGTGGCTGGGCCGCCGCGCCGCCGCCGCGGCGCTGCACGCGATCGACGGCCGGGGCGCGCCCACGGTGCTGGTCGCCCGCGTGGCCGAGGCCGTCCTGGGAACGGGGGCGCCCGGCGAGGACGACGGGCCCGCGCTCACCCAGGCCCTGGTCGCGGCCGTGTACGCGCGGGTCGCCGAGTCGGGGCCCGCCTGGCTGGGCACGCTCGCGCCCGTGGTGGACGCCGCCGCCCGCGAGGGCGACGAGGTGGCGCGCGGCATCGTCGCCGAGGCGGCACGCAGGCTGTGCCGTACGGCAGGGGTCGTCGTGGGGGAGGGCACTCCTGCACGGGGAGTCCGGGCGGGGGGTGGCGGAGGGCCGCTGGTGCTCGCGGGGTCGCTGCTGACCGAGCCGACCGAGCTCGCCCATCTGGTCCGGGCCGAGCTGGGCAGGCGGGCCGTGCTGATGCGCGCGGGAGACAACGCGGCGGGGGCCGCCGCGCTCGCGGTGCGGTCCGCCCTGCCCGGCGATCCGCGCGCCGACAAGGCGCACCGCGTGCTGATCGAGCAGGGGGGCCCATGGGGCTGAGCGGCGGCGAGCTGGACCGGATGGCGATGGCCGTGCTCCAGCCCGGTTTCGAGGGCACGGAACCGCCCGACTGGTTGCGGCGGGCGCTCGGCGAGGGCCTGGGCGGGGTGGTCCTGTTCGCCCGCAACATCGCCCGCGGCATCGCCCGCGACGTCGCCCCTAACAACGCCCGCGGCTCGGTGGCCGCCCTGGTCGCCGATCTGCGCCGGGAACGGCCGGACGTGGTCGTCGCCGTGGACGAGGAGGGCGGCGCCGTCACCCGGCTGGAGGCCGCCACCGGCAGCTCCTGGCCGGGCAACCTGGCGCTCGGCGTCGCCGGCGACGAGTCGCTGACCCGCCGGGTGGCGCGGCAGATCGGCCGCATGGTCGCCGCCGCCGGCATCACCCTCGACTACGCCCCGGTGGTGGACGTCAACGCCGATCCCCGCAACCCCGTCATCGGCGTGCGTTCCTTCGGCTCCGACCCCGACGAGGTCGGCCGCCACGGCGCAGCGTGGATCGAGGGGCTGCAGAGCGCGGGGGTGGCCGCCTGCGCCAAGCACTTCCCCGGCCATGGGGACACCGTGACCGACTCCCACCTGGCGCTGCCCACCGTACGCGCCTCCCGCGAGGTGATAGAGCGGCGCGACCTGCCGCCGTTCCGGGCCGCCATCGCGGCGGGCGTGCGCACCGTGATGTGCGGCCACCTGCTCGTCCCCGCCGTCGACGCGCTCCCCGCGACGCTGAGCCGTGCGGTGCTGACCGGCCTGCTGCGCGAGGAGCTGGGGTTCGACGGGCTCGTGGTGACCGACGCGATCGAGATGCGCGCGGTCTCCGCCCTGCACGAGCCGGGCGAGATCGCGGTCCGCGCGCTGGCCGCGGGGGCCGACGCGATCTGCGTCGGCGTGTCCTCGGCCCGGGGGGAGAGCGTCTACGCGCTGCGCGACGCGATCACCGGTGCGGTCCGAGACGGACGGCTGACGGACGAACGCCTGGCCGAGGCGGCGGGCCGGGTGCGGGACCTGGCCGCGTGGTACGACGCTCGGGCCGAGGCCAGGGCCGCGGTGGCCCGCGACGCCGATGAGGGCCTCGGCCTGGCGGCGGCGACGGCCGCCCTGCGCGCGACCCCGGCGGAGCAGGCGGCGGCGCCGCTGACGAAGGCGCCGCTGGTGGTGCACCTGGCGGCGCGGCCCAGCCAGGCCGTCGGCCGCGCGACCCCGCTGAAAGTCGGTCAGGCGATCGAGGAGATCCTGCCCGGGACGGCGATGGCCGAAGTGGACGGCGACGGGCACCTGCCGGATCTGAGCGAGGCGGGGCGCCCGCTCGTGATCGTCGTCCACGACGCCGTACGGCACGCCTGGATGCGGCGGCTCCTGGAGGAGGCGCTGCGGGCCCGCCCGGACGCGGTCGTGGTCGAGACGGGGATGCCGGGGCAGCCGGCCGGGCGGCTGTACCTCACCACCCACGGTAACTCCACGGCCTCCGCGCGGGCGGCTGCCCGCCGGCTCACCGGCGGCGTCTGACCGGTTCGCCGGTCGCTCACATGAGACGTCTTCGCAGGTAGTGGGCTCGGTAAAAATTAACTCCATCTCCACGTCTGCTCGTGGAAAAAATTGACGGCATCGCGAGCGCGCCCGTATTGTCCAGGCAATCGGGAACCAGGAGCAGCCCATGAAGCGACTCGCAGCGATCATGGCGGTGGCGTCCATCGTCACCGTGACCGCCTGCGGCACTACCGGGACGACGGACACCGCCCAGCGGGGCGGCGGCGTGTACACCACGATCGACGGCAGCAAGCAGATCAACGCGAGCGCGCCGATCAACCCGTTCAACCCCGTCGGATCGGTCTTCTCGGGATACAACGGCATGGCGCTGGCGTGGCCCAAGAACGACCCCACCGACCCCAACCAGTTCTACCCGGCCATCGCCAGGAGCTGGAGCATGTCCCCTGACCGGTCGGAGGTCGTCATCCGCCTGCAGCCGAACGCCAGGTGGTCCGACGGTGTGCCGGTGACCAGCGAGGACGTGCGTGTCTCGATCGGTCTCGCCTACACCCAGGGCGGCACGGCGTACGCGCTGGACCCGAAGGCGGCCGGCGCCGCCGCCGACCTCCAGGTCGTCGACCCCAAGACGATCAGGGTGACACAGGGCGCCAACCGCAGCTCGACGTTCCTCGCCAACCTGCTGTCGACGGTGGTCGTGCCCGCGCACGTCTTCGGGAAGCTGTTGCCCGCGAACTTCTGGCAGACGCTCAAGGTCGCCCAGCATGGCCAGGGCGCGGCGGCCGAGAAGGCGAAGAGCCAGATCACCGGGCTGGCGGAGAATGTCATCGCCTTCGACCCCGGCCACGACGTGTCCGCCGGGCCGTTCGTGCTGGAGCGGGTGAACCCCGGCGCGGCGCTGCTCACGCGCAACCCCTACTTCTACGCCCGGCAGAACATCGTGCCGGACAAGGTGAAGCTCCTGAACTACACCGGCAACGAGCAGATCTGGAACTACCTGATCGCCGGCCGGCTGGACAACGCTCCCTTCACCTCCGTGCCTACCGCCGTCCTGGACCGGATCCGCGACGCGAAGGGCAGCGAGGTGATCAAGGGCTACTCGCCCGTGGCGGTCTCCCTCGCGTTCAACCAGTCGCACAAGCCGTACGACAACGTGCACGTGCGGCGGGCGATCGCCTACCTGATCGACCGCGCCCAGGTCACGAAGATCGCCTCTCCGGAGGGCGGCACGCCCGCCGTCACCACCTCCGGCATCCACGCCAAGGCGGCCCGGGCCTGGCTGGGCGACGCGTTCGACAGCCTGAATCAGTACCGCGTGAGCCCCGCCAAGGCCGACGCCGAGCTGAAGGCGGCCGGCATGACCAAGCGGGGCGGCCACTGGACTCTGCCCGACGGCAGCCCGTGGAAGGTCCGCATCCACGTGCCCGCGTCGTTCTCCGACTGGGTCGCCGCGGCCAAGTCGATCACCAGCCAGCTCGGCGACCACGGCATCGACGCGAGCGTGGTCACCGCCGCCGACTACACCCTTTATCTCGGAGAGCTGGCCGACGGCAAGTACGACCTCGGGTTCTGGCTGATCGGCCTCGGACCCTCGCCGTACAACATCTTCCAGCGGCTGTACGGGCAGGCGAACGGCTGGCAGATGTTCGGCGGCCGGCTGCGGCACGTCGCGCCGGGCACCGAGGGCAACTGGATGGGCGGGCCGGAGAAGGCCGACGCCGGCGCCGCCGGCACGGTCGACCCCGGCGAGCTGACCAGCAAGCTGAACTTCGCGTCCCACGACGAGCAGCAGCGCATCGTCGGCGTCCTGGCCAAGGTCGCCAACGAACAGCTCCCGGTCGTCCAGCTCTGGGACTACGTGAACACCCAGTTCGTGAACACCTCCCGGTACACCGCGTTCCCGCCGGACGACGACGAGTCCCTGCGGCTGTCGTCCGGGGTGTGGATGCAGCTCGGGATGATCAAAAAAGCGGAGAAGGGGCAGGCATGACGCACGCCGTTCCGGGGCGTCCCCGGCTGGGCGCGGTCGCCAGGAAGATCGGCGGCCATCTGGGCCGCGGCCTGGCGATGATCTGGGTCGTCGCCACGATCAGCTTCGTCATCATCCGGGAGATCCCCGGCGATCCCGTGCTCGGGCAGTACGAGAGCCTGATCCAGAAGGGCATGTCGCCCGAGCAGGCCGAACGGGCCACCGCCGTCCTGTACGGCTTCCTGCCGACCGGCAACCTGTGGCAGCAGTACGTCGGCTACATGGGCTCGCTGCTCCACCTCGACCTCGGGCGGTCACTCAGCACACCAGGCGTGGAGGTGACCACGCTCATCGGCCACGCGGCCCGGTGGACTGTGCTCCCGGTCCTCGCCGGCACGCTGCTGAGCTTCCTGCTCGGCGTCACCATGGGCGTCTACGCCGCGATCAAGCGGTCGGGCAAGCTGGGCGACGCGCTCGCGCTGTCCGGCTCGCTGCTGCACGGCGTGCCGGTGTACGTCATCGGCCTGCTGCTCACCGCGATCTTCGCCACGCTGTGGCCGATCATGCCGTCGGGCGGGCCGGTGGACGTCGAGTTCGTCCCCGGCTTCAACGCCGGCTACATCGGCTCGCTGGTGCACCACGCCGTGCTGCCGGTCGTCACGTACACGCTGGCCAGCTACGGCGGGTGGATCCTCGCGATGAAGTCGAACGTCGTCGCCGTGCTCGGCGACGACTTCATCCTCGCGGCCGAACTACGCGGCCTGCGGCGCGGTTTCGTCTTCCGGTATCTCGCGCGCAACGCGATCCTGCCGCTGTTCACGATCCTCGCCCTGTCGATCGGCATGCTGTTCGGCGGCTCGATCTTCATCGAGGAGATCTTCAACTACCCGGGCCTCGGCCTGCTGCTCGTCAACAGCATCAGCAGCCGCGACTACGCGCTGATGGGAGGCACGTTCCTGGTGATCACGGTGGGCATCGTCGTCGCCAACATCGCCGCCGACCTGCTGTACACGGCGATCGACCCCCGGGTCAGGAGCGGAGGCGCGGCATGACCGTCATCGTCAACCCGGAGGGGGCGATCAGTCCCGGGGCGGTGTCGGCCGGGACGACGCGGGCCACGCTGCGGCGCAACTTCTGGCGCGGGGTGTGGCGGGTGCTGCGGCGCAAGCCCAGCCGTATGGCCGGGGTGGGCATCGTCGTGCTGTTCGCGGTCATCGGTGTGGCCGGGCCGCTGCTCTACCCCGCGCAGCTGCCGCGCGACGACAACGCGCTGTACGCGCCGCCGAGCCTGGCCCACCCCTTCGGCACCGACTTCGAGGGCACCGACGTGCTCGCACTGGTCGTCACCGGCGCGCGCTACGTGCTGCTCACCGGCCTGGCCACGGCCGTCATCACGGTCGCGCTCGGCACGCTCATCGGGCTGGTCGCGGGCTTCCACCGCGGCCGGTGGGACACGCTGCTGATGCGCCTGACCGACATGAACCTCGCGATTCCCGGCCTGCCGCTGCTGCTCGTGCTGTCCACGGTCTGGAAGTTCGAGAGCCCGCTAGAGATGGGCCTGGTGCTCGGGGTGCTCGGCTGGGGCGGCATCGCCCGCGCCGTGCGGTCGCAGACGCTGTCGCTGCGCGAGCGCGGCTTCATCGAGGCCGCCCGCGGCCTCGGCCTGCCCACCCGGCACATCATCGGCCGCGAACTGCTGCCGAGCATGGCGCCCTACATCGCGATGAACATGCTCATCGCCGTCACCGGCGCGGTGTACGCCCAGGTGGGCCTGTTCTTCCTCGGCGTGCTGCCGTTCGAGTCGAACAACTGGGGCGTGATGCTGAACCTCGCGGTGTTCAACGGCGGGGCGCTCACCACTCCCGCCGCGCTGCCGTACCTGCTGGCCCCGCTGATCGCGATCCTGCTGCTCACCCTGGGCATTGTGCTGATCGTGGACGCGATGGACGAGATCTTCAATCCCCGCCTGCGGGAGGAGTAGCCCCCATGACCGCTGACACGACCGCACGTCACACGGCCGCACCGGGGGTCCGGATCCGGGACCTCACGGTCGTCTACAAGACGCCCGCCGGCGAGCTGCCCGCCGTACGCGGCGTCGACCTCGCCCTCGCCCCCGGCACGATCACCGGCGTCGTCGGCGAGTCGGGTTCGGGCAAGTCGACGCTCGCGTTGTCGCTGCTCAACGCGGTGCAGCCGCCCGGCAGGATCGCGGCGGGCAGCGTCGAGATCGACGGCCTCGGCGACGTGCTGACGCTTCGGGGCGAGGACCTGCGCCGCACCCGCGGCCGTCAGGTCGGATACGTCTTCCAGGCCGCGCAGAACTCGCTGAACCCGCTGAAGACCATCGGCAAGCAGCTGCTCGACCTCGGCCGCTCCCACGACGTGGAGGACCTGCGGGGGCTGGTGCGCGACGCCAAGGACCTGCTGGCCCGCATGGGCATGGACGGCGCCCGGGTGCTCGACTCCTACCAGCACGAGCTGTCCGGCGGCATGCGCCAGCGGGTCGGCATCATGCTCGCGCTCGTCCTGAACGCCAAGGTCGTCGTTCTGGACGAGCCGACCACTGCCCTCGACATGATCACGCAGGCCACGATCCTGCGGATCATTCGCGAGGTCCACGAGGAGCGGGCGCTCACCACGCTCGTCATCACCCACGACGTCGGCGCGGTGGCCGAGGTCGCCGACAGCCTCGCCGTCATGTACGGCGGCCGGGTGGTCGAGCACGGCCCGGTGACCGAGGTGCTCGGGAGCGCCCGGCACCCGTACACCCAGGGCCTGATCAGGGCGATCCCGCGGCTGTCCGGCGATCTGTCGCTGGCCCGGGCGCTGCCCGGCCGCCCGCCGACGCTCGGGACGCTGCCCACGCAGGGCTGCGTGTTCCGCGAGCGCTGCGAGCGGCGGATGGAGGTGTGCGAGACCGACGAGCCCATGTCCGTCACGCAGGACGGCCGCACCGTCGCCTGTCACGCCGCCGACCGCCACCTCACCCTGGTCAAGCGGAAGGAGGAGTTCGTGTGATCACGGGGACCGGCATCACCAAGATCTTCAAGCAGCGTGGCAGCGTGCTCGGCGCCCGCGAGGTGCCCGCGCTGCGCGGCGTGGACTTCGCCGTCGCCAAGGGCGGCGCCGTCTCGTTCATCGGCGAGTCGGGCAGCGGCAAGACCACACTCGGCCGGATCGTCGCCGGCCTGGAGACCCACGACGCGGGCGAGATCGTCATCGACGGCGTGCCGATGTCCACGCTGAGCCACCGCAGGCGGCAGCCGTACTTCCGCCGGATCCAGCTCATCCACCAGGACCCCTACTCGGCGCTCAATCCCACCCGGACGATCCACCAGACGCTGGAGGCGCCGCTGCGGCTGCGCGCCCGGCAGGCGGGCCGCCCGCGCTCGTGGGTCGACGGGCGGGCCGCGGAGCTGCTGGCGATGGTCGGCATCGACCCCGGCTACGTGCTCCCGCGCTACCCCCACCAGCTGTCGGGCGGCATGCGCCAGCGCGTGGTGATCGCCCGCGCGCTCACCATGGACCCCGAGGTGCTCGTCGCCGACGAGGCCGTCTCGATGATCGACGTGTCGCTGCGCCTGGGCATCCTCGCCCTGCTGAAGGACCTGCGCGAGCGCCTCGGCGTGGGCGTGCTGTTCATCACCCACGACATCGCCACCGCCCGCTACATCGGCGACGACGGCGAGCTGTACGTGCTCTACCGCGGTCAGGTCGTCGAGCGGGGCGCCACGGAGAAGATCATCTCGGACCCGGTCCATCCGTACACGCAGTCGCTGCTGTCGGCGATCCCGGTGCTGCACGGCCTGGAACGGCCGGGCGCCGAGCGGGTCGTGCCGAGGGAGATGCAGCGGGAGGGCGAGCCCGACGGCGGCTGCCTGTTCGCCAGGCGCTGCCCGTTCAGCACCGAGCGCTGCGAGAACGAGATGCCCGTGCTGGGCCGCGACGGAGGGCCGGAACAGGAGGCCGGGCAGGAGTACGCCTGCTTCCACCCCAGGCGGCGCAGCGTGATCCCGGTGGGGGTGGGCGAGTGACGGACGTCCTTCCGGTCGAGGCGGACGGGGCGCTGGAGCGCCTGGCCGCCGCCGCGCTGTGGGCCGACGCCGGCGACGCCGCGCTGGTCGTACGGCGGCTGGCCGACCCGCCGGGGGAGCGGGCGTGGACGGTCCTGGCCACCCCGGACCGGGACGGCGCCGTGTTCACCTCGATCGGCGCGGACGGCGCCGGTCACATCGACCTGATCGCCGTGGACCCCGCCGCCCGGGGCCGGGGGATCGGGCGGGCGCTCGTGGGCGCGGCCGAGGAGTGGATGCGGGCGCGCGGCGCGGCCGAGGCGAGGTTCGCCGGCAACCCGCCCTGCTACGCCTGGCCCGGGATCGACGTGCGCTACACCCCGGCCGCCTGCCTGGCCGAAAGCCTGGGTTACGAGCGCTACCACGTGGCCTGGAACATGACGGCCGACCTGCCCGCCCGCTACGACGAGGCCGAGCACGAGGCCGACCTGGCCCGGCTCGCCGCGGCCGGGGTCACCGTCGCCGCAGTGCCTGCTCACGGTGACCCGGCCGGAGAGCGGGCGCAGGTCGCGGCCTTCGTCCGCGAGCAGTGGAACGACAAATGGGCCTGGGAGGCCGAGCAGGCGACTGGTCTGCACTATGCCTTCCGCGACGGGGCCTTCCGCGACGGGGCCTTCCGCGACGGGGCGGCGCGCGACGGGGAGATCCTCGGCTTCGCCGCCTGGGGCGCCCGGCCGCTGTGGTTCGGGCCGATGGGCACGGCCGAGGCCGCCCGCGGGCTCGGCGTGGGCCGGGTGCTGCTGCGCCGCTGCCTCGACGAGCAGGCCGCCGCCGGGCAGACGTCCGCGCAGATCGGCTGGGTGGGCCCGCTCCGCTTCTACTCCCGGGCGGTGGGCGCCCGCGCCGAGCGGGTGTTCTGGCTCTACCGCCGCGCGCTGGGCTGATGTCAGCCGTACAGCAGTTCGCCCTGGGGCGGGCCCGGCGGGGGGCACAGCCCGCGGGGGTCGCGGCCCGCCTCCAGGTGCTCGCGCAGCGAGGCCGAGCCCCACAGCAGGTCGAGGAACGGCTCGCAGGCGAAGTCGCCCGGATACAGGCTGCGCAGCACGTGCAGGACGGACACACCCGTCAGCACCGGCGGGAAGGCCTCCCGGTCGGTCACATGCAGCTGCGCGCCGCGCACCACGACGCCCGCGTGCCTGCCGAACGTCGGGGTGAACCACGTGTCGCGGAAGCGCACCCCGGGAAGGCCGAGATCGTTCAGCGCGGCGGCGAACCGGCCGTCCGCGTACGGCGCGCCGACCAGCTCGAACGGCCGGGTCGTGCCGCGGCCCTCGGCGGCGTTCACCCCCTCCAGGAGCCCGGTGCCGGGGTAGACCAGGGCGGTGTCGAGGGTCGGCATGTTGGCCGACGGCAGCACCCAGGGCAGCCCGGTGCGGTCGAAGTGCCACTGCCTGCGCCAGCCCTCCACGCACACCACGTCCAGTTCGGCGCCGATCGCGCGGTTGGCGAACACGGCGATCTCGCCCGGCGTGAGGCCGTGCCGTACGGGCAGGGCGGCGCGGCCGACGAAGCTCGCGTAGGCCGGGTCGAGCACCGGGCCCTCGGCCACCGCGCCGCCGATCGGATTGGGCCGGTCGAGCACGGTGAACCGCAGCCCGAGCCGGGCGGCCGATCCCATCAGGTCGTACATCGTCCAGACGTAGGTGTAGAAGCGCGCGCCCACGTCGCACACGTCGAAGACGAGCGCCTCCACCCCGGACGACGCGACCAGCGCGTCCAGGTCGCCGCCGGTCCGCCGGTAGGTGTCGAGCACGGGCAGGCCGGTGACCGGGTCGGCGGTGTCGCCCTCGCCGCCGCCCGCCTGGGCCGTGCCGCGCAGGCCGTGCTCGGGGCTGAACAACGTGGTCACGGGCACCCCGGCGGCCAGCAGGGCCGGTGCGGCGGGGGTCAGATCGGGCAGGACTCCGGTGGGGTTGGTGATGAGCCCGACCCGCACCCGTCCGGTTCCCGGCGTGCTCGTCAGCCGCTCCAGCCCCGTACGCACACGATTCATCTAGCACTCCGAAGCTGAGGAACCATGACCCACTCACTCGCCGCTCTCGCCACCGAACAGAGCGATCCCCGCTTCAGCGGGATCGACACGCTGCCCACGGAGGAGATCGCCCGGCTCATGAACGCCGCCGACGCCGCCGTCCCGGCCGCCGTGGGCCGGGCCGTCCCGGCGATCGCCGCGGCCGTCGACGCGATCGCCGCGCGGATGGCCGACGGGGGCAGGCTCCTCTACGTGGGCGCGGGCACCTCCGGGCGGCTCGCGGTGCTCGACGCCTCCGAGTGCCCGCCGACCTTCGGCACGCACCCCGACCTGGTCCAGGGCATCATCGCGGGCGGCGAGGCCGCGCTGGTGCGCTCGGTCGAGGGCGCCGAGGACGACGCGGAGGCGGGCGCCGCCGTGATCCGCGGCAAGCACGTCGGCCCGCTCGACTCCGTGGTGGGCATCTCCGCCAGCGGGCGCGCGCCGTACGTCGTCGCGGCGGTCGAGCAGGCCCGTCGGCTCGGCGCGCTGACCGTGGGCCTGGCCTGCAACACCGGCACCCCGCTCGCGCGTGCCGCCGACCACGCGGTCGAGGTCATCGTGGGGCCGGAGGTGGTCACCGGCTCGACCCGCCTGAAGGCCGGCACGGCCCAGAAGCTGGTCCTCAACATGATCTCCACGATCACGATGATCAGGTCGGGGCGGACGTACGGGAACTTCATGGTCGACGTCGTGGCCAGCAACTCCAAGCTGGTCGACCGGGCGGCCCGCATCGTCTCCGACATCACCGGCACGCAGGTGCCGCGGGCCCGGGAGGTCCTGGAGAGCGCGGGACGGGACGTGAAGACGGCCGTCGTGATGATCGAGCGCGGGGTGGGCGCCGACGACGCGCGGGCGCTGCTCGCGGCCCACGGCAACCGGCTCGGCCCGGCGCTGCACAGTGCATGACCAGATGCCCGGGCCTGACCAGACGCCTCAGCACATGCTGGAGGACGTCCTGCGGGCGGCCGTGCCCGAGATCGCGTCGGCGGCGGTCGCCGCGATCGCCGTGGACGGGCGTACGGTCGCCGCGGCCGCCGTGGGCGAAGCCCTGCGGTACGCCGGTCCGTCCGGGGGGCTGCTGGCGCGACGGCCGGCCGTGGCGATGGACGCGCTCTTCGACATCGCCTCCCTGACCAAGATGTTCACGGCCGCGGTGCTCGTCTCACTGGCCCAGCAGGGCGCGCTCGACCTCGACGAGCCGGTGGCCGCCCGGCTGCCCCGGTTCTACGGGGACCGGCCCGAGATCACCGTACGGCACCTGCTGACGCATTCGGCGGGCCTGCCCGCGAGCCGCCGGGTGGAAAAGGAGCCGGAGGAGGCCCGCTGGGACCTGGTGCTGTCCACTCCGGTGCAGGGGCCGCCGGGGACGCACCTCTACTCGGACGTCGGCATGATCACGGCCGGGCGGCTGGCGGAGGCCGCCGGCGGTGCGCCGCTGGACGTGCTCGTGCGCGAGCGGGTCACCGGGCCGCTCGGGCTCGGCGCCACGACGTACGGGCCGGTCGAGCCGGGCCGGGCCGTCGCCACCGAGTTCAAGCGCGGCATCTGCGTGCGGGGTGAGGTGCACGACGAGACGGCCCACGCGCTGGGCGGCGTGGCCGGGCACGCCGGGCTGTTCTCCACCGCCGCCGACCTCGTGCGTTTCGGCGAGGCGCTGCGCACCGGCGGCGGCCCGGTGCTGTCTCCCGCCTGGACCGCCGAGATGCTGCGCGACCAGGGCGTGCCGGGCGCCGCCTTCCGCCAGGGGCTCGGCGTGCGCATCGACGACCCGGCGATCGTGGGGCCGCTCGCGGGCGCGTTCGGCCACTCGGGCTTCACCGGCACGTCGCTGGTCGTCGATCCCGCCCGCCGGCTGACCGTCGTGCTGCTCACCAACAATGTCCACCCGCTGCGGGGCCGCCCCGGCATCCGCGACCTCCGGCACGCCGTCGCGGCCGAGGCCCTGCGCCTGGTCGGCTGAGCCCGGCGGATGTTTGATCCTCCTCGTCCGGGTCAGTAGGCGGTCAGTCCGGCAGACGGACCGATCCACCGAACGATCCACCGACCGATCCACCGAGGAGAGGAGCCGCGATGACGACCGCCCACCAGGCCGGCCGCCGTCTCGAAGGGGCGGCCCGCAAAGCGGCCGACCACCCTGTCCTGGAGAAGCTCGCCAAGGTCGGGTTCGCCGCCCGGGGCGTCCTGTACGCGATCATCGGCCTGGTCGCCCTCCAGATCGCCTTCGGCGGGGGAGGGGAGGCCGACAAGAGCAGCGCGCTCCAGATCGTCCGCGACGCGCCCCTGGGCGACCCCCTGCTGTGGGTCATGGCCGTCGGCCTGGCCGCACTGACGATCTGGCAGGTCTCCGAGGCCGTCTGGGGCCGGCCCGGGGTCAAGGAGCGCGTGGAGGCCGTGGCCAAGGCCGTCGTCTACGCCGCCCTGGTGTTCTCGATGGTGGCGCTGCTCACGCGCAACAAGGCCGCCTCCTCGTCCGACAGCCAGTCGCAGGACGTCACCAAGACGCTGTTCGAGCTGCCCGGCGGCCAGTTCCTGGTCGGCCTGATGGCGCTGGGCGTGATCGCCCTCGGCGTCTTCTGGATCTACGAGGGCTGGACCGAGAAGTTCATGAAGGACATGTACGTGACCGGGCCCCGTGCCCGTGGTGTCGTCGTCAAGCTCGGCAAGGCCGGCTACATCGCCCGCGGCGTCATCGCGCTGGCCGCCGGCGCCCTGATCGGCCAGGCCGCCCTCACCTACGACCCCGACAAGGCGGCCGGCATCGACGGCGCGCTCAAGGCGCTCGCCGACACCCCGGCCGGGCCGTGGCTGCTCGTCGTGGTCGCCGTCGGTCTGGTGCTGTTCGCCGTCTACTGCTTCGCGGAGGCCCGCTGGCACCGGGTGTGAGCGGGCCCGCCGGAGTCCCGCCTCAGGCAGGCGCGCCCGGCGCTCCGTGGCGCAGGCCGTCCATCAGCAGGTCGAGCAGGCGCCCGGCCTGCTCGCGCTGCGCGGGTTCGCCGGCGGCCAGGCAGATGCCGTTCACGCCGGTGAGCACGTCCTCGGCCGCCACTTCCCGCCGCAGCGTCCCGGCCGCACCGCCCGCGTCGAGCAGCGTGCCGATCGCGCCGATGAGCCGGTCGCGGCTGTGCGCGTACGGGTTGGCGCCGGAGGCGATCACGGCGCGCAACGCGTCGGCCATGCCCCGCTTGGTCGCCAGGTAGTCGACGAAACGGTCCATCCAGGCGCGCATCGCCACGTCGGGCGGCATCGTGTCCGCGAGCTCGGCCGCCGCGTCGCACAGCTTCGCCAGCTCGTTGCGGTAGGCCGCCTCGATCAGCGCCTCCCTGGTGGGGAAGTGGCGGTAGAGCGTGCCGATGCCGACGCCCGCCTCCTTCGCGATCGCGTCGAGCGTGACGTCCGGCCCGTCCTGGGAGAACGCCCGCACGGCGACGTCGAGCAACCGCTCGCGGTTGCGCCGGGCGTCGGCGCGCAGGGGCTTGGCTCCGGATGGTCGAGCGGGGGTGGACACGGCTCCTCCACGACGCGGGTTGCTAACCGGAGGATCCTCCGATTAAAGTTGCAGGCGTACCGGAGGTTCCTCCGGTTTTCCTTGATTGTAGCGGCCGGGCTCCCGAGGGGCGCCTGCCGCCGTACGGGACGGGGACGACCATGACTCAGACCACGCCTATCACCACTCCGTTCACCGGGCAGTCCACCGCGGCCGAGGTCCTGGAGGGCGTCGACCTGGGCGGGCGGCGGGCGATCGTGACCGGAGGGGCGTCGGGAATCGGCGTCGAGACCGCCCGGGCGCTGGCCGCGGCGGGCGCGGAGGTGACGATCGCCGTCCGCGACCTCGACGCGGGAAAGCGGACCGCTGAGGCCGTCGCCGCCACCACCGCGGGCGCGCCCGTCCTCGTCGCGCCGCTGGACCTCGCCGACCGGGCCTCCGTCGCCGCGTTCGCCGCCGCGTGGGAGGGGCCGCTGCACATCCTGGTCAACAACGCCGGAGTGATGGCGTGCCCGGAAACGCGGACGCCGGAGGGCTGGGAGCTGCAGTTCGCCACCAATCACCTCGGTCACTTCGCGCTGACCACGGGACTGCACCCGGCGCTCGCGGCGGCGGGCGGCGCCCGCGTCGTGTCGGTCAGCTCCAGCGCCCACCTGCGGTCGGCGGTCGTCTTCGACGACATCCACTTCCAGGAGCGCCCGTACGACCCGTGGCTGGCGTACGGGCAGTCGAAGACGGCCAACGTGCTGTTCGCGGTCGAGGCCGCCCGGCGGTGGGCCGGGGACGGCATCGCGGTCAACGCGCTCATGCCCGGCGGCATCCCGACCGGCCTGCAGCGGCACCTGGAGCCGGACTACATCGAGCGCCGCCGCGCGCTGGGCAACTCGACCGGCGTGACGTGGAAGAACACCGAGCAGGGCGCGGCCACTTCCGTGCTGCTCGCCGCGTCGCCGCTGGTCGAGGGCGTCAGCGGACGCTACTTCGAGGACAACCAGGAGGCGGAGCCGAATCAGGAGGGCGCCGGCCGGGGCGTCGCGGCGTACGCGCTCGACCCGGAGGCGGCCACCCTCCTCTGGCAGGTGTCGGTGGACCTGCTCGCCCTCTAGCCAGGGCCTGTCTCACAGCCTGGCGGCTTGGCAGCGGTCGGACAACGTTGGATCCGCGCCTAACCGAGTGCCGGCGGCTGCTCGGCTGGACGGCGTCCCCAGGCCGAGATCAGCGGCGCGAGTGTCAGGTCGAGTTCGCCCGCGTGGATGGCGGCCAGGTGCGCGTCGATCTCGGCGTCGTCGGCCAGGCCGGCCGCGAGCAGCTCGCCGCGCACGTGCCGGATGGTCGCCGCCTCCAGCCGGTCGCAGGCCGGCCCGCCGACCGGGAAAGAGCCCGCCGCGGCGACATCCACCAAGCCGGCCTCACGCAATGCCCGCGGCAGTGTCCGGCCGTAGCGCAGGTCCGCGCCGCGGCGCGTCAGCAGCTCCCGGACCGCGTCACGCAGCCGGTTGGCCCGCCGCTGCGCCGGGCCGCTGTCGTCCAGGCATGCCAGTGGCTGCAGAGCGGTGTCGGCGTCCTCGATCAGCAGCCAGCCGCCGGGCCGCAGCGCCGCCGCCATCGTGGCCAACGCCCGAGCCCGGTCGGGCACATGGACCAGCACGAGCCGGGCGTGCACCAGATCGAACGTTCCCGGCTCCGGGGGCGGATCAAGGGCGACGTCGTGCCGGCGCACCTCGTATCCGCCGCCTGCCTCCAGCCACGACGGGTCGATGTCCGTGGCCAGCACGTGCCCGGCCGGACCGACGGCCGCCGCGAGCGCCTCCGGGATGCTGCGGCCACCGGCCCCCACCTCCCAGCAGCGCGAGCCGGCCCCGACCCCCAGCCGATCGAAGTGCCCCCGCGTCACACCGTCGAACAGCTCGGCCAGCCAAACGAATCGCTCGCCCGCCTCGGCGCGTGCGTTGTCCAGGAGGTACCCGCGAGCGGGAGCGGGCTCTCCACCGAGCGCGGTGGTCCCGCCCGTCGGATCCGGTCGGTCACTGTCGCGCGGCGGGCGAGGCGAGGTGGTCATCACCACATGGTCACCTCCCCAGACCACCAGCGCCACGACGACGGGAGAGGGATATCTCACACAGCCATGACAGGACAGCGCGCTGACCGGACTGCCGGCCACGGCCGGTTCGGCCTCCGCTCGCCAGGCCGTCTGTGCCCGCGGCCGGGCGCGGTGCTCTCCGGGAAGCGCCGCCGGAAAAATCTCGAAAAAGTCCGGGAGGCGTGTCGATCCGGGAGCGTCCCGTTCGAGGAGTGGGTGAAGGGCCGGTGAGGGACCGGCCCCGCCGGAGGGAGAACCACCCATGACCACCGCCCGCGCCACGTGCGACCGCGAGACCGGCATCACCCGCAGCCTGCTCGGGTACGGCGTGATCGCCGGCCCGGTCTACGTCGGGGTGTCGCTGGCCGAGGCCCTGACCCGGGACGGCTTCGACCTGACCCGGCACGCCTGGAGCCTGCTCGCCAACGGCGACCTCGGCTGGGTCCACATCGCCGTCTTCGTGCTGACGGGGGCGATGACCGTCGCCTTCGCCGTGGGCCTGCGCCGGGCCCACGGCCGCGGCTGGGCCCCCCGCCTGCTGGCCGTCTACGGTCTGAGCCTGCTGGCGGCCGGCGCCTTCCGGGCCGACCCGGCCGGCGGCTTCCCCCGCGGCGTGCCGGCGGGCGAGGCGAGCTGGCACGGCGTCGCACACCTGGTCTCCGGCGGCGTCGGGTTCGCCTGCCTCGTCGCGGCCTGCTTCGCCCTCGCCCGCCGTTTCGCCCGGAGCGGGCAGGTGGTCTGGGCGTGGAGTTCGCGGGCGATCGGCGTGCTGTTCGCGGCCGGGTTCCTGGCCGTGGCCTCGGGGGCGGGTGCGACCTGGGCCAACCTCGCCTTCACCGGCGCCGTGGTGCTCGGCTGGGCCTGGATCGGCGCCCTTGCCGTGCACGCCTACCGGAACGCCTGACCCGTCCCGCGTTCACCTGATAGATGATTGACCGGAAGGAGACGACCGATGCGTTACATGGTTCTGCTCAGGGCCGCCCAGCCCGCCACCCCGCCGCCCGCCGACCTCATGGAGGCCATCGCCAAGCTCGGCCAGGAGGCGACCGTCGCCGGGGCGCTGCTCGACACCGCCGGGCTGGCGCCCAGCGCGTCCGGGGCGAGGGTGCGCGTGGCCGAGGGCGGGCTCAGCGTGACCGACGGCCCGTTCGCCGAGTCGAAGGAGCTGATCAGCTACGCCCTGTACGACGTGCGGTCGAAGGAGGAGGCCGTCGAGTGGGCCGCGCGCTTCATGCGCCTGCACCGCGACCTGTGGGAGGGCTGGGAGGGCGAGGCCGAGGTGGTCAAGGTTCTCGGCCCCGAGGATTTCGCCCCGCCGGCCTGAACATGGTGAGCTGAGCACTCCGATGACCGGCACCGAGGCGCTGCTCGCGGCGCACCGCGCGATCGAGGCGGTCTGGCGGATCGAGTCCGCCAGGCTCGTGGCGGGGCTGGCCCGCCTCGTCGACGATGTCGGCCTGGCCGAGGAGCTCGCCCAGGACGCGCTGCTCATCGCGCTGGAGCAGTGGCCGGAGGCGGGCGTCCCGGACAACCCGGGCGCCTGGCTCATGGCCACCGCCAAGCACCGCGCGATCGATCATCTGCGGCGGCGCAGCCGCTACGAGCGCAAGCTCCAGGAGATCGGCCGTGACGTCGGGAGCAGGCCGCAGCCGGACCCGGACGCCGACATGGACGACCACATCCGCGACGACATGCTGCGGCTCGTCTTCACCGCCTGCCATCTCGCGCTGACCACCGAGGCGCGCGTCTCGCTCACTTTGCGCCTGCTCGGCGGTCTGACCACCGGGGAGATCGCCCGGGCCTTCCTGGCCACCGAGCCGGCGGTGGCGCAGCGGATCGTCCGCGCCAAGCGCACCCTGGCCGCCAAAGGGGTCAGGTTCGAGATGCCTGCCCCCGGCGACCTGGCCGAGCGGCTGGCTTCGGTGCTGGAAGTCGTCTACCTGATCTTCAACGAGGGCTACTCGGCCACGGCGGGAGACGACTGGACCCGCCCCGACCTCTGCCACGAGGCGCTGCGCCTGGGCCGTCTCCTGGCGGGCCTGCTCCCCGGCGAACCGGAGGTGCACGGCCTGGCCGCGCTGATGGAACTGCAGGCCTCCCGCCTGCGCGCCCGCACCGGACCGGACGGCGCGCCGGTCCTGCTCCCCGACCAGGACCGGCGCCTGTGGGACCGGCTCCTGATCCGCCGGGGCCTGGAGGCGCTGGAGCGGGCCGAGTCGCTCGGCGGCGCCTTCGGGCCGTACGCCCTGCAGGCGGCCATCGCCGCCTGCCATGCCCGGGCCGTCCGCGGCGGCGACACCGACTGGGGGCGCGTCGCCGCGCTCTACCGGGTGCTCGCCCACGTCTCGCCCTCTCCCGTGGTCGAACTGAACCGCGCCGTCGCGGTCGCCATGGCCGGCGACCCGGCACGCGGGCTGGAGATCGCCGACGCCGTCGCCGGCGACAAGGTCCTGCGCGGCTACCCCCAACTTCCGGCCGTACGCGGCGACCTGCTGGCCCGGCTGGGCCGCAGGGACGAGGCGCGGCGGGAGTTCGAACGGGCGGCGTCCCTGACCGGGAACGAGCGGGAGCGCGCCCTGTTCCTGGCCCACGCCCTGTTCCTGGCCCGCGCGGTCGGCCGCGGGTAGCCGACCCCCCTTCTGGTGCCTCTTCTTCCGTCGACCCATTGACAAAGACAATTTTTACGTACAACATTGTTTTTGCGATGAGAGACATCCTGTACCTGGAGCAGATCGAGCAGGCCGAGGCACTGCTCAAGCCGCAGCGCATCGAGGTGCTGCGGCAGCTGGCCGAGCCCCGCACGTGCACCGAGGTGGCGGCGGTGCTCGACCAGACGCCGCAGCGGGTCTACTACCACGTCAAACGCCTCGTGGAGGCGGGCCTGGTCGACCAGGTCTCCGAGCGGCGGGTGCGCGGCATCACCGAAGGCATCTACCAGGCGAGCGCCCGCTCCTACTGGCTGGCGCCCAGCCTGGTGGGCCGCATCGGCGGGCTGCGCCGGCGGCAGGACGAGCTCAGCCTGGGCTACCTGCTCGACCTCATGGAAGAGGTGCAGGCCGACATCGCCGCGCTCGACCGGGCCGCCCCGGAGTTGCCGTCCATCGCCGTGTCCGGCGAGGTGCGCGTGCCCCCGGAACGCCGCCAGCAGTTCCTGGCCGACCTGCGCACCGCGCTGCAGGACCTGTTCACCCGCTACGGCGGCGCGGAAGGCGACGCCTTCAAACTCGCCGTGGCCTGCTATCCCCACTACCCCCAGGGAGACGACCGTGAGTGAACCTATGATCGTCCGCGTCCGCCTCGCCGCCCCGGTGAAGGAGGTGCGCCACGCGCTGACCGACCCCGCCGCGATGCGGGTGTGGCTGGCCGAGCACGCCGAGACCGACCTGCCCGGCCGCTACGCGTTCTGGGGCCGCCGCACCCCGGAGGGCGACGCCCCCCACCAGCGCCCGCTGCACGCCGACGACCACACGCTGCGTTTCGCCTGGCTGCTGGACGGCGTGGAGACGACCACCGAGATCACGCTGACGGAGGAGTCCCCGGACGCGACCGTCCTGACCCTGTCGCAGAGCCACTTCGACTTCCAGGACGTCATCACCGGAGCGAGCATCCGGGGCGTGCTGCAGACCTTCTGGTCGCTGGCGCTGTCCAACCTGGCCGACCACGTCGAGGGACGCGAGATCGGCCCCCAGCCCGACTTCACCTCCGCCGACTTCCGCGGCGAGACGGTCATTGACGCGCCGGTCGACCAGGTGTTCGACTCCCTGACCGACTCGGACAAGGCGAGCGACTGGTTCGGATACCCCATCGGCATCGAGCCGCACGTCGGCGGGCGCTTCGCCATGGGCGGCCTGGACGCCGATCCGCACCCCGCGAAGATCATCGACCTGGTCCCCGGCAAGACCATGTCGGCCGACTGGGGACCGGGGGGCGTCGTCACCTGGGACCTGGAGGACAGCGGCGGCAAGACCCGCCTGACGTTCGTCCAGAGCGGCTTCGACACCGCCAATCCGCCGTACGCGGCCTGGACCGGATGGCTCAGCGGCCTGGCCGCGCTGCGTCGTTACCATGAGGCGCCCGGCCGCCACCAGATCTGGCTCCCCGTCGAGCCGGCGGCCTGACCCCACCCCGCCCGCCCGGGTGCTCGACGTCGGCGGCGGCACCGGAGTGCACGCCGAATGGCTGGTCGCCGACGGCTACGAGGTCGAACTGCTTGACCCGGTCCCGCTCCACGTCGAGCGGGCCGGGGCCCTGCGGGGGTTGATCGCGCGGCTGGGCGACGCACGCGACCTGCCCCTGCCGGACGCGTGCGCCGACGCGGTCCTGCTGCTGGGCCCGCTCTACCACCTGGCCGGCCGTGCCGACCGGGTCGCCGCCCTGGCCGAGGCGCGCCGCGTGGTGCGCCCCGGCGGGCTGGTGGCCGCCGCGACCATCAACCGCTACGCCGCCGTGCACGACATGGTCCACCTGGGGGTCTACGAGCAGGAGCGACACCGCCTGGCCGCGCGCCAGGCCTTGGAGAACGGCCGCCTGCTGGGTCCCGGGCAGGGTTTCCCGGCCTACCTGCACGAGCCCGAGGAGGTGCCAGGGGAGTTCGCCGACGCCGGGCTTCCCGGCGCCGAGCGCTACGGCCTGGAGGGCGCCTTCTGGCTTTACGGCGACGTCAACGACTGGCTCGACGACCCCGAACGCCGCAGGCTCATGCTCGACGCCCAGCGCACGCCGGAACGCGTGCCGTCGCTTCTCGGGATCAGCGGCCACCTGCTCACCCTCGCCCGCCGTCCCGCGTAGGCTCCCGCCTCGGTCAGAGCTGGCCGATCGGTCAAATGCTGGCCGATCGGTCAGCTAAGGTGTCCGTATGGCACGTTCCGCAACCACCATGCGCGCGGACATCCTGGACTCGGCCGTGCGGCTGTTCGCCGCCCACGGCTTCCGCGGCACCTCCCTGCAGGACATCGCCACGGACGCGGGCTGCTCCAAGGCGTCCTTGCTCTACCACTTCACGAACAAGGACGCGATCTTGACCGAGCTGCTGGCGCCCGTCGGGCCGGAGTTCGCCGCGCTGGAGGGGCGGCTCGCCGAACTGGCCGGCGAGGAGGCCGCCCGTGCCGCCGTCGCCGGGCTCGTCGATCTGTCCCTGCGCTTCCGGCTGCAGGTGAAGATCCTCCTGCAGGACGTCGACGCGCTGATCAACCGGCCGGAACTGCCGGACGTGGACGGCATCACCGAACGGCTGACGGACGCCCTGTCCGGCGGTTCGGCCGCCCCCCAGGCCCGGGTCTGGGCCTGGATGGCGATGCTGGGGATCATCCTGACCAGCGCCGGCGAGCTCACGCTCCCCGAGGAGACGCTGCGCGCGGAGCTGACCCGCGGCGCGTTGCGGACGCTCGGTCTGCAGACCGACTGACCTCCCGAAGAAAGAGATCTGCTGTGGCAACCCTGCTGTACCGGCTGGGCCGGTTCTCCTTCCGCAGACGCGGGCGCGTGGCCGCCGTGTGGCTGCTGCTGCTCGTGGTCCTGGGCCTGGCCGCCGCGGCCTTCCACGGCCCGACCGGCGACAAGTTCGCCATGCCCGGCACCGAGTCGCAGCGGGCGCTGGACGCCCTCGCCAAGGAGTTCCCGCAGGCCAGCGGTGCCACCGGCACAATCGTCGTCGCCGCTCCGCAGGGCCGGAAGCTGGACCCGGCCGCGGTCGCGCCCGTGGTCAAGGAGGCCGCCGGCATCCCCGGCGTCGTGGCCGCCATGGATCCGTTCAAGTCCGGCGCCGTCTCCGCGGACGGCCGCTACGCCCTGGTACAGGTGCAGTTCGCCGACGCGCTGAAGGACGTCACCGAGGCCCAGCGCGAGGCGTACACGAAGGCCGGCTCCTCGGTGGCGGGGCTGCGGGTCGAGCACGGCGGCGAGGTCCTGAACGCCGCGCCGGAGGTGGGCGGGTCCGAAGGGATCGGCGTCGTCATCGCCGCGGTGGTGCTGATCGTCACCTTCGGCTCGCTGGTGGCCGCCGGCATGACCCTGCTGAACGCGCTGATCGGCGTGGGGGCCGGCATGGGCGGCCTGTTCGCGCTCAGCGGCGTCGTCGAGCTGACCTCCGTCACGCCGGTGCTGGCGCTGATGCTGGGCCTGGCCGTGGGCATCGACTACTCGCTGTTCATCACCTCCCGCTACCGCCAGTTCCTGGCCGAGGGCGTGGCGCCGGAGGAGGCCGCGGGCCGGGCGGTCGGCACGGCCGGCTCCGCGGTGGTGTTCGCCGGGGCCACCGTGGTCATCGCCCTCGCCGGTCTGTCGGTGGTCGGCATCCCGTTCCTGAGCGTGATGGGCCTGGCCGCCGCCGGCACCGTGGCCGTCGCCGTGCTGGTCGCCCTCACGCTGCTGCCCGCCTTCCTGTCGTACGCCGGAGCCCGGGTGCTGCCCCGCAAGCAGCGCACCGGCGAGAGCGCGGGCGCGGGCGGCAGGGGCTTCGGCTACACCTGGGGACGGGTGGTCACCCGGCTGCGCGTGCCGATCCTGCTGGCCGGGGTCCTCGGCCTCGGCGCGCTCGCGCTGCCGGCCCAGGACCTGCGGCTGGCCCTGCCCGACGCCGGCACCGCCGCTCCCGGCACCCCCGCCCGCGAGGCCTACGACCTGACCAGCGAGGGGTTCGGCGAGGGCTTCAACGCCCGCCTGATCGCCGTGGTCTCGGCCGCGGACCCGGCGGCCACGACCGCCGCCGCCGGCGAGGCCGCCAAGCTGATCCAGCAGACCCCCGGCGTGCTGGCCGTGGCTCCGCCGCAGCCCAACGCCGCGGGCACCACCGCGCTGCTGACCATCATCCCCAAGGCCGGGCCCACCGCCGCGGCCACCGAGGACGCCGTCCACACCATTCGCGCCAAGGTCGCCAAGATCGGCGGCGCCGAGATCGCCGTCACCGGCGCGACGGCCGTGGGCATCGACGTCTCCGACAAGCTCGCCGACGCCATGCCGGTGTACCTGCTGCTGGTGGTCGGCCTGTCGGTGCTGCTGCTCATGCTCGTCTTCCGCTCGATCCTGGTGCCGGTCAAGGCGGCGCTGGGCTTTCTGCTCACCGTCGGCTCGACTTTCGGCATCACCGTGGCGATCTTCCAGGAGGGCCACCTGGCCGATCTGCTGGGCGTGGACGTGCCGGGCCCGCTGGTGAGCTTCCTGCCGATCCTGCTCATCGGCATCCTGTTCGGCCTGGCCATGGACTACGAGGTGTTCCTGGTCTCGCGGATGCGCGAGGACTACGTGCGCGGTGACGCTCCCCGCCAGGCGACGATCAACGGTATGGGGCACAACGCGCGGGTCGTCACCGCCGCGGCGCTGATCATGACGGCCGTGTTCGGCGGGTTCGTGTTCATGAACGACCCGATCATCAAGTCGATGGGCTTCGCGCTGGCCGTCGGCGTGCTCGTCGACGCCTTCGTGGTCCGCATGACCCTCGTCCCCGCCGTGATGTCCATGCTCGGCCGCGCCGCCTGGTGGCTGCCCCGCGCCCTGGGCCGGGCGCTGCCCGACCTGGACGTCGAGGGTGAGCGCCTGCGCCACCACCTCACCACCGGCGCCGCCGAATCCCCGGAGCGGGCCGGCGTGATGTGACCCGGGGCCGGAGGTCCCGCTCCGGCGGGACCTTCGGCGCTCGCACGCCCCGGTGGGGAGCGGTCTGATGGAAGGACCGGAGAAGGAGGGCCTCATGATCGTCGTGGGTGTCGACGGCTCGGACGCCGGCATGGAGGCCGCCTGCTGGGCGGCCAGGGAGGCCGGCCTGCGCGGCGTCCCCCTGCGCATCGCCAACGCCATCCCCGCCTGGGCGTGCTCGACCGCGCAGCAGGGTGCGTACACGAAGGTCGCGGCGTGGATGCGCGACGGCGCCGCGGCCGTGCTCGGCGCCGCCACCGAGCGGGTTCTCGCGCAGGCCCCCCGGGTGCCGGTCGACACCGCGATCCTGGCCGGCGACCCGCGCCCGGCGCTCGTCGAGGCGGCGGTGGACGCCGATCTCCTGGTGGTCGGCAACCACGGGCTCGGCGGCTTCCGCGGCCTGCTGCTCGGCTCGGTCGCCTACGGCGTGGCCGGTCACGCCCCGTGCGACGTGGTCGTCGTGCGGGAGGTGCCCTCGGCGCCGCGCCCGGAGATCGTGGTGGGCATCGACGGATCGCCCGCCTGCGCCAAGGTGCTCGACTTCGCCTTCGCCGAGGCGGCGCTGCGCGGGACGACCCTGCGCGTGGTGCACGCCTACAGTTCCCTGAATGCGGGCGGCGGCCTGGCGCCGCTCCCCGACGACTTCGACGACGAGAAGGCCGAGGTGCGGATGGTCAGGGAGGCTCTCGCCGGGCGGCGCGAGCGCTATCCCGACGTCAAGATCGTCGAGGAGGTCGTCCGGGGTCACCCGGTGGACGTGCTGGGGCAGGCGTCGGCGAACGCCGACCTGCTCGTCATCGGCTCCCAGGGGGCCGGCGAGTTCCGCGGCCTGGTCTTCGGATCGGTCTGCCAGGCCATGCTCCAGCACGCGACGTGCCCCATGGTCGTCGTACGCGTGCCGGCGCCGCCGGGCTGAGCAGCCCGGATCGAGCAGTCAGCCCGGATCGAACAGCCCGGAAGATCAGTCCGGACACGCGGAACGCCCCCGGCGGCCGGAATTTCCTTCCGGCCGCCGGGGGCGTTGCCGACGTCCTACGCGCTCCTGCGCCGCTGCTCGCGCAGAATGGCGAGGCGCTCGTTCAGCACCTCTTCGAGGTCCTCGATCGAGCGACGCTCCAGCAGCATGTCCCAGTGGGTCCGCGGGGGCTTCGCCTTCTTCTGCTGGGGCTGCTCCGCGTCCACCCGCAACGCCGGGCTGCCGCAGTGACGGCACTCCCAGGTCGTGGGAATCTCGGCCTCGACGGCGAGCGGGACGGTGGTGAGATGGCCCTTGGGACACGTGTAGGACACCTCCTGGCGCGGGGCCAGATCGGTGTTGCGGTCGTTCTCGTAGCTGGTCGCGCCGAGCCGGGTACCGCGAAGTGCACGCTCGCCCATGTCTTTAAGCCTCCTGAGGTCCCCGCCTTCGAGGGGTTCGTTCGCCACCGCGTACAACGCCTGATACCGTGTGTGGATTCCCAGCCGAGACCTGATCCAATCGCGCTTTTTCCGTCCCACTGGTCTCAGATGTGGTCGGGCACCTCGTTCCCCGCCTCACGGATGGCCTGAGGCAGGTTGACAACGGTGAGCAGTACGAACCCGATGACGAAGAACACGATCAGCGAGACGATCGCGGTGCGGTAGCTGTCGGTGAGCTGGAGCGCCAGCGTGAGCACCAGCGAGCCGAGGAACGCCGAGCCCTTGTCGCTGATCTGGTAGAGGCTGAAATACTCCGCCTCCCGGCCGGGTGGGATCACCAAAGAGTACAGCGAGCGCGACAGCGCCTGCGTGCCGCCCATGACGATCGCGATGGCGAAGGCGATCGCGTAGAACTGGACCGCCGCTCCCTTCTGCAGGAAGTAGGCCACCGCCACCACCACCGTCCACACGACCAGGCTGGCCAGGACCGTGCGCTTGGTCCCGATCCTGGCCGCGATCCACGCGAGCCCGAGCGCGCCGCCGACGGCGATGAACTGCACCATGAGGATCGCCCCGATCTGGTGCGTCTGACTGAGCCCCAGCTCCTGGTCGGCGTACGTCGCGGAGAACCCGATCACCGTCTGCACGCCGTCGTTGTAGATCAGGTAGGCCGCGAGGAACAGCAGCGTGCGGGGATAGCGCCGCAGGTCCATGAGGGTCCGGCCGAGCTGGCGGACGCTGCCGGCCGCGACCCGGGCGGCGGTCGCCTCGTGGACCGGCACCCGCCGGTTGCGCAGGCGCAGCATCGGGATCAGGGTGAACGCGCCCCACCACAGGCCGGCCGACGCCAGGCTCACGCGGACCGCCAGGCCCTCCTCGACCGCGCCGGACAGGTAGAGCACCAGGTTGAGCGCGAGCAGCAGGCCGCCGCCGAGGTAGCCGAAGCCCCAGCCCCTGCTGGAGATCGCGTCGCGTTCCTCCGCGCCGGAGATCTGCGGCAGGAAGGAGTCGTAGACCACGCGCGCCGAGCCGAAGGTCACGTTGGCGACCAGGAACAGCACGCCGCCGAGCAGGTAGCCGCCGCCGGAGACGAGGTAGAAGCCGAGCGTGGCCGCCGCGCCCACATAGGCGAAGGCCCCCAGAATCTGCTTCTTGCGGCCGGTGTGGTCGGCCAGGGCGCCGACGATCGGCATGATCACGATCTGCAGCAGCACCGAGATCGTCACCAGTGCCGTGAAGTACGCCTTCGGCCGCAGGTCGAGGCCCAGGAACGCCACGAAGCCGTCCTCGCCGCCCGCCGCCGTCGTGGCGACCGAGGTCAGGTACGGCCCGAGGAAGACGGTCAGGACGGTCGTCTGGAACGCCGAGTCCGCCCAGTCGTACCAGTACCAGCCGCGTTGCTCGCGCCGCCGGGCGCCGGGGATCTCCTCCTGAACGACCTGGGGAGCGGTCATGGTCTCTCCTCACGGGGGTGGAGCGTCGCCGGGGGCCCGGGGCTCGCAGGGGTTCGGCGGGGGCAGAGGCTCAGCGGCTTCGGCGGGGCGTTCCCGGCCGGGCGTGACGGTCCGGAGTCACGGCTCGGCCGGGCGGGGGTGCCACTGCCCGCGTGACTTGAGCACGTCGCGCAGGCCGCTGATGTTGTCCGTCATGATCCCGTCGACGCCGAGATCGAGCAGATGCGCCATCGTCACCGGGTCGTTCACCGTCCACACGTGCACCTGCATGCCGATCGCGTGCGCGGTCCGCACGAGGGCGCGGGTGGTCACCCGCAGGCCGCGGAACCCGATCGGCGCCTGCGCGCACGGCACTCCCGACCGGGCCAGCCCGGACAGCAGCCTGCCGTACCCGCCTCCCATCGCGGCCGTGCGCAGGGCGGCCAGGCCGCGCGGGCCGAGCGAGAAGCAGACCTCCCGGTCGATCGCGCGCCGGGCGCGGGCCAGCCGCGCGTCGGAGAAGGAGGTCAGGCACACGCGGTCGTAGGCGCGGGTGCGGCGGATCGCCCGGGCCAGTGGCGCGATGGCGGCGCTCTCCTTGACGTCGATGTTGAGCCGCACGTCCGGCCAGGCGCCGAGCAGGTCCTCCATCAGCGGGATCTCGTGCCGGCCGCCGATCCTGGCGCTGCGCACCTCGCGGTAGGGCAGCCGGGAGATGCGGCCGGTGCGGTCGGTGACGCGGTCGAGAGTGTGGTCGTGGAACGCGAGCAGGACGCCGTCGGCGGTCGCGTGCGCGTCGGTCTCCAGATAGGTGTAACCGAGCTCGACCGCCCGGGAGAAGGCGGCCATGGTGTTCTCGCGAGCCTCCGCCGCCCCGCCTCGATGCGCGAAGGCGAGCGGTCCGGGATGGTCGAGGAACGCGAAACGGCGATGCACGAGAGGAGTATGCCGGGTTCCGGCCAAACAGTCAGCGCACCAAGATGAACATTTGCGTCACAAGAGTCCCTTGTCATCCATGTCCGACGCTCCTTGTCCGGTCCGGTCGCGCGCCAGGAGGCCGGCCAGGTGGGCGGCGATGTCGTCGATCGTGGGGTGATCCCAGGCCAGGGTCGGCTCGACCAGGAGGCCGACGGCCTCCTCCACGTCGACGCTCAGACTGAGCGCGTGGATCGAGTCCAGACCGTAGGAGCGGAGCTTGACCGACGGGTCGATCTCCGCGGGTGGCCGCCCGACATAGACGGCCACCCGCTCGATCAGCCATCGGCGCAGGTCGTCGTGGGGCCCGAAGGCGGTGTTCATGCGACGGTCTCCAGCAGGTCGTTGAGCGCGGGTTCCAGCTCGGCGTGCAGCGGGCTGAGGGTTCCGCTGAGGAACAGCTCCCGCATGTGGCGGCGGCGAAGCTTGCCGCTGGTGGTCTGCCGCACCGCGCCACGGGCCACCAGCATCAGGCTCAGCGGGATGCCGAACTCCCGCGTCACCTGGTCCATGACGCGGTCGGCCGTCTCGCCGAGGTCTCCCTGTCCCCGCCGCATCTCTTGGACCACAACGACGTGCTCCCCGCCGTCCGCGCGGCGGACGCCGAAGGCGGCGCTGCGCCCCGCGGCCGGGTTGGCCCGCGCGGCCGCCTCCTCCAGGTCCTGCGGATAGAGGTTGCGGCCGTTGACGATGATCACATCCTTGATCCGCCCCGTCACGTAGAGCTGGCCGTCGAGCAGGAACCCCAGATCCCCGGTGCGCAGCCAGCGCCCGTGCTGTGCGGAATCGCCGGATCGGAAGGTCGCGCGGGTCTCCGCCGGGCGGCCCCGGTAGCCGAGGGCGACGCTGGGGCCCGAGACCCAGATCTCCCCGATCTCGCCGTCGGCGAGGGAGCGCGAGCCGTCCGGTTCGACGATCCGCAGGTCGAGCCCGGAGACCGGGCCGCACGCGACCAGGGGAGTCCCCTCGGGCGCCGGGACCGCCCGATGCCGTTCCAGCGCGGAAGGGTCGAACCGCCGCACGGTCACGCCCTGCCCCTGGGGCACGCAGGTGACCATCAAGGTGCACTCGGCCAGGCCGTAGCCGGGATTCCAGGCGGTCGGGCGGAAGCCGGCGGGAGCGAACCGCCGCTCGAACTCGGCGAGCGTGTCGGCGCGGATCGGCTCGGCTCCGCTCACGGCCATGGTCAGTGAGGACAGGTCGAGGCCGGCGAGTTGCTCGTCGGTGATCCTGCGCGTGCACCAGGCGTATCCGAAGTCCGGCGACACCGTCCAGTCCGCGCCGTACCGGCTGATCAGCTCCAGCCAGCGCACCGGCCGCGCGACGAATGAGGCCGGTGACATGAACACCAGGTCAGCGCCCGTATGGAGCGCCTGCAACTGGAGGCCGACCAGGCCCATGTCGTGATAGTGGGGCAGCCACCCGGCCAGCCGCCGCACCGGCCTGTCCCGGGCGAGCAACCGGAAGAGCTCCAGGTTGTGCAGCAGGTTGCCGTGCGAGACCTCGACTCCGCGCGGGTCGCTCGTGGAGCCGGAGGTGTACTGCAGATAGGCGATGGTGGCGCCGGTCATGGCCGGCGGGGTCCAGGCGTCCGGATCGGCGGCGGCGTGATCGGCCACACAGGCCGAAAAGGCGGACAGCTCGGACACGTGCCCGGAATCGGTCAGGACCAGCCGCGCGCCCGCGTCCCGCATCAGTGTCCGTACGCGGCTCCCGTGCGCCGCGCCCGTGTCCGGCAGGGGAGCGGGGATCGCCGGCACCCGGGCGTAGAGACAGCCGAGGAACGCGACGGTGAAGTCGAGCCCCGCCGGGTAGAGCAGCAGCACCGGCTGATCGGTCAGGCCGCGTCCGGCGAGCCACACGGCGGTGGCGCGTGCCCGCCTGTCCAGCTCGGTGAAGGGGAGCCGGACCGGGCTGCCGTCGTCCCGCACGAAGACGAACTCCCGATCGTCGGCGAGGCGGGCCCGTATGTGTGCGACGAAGTCGGTCATTCGGGCAGGCCCTCTCGTACGTACCAGGAGATCAGCCGGTCGAGGGTCGAGCGGGTGACGGCGGGCGGGGCCGTCGCGTCCCGCCACGCGAATTCGTAGTGGTGCCGGAAGTAGACCGCGGTGTACTTGGCCCGCATGTTGACCACCGCCTCGAACCGGCTGAACGGCCTGTCGCGGATCTCTTCGAGCGTGGCGGGAACCAGTTCGATCGGCAGGTGGGCGTTGATCACGTCGAACAGGTCGCGCACCGGCACGGTGGCTCCGTTCACCACGTGGGAGACCGGACGAACCCGGTCCGCGGCGGCGAGCGAGTCCAGCCGGGAGACCGTGGTGTCGACGGGGGTCAGGTGGAGGTTGGCGTCCGGATGGCAGGGGATGCGGACCCGCTCCCCGGGCGTGCGCCGGGCGAAGAAGGCGATCACGCGGAGGAAGTCGTACAGACCGTAGTCGGTCAGCGCCCGTCCCGTGCGGGAGTGCCCGACCATCACGCCGAGCCGGGCCACCAGGGCGGTGCCCTCGCGGACGGACCGCGACCGTGCCAGCGCGATCTCCGCCTGGCGTTTGGAGTATTCGTAGAAGTTGCGGAACCGGTCCGGCGGATCGTGCGACGGCCAGTCCTCGGGCACGGGGCCCTCGGTGTCGAGCCCGCACTGATAGGCCGTCCCGACGAGGATGTAACGCGAGCCGGGCCGGGCGTGCCGCTCGTAGGCGGACAGCGTGTTCGCCGATCCCGTCACGTTCACGTCCAGGAGTTCCTCCTCGCGGCGGGGGAAGAAGGTGACGAGCGCGGCGACATGCCAGTAGGTGCAGGGCTCGGCGAACACCTCGGCTACCGGAAGGCCGAGGTCCGGCTCGTCCAGCGCCAGCCCGCGCACCCGGAGGCGTCCCGCCGGGGACTCGTCGAGGCCGAGGCAGCCCAGCGCGTCCGCGACCCGGCGGCGCACCACCTCCGCGGAGGCGCGGGCGAGGGCGATCACCTCGTCGCCCTGGGCGAGCAGTGTGCCGATGAGATGAGAGGCCACGAAGCCGTTGGCCCCGTCGATCACGTGAATCCGCACCACGGCACCTTCCCACAAGTGGTCGCGGAAGGTAAAGTCGCGGTCGCTCACGGTAACGGAACTCGGGAGGGGTCCATGCTCAACGACCTGCAGCAGCGCAAGCTGACCCATCTGTTCACGCTTCTGGACGTGGACGACGACGGGACCATCGACAAGATGGACTACACCGCCTCGGCCGACCGGCTGGTCAACGCCTTCGGGTTCGCGCCGGGCTCCACGCAGTCGCAGCGGGTCCGGGACCGGTACGCGCGGCTGTGGGACGAGGTCACCCTGCCCATGGACGCCGACGGGGACGAGCGCGTCGAGCTGAAGGAGTTCATGGCCGGGTTCTACCGGTTCGTCACTCAGCCCGAGGCGGGCTACCACACCCACGTCGCACCGGTCGCCGACGCCTTCTACGACCTCATGGACACGGACGGAGACGGGAGGATCACCCGGACCGAGTACCTGCGGATGGCCGCGAGCGCCTTCCGCATGTCGGAGGCGAACGCCGCCGCCGCGTTCGAGCGTCTCGACCTGGACGGCAACGGCTCACTGAGCCGGCAGGAGCTGCACATGGCCAACGAGCAGTTCTTCCGCAGCCCGGACGCGGAGTCCCACGGCAACTGGCTGTTCGGCCCGCTCCCCACGCAGAACTGACCCCACGCAGAACTGACCCCGCGCGGGCTGAGCCGGTGTGGGCTGAGCCGGTGTGGGCAGGGGGCTCGCGGCGCGGTCGCGCCGCGAGCCCCTGTGTGGTCCCGTTGATCGTTTCAGTGGGCGGCTACCCGCGGGACGGCGCCCATTCCTGCCGCCGGCTCTCCGCCATCGCGATGGCCGCGGCGATGGCCACGTTGACCGAGCCCACCCGGCCGACCTGGGGGATGTAGGCCACCGAGTCGGCCGCCTCCAGGCAGGCGGGGGAGCAGCCGTGGTCCTCGCTGCCGAGCACCAGGCAGACGTCGCCGTCGAGCTTGGCCTCGTGCAGGGGGGCGGCGTCGCCGGTCAGCTCGACGGCGACCACCCGGAACCCCTCCTCCCTCGCCGCGCGTACGGCCTCGGTCACCGGGACGGGCTCGTGCCAGTCGACCAGCCGGTCGGTGCCGAGTGCCGTCTTCTGGGCCTTGGGGTTGGTGGGCGGGGTGGCGTTGCCGGCCAGCCAGATCGTCTCCGCGCCGAAGGCGGCGGCCGTACGGAAGATCGAGCCGATGTTGAAGGGGCCGGTCACCGACTCGAGGATCAGCGCGAGACGCCCCTCGGTGTTGCGGCGCCAGGTGCGGTTGAGCCGCTTGACGTCGGTCGGCTTGAGCTGCCTGCGCGGGTTGGGAGTGCTCATCGCTCCTTGCTCTCTCGCTCCTGGAGGTCTCGCTCCAGGATCTCGGCGGGGCGGGCGTCGACCCGCAGCACACGGTAGGCGGACCGGGAGGCCAGCCGTGAGGTGGGCAGGCCCTGGTCGCTCAGCCAGCGCTGCAGCGAGTCGGAGCCCAGATGCTTCTGCACGACCAGATACGCGCTGCCGTCGGGGGTGAGCCGGCCGAGCCACCGGGTGAGCATCTCGTGGAGCGCGGCCTTGCCGATCCGGATGGCCGGGTTCGACCAGATGGCCCGGAACCTGACGTCCTCCGGCATCTCGTCGACATGAACCGACCTTACTTTGTCAAGGCCGGCGCTCTTGGCGTTCCGCGCGCAGAGCTCCACCGAGCGGCGGTTGACGTCGACGGCCCACACCGTGGCCTTCGGCGCCCGCGACGCCATCGTCATCGCGACGGGCCCGTATCCGCACCCGAGGTCGAGCAGGTCGCCCTCGGCCGGGGGCGGGGGCACGGTCTCCAGCAGCACCCGGGTTCCCGGGTCGATCCGCTCGGGGGAGAACACCCCGCGGTCGGTCTCCAGCCGCAGGTGCAGATCCGGGAGGACCAGGGCGACCGAAGCGGGCCGGCTGGCCGCCTGTGGGCTCTCCTCGAAGTAATGGGCCACGTGCCCAAACGTACCAACGCCGCGGACCTGTGATCTCCGCGCGTGCGAGGACCGGGGACAGGCTGAAACACTTCCGGCCTTCCGGACACGTACGAGATGACGGAGAAAGCGGTGAAAGGGGAGTATCGGTGGCCCGCTCGGACCTGAGGCGTCGTTTCGAGGAGATCTATCTGGCGCACTACGCGGATCTCCTCGGATACGTGCGCCGCCGCACCGAGTCCCCCGAGGACGCGGCCGACACTCTCGCCGAGACCTTCGCCACCGCATGGCGCCGCATCGGCGACGTCCCGGCCGGCCCGTCGGCCCGATTATGGCTGTACGGAGTGGCCCGGAGGGTGCTGGCCAACGGGCGCAGGGCCGAGACCCGCAGGAGCGCGCTCGTGGAGCGGCTCGGCGCGGAACTCGGCCAAGGGGACGACCGCGATCGGACGCCGGACCACGAGGATCTCGACGCCGTACGTGCGGCGTTCCGGCACCTCGGTCCCGACGACCGTGAGGTGCTGGCGCTGGTGAGCTGGGAGGGGCTGGGATCGGCGGAGATCGCCACCGTGCTGGGCTGCTCGCGCGGAGCCGCCCGCCTCCGGCTGCACCGGGCCCGCAAGCGACTGACCAAGGAGCTGACCCGCGCGGGAGTGGACGTGGCCCGGTACGGCGTCCGGATGCCCGCAATGGCGCGAGGAGAGGCATGATGACCTACGACCGCGATGACCTGCACCGGCTCGTCGCCGGCATCGCTCCTGCCCCCGGCCCGGGGATGACGCCGGCCGCCCTGGACCTGCTGGAGGAGATCGTCTCCGGCCCGGTTCCGGCGGACCGGCGCCGTGTGAGGGCAGCGGTCACCGGGGCCGCCGGGACCATCCTGCGCAGCCGTCGGCTGGTTCCCGCGATCGTCTCGCTCACCGCCGTTCTGCTCGCCGTGGGCTGGCTCGTGCCCGGGGCGGCCGGTCTCGGCCCCGCACCCGCCTCCGCCGCGCTCGACATCAGGCCGGAGGGTGACCACTACGTCGTCAAGGTGCGGGACCTTTTCGCCGCTCCCGCGATGTACCAGCGCGAACTGCGCGAACGCGGCCTGGACGTGGAGGTGCGCCTCGTGCCGGTCTCGCCCGCCTCGGCCGGGCAGGTGTTCTACCTCGACGGCACCACGGACCGCAGCGCCATCACCGCGATCGAGAAACCCGGCGAGTGCGCCCGCTTCGGCGGCTGCCCCATCGGCTTTCGCATCCCGGTCCGGTTCCGGGGGCACGCGACCGTGTACCTCGGCCGCGCCGCACGGGCGGGGGAGCGCTACGGAATCCTGGAGTCCTTCGACCTGGAGGGCCAGCCCTTCCACTGCGTGGACTACGTCAACAAGACCGTCGCACAGGTCCTGCCACTGCTCCGGGAGCGCGGCCTGCGGGCGGAGTTCACTTCCTACATCACCAAGGGGCCGAGGCCGACCGCCCCCGCCGGCTGGTACGTCCACGGAGGGGTGATGGTGGCCGACGGGCAGGCGCTCGTGCTGGTCAACCCCACTCCGAACCCCCAGCCGCGCCCCACGGACGCCTTCTGCCCCGACGGTCCCTGAGACCCCGGCGTCCCTGAGACCCATGCCCCCAGCCATGCCCACAGTCATGCCCGGCTGTCGCGTGCGAGCGCCGCCCTGCCGGATCTTCCCTCAACGAATGGGTGCTTCATGCCCGCATACATCCGTGCCCTGCTCCCGGTTCTCGCGGGGATCAGGCGTCACCGGGTCTTCACGGTCACGCTCGTCGCCGCGGCCGCACTCAGGGTGATCACCATGCTCGGTTATCCGCCCGCCCGGATGTACTGGTACGACTCGTTCGCCTACCTGCACAACGCCGTCCATCTGCAGCCGGATCAGGGGTTCCACCCGATCGGGTACCCCCTGCTGCTGCGCGCCCTGCTGCCCTTCCACAGCGTCGGGGTGGTCGTCGCCGTGCAGCACGCGATGGGCCTCGCGACCGGTGTGGTCGTCTACGCGGCGCTGCGCGGCAGGGGACTACCCGGCTGGGCCGCCGTGGCCGCCTCGGCGCCGGTGCTGTTCGACGCGTCGTTCCTCCGTCTTGAGCACGCCGTGGTGTCCGACACGCTGTTCATCCTGCTGGTGGTCGCCGCCACGGCCCTGCTGGTCCGCCGCCCGGCGCCGTCGGCGCGTGCCGCCGCGACCGCCGGCCTGCTGCTCGGGGGCGCCGCCCTCACCCGGACGATCGCGCTGCCGCTGATCCTGCTGGTCCTGCTGGTGCTCGCCGTCCGCCGCGTGCCCTGGCGCCGGCCGGCCGTGCTCGCGCTGGCCGGGCTGCTGCCGGTCGCCGCGTACGCGGCGTGGTACGGCGGGGTCCACGGCCGCATCGGCATCAGCGGCTCGGACGGGGTGGCGTTGTGGGCCCGTTCGATGACCTTCGCGGACTGCGCGGTCATCCAGCCTCCGCAGGACCTCGCGCCGCTGTGCCCGAACGGGACCGTCCTCGACGCCGCGGGGGAGTACGTGTGGGCGAAGGAGTCCTCCCTCAACCGGCTTCCCGGCGGACACGTCGCGCTCAACGACCGGGCGCGTGCCTTCGCGCTGCGTGCCGTCGCCGCCCAGCCGTTGGACTACCTGCGCGAGGTGGTGAAGGACACGGCGCTCGCGTTCCCCTGGACCCCCGTCGCCCACCCGGCGCGCGCCGTCCCCGCGTTCGGCTTCGCCCTCGGCACATGGCCGCTGCCCGCCGGCCAGCCGCTGGCCGACCAGGTCAGGCGGGAGTACGACCCGGATCTCACCGGCATGCGCTCGGTCCGGCCGTACGCCGACCTGCTGATCGCCTACCAGTACCCGGCCTACCTGCGCGGGCCGCTGCTGGCCGCCGTCCTGCTGCTGGGTTTGACAGGGGCGCTGCGGCGACCGGGGCGGGCGGCGGCGCTGCCGTGGGCGGTCGCCGTGACGTTGCTGGTCGCGCCGGTGGCCGTGCTCGACTTCGACCACCGCTACGTGCTTCCCGTCGTGCCCGTGGGGTGCCTGGCGGCCGGGCTGGCCTTCGCCCGGCCTCCTCGCCGCGCGGCGGTGCGGAAGGCCGGTGAGACGCCCCGCGAGGCGCCGTCTGCTGAACGCGGCGGGTGACGGGGTCAGGGGATGCGGGCGCCCAGCAGCATCGCCGCCGCGGCGGCCAGCAGGCCCGCGACGATCGCCGCGACGAGGAACCGCTGGGTGATCTCCTGGTGCACGACCTTGTAGCCGAGCGAGGTGCCGATCTGCGTGTACACGTCGCGCAGTTCGCTGCCCGACTCCGCGGTGTACGCCCGGCCTCCGGTGCCGTCCGACAGCGACTTCAGCGTGGTCTTGTTGACCGGCACCTGCACCGCCCGGCCATCGATCGTCACCGTTCCGTCGGGCGTGCCGTACGCGATCGTGGAGACCGGCACCTTGGCGCCGACCGACGCCTCGATGGCCTCGTTGACCGACCGCCCGGAGGTGTTGTCGCCGTCCGACAGCAGCACGATGGCGGACGGGGGCGGATCGCTGACGGCCCGCTGGTCGAACGACCTGATCGAGTCGAGCGAGTTGAACACGGCCTCGCCGATCGCCGTGCCGGGCCGGGTGGTGAGGCTGGAGATCGCGGTGTTCACGGCGGCGTGGTCGGTGGTGGGGGAGACCACGACGGAGGCCGATCTGGCGAAGGCCACCACTCCGACGTTGAACCGCTCGGGCAGGTCTTTCACGAACTGCTGGGCGGCCTGCTTGGCCGCGACGAGCCGGGTGGGCGGGACGTCGGCCGACTCCATCGACAGCGACACGTCCACGGCGACCATGATGGTGGCGCGGTCGCGGGGCACCCGCACCTCGCCCGCGGGCCGGGCGGCGCCGAGGACCAGCAGGCTCATCATGACGAGGAACAGCACCGCCGGCACGTGCCGCCGCCAGGTGGGCCGCTCGGGCGCCACCAGCGACAGCAGCGCGAGGTTCGTGAAGCGCACGGTGTAGCGGCGGCGCGCGAACTGCACCGCGACGTACGCCGCGATCAGCGCGGTGACGAGGACGAACAGCCAGAGCCAGCCGGGGGCGAGGAAGGTCATGCGCCCGCCTTCCTGTTCGCGGCCCGGCGCAGCAGGTGGGAGGCCCGCCGCTGGCGCAGCACGAACTCGGCGATGTCGAACACCCAGTCGCGGTCGGTGCGCAGCACCAGGTGGGCCGCCCCGGCCCGGCGCAGCGCCGCCCGGGTCTCCAGGCGCTGCTCGGCCGCCGCCTCGGCGTACCGCTCCCTGAGCGCGTGCGACAGGTGGACGCCGCGCGAGCGCCCGGTCTCGGGGTCGGAGAGGGTGACGAACCCGACGTCGGGCAGCTCCAGCTCGCGCGGATCGATGATCTCCACGGCGAGCACCTGGTGCCGCGCGGCCAGGCGGCGCAGCGGCGGCTCCCAGGAGTCGGGCGAGTCGAGGAAGTCGGAGACGACCACCCGCAGCCCGCGTTTGCGGTGCGCCGTCGCCATCATCTCCAGAGCCTCCCCGAGGTCCACCGCGCCCTGCGCCGGCGGCGCGCTGAGCAGCGAGTGCAGCAGAGCGTACAGCCGGGGCCGGCCGGGCTTGGCCGGAAAGCGGTGCACGTCGTCGCCGTGCAGGATGTAGGCGCCGAACCGGTCGCCCACCCGGCCGGCCAGGATCCCGATCGCTCCAACGGCGCTGATGGCCAGGTCGCGCTTGGACATGTCGGCCGTGCCGAACTCCATGCTGGCCGACAGGTCGGCCACCGCCCAGGTCTCCAGCTCCCGGTCGGCGATCAGGTCGCGCACGTGCGGGACCGTCGTGCGCGCCGTCACCGCCCAGTCCATGCGGCGCACGTCGTCCTCGCCGGGCACGTACACGCGGGTGTCGCCGTGCTCGCTGCCGGGCCCGGGGATCAACCCCTGGTGGCGGCCCTGCAGCAGCCCGTCCAGGCGCCGCACCACCGTCAGCTCCAGCCGCCGCAGCGCCTGGTCGGGGTTGGCCCCGCTCATCGCATGCCCTGGTTCCACACGACGAGCGGCGGCGGCACCGCCTGCAGGACCCGGCGTACGACGTCGTCGGGGTCCACCTCGTCGGCCAGGGCGTCGAAGGTGAGCATCAGCCGGTGCGACATGACGTCGACCGCCACGTCGCGGACGTCGTCGGGCAGCAGGTAGTCGCGTCCGCGCAGCAGGGCCAGGGCCCGTCCGGCGGCGATCAGGCCCAGCGTCGCCCGGGGGCTCACCCCGATCTCGATCGTGTCCTGCAGGTCGGCCAGGCCGTAGTCCGCCGGGGTGCGGGTGGCCATGACCAGCCGTACGACGTAGTCGGCCACGAGCTGGTGAACTGAGACCTCCTCGGCCATGTCCTGCAGCCGTACCAGCGTGGCCGGGTCGAGCACCGGCCTGGGCACGGGCGGGCGCACGCTCATCCGCTGCAGGATCTCCAGCTCCTCGTGCGCGCTCGGATGGGACACGCGCACCTTGAACAGGAACCGGTCGCGCTGCACCTCGGGCAGCGGGTAGACGCCTTCCGACTCGATCGGGTTCTGCGTGGCCAGCACGACGAACGGCCGGGGCAGCGGATGGGTGCGCCCCGCGAGCGTCACCTGCCGCTCGGCCATCACCTCCAGCAGGGCCGACTGCACCTTCGCCGGAGCGCGGTTGATCTCGTCGGTGAGCAGGAAGTTGACGAACACCGGCCCGAGCTCGACGTCGAACCGCTCCGAGCTCGGGTGATAGACCCGGGTGCCGACGATGTCGCTGGGCACCAGGTCGGGGGTGAACTGGATGCGGGCGAACGTGCCGCCCACGACGGTGGCCAGCGTGGAGGCGGCCAGCGTCTTCGCGACCCCCGGGACGCCTTCGAGCAGGCAGTGTCCCCGGGCGAGCAGCGCCACGAGCAGCCGCTCGACCATGTGCTCCTGTCCGACGATCACACGCCGGACCTCGGCCAGCGCCTCCCGCAGGGCGTCCAGCCGGACCTCGCTCTCCTCCTGCTCCGTCACGCCCTTGCCGGGCTCCGGGTCACTGCGTTCATCGGCAACGGTCATGCTCGTTATTCAATCGTGACTCGGCTGGAGAATCCATTTCTCTCCCATTTGCCCGTCCCGGCGCGTGCCACACCCCTTGACGCGCCCGCGTGTTCCGCCGGAGGGGGTGTGTTTTGATGTGGGGGATGGTCACTCCCCTGCAGTACGGCGACCCGCCCCACGTGGGGCCGTTCGCGCTGCAGGCGCGTCTGCAGACGGCCCCGGCCGGGCTGGTCTACCTGGGCCAGGCGCCCGACGGCCGGGTGGTGTCGGTGGCCGTCCTGTCCAGCGGCGCCGCACTCGACGCCGCCGCGAGGGACCGGTTCGTCACCGCGATCAGGGATGCCCAGAGCAGCGCGGTCAGGCAAGCACAGGGCCGTGCGGGTGTACGCGGGTGGGGCGCCTCCCTGGTCGACCGGGTGCGCGGCCGGGTGCCTCCCGACACGCCTCCCGTCCTGGCGATGCAGGGCGGCCCCGCGCCCTGGGTGGCCGTGCCGTACCTGCCGAACGGACCGGGGGCCGAGCGGTTCCTCGACCCGGTCACCGTGTCCGGCACGCTGATCGGGCAGCGGCACGGGCCCGACTTCGCGCACTACTGGCTGGGAGACCGCACCCCGGCGCTGCCGGCCCCGCCCGCGCCGCCCCCGCCGCCGGTGGCCACCCGTCGCTCGGTCGTGCTCGCCTCGACGCTGCTGGCCACGCTCGTGCTCGCGCTGCTGCTGGTCGTCTGGATGCTGCTGTTCCGCGGCGAGGACGAGCCGGAGCCGCCCCGGCCGCTGCCGAACACGCAGTTCGTGCCCACCCCGCCGCCCGAGCCCGCCTCGCCCGAGCCGCAGCAGCCCACCCCCGGCCCGTCCGGCGGCGGCGACGGCAGCGAGAGCCCCTGGCCGGACGACCTCTTCGACGGCCGCGGCCCGATCTGACGCACACGTCAGGCGCCGGCGAAGACCAGCGAGGCGTTGTGGCCGCCGAAGCCGAAGGAGTTGACCAGCCCGGCGCTCCAGCGGCCGCTGCGCGGCGCTCCGGCCACCAGGTCGAGCTTCACCTCCGGGTCCATTTCGCCGAGGTTGCGGATCGCGGGGATCACCCCGTCGCGCAGGGCGAGGACGGTGGCGATCGCGCCCAGCGACCCGGCGGCGCCACACAGGTGACCGGTCATCGACTTGATCGCGGTGACCGCGGGATGCGTCCCGATCGCCTCGGCGATCGAGGCGTTCTCGGTCAGGTCGCCCGTGGGGGTCGAGGTGGCGTGGGCGTTCACGAGCCCCACGTCGAGCGCGTCCAGACCGGCGTCGGCCAGGGCGAGCCGAATCGCCCGCGCCTGTCCGGCCGCGTCGGCGGCGGTGATGTGGTGGGCGTCGGAGGTGACCCCGGAGCCGGCGAGGGCGGCGTGCACCCGTGCGCCGCGGGCGGCGGCGAACTCCTCGCGCTCCAGCACCACCAGCGCGGCCCCCTCGCCCAGCACGAAGCCGTCGCGACCCACGTCGAACGGCCGCGACGCCTCCTGCGGGGCGTCGTTGCGCGTGGAGACGGCCTTGGCCTGCGCGAACCCGGCCAGGGTCAGCGGATGGACGCACGCCTCCGCCCCGCCGGCGATCACCACGTCCGCGCGGCCCAGGCGGATGAGGTCCAGACCCATCCCGATCGCCTCCGCGCCGGTGGCGCACGCGCTCACCGGCGTGTGCGCGCCCGCGCGCGCGCCGAGCTCGATGCTGACCACCGCCGCCGGCCCGTTGGGCATCAGCATGGGCACCGTGTAGGGCGAGATCCTGCGCGGGCCGGACCGTTCGAGGATCTCGTTCTGCGTCAGCGTGGTCAGGACGCCGCCGACTCCCGTGCCGATCACCACGGCGAGGCGCTCGGGCTCGACGCCGGGCGCCCCCGCGTCCGCCCACGCCTCCCGCGCGGCGATCAGCGCCGCCTGCTGGCAGCGGTCGAGCCGCCGCGCCGTCACCCGGCCCAGCACCTCGGCGGGGTCCACCGGCAGCCGGCCGGCGATCCGCACGGGCAGATCCTCGGCCCAGTCCTCCTCGATCAGGCCGATGCCGGACCGTCCTTCCAGCAGGCCCGCCCAGGTGGTGGCCACGTCCGCGCCCAGCGGTGTGATCGCGCCCAGCCCGGTGACCGACACCCGCGCCCTGATCCCGTCTCCCATCGACGACCCCTTTTCTGTGACGGCCGCACCGACCCGTTTGTACGGCGGTGGGCGAGTCGCGCCGGATTCTTCCGATTCTCACGCTCCCAAAGCACCCCCATCTCAGGCAGGCGTGCTGATCAACCAAAAAGCCGCGGAAGATTTGTCGGTGCCGCGCAGCCCGCCGCCTGTCACCGGTCCGCGGTTCGCCTGCCGGCCACCTGCCGGCCCTGGCCGAGGCGGCGGGCCTCCGATCTGCTCGTCTACCTGCTTGCTGATGCCGACATCCACGGTTGCTCGCGGTGCCTGCCGTGCCGTCGGGTCACGGTCCGGGGACGAGCACCCGCCACCCGTGCGCGGGCACGAGAGCGGGATCCTCGTCCGGGCCGCCCGCCCCGGCACAGCTTTCTGCGACGGTCAGCCGGGAGACGTCCACGGGGAAGCGGTAGGCGTCGTCGCCGATGTTGAGGAGCGTGACGACCTCTCCCGTCCCCGCCCGGCTGCGCAGCGCGAGGGCCCTGTTGGCGACGTGCTCGGCCTCCGTACGAGCCCGGACCAGCCAGGGGTGCCGGCGGCGCAGCCCGGCCAGCCGCTGGTGGAGCCGGTAGACGGGCATGCCGTGCGACGCCAGGTCGTCAGGGCCGTCGGGGAAGGCGGGCCGGATCGCGTCGTCGCCCCCGGCCCGTTCCTCCTTGACCCCGAGGAAGGCCTGCTCGTCGCCGTAGTAGAGGCTCGGCACCCCGCCCACGGTCATCAGGACGGCCAGCGCGTGCCCCAGGTGCCGCGGATCGGCGAGCCTGCTGGCCAGGCGCGTCACGTCGTGGTTGCCGACGAACGTCATGGGCGCGAACACCTCCAGCAGCCCGTTGTGCCGGTCGAGCGCCCAGGCGAGTTCGAAGAAGTTGCCGTCGTTGAGCGAGCTCCAGATGGCCTTCCACAGTTCGTACTGCGTCACCGAGTCGAGCCCGCCCTCGGTCACGTACGCCGCGTAGTCGCCGTGGATCACCTCGCCGGCGAACCAGGCGTCCGGATGCTCCCGCCGCACCCGGGTGACGGCCTCCCGCCAGAACGCGCGCGGCACCGCGTACGCCGCATCGAGCCGCCAGCCGGACGCGCCACGGCCGAGCCAGTGGCCCATCACCCGTACGACGTGGTCGAGGACGGCGGGCTCCGCGTGGTTCAGCGCGACCAGCTGGTCGTGGCCCTCGAACACGGCGAAGCCGCCGGCGCCGTCACCGGGACGGAACCAGCGGGCGGCGGGGGAGTCCGGCCCTTCCGCGAGTGCCCGCGTGAACATCGGGAACCCCCTGCCCACGTGGTTGAACACCCCGTCGAGCAGCACCCGCAGCCCGCGCCGCCGCGCCTGCGCCACCAGGTGGTCGAAGTCGTCGTCGTCCCCGAGCCGGGGATCGACCCGGAAGTGATCCACCGTGTCGTACCCGTGCGTCTCGGACGCGAAGATCGGGCCGAGCTGGAGACCCGAACAGCCGAGGTCCACGGCGTAGTCGAGCCAGCTCTCCAGACGCGGCAGCCGGTGCCGGACCGGCGCTTCCCCGGGTGTCGCCGTCGACGGGGCGCCGGTGAAACCCAGCGGGTAGACATGCCACCAGATCGCGTGGTCGCTCCACGACGTCACATCTGCTCCTCATCGTCGGGCTGTCTGGTCGTCGGTCTGTCCCGTCACAGTGTCGTCGTCCTGGTCACAGTGTCGTCGTCCTGTCACAGTGTCTCGTCGCGGCCCGCCGCGGCGCTCCCCGGCCTGTGCGGCCGAAGCCTGACCGCCGCCGAGAGCACGGCGTTGCCCGCAGAGGTGAGCCTGGCCAACACCGGGCTGCCCGGCGCCCGCTAGGCTCGCTCGTCGGGTCACGGACAAACGGGTGTATAGGGGGACGAAGTCGCATGGGTGTCGGACAGGTGGTGCTCCTGCTCCTCGCCGCCATGGCCGCCGGATGGGTGGACGCCGTCGTCGGCGGGGGAGGGCTGCTTCAGCTTCCGGTGCTGCTCCTGGCCGGGCTCACGCCGGTCCAGGCGCTGGCGACGAACAAGTCCGCCGCGATCTTCGGGACGGGTTCGGCCGCCATCACCTACGCGAGCAAGACGAAGCTCGACCGGGCGGTGGCCGTGCCGGCCGCGGCGCTGGCGGTCGCCTTCGCCGGCCTCGGCGCCGCGTCGGCGGCGCTGCTCGACGCGGACGTGCTGAAGCCGCTGGTGATGGTCGTGCTGCTGGGCGTGGGGGCGTTCGTGACCCTGCGGCCGGGTTTCGGCCGCCTGCCCCACCCGCAGCTGCGTACGCCTGCCCGGGTGGTGACGGGGGTCGCGGTGGCGGGCGTCGGCATCGCCTACTACGACGGCATCGTGGGGCCGGGCACCGGCACGTTCCTGCTCATCGCGTTCACCTCGATCCTCGGGATGGACTTCGTCCAGGCCTCCGCCACCGCGAAGGTCGTCAACACCGGCACCAACCTCGGAGCGCTCGTCGTCTTCGCCGCGCAGGGCCACGTGGTGTGGGCGCTCGGCCTGGCCATGGCCGCCTGCAACATCGCCGGGGCGCAGATCGGCGCGCGGATGGCGCTCAACCGGGGCGCGGGGTTCGTCCGCGTCGTCCTGCTGTGCGTGGTGGCCGCCCTGGTCGCCAAGCTCGGGTACGACCAGTTCCTCGCTCGATGAGATCGCACCGGCCGGGGCCGGGTCGGCGCCTCAGCTGTGGGGTTCCACCACGACCTTGAGCCCGCGCCGGGAGACGGCGGTGGCGAACGCGTCCGCCGTGGCCGCGAGCGGGAAGCGGTCGGTGACCAGCGACGACACGTCCACCGACCCGGTTTCGACAAGGCGGATCGCCCGGGGATAGGTGAGGTTCATCCGCCGGACCAACACGAGCGTGAGGCCCTTGCGCCGGGCCAGCGACGCGGGAAACGACGTGCGGTCCTCGTCCGGGATGCCGGCCAGGACGACCCGGCCGCCGGGCCGGGCCGCGGTCATGGCGACGCGGACCGCGTCGTCGTCGCCCGCCACCTCGAAGGCCACCCGTACACCGAGGCTGTCGAGCCCGTCGATCCCGGTCCACGCGGCGGGTCCCGCCTCCTCGGGGGACAGGGCGTGGTCGGCGCCGTACCGCAGGGCGGCGGCGCGACGGTGCGGCAGGGGATCGACGGCGACCACCGTCGAGGCGCCGGCGAGCCGGGCGAGCCGGACCACCAGCAGCCCGATCGGCCCGCAGCCGACGACGGCGACGGGCGCCCCGAGCCCCAGATGCCCCAGGTCCACGGCGTGGATCGCCACACCGAGCGGTTCGAGCATGGCCCCGTCGCCGTCGGAGAGCGAGTCGGGCAGCGGATGCAGCAGGTCGTCGGGCCAGGCGAGCCACTCGCGCAGGCCGCCGTCGAGCCTGCCGTGCCCGGCGAAGCGGACATCCGGGCACAGGTTGCCGTATCCCGTCGCGCACACCCCGCACGTGCCGCAGGGGATGGCGGGGTCGACCGCGACCCGGGTGCCGTGGCGCGGGCCGCCCTCGATCACTCCGGCGATCTCGTGCCCCACGACGAGCGGATCGTCCAGCACCGCGTCGCCGATGCCGCCTTCGGCGTACCAGTGCAGGTCGGAGCCGCACAGGCCGACCGCGGTGACGCGCACCAGGCTCTCGCCGGGCCCGGGAACGGGGCGAGGCTCCTCGGACAGCCGGATGTCGCCCACCTTGTGCAGCCGGGCGGCCCTCACCGTCTGGTCCCTCGCGCCATCGCCGCTCCCCCTTGATCCGTCCTTCACCTTGATCGTAACCCCGCGCCCGAACGGGGGTTCCGGCGCCCGTCAGAAGCGATAACGCAGGATCCAGCCGGCGTTCCTCCACGCGGGGACCAGGCCGATCAGGGCCACCAGCAGCCGGTAGTGCAGCGGGGAGCGGCTGAGCAGGGAGGCGTCACCCGGGCTGCCGACCTCCGCGAGACGAAGCCGGCGATGGAATCCTTCGACGTCGCGCGGGTCGTCGGGAAACCACTGTTCGGCGATCCCGAATTTCGTGAAAAGCGCCACGGGCCGTTTCTCGCGCTGCTTCCGCACCACGGGGGAGGTGATGTTGAAGCAGACCTCGCCGCTGGGAAAGTGCTCGACGATCTGGGTGAGGATCCGCCGTACGTCGTGTTCGGGGAGGAAGTTCAGCAGGCCGTCGGCGACCACGATCGCGGGCCTGTCCCGGGGGATCGAATCGAGCCAGCCGGGCTCGGTGACGGACGCGCCGACGGCGGTGTGACCGGGCCGTGGGGAGTACAGCCGGCCGGCGATCTCGACGATGTCCGGGAAGTCCACGTCGTACCAATGGTGGCCGTCTCCCGGGTCGACGCGCCGGACACGGCTGTCGAACCCGCAGCCGATGTCGAGGACGACCGCGCCGGGCGTCCGGCCGAGAAACGCCCTGACCCAGTCGTCCATCATCCTCGAACGCACCCCGACGGCGAAGCGTCCGAGGCCGAGCGGCTTGAACTGGTCGAAGTCGAAGTCCAGCAGGGTGATCGCCTGCTGGGCCCACTCGTCGCCGAGGATCGGGTGCCGGTCCCGGCTGTCGAGCCAGCGCAGGTAGAGCTCCAGAAGCGCGGTGACGCGCACTCCCGTGAAGTTGACGGGGATCTTTCCCATTCGGTCCTCCCGGTGGTCACACCGGTCGCTCGCCGCTGCGGTAACCGGTCTGGTGGAGCACGGCCAGCAGGAAGTCGCGGATCTCGTCCTCGCTGCTGGTGTCGGGCTGGGTGGTGAGGTGCGTGCCGACCGCGCCGGTGAGAATCGTCTGGATGACGCCGAGGTCGGCGGAGGGGGGGAACCTCCCGCGATCGCGCGCGTGCTCCAGGCTGGCGCGGATCGCCTCCTCGCGCCGCCGGATGCTTGCGTTCCAGTACGCCTCCCGCAGGGCGGGATAGTCGTGGAGCGATGTCATCAGCCGGCGGGTGAGCTTGCGTAGCCGGGGCAGGGCCAGGTGGCGGGCCCATATGGCGAGCATCTGCTCGATGTCGACCGGCTCCGGCGGCGGAGGCGACGCGTCCTGGCCCGCGCCGATCGCGGCGACGAGCAGCCGGATCTTGTCGGGGAACCGCCGGTACACCGTCGCCCGGGTCACCCCCGCGCGGCGGGCGACCTGCTCGATCGTGACCGCGTCGATCCCGCGCTCGATCAGCAGATCCACGGCTGCCGCGAGGATGGCCGCGTCGATGTCCGCGCTTCGCGGACGTCCCGGCGGCCGCTCCCGTTCCGCTTCCTTCACGGCATTTACAATACAGTGCAGATCTGTATCGTAAATGCCTCGGTGGAGTCGGCCGGGGCTCCGGTGGCTGGTCGGCGCGTACGACGCGCGAGGCCGTCCGGTTGTGTGGGAGCCCGGCCGGTGGAACCCGGGGACGTGCCCGGCATGCGGTGGGGAGCACGGCGTCTTTTCTTCGGCGGGGTGTGGGCAGCGGTTTGGAGAGCGCTTTCCTGGAGCTCGGGGCCTCGATGGTCTGCCCTCTCAATACCGGCCCTCAGCGCCCGGGAATCCGCAGGTAAATGAGGCAGGGCTGAGTCGGAGCGGCCGGCTGCGCGGGCGCGGAGGAGGATCTCCCCTTGACACGCCTCGTCTTCCGCGACACTCTCTCTGCGGAGAGCGCTCTCCAAGCCGTACGCCGGCGAGGAGAGCCGGTGCTCACGTGGCAGACGTCTGTCAGATGGCCGTCGCGATCTACGCGTTCATGATCGCGTGGGGGGAGGTGCTGTTCGCCTCGGTCATGACCGACGAGTCGAGCCGCACGCTCGCCGTCGGCCTCCGGGGATACGCCACCGAGAACGACGTCTACTGGAACCAGATCATGGCGGCCTCCCTGGTCGTCGGCGTCCCCGTGGTGGCCGGGTTCCTGCTGCTGCAGCGCTACCTCGTGCAAGGACTCACCGCGGGCGCCGGGAAGTGAACGCTCACGGTCACCGCCACCACCATCGAACCAAGGAGAACCAGCGAATGGAGCCGCAGCGCGGCCATGCCCCCGATGTAACCGCTTTCACCGATTTCGTGTGGGGCGTCGCCACCTCGGCCTACCAGATCGAGGGCGCGACCCTCGAGGACGGCAGGCTGCCCTCGATCTGGGACACCTTCTGCGAGGTGCCCGGGGCGATCGACGGCGGCGACACCGGGGAGGTGGCCTGTGACCACTACCACCGGTGGCGCGAGGACCTCGGCCTGCTCGAACGCCTCGGTGTGGACGCCTACCGCTTCTCGGTGGCCTGGCCGCGCGTGGTGCCCGACGGCACGGGACCGGTCAACGCCCGGGGGCTCGCCTTCTACGACCGCCTCGTGGACACCCTGCTCGACGCCGGCATCCGGCCGTTCGTGACCCTCTATCACTGGGACCTGCCGCAGGCGCTGCAGGACCGCGGCGGGTGGCCCGAGCGCGACACCGCCCAGCGCTTCGCCGACTACGCGGCCGTCGTGGCCGAACGGCTCGGCGACCGCGTCGCCGACTGGACGACGCTCAACGAGCCGCTGTGCTGCTCCTGGCACGGGCACCTGGAGGGCTCCATGGCGCCCGGGGTGAAGGACCTGGAGGCCGCGGTCCGCACGTCCTACCACCTCCACCTCGCCCACGGCCTGGGCACGCAGGCCATCCGGGCCGCCGCGCGGCTCACGCCGTCGATCGGGATCGTCAACAACCTCAGCCCGATCGACCCGGCGACCGACAGCGAGGAGGACCACGCCGCCGCGCGGCGCCTCGACGGGCACGTCAACCGGTGGTGGCTCGACCCGGTCACCGGTCGCGGCTACCCCGAGGACATGCTCGCGGTCTATGGCGTCGATCTGCCGATCCGGCCGGGTGACCTGGAGACGATCGCCGCCCCGCTCGACTACCTAGGCGTCAACTACTACTTCCGGCAGGTGGTGGCGGCCGACCCCGAGGGGCCCGTGCCGTACGCCCGGCAGGTCGAGGTGCCGGGGGCGACCACCACGGCCATGGGCTGGGAGGTCGACGCGGGCGGTCTTGAGCGCCTGCTGGTGCGCCTGGCCCGGGAGTACGCCGCGCCCCGTCTGTACGTCACCGAGAGCGGCTCCGCCTGGCCCGACACGGTCGGCGCCGACGGAACCGTCGACGACCCTGAGCGTCTGGCCTACCTGGAGGACCACATCGCGGCCTGCGGCCGGGCCGTCGAACAGGGCGCGCCGGTGGCGGGCTACTTCGCCTGGTCGCTGCTGGACAACTTCGAGTGGGCCTACGGATACGACAAGCGGTTCGGCCTGGTGCACGTCGACTACGAGACCCAGGCGCGGACTCTCAAGTCGAGCGGCCGGCGCTACGCCGAGATCATCGGAGCGAGCAGGCGGCCGCGGGTGGCCTGAAAAGACACGGCGCCGGTGGTCTGTCAGGCCGATTCGCGGACCACCAGCGTCGGCCGCATGATGACCGAGGTGACCTGGAAGTCCGGGTCCGCGGCATGCGCGAGCAGCAGACGGGCCATCTCGGCCGCCATGTCCTCCATCGGCTGGCGCACGGTCGTCAGCGGCGGGCGGCAGGTGACCGCGGCGCTGTCGTCGAACCCGATCACCGCGATGTCTTCGGGCACCCGTCGCCCGAGATCGCGCAGCGCGAGCAGCGCGCCCTGCGCCATGAGGTCGTTGGCGACGAAGACGCCGTCGATGTCCGGGTGCTCCTTGATGAGCCGGTGCATGCCGGCCTCTCCGCTCGCGGGCATGAAGTCGCCCTCCACGGCCGGCACGTACGGGTGGCCGTGCCCGGCCATGGCCTCCTGGAATCCCGACAGCCGGTCCTGGGCGGCGGGCACGTCGAAGGGGCCGCTGATGGTGGCCACCCGCCGGCAGCCGCGCGCCACCAGGCGGTCGGCCGCCAGCGCCGCGCCGGCCCGGTGGGCGAGGTCGACGTAGCTGATCGGGATCGGGCGGGCGGGCCGCGCCCACAGCACGGCGGGCAGCCCGGCGTCCACCAGCAGCTTCGGCAGCGGGTCCTCGCCGTGCGTCGAGACCACCAGGGCGCCGTCGGCGCTGCCCTGGCGGAGGAAGGACACCACGTCGTCGCGGGTCTGCGCCGAGTCCGCCAGCATCAGCACCGGGTGGATGCCGCGCGGTCGCAGATAGCCCACCACCCCGCCGGCGACCCGGCCGAAGAACGGGTCGGCGAAGACGCGCGACTCGAACGGCTCGCCGCCCTCCGCGTCGCCCGCGCCCGACACGACCAGCGCGACCGCTCCCGTACGGCGGGTGACGAGCGAGCGGGCGGCCCGGTTCGGCACGTAGCCGGTCGTCGCGATGGCGCGGTGCACCGCCTCCTGGATGTCCGGCGCGACGTTGCGGATTCCGTTGATCACGCGGGAGACGGTCGCCCGGGACACTCCCGCCAGACGGGCCACGTCCTCCAGCGTGGGGGCCCCCGACGTATGCGGGAGGTCGGTGCTCATGCAGCCATTTATAGCACGAGGTGGAGAGCGCTCTCCGGCGTCGCGGGGGCGGCCCGCGGGCTGCAGGCAGCCCGGACTCCGTCTGGTTCGAGTCGTCTCCGGCCGCCGGGCGTGACGACGTCCGCCCGGCGGCCGGAGACGCCTTCCGAGTCAGTTCGCCAGGACCCGCTGATGGATGTCGGTGACCGTCTTGCGGGCGGACTCCAGCGCACCCGCCTGCCAGGCGATCATGTAGCTGAGCCAGTCACCCGCGAAGTGGACGTGGCCGGCCGGTCTGTTGAGCAGTTGGTAGCCGCCGAGGCGGGACGGCCAGCTGACCCAGGCGCCCTCGATGTTCGGCTGGAGCTTCCAGGAGACCGAGGCGGAGCTCACCAGCTCGTCGCGGTACTTCGCGCCGTGGATCTTCATGCCCTGCTCGATCGCGCGCTTCTCCCTCTGCGGATGGGTGAGCGCGGCGTAGGCGTCCGCGTTGGCGCCGTTGTTGTAGTAGCCGACGACGAGCCCGCGCCGCCCGCCGTACCCGTAGGAGGGATACCAGAGGACGGACAGGTCAAGGTCGGTGTTGGTGATGCCGCCGTAGATGTTCTCGTCGGTCTCCCACCAGCGCCGGCGGTACTCCAGGCCGATCTTGCCGGATGACGTGACGACCGGCGTGGACAGCGCGGCCTGCACGTCGGGCCCGAGGTTGTGCGGCGTCCTCGCCAGGATGTGCGGCGGCATCGCGGCCACGCAGAGATCGGCCTTGATCGTGCGCGTCTTGCCGTGACTGTCCTGGTATTCGACCTCGACCCCGTCCGCCAGGTCGGTGATCTTCGTGACCTTCGAGCGCAGCAAGATCTTGTGCTTGCCGACGGCTTCGGCGAACGCCTTGGGGATGGCGTCCATGCCGCCGACCGGCTGGAACATCAGCATCGCCTGGTCATAGCCGAACTCGAAGGAGAACCGCTGGCCGACGCCGCTGGCGAGCACCTCCGACAGGGACGGCACTGGGCCCAGTTCCGTGCCCGGCTGCTCGCCCGCGCCCGGGTCGGTGCTGTATCCCCGGCGTTCGCCGCCCGTGTAGGCGAAACCGCTCGCCTTGCTGCCGATCGAGCCGAACCCGCGCAGGAAGGTCAGGAGGCGCTCCTTGTCGTCCGCGGTCAGCTTGCCGTTCAGCGCGCCGGCGTCGGTGGCGGTCGACAGCAGCTCGGAGATGTAGCCGTACACGTCGGCCTTCGCCGTGCGCCAGCGGACCGGCGCGGTCATTCCGGCGGCCTCGTTGAAGATGTACGCCTGGGCGTTGGAGTTGGTGAAGACCTCCAGATCGACGCCGAGCTCGCGGCAGTAGTCGACGGTGACCATCCACTGGGCGAGCCGGGCCGGCCCGGCGTTGAGGTAGAGACCGTCGGAGAACCGAGCGATCTGGGTGGAGCCGTCGATCTCGGTGATCCTGTCGCCGCCCCTGATCGTCCAGTTGCGGCCGCCGACCCGGTCGAGGGCCTCGATGACGGTGCAGTCGTAGCCCGCCTTGCCAAGCTCGTACGCCGTGGCCAGGCCGGCGATCCCGGCGCCGAGCACGACAACCTTCTTGGCGCCTCTGCCGGTGAGTGTGAAGTCGGACGGCTGCGGGGGGACGAATGGAGCACCGGTCGCCGCCTCCGCGGTGGGCGCGAGACCGAGCGCTCCCATCGTCGCCAGGAGTGCTCCAGCGCCTCCAGTGGCACCCACCGCGGTCAGGAATCCGCGCCTGCTGTAGCTCACAGCCACCTCCATGATCTTTGGAGGCCAGTGTCAGCACGATCTGTTGCCGTAGATCGACGATCACGTTCCGGCAGGATTTCTCAGGATTTCTTCAGGAACGGCGGTGCTCTGGGCGTGCCTCCTGGGCTCCGCCCGGGTCGACGTCGGAAGGGATCGCTCGTTGTTCGCTCGCGTGTTGCCAGCCTGGTCCCCAACCAGCGGACATCGGTATCGGATTCCTGGGACGATCCGCCCAACCTTGAGGTCCTTAGCTACGCCGTCACCTACGCCGGGTACTGGACGCGAGCAAGCCGAATGCCTGCGCCGACGGGGGTGCCGCACCTGCGCGCATACCAGGCCCGCGCCGCACTTGCCGCGCCGTGGCGCAGGTCGTGTAGCCGGATCGGCGGCAACTCTGCCTGCCGCATGCTCCGGCCGCGAGCACGATCGCCACCGCGAGCTGGACCAGCACCACACCCCGGTCCCACAGTGGACAGGCTCCCAGCCGGGCGAACGGACGGATCGGGATGCGATGATCGGCTACTGCGCCCACCGCCCGGAGCGGACCGACGACCGTGAGGAAGAGCGACAGGAATGCCCGATCACCTGGCACTTCGACCCGTCACCGAAGCCGACCTGGACGCCTTCGACTCGGCCTTCCAGAGTGAGAGCGGCGCGACTCCGCATCAGTGGTTCGGATTCACCCCGACCATCGCGCTGCGGGAGGTGCTGCGCACCCGCGGGCTCCTGGCCGGAGCCGACAACATGCTCGCCGTCACCGTGGACGGCGAGCTCGCGGGGCGCGTCGAGTGGCTGGAGCGGCGCTGGGGCCGCCGTGACACGTCGCTGTGCTGGGAGATCGCCGCCGGCCTGCTGCCGGACTGGCGGGGCAGGGGAATCGGGACCCGGGCCCAGCGGGAACTCGTCCGTTACCTGTTCACGCACACGCGGGTGGAACGCGTCCAGGCGACCACCGACCCGGAGAACATTGCCGAGACACGGTGCCTGGAGAAGATCGGGTTCCAGCTCGAAGGCGTGGTCCGGCGTGCACAGTGGCGAGGCGGGCGCTGGCACGACCAGCTCCTGTTCTCCATCCTGCGGGACGAGTTCGACCTCGCGTCCGGGTGAGTCGGAAAAGCGGCTGCCCGGGCGGCACTCCAGGAGGCAGGATGAGGCATGGCCATCGATGATCTTCCTGGTGCCATCCGGCTTCCCGACGGCACCCCGGTGCGGGGCCGCGGCCTGAGACGTCCCACGCCGCCGGGCGTCCTGCCCGACCACGGCCTCTACCTGGGCGGCCGGCGGCTCAGGCACAAGCACGACCACGGCCTCACCTGGCCGCACGAGTGGATCGAGTGGCCCGACTTCCTCCTGCCCCGCGACGAGGAGCACGCGATCGGCCGCATCCGGGCGCTGTACGCGCACGCGCGTGCGGGCCGCCGGGTCGAGGTCGCCTGCGGCGGGGGAGTCGGGCGCACCGGCACCGTGATCGCGTGCCTGGCCGTCCTGTCGGGCCTGCCCGCCGACCGCGCCGTCGCCTGGACCCGCGCCGAATATCATCCGCGGGCCGTGGAGACGCCCTGGCAGCGTCGCTGGGTGCTGCGCTTTCCCGCGTCCTGATCTACCGGCCGGGGGAAGCCGGGCGCCGGGGAAGGAGGCCGGGCACGGCCGTCCGGAACCCGTGTGGTTGGGTGCCCTTGTGCTTGTGGACGTGCTGGGACTGGCCGGGATCGGCCTGGTCGCCGGGGTGGTCAGCACGGTTGTGAGCCTGGCCTCGATCGTGTCGTACCCCGCGCTGCTGGCCCTCGGCCTGCCGCCGCTGGCGGCGAACGTCACCAACACCGTCGCGCTGCTGTTCACCGGCGTGGGAGCGGCGGCCGGGTCGCGGCCCGAACTGGCGGACCAGGGACGTCTCATCGGCCGTCTCGGCTTCGCCGCCGCGCTGGGCGGCGCGGCCGGCGCCGGGCTGCTCCTGGTCACGCCGTCGCGGATGTTCGAGATGGTCGCCCCCTTGCTGGTCGCGGGCGCCTCGCTGCTGCTGTTGCTGCGCCCGCCACGCCCCGGCCAGGTGGGCCTCGGCGGGGAAAGCGGCCTGCGGCTGCGCCTGGGGGTCTTCTGCGTCGCCGTCTACACGGGCTACTTCGGCGCCGCCGGCGGGATCATCATGTTCGCCGTGCTCGCGGCGGCGCTCGACCGGCCCGCCGCGCGCGTCAACGCGGTCAAGAACGTCATCTCGGCGCTCGCCAACGCCGTCGCCGCCGTCGGGTTCGCCGTCTTCGGTCCGGTCGACTGGGCGGCGGTGGGCCCACTGGCCGCGGGGTTCCTGGTGGGCGGCTGGATCGGCCCGGCGGTCGCGCGCCGCCTGCCCGGCCAGACGCTGCGCCTCGTCGCGGCCCTGTGCGGCCTCGCGGTCGCGGTCAAGCTCGGCGTCGACGCCTATCGCGGTGGCTGATCGCCGGTCCCGGATGGCTCCGTTTTGGTGTCGGCCCCGGTGACGGCCCCGGTGACGGCCTCGGCGTGCCGGATCCGCAGGCGCTCCCGGATCTCCTCGGGTGTGTACGCACGCCGCCGGCGCTCGGCCCGGGCGATCACCACACCGGTCGCCGCCACGCCCGCGAAGGCCGCCAGACCGAGTATCTTCCACCAGCGCATGTGCCTAGGCTACTGCTGTGCCTCACACGCGGATAAGTCTCGACAAAGCGCTCGAACTAGCCCGTACTGGCGACGTCTGGGTGTTCCGCGGACGTACGGTGCCGGACCGCGCCATCCAGGTCACCACCAACAGCCCGGTGAACCATGTCGGCATGGCCGTCGTCATCGAGGACCTGCCGCCGCTCATGTGGCACGCCGAACTGGGCCGGTCGCTGCCCGACATGTGGTCGGGCACGCATCAGCGCGGCGTCCAGTTGCACGACATGCGCGACGCGGTCTGCGTCTGGGCGGCCAGGTACGGCCAGCGCGCCTGGCTGCGGCAGTTGGAGCCGTCCGCCGGCAGGGAGATGGAGGACGCCGTCCTGCGGACGATCGCGCGGCTGGACGGCACGCCGTTCCCGTCCACGGCCCGACTGGCCGGGCGCTGGCTGCGCGGGCGGCTGCCCTCGCTCCGGCGCGAAGCACGGGACGGCACACAGGACGGCGTTCGGGACGGCGCGCTGGACGGCGTTCGGGACGGCGCGCTGGACGGCGTTCGGGACGGCGCGCTGGAGACGGCGTATTGCGCCGAGGTTGTCGCGGTGACGTACGAAGCGATGGGCCTGCTGCCCGCCGGTCGCCGCCCGAACTGGTACGACCCCGGAAGGTTCTGGAGCGGCGACAACCTCGTCCTCGGTGAGGAGCGCCGGCTGGGCGGAGAGATCGCAGTCGACGTCCCGGGCGGCGAGGCGCCCTGACGCATCGGGGGGACCGGCCACACCTACCCGCCGGTACATGCTCGTTGTGAAGTTTTTCTGGCGGCGGTCAACCTAAGGCCATCGAGGCGCGTCAGGTGTAGACACCGTTCGTCCAGACCCGGAGGGCAAAGCCCCATGCCTACTCCTGAGATGAGACGCGAGGATCTCGCCGGGACCACCGACCGAGAGCGGCGAGCGCGTCTCGCGCTCGACGCCATACGCCGCCAGGGTCCAGAGGCGGTGCAGGAGGAGACGCTCCGTATGAAATCCGAGTTGTTCCGGTTGTACGGCTGGGAGGGGTACCAGCGGCTCATCGCCAAGATGGAGAGCGACCTGGCGCGGCTGCACGAGTCGCGCTGAGCGCCGCCGGGGCGCGGCCCCCATGCCCTGCCAAGGGGGGAAAGTCCGCTCCACCTCCCCTGAAGGCCGGAGCTCCGCGGGGCGAATCCGGTGGCCGCTCCCCAGTCGACGAGTGTTTTCGTGTCCTGTGCTCTGAAAGTCGGCTTACGCCCGTCTCTGGTTTGTCGTGGTGATGAAAGTTACAGGCATTCACCGAAGGATTCCCAGCTCACCGTGATCGTCCGCCAGGACTCCTTGACCGCCTGACCGCCCCGCAGCCACGATCTCGGCGTTCCGAGCACGACCGTGACCGCAGGGGAGCCCGATGACCGGCCGCGCAAACTCCGTCCGACGCCGCATCTGGGCGGCCGCCGTCGCCGCGGTGCTGCTCACCGTCTGGCCCGCCGCGACACCGGCAGGCGCGGTCGACGACCCGCCCGCACCGGTGACCGGCAGCGCGACCTACTTCGACGGGCTCGGCTCACCGTACGGCGGCTGTGGCATGCCGCAGTCGGAGCTGGACTCGCAGGACTTCGTCGCGCTCAACGTGTACGACACGCCCGGCGACTACTCCTTCTACCCCCGGCCGCTGACCGGCGCGAACGCGTCCAAGGCCGGGCTGTGGAACAACGGCCTCAACTGCGGCCGGTACGTGAAGGTGACCGTCTCCGACTACTGCACCGGCGTCAACGACGGCGCGCCCGGCCAGGCGTTCTGCCGCAACGGCTCGTGGGTCTCCGACGCCTACAACGGCGCCACGCTCACGATGCTCGTCGCCGACAGCTGCGGCGACTCCAACGGCTGGTGCCGCGACGACCCGTATCACCTGGACCTGTCGAAGCCGTCGCTCAACAGGTTCGCCAAGAACGGGACGCCGGTCGGGGACATGTACCCGAACCACTGGAACAACCGCCACATGACCTGGTCGTTCATCCCGGCGCCCGGCTACAGCGGCGACATCAGGATCGGGTTCATGAAGGGCGCGCAGGCATGGTGGCCCGCGATCGCGGTCTCCCACCTGCCCAACGGCATCCACGGGGTGGAGTACTACGCCGACGGCGCCTGGAAGCAGGCCCAGATGAACTCCGACATGGGCCAGTCGTACATCATCGGCGGGGTCACGCAGGGCGCGACGCAGTTCCAGATCCGGGTGCGCGACGTGTCCGACTCGCTGGTGAACGGTGGCCGGGTCTACAGCTTCGCCCTGCCCGCCTCCTGCGGGTCGCAGTGCGGCGCGGACTACACCGAGGCGAGCTACACCACGACGACGCCCAGCGGCTCGCCGTCGCCGTCGCCGTCCGCTTCGCCCTCGGCGTCCCCGTCTGCGTCTCCGTCCGCATCCCCGTCTCCGTCGGCGTCCCCGTCTGTGTCTCCGTCCGCGTCGCCCAGCCCCAGCGCGTCGCCGTCGGCGAAGCCCGGGACCTGCCAGGTGACCTACCAGGTGGCCAGCTCGTGGCAGGGCGGGTTCACGGCGAACGTCACGGTCAAGAACACCGGCACGGCGGCCTGGCCGAACTGGACGGTCACCTGGGACATGCCGTCCGGAGTGGGCCTCGTCAGCGGGTGGAGCGCGACCGTGACCTCCAGCGGCACCCGCTGGACGGCCAAGGCGCCCTCGTGGGCGACGAGCCTCGCGCCCGGCGCGTCGGCGAGCTTCGGCTTCCAGGGGTCCGGTTCCTCCTCGCCGGGGGCGAGCGGGTTCGCCTGCTCCTGACCCTCCAACCCGTCTCTGTCCTCTGACCCGCTTCCGCCCTCCGCCCTGCTCCCGACCTCCGGCCGGCTCGCGCGCCTCGGCGCCACGCGAGCCGGCCGCTCCACGTGAGCACCTCGGCGCGATCTCTGCTTGGGGACCGCTGCCCTGGGACCGCTGCCCTGAAATGTCTGCATTGGGAGGCGGAAGGTCCCCCGGGGCAGGGACCAGCGGCCCTGCCCCGGACGAGGCGCAGGCGGTCGGATAGGAGGCAGGAGCAGAAGGAGGAGCCATGACCCAACCCGTCATCGTGGGCACCGACGGATCGCGCGCCGCGGCCGCCGCGGTGGAGTGGGCCGCGGGCGACGCGGCACGCAAGGGCCTGCCGCTGCGGATCGTCCACGCGGTGGACCGCCTGCCGTACGAGATCGCGCGCTATCCGGTCCCGATCGAGGACCAGCTCGATCGGGCCGGCCGGCGGATCCTGGAGGAGGCCGAGCAGGCCGTACGGGAGAACCATCCGGCGGTCCGGGTGACCACCACCATGATCGAGGGCGACCCGTCCCGGGTGCTGCGGCAGAGCGCCGGGAACGCAGCGGAGATCGTGATCGGCAGCAGGGGACACGGCGGGTTCGCCGGCATGCTGCTCGGGTCGGTGGGCATGCACGTCGCCGGGCAGGTCGACGTCCCCGTCGTCGTGGTGCGGGCCGGGGTGTCTGCGCTCCACGGGCTGGTCGTCGTCGGGATCGACGGCTCCGACGAGGCCGGAGCCGCCCTGACCTACGCGTTCGAGGAAGCGCGGCTGCGCGACTGCCGCCTGCTCGCCGTGTACGCCTGGCAGCTTCCGGTGCACCCTTTCGCGCCCGAGATCAGCTATGACCTCGACGAGGTGCGCAAGGCACAGGAGGACTACGTGGCGGGCGCACTGCGGACCCACCGCGACCGGTATCCCGACGTCACCGCAGAGATGCAGGCCGTCTGCACGCATCCGGTCGCCGCGCTGGTCGAGGCGGGGGAGAAGGCCGACCTGCTCGTCGTGGGATCACGAGGGCGCGGCGCCGTCGGCTCGGCGGTGCTCGGCTCGGTGAGCCGTGGGGTCCTGCACCACGCGCACTGCCCCGTCGCGGTGGTGCGGCCTCCCCGGAGCTGAGGCCGAGCGCATGCGTCCGCATCCGCGAGTTGAGAGTTGGCGAGGGACCTCCAGCGGGAGTCGCGGCAAAAGTCTCACAAAGGACTTGAATGAGAAACTTGAAGGAGGAAATCGGACGAGAAAGGGACCTCGTGTGACCGAGAACGACGTCATCGAATTCGTGACCGGCCTGCCGGGTGTCGTCGCCTTCACCGCCGCGCAGGACAACGGCGCCCCGCAGGCGGCATGGGGAGACACCTTCTTCTACTGCGATCCCGACGGCGAACCGGCCAACCGGAAGATGCCCTTCGCCACGATCGTCGTGAAGGACTACGAGGGGTTCGACACCGCCTCCGACCTGAACCGCCCCGGCGTCTTCCGGGTCAACATCGGGGTCGGCCGTGCCGCGTTCGAGGAACTGCTCGGGTATCCGCCGGCCGCGCACGCCGACCACCACGAGGCGCTGGACTACCGCGTGCCGGACCGCATCCTGCCGCACCCCGTGTATGCCGCCCAGTCGTGGATCTGCGTGCTCAACCCCGGCGACGCCACCGCCGCACGGGTGCGTGCCCTCCTCACCGGCGCGCACGCCCGTGCGGCCGCCCGCCACGGGACGGGTGACCGGACCACCCGCGCGTGAACCACCCGCACCCGCTGCCGCCCGGCGGCGGGTGTTAGCGTGGCCCGAGGAATGCGATCTTCGAGGAGGTCACATGTCGGTTCTCGTCGCGTTCAGCGTCACGCCGATCGGCGCCGGTGAGGATGTCGGCGAGATGGTGGCGGAGGCGGTGCGCGTGGTCCGCGCGTCCGGACTGCCCAACCGCACCGACGCCATGTTCACCACCGTCGAGGGGGAGACGTGGGACGAGGTGCTCGGCGTCGTCAGGGACGCGGTCGCCGCCGTGGAGGCCCGCTGCTCCCGCGTCAGCCTGGTGCTCAAGGCCGACGCCCGCGCCGGGCAGGGCAGGCTCGACGCCAAGGTCGCCACCGTGGAACGCCACCTCGCCGAAGACGCCTCCTGATCACGGCCGGGGGCACCTCGCCGCCACCGCGCGCGGGCGCACCTCGACTGGCCGCACCTTCTCCGCTTCGGTCGGCCGGCGTGAGGTGACGGTCAGTTGGAGGCAGCCAGGGCGGCCTTGAGCGCCGAGCGGGACAGGCGGTCGGCGGCGCGCGTCGTCTCAGGAAGCCGGTGACGTGGGGTCAGGGTAAGCACGTCGTGGCAGGCGGTCTCCAGGTCGACGCGGTGGCCGACGGAGACGAAGACCGGTTTGACCCCGTCCCGGGTGCGCAGCACCCGGCCGACCACCTGTCCGTCCAGGAGCAGCTCGCTCCATGAGCCGCGCTCCCGGCCGGGCGGCTCGAAGGAGCCGACGAAGGCCGTCTTGCCGACGCCGATCGTGGGCAGGCCGGTGAGCACCCCGAGATGGCAGGCGAGGCCGAACCGCCGCGGATGCGCCAGGCCGTACCCGTCGCAGACGATCAAATCGGGTGTGACGGTGAGCCGCTCCAGCGCGTCGACGAGGCTGGGCAGTTCGCGGAAGGCGAGCAGGCCGGGCACGTAGCCGAAGGCGGGCCGTCCCGGCACCGTCACCTGCTCGACCACGTTCAGACTCGTCCCGTCGAGCACCACGACCGCGGCGGCCAGCAGGTCGTCGGCGTAGGCCACGTCCACCCCCGCGACCAGGGCGGGGTCACGGGGACCCGGGCCGGTCAGGTCCAGCCGGGGCCGCAGGGCGTCCTGGATCGCCTCCGCCTCCTGGGCCGTGGCCGGAGCGGCGATGGAACAGATCTTCATGCGGGAACGATAGACGCCGCCGGCGAGTGTCCCGGAACGCCCCCGCCGATCCCGCTTCGTGCCCGGCCGCGGACCGGCGGGCCCGCAGCAGCGGAATCGTGGCGGCGAGTGCGGCGACGGTGGCGAGTGCGGCGCCGCCCACCTCGGTCAGCCGCTCCGCGGGCCCCTCCAGGAGGTCCGCCACGCCGCCGGCCACGGTGGTGAGGACGACCAGCACAGCGCCCGTCCGCCCGAGCAGCCGGTGGGGCGTGACGGCCTGCCGGTGGCTGAGCAGGGCGACGGAGGCGACCAGGCTTCCGGTCGCCGGGACGGCGGTCCCGAGGACGTACCAGACCCACGCGGGCCCGATGCCGGACAAGGCGAGCAGCAGGGTGAACGGCCTGGTCACGATCAGGGCCCACCAGGCCAGGCGGAAGGTCCCGATCCTGCGGTGCAGCAGCACGGCCACCAGCGCCCCGAGGACGGAAGGGACGTACGCCGGCGCGCTCATCAGCCACCAGACGGACCCGCTGTCGGCCCCACTCAGGCCGCGGAACGCCGTCTCCCACGCCTCGCCCGCCACCGCGCCAGTGATCTCGGCGACCAGGGCCGACAGCACCAGATAGAGGGCGATCGCCCGCAGCGCCGGATGCCGCGGCCCCCCGTCAGCCTCATCGGCACGACGGCCGCGTCAGTAGCCCCGCGTCAGTAGCCCCGCGCCGGATCGATCTGGCCCAGGAGCGGCTCCCCCCGAAGGTAGCGGGCGACGTTCTCGCGTACGCGCTCGGCGAGGCTCTCAGTGAGGCGGGCCTGCGGGTTGGCGCTGTGCGAGGTGATGAGCACATTCGGCTCGGCCCACAGGCCGTGCCCGTCCGGCAGCGGCTCCGGGTCGGTGACGTCGAGGGCGGCGCCGCCGACCTCGCCGGCGCGCAGCGCGGCGAGCAGTGCGTCGGTGTCGACCAGCTCACCCCGGGCCACGTTGACCAGCCACGCCTTCGGGCCCAGGGCGCGCAGTTCGTCCCGCCCGACCATCCGGTAGGTCTCGGGGGTGGCGGGCGCGGCCAGGATGACGTGATCGGCCCGTGGCCAGACGGCGGCCAGGTCCTCGAACGGCACGGTCGCGACCGCGCCCTCCACGGGCTCGCCCGAGCGGTTGACCGCGAGGACGTCCGCGCCGAGGGCGCGCAGCGCGGGGATGACCGCCCTGCCGATCCCGCCCGCGCCGACGACGGCCACCGTGCTCGCGCGCAGCCTGCCGGGCTGGTCACGCTGCCACGTACGGCTCCGGGCGGCGGCGGGCAGCCGGTGCACCCCGGCCAGCAGCAGGGCGAGGGCGTGCTCGGCGACCTGCGGGGCGTAGGCGCCCGCGGCCGAGCACCACACGCGCGTGGAGTCGACGAGCCCCTCCCGGGTCCACCGTTCGATGCCCGCGGAGGGCAGCTGGACCCAGCGCACGCTCGGCGTCAGGTAGTCGCGCACGCCCTCCGGCCGCGAGTCGGTCCAGACCAGCGCCTCCGCCCGGCGGGGATCGCCGACCACCTCACCACCGGCGGCGCGGATCGATTCGACGATCAGTGACGGGTCCTCCGGGGCCACACAGACGGTGAGCACGCCTGTCCCTTCCTGGTCGCGCCGGGCGCCTCGGCGGCGCGGCTTTCCTCCCCAAGAGTATGGTCTGCCCCAAGAGTATGGTCTGCGCGCTTCCGCCGATCACCGGACCGGCCCATGCCGATCAGGACGGGGGCCGCTGCGCGGTCAGCCGGCCTTGCCCGGGTGCAGGACCACCTTGGTCCAGCCCTTCTCCCGCGCGTCGAAGTGCGCGTACGCCTCGGGCGCGTCGTCGAGGTCCAGCTCGTGCGAGACGATCCAGGACGGCCGGGCGCCGCCCTCGTGGATGAGGGCGCACAGCTGCCGGTTGTAGTTCTTGACGTTGCACTGGCCGGTGCTCATCGTCTGGCCCTTGTACCAGAAGGTCCCGTAGTCGATGGCCATTTCTCCCCGCTTGTACAGGTCGTTCCGGCCGGTCGGGTCGCGAGGGAGGAACAGGCCGACGACGGCGATGTTCCCGGTGAACTTCACCGACTTGACCAGCGCGTTCAGCGTCATGTTGGGACGCTCCGAGCCCTCCGAGTCGTGCGCCTGGAAGCCCACGCACTCGCAGCCCCGGTCGGCGCCGATCCCCTGAGTGAGCTCCAGGATCTGCTCGACAGGGGAGGAGCGGGAGTCGTCGATCGGAATCGCGCCGATCTCCTCCGCCTTGGTCAGCCGGTCCTGATGGTGGTCGATGACCATCACGCAGCTCGCGTTCCTGAGCAGGGCGGAGTACGCGGCCATCAGGCCGACCGGGCCCGCGCCGTAGATCGCGACGGTGTCGCCCGGCTGCACGCAGGCGAGCATGGTCGCGTGCCAGCCGGTGGGCCAGACGTCGGCCAGCATGACGTAGTCGGTCTGCTTGTCCCGCGCGTCCTCCGGCAGGACGAGGCAGTTGAAGTCCCCGTACGGCACCCGCAGCAGCTCGGCCTGGCCGCCGTTGTACGGGCCCATGTCGGCATAGCCGTACGCGGCGCCGGCCAGGCACGGATCGGGATTGGTGGTCAGGCAGAATGCTGTCAGGCCCTTCTCGCAGTTGGCGCAGAAGCCGCACGAGATGTTGAACGGCAGGCACACCATGTCGCCGACCTTGACCCGGTCGACGGCGCTCCCGATCTCCACGACCTCGCCGAGGTTCTCGTGACCGAGGACCCGGCCCGGCGCGAAACTGGTTCGGCCCTCGTACATGTGCAGGTCGGACCCGCAGATGTTGGAGGTGGTGACGCGGACGAGCACGTCGGTGTGCCGTTCGATCCGTGCGTCCGGAACGGTGGTGACTCTGACCTGTCGAGGCCCTACGTAGACCACGGCTTTCATGGCTACTCTCAAAGGCGATCGTTACGGTGGGCGCGTGCGAAGCGACCCGCAGCACCCGCTTTCCGCGACGGTGGCCCGGCGCCGATGCGCTCCGGGCCTCCGTGCCGCGCTGTATCGATGTGGGTGGCGTACCCCGCCGGGTGGGGAGAAAACAAACAGGTCTAGGCGTGCGGGAATCGGAGGGGAAGCCAGGCGCTGAGTACGAAGCCGCCGTCGGGGGTCGGGCCGGAGAAGAACCGGCCCTGTGCGAGGGAGACGCGCTCTCTGATGCCGGCCAGGCCGTACCCGCCGCCGAGGGAGGGCGCGGCCCTGATCGTCTTCCCGCCGGGGTCGGCGCGGTCCGGCGTGTCGACCACGGAGACGGCCACCTGATCGCCGCTGACCTCGCAGGTGACGTGCACGAGGGAGTCCGGCGCGTGCTTGTGCACGTTGCTGAGCCCCTCCTGCACCAGGCGGTAACACGCGTGCGAGATCTGCCGGGGCAGCGCCCCCTGGGGAACGTCGAGGCGGAGATCGACCTTGAGCCCGCTCGCCTGCGCCTCGCCGACCAGCCGGGCGATCGCTTCGATGCCCTCGGCGAGGTCACCTTCCTCGTGCCGGAGCACGGTGAGCAGGTGCCGCAGTTCGCCGAGCGCCTGCACGCCCTTGTCCTCGATGACCGTCGTCAGCTCCCGGATCTCGCCCGGCTCGGCGGCGTCACGGACCATGCCCGCGTTGAGCACCATGGCGGTGACCGCGTGGGTGACGGTGTCGTGCATCTCCCTGGCGATCTTGCGGCGCTCCTCGGAGGCGGCGATCTCCTCGCGTTCGCGCACGCCGATACGCAGGTCACGGATGAGCCGCCGGTAGGCGTGCACCCAGGTGCCGACCACCGCGGGCAGGTAGATGAGGGTCAGCGCGCGGACGACGTTCAAGTAGATCGAGTGGTCGGAGTGAGGGTTGCGGTAGTCGACCGTGAAGTAGACCGCAGTCATGGCCAGGGCGACGTACTGCCACTGGCGCACCCGATGCTCGGCGGTCATCGAGAAGACGGCGAGGATCATCGGCACGACCTGCCCGGTTACGCAGGCGCACACGGCCGAGGCGACGATGGCGGGCCACGGGGTGCGGCGCCGCACCAGCATGGCCGCCGCGGTGATCACCCCTGTCGCGATCTCGAGCTCGTCCGGCGCGCCGCCCCAGATGGAGAAGCTGTAGCCGATGAGTGTGGTGGGGATCGTGAACGCGATGACAGCCGCGGCCAGCGCCGCGTCCACGAACCAGTCGCCGCGCACGCCCGGTTTGTTCCACATCCTGCCAGTTTGCGTCTTTTATCCCATGCTTGTCACATCGGCGGTCATTTTTGACGCAGCGATGGCGTCCGACGTCACCGAGTTGACTCTGGGGCCCCGGACGGAACCGGACTGTCAGCAGATCGACGACAGCTCATCGCGAGGTGGCGGCGGGTGGTTCGCCATGCCAGGAACGCCACCCACCGCACGCTAATCGCCGCCGAATCGCCGGAGCCCATCGGGCAAGCGCGGTCTTGACGCGATCAAATGAACGACCATTTAATTCCGTAGTGGGCCGGATCGCGGGTGTCACCGCCGCCGAGACGCGGGAGCGGCTACTGCGCGCGGCCGTCGACGTGTTCGCCCGGCGCGGGTACGACGGCGCACGCGTGGCCGACATCGCCGCGGCGGCCGGGGTGAGCAACGGCGCCCTGTACGCGCACTTCGACTCGAAGGCCGAGCTGATCGTGGCCGCACTGCGCGCCCACGGGCCGCGACTGCTGGCCGACCTGCTGGCCGCCGATCCCGACCGGCCGGTCGCCGAGCTACTGGTCGCCGTGGGCCGCCGCCTCCCTCGCCGTCCTGACGCCCGCGGCTCCCTGATCGTCGAGGCGCTGATCGCGGCCCGCCGCGACGAGGACGCGGCCCGTCCGATGCACGACTACGTCGGCGAGCGGGCCGGCTGGCTCGCCGGGCTCGTCCGCACCGCCCAGGACACCGGCGAGATCGATCCGGCGCTCTCGCCCGTCGCCGTCGCCCATCTCTGCCTCCTGCTCACGATGGGCAGCGCACTCCTCACGCCGGACCTGCACGCGGTCGGCGACGAGGAGTGGAGCGCGCTGCTCACCCGCCTCGTCGCCGCCATCGCCCCGACCGACCCCGCCCCGCGGACGCCACTGAGTAAAGGGGAGCACCAGTGAAAGTGCAGATCGATCCCGAGCGCTGTCAGGGACACGGCCGTTGCTACGACCTGTCGCCCGACCTGTTCACCGAGGACGACGAGGGCTATGGCCGGGTCGCCGGCGACGGCCTCGTGCCGGAGGGCGCCGAGCGCGCGGCGCGGGTCGCGGCCTCCAACTGCCCGGAGAAGGCGATCGTTCTCGTCGAGGAGGCATGACATGACCGTCGACGATCGCTTCGTCCGCGACTTCCGCGAGGGTCAGGAGGAGCCCCTCGGCACCCGCAGCGAGATCATCACCGGCCCGGTCTCCGAGTGGGCCACCGACTTCTCCCACCTGGAGCCCGAGTGGGCCGCCGATCCGTACCCCATCCAGGACGATCTGCGGGGGCGCTGCCCGATCGCGCACACCGAGAGGTTCGGCGGCGGATGGCTGCCGACGCGGTACGAGGACGTCGCGGCGATCGCCTACGACACCGAGCACTTCTCCTCCCGGGCGATCATCATGAGCAACTACCGACCGCCCAGGGACATCGCGCCGGTGGGAGCCGTGCCGCCGATCTCCTCCGACCCGCCGTTCCACCACGACGCGCGCAAACTGCTGCTCCCGGCGTTCACCAAGAAGGAGGTGGCGAAGCGGGAGGAGGCGGCGCGGGCGTTCTGCCACTCGCTGATCGACGGCTTCGAGGGCGCGGAGATCGTCGACGCCGCCCGTGACTACGCGCAGCACATACCGATGCGGGTCATCGCCGACATGCTGGGCTTCCCGCCGGAGGACGGGCCGAGGTTCCGGGAGTTCGTCGAGCACGCGCTCGAAGGCGTCAACCTGCCGCCGGAGCAGCGGGTCGCGAACATGGGGGAGCTGTTCGACTACCTGCTGGAGCAGATCCGCGATCACGTCGCCGCCCCGCGCGACGACCTCACCACCTATCTCATCGACGCGGAGCTGTACGGCCGCAAGCTCGATCCCTCGCACGTGGCCGGCACGATGGCCCTGCTGCTCATCGCCGGGATCGACACGACGTGGAGCGCCATCGGCGCATCGCTGTGGCACCTGGCGAAGACACCGGCCGACCGCGATCGCCTGGTCGCCGAGCCGGAACTGCTGCCGACCGCGATGGAGGAGTTCCTCCGGGCGTACGCGCCGGTCACGATGGCGCGGCTGGTCAAGGAGGACATGCACTGGCGCGGCGTCGACATGAAGGCCGACGACTGGGTCCTGCTGTCGTTCCCGGCCGCCAACCGTGATCCCGCGCAGTTCGACCGGCCCGGCGAAGTGGTGATCGACCGGGAGATCAACCGGCACGCGGCGTTCGGGCTCGGCATCCACCGCTGCGTCGGTTCCCATCTGGCCCGCATGGAGCTCCGGGTCGCCCTGGAGGTCTGGCTGGAGCGGGTCCCCGTGTTCGGCCTCGCCGACCCCTCGACGGTGGCCTGGGCCCCTGGCCAGGTGCGGGGGCCGCGCACGCTTCCGCTCCGCATCGGCTGACCGGTCGCCGGCCCGATCGCCGGGCCGGCCGGTGAGCCACGCGTTCATGTTCACGTTGAACGTCGTCCTGCAGGGTTGTTAGCTTGCGCGCATGTCAGATCTAGGAGATGTGGCTTGGCCGCCTGAGCCGATCCTGACCGAGCGGCTCGTGCTCCGTGAGCCCGAGGCGCGGGACCGGGCGACGTTCATCGAGATGCTCGCCTCGCCGGAGGTGCACACCTACCTCGGCGGTCCCCGGCCGCGTGACGAGCTCGAGCGTGAGATGCCCGAAGTGCCCGAGCGGTGGCCCGGGAGTTTCGTCGTCGAGCTCGACGGGGCGATGATCGGCCAGATCCTGCTCAGGAGAGCGACCGGGCACCGTCGCCCGGCCGCCGTGGGGAAGGCCGATCTCGGTTACCTGTTCCTGCCGAAGGCCTGGAGGCAGGGGTACGCCGCCGAGGCGTGCGCGGCGGCACTCGACTGGTTCGACGGTGCCCTTCCCGGCGAGCCGGTGGTGCTCACCACCCAGAGCGCCAACGCCGGCTCGATGCGCCTCGCGGCAAAGCTGGGGTTCACCGAGGTCGAGCGGTTCCAGGCCTGGGACGCCGAGCAGTGGCTCGGCCTGCGGCCCCCGGCCACGTGAGCCACGGGAGGTCTCCACCGAGGCCCGAGGCGGTGCCCCCTTGCCGATGTCCCGCGGGCTTTTCCGGTCACTTGGCTGTGTTGTCGACCTCCAGCACGAGCCGCGCGAGTTCCAACCGGTCGAGATTGGGGGCCTGCGCCGTGGCGTTGCCCAGGACGAGCGCGCCGGAGGCGGTCGTCAGGGTGAGCGGCGTCGCCTGGGACCAGAAGTTGTCCCAGGCGTAGGAGTGCCGGAACACGCCGCGCGTCGTCGCCCCGCCCGTCTCGGTGATGTCGAGGAACCGACTGATGACATCGGTGTTGTAGGGGTGACCGGTGTTCCGGTCGGCGTTGGCGTAGTGCGCCACGAGGACGTACTCGCCGGGGCCGAACCCGGCGGGCCGGGTGAGGGTGAGCGTGTTGGCCGCGCCGTCGCCGAGGTCGCTGACGTAGGCGCCCCCGGAGGCGTTCGAGCCGCTCGTGGCGGGGACGGCGACCACGCGCGCCGTTCCGGCGCGCTGCGCATGCTGGGCCTCGATCCGGTGGACCGCCGCGTCCGCCTCCTCGGCCCTGACCGTGGTCAGCCCGCGTAACCGCAGGCCGGCCGGGCCGCCCACCTCGACCACCGAGACGCCGGCGGGGAGGTGGACGCGGGCACGGGAGGCCGCCTCACCGGGCCGAACCGCGCGCAGACCGGCGATCCGCCGTCCGTCGACGCGGACGTCGAGGCCGCCGGCTTGGGCCGCCTCGTAGGAGAAGGTCAGGTCGTAGTAGCCGTCCTCGCTCACCGCGGCGAAGAACGTGGCCTGGGCGGCGCCACCGAGGGTGACGGCGGCCCCCCTGCCCTCGCGGGTCATGCCCGCGCCCCCGGACAGCCGCGCCTCGTCGGCCGGGTACGCCGCCCGCTCGGGGCCGGTGAGCTCGGTGAGGTCGAACTTGTCCAGCGTGACGTCGCAGCCGGGCAGCAGGGCCGTCCCGTCCGCGCCGGCGCGCAGGGACAGCTCGTGGACGCCGGCGGTCAACTCGACCTCCACATCGGTGCGGCCGCGGTAGGTCCAGCCGAGACCGGCCGAATACTGCACGATCTGGTCGAGCGCGCCGTCCACGAACAGCGCGTGCCTGCCGGGCGCCTTGTTCGCGCCCTGGAAGATGCCCAGGCGGTAGCGACCGTCGCGCGGCACGGTGACCGGGAACGTGACGGCGGAGCCGGCCCTGTTCATGGAGCCGACGTCCCGCTTGCCGGAGGTCGCGTAGAGCTGCGGGTCGGCCGTGGTGTCCTGGTCGTACGCCTGGGCCGAGGTGAGCGTGGCCGACTCGGCCTCCACCGAGACGCTCCACGGCGCGCCGGCGGCGGGCGCGCCGCCGCTGGCGGGGACGATCATGACCCGGTAGGCGGCCATCACGTCGCCGCCCGGCAGGTCCACCCGCAGCGTGCCGCCGCGCAGGGTGGTCCGGGTGGCCGCGACGACCGGCGGCTGCAGGGCGTCGCCCTCGTATCCGGTCCACGTCGTCCTGGACACGACGACGTCGACCTGCTTGCCGAAGATCGCGGGGTCGAGCCCGGAGACGTCGAGCCGGACCGGCGCGGCGCCGCCGCCGACCAGCACGGTGCCCCGCCGTGCGGAGGGATCGACGGCCGCGAGGGCCTGGACCGTGTCGGCGACCCCCGGCTGCGGCGGGGTCGCCCTCACCGTCTGCCCGGTCAGATCCGCGTACCACTTGAGCAGCCACCACGCGCCGTTGGCCTGACGGGTGCGCACCGCGTGGTCGGAGAGGTTGCCGGCGTAGGTCCAGAACGCCATGTCGGCGTCCACCTTGGTGTCCTCGAACATCGTGATCCACTGGACCATCTGGCCGGGGACGGACATGTCGCGCCGGTTGCCGTACTCGTCGATGGTGATCGGCAGCGGGCCGACGCCGAGGTCGCGCTCCATCTGCCGGTAGTTCTCGTAGTGGTCCCGGTAGGCGGCGAGGCTGTCGCGCGACAGTTCATGCCAGGCCATGATGTCCGGCAGGCAACTCCTCGCGCCGCAGGTGGCGTCCCGGGCCCAGGTGAGGAAGTCGCGCAGGCGGCCGGGGTTGTAGCCGGCCTCGTTGGGGCCGACGATGCGGGCGCCGGGGTCGATGGAGCGGATGCGCTCGACGACCGCCTTCCAGTCGTCGAAGAACTTCTGCTTCATCGTGGACCAGTCCTCGTACCAGATGAAGTCGGGCTCGTTGAACGGCACCCAGACGAACTTGCGCTTGTCCTGCGGACGCTCCGTGACAACCTTGCGCACCATCGCGCCGACCTTGGCGAGGTAGTCGTCGATGCCGAGGTTCTCGTAGGGCCAATTGCTGTAGACGTCCTGCATGTAGACGACGATCTCCTCGCCGCCCGCCGCGAAGAAGCCGTCCGCGATCCTGAGCGCGTCGCCGTTGGGGTGCTGGTCGCCGTCCGGGGCCTTCTGGGCGACCGTACGCGGCCGGGCGCCTGCGACGAGGGGATCTCCCGGGACCCCCGGGTCGGACAGGCCGTACAGCATGCCGGTCGCGCCGCCGTGGACCGGCCCGGTGCGCTGCGCGAAGTCCACCGCGACGACGTCGGCCGCGGTGGACTCGCGGGTGCGCCGGAGTGACCTTTGTCGGTGCATGTGTCCTCTCCTGTTGCCGGGACGCGTGAGCGCCCTGCAGTGATGGCTGGAGGGGTGATAGGGCAGAGACGATCATGTGATGGGCGACGGAGAAGACCATGTGGGGGTCCAAGACCGCAGACCCGGGACTCAGAGCACGAGGGACGAATGGGCTGAGGATGGTGAGACGGCTGAAACGCGAAAGATCCGGGCGGAAGGGCCGGGAACCGGCTTGCCGAGGATGAGCCGGCCCGTCTCCTGATCCCACTCCCCGTCCCAGGCGGGCAGGTGGCGGGGGTAGACGACCTCGACATCGACCTGTCGTCCGGCGAGATGCGGGAGCGACAGCGAGGCCGTCGCCCGCTCGTCCGCGCGGCACCAGACCCCCACGTACGTGTGGTCAGGCGTGGTCAGGCCGAGGCTGAGCCAGGGGTCGGCCCAGCCCGGAAGCCCCAGCGGCCAGACGGGGACGGCCGCGGCCAGGTCGGTGCGGAGGTCCCGGTAGGCGGCGACGGCCGCCCTCACCGCCTCGCGCTGCGCGCCGGTCATGGTGGGCAGGTGGCCGGACAGGTAGAGGCGGCCCAGCATGCCGGTGCACAGGCTGTAGGCGACCCGCTCGTCGTCCATGCCGGGCTGGGGATAGGCCCAGCTCGCCGACTGCTCCGGCAGGACGGACAGCGGAGCGGCCACCGCGATCGGGGGATACAGCAGGGGGTCCTGCTGGTCGCTGGTCGACTGGAGTTGCATGCGCGACAGCAGGGCGTAGTCCATGCGCATCGCGCCGGAGGCGCAGTTCTCCAGGATCAGGTCCGGATGGCGGTCGAGGACCGCCTCCAGCCACGCCTGGTGCGCCCGGTTGCAGGCAAGCAGCCCCGCGCCCGGGCTCGCGGCGTCCACGTCGGTGCCCGCGCCGGGGTCGATGTTGTAGTCGAGCTTGAAGTAGCCCACGCCGAGCTGTTCCACGAGCCGGTCGACGACCTCGTCGAGATGGGCGACGGCGGCGGGGTGGCGCAGGTCGAGGTGGTAGCGGCCGTGCTCCACGATCCTCGTGCCGCCCCGCTGCAGGAACGCCTCGGCGGGCAGCTTGCCGGCCATGGGGCTGCGCACGCCGATCACCTCGGGCTCCAGCCACAGGCCCGGGACCATGCCGCGCCTCCTGATGTGGGACAGGACCTCCTCGATGCCCTGCGGGAAGCGCGTCCGGGACGGCTGCCACTCGCCGACGCTGTCCCACCAGTCGCCGTCGTCGTCGTACCAGCCGGCGTCGATGCAGAACACCTCGGCGCCCGCCTCGGCGGCGGCGTCGATCAGCGGGACCAGCTTCGCGGTCGTCGGATCGCCCATGAGGGTGTTCATGTAGTCGTTGAACACGACGGGCAGGCGGGCCCGGTCCGGATGGGGGCGCACCAGGGCGCGGCGGTGGGCGGTCAGTGCCGCCGCCGCATCGTGTAACGCAGCGTAGGCGCTGTGCATCGCACCGGGGGCGCCGTGCATCGCACCGGGGGTGCCGTGCATCGCACCGGGGGTGCCGTGCATCGCACCGGGGGTGCCGTGCATCGCACCGGGGGTGCCGTGCATCGCACCGGGGGTGCTGTGCGGCCGGAAGGAGGAGACCGCCACGGACGCCGGGACCGTGGTGAACGATTCGCCGGGGGCGAGGACGGCGTGCCACTGGTGGTCGATGTCGGTGGGGCCGAGCAGTGCGACGTAGGCGCCGTCCCTGCGCTCGCCGACCTCCCACCGCCACGGGCCGTTGTGCTCGACCTGCCACAGCCATGCCCGGCCGGAGTCCGGGTCGAGCAGGGCCGCCGTGGGCAGGTGCTGCCCCGTCGACCAGGTGCCGGTGCTGGTGACCGCGAGACGGCCCCGGCCGTCCTGGCCGTGCAGCGGCAGGTTGAGGTCCGCCATCTCCTCGCGCAGCGGCCGCAGGTGCCAGCGGCTCTCGCCCAGCCATTCGCTGTCGGCGTGCACGACCTGCAGCCCGCCCACCGAGCCGGACGGGAACGCGGCGGCGAACGAGGTCACGCCCAGCACGACCACCTCTGCGGCGCCGCGGTTGACGATCGTCGTCCAGGACCGCACGGCCGGCACGCCCTCGGCCGAGCGCAGGTGCGCGTGCGCCTCCAGGCCGGTCTGCTCGTCCCGCAGGGTGACCCGCAACTCGTGCCACCGCCCGTCGCGGACCCGCTCGGCCCCTGCGTAGGTGAGACGGCGGCCGACCGCGGTGTCGGAGAAGCGGTGGGACGCCCGCGCCCGTCCGTGACCGGCCAGCAGCACCTCCACGAGAGGCTGCGCGGGCGGCCTCGGCCCCGGATCGCCCGTGCCCAGCTCGCGGATGCTCGCCACACCGTCGGGTGATATGGCGATCACCACCCGCAGTGCCGAGTGCCCCCACTCCAGGCTGGTCTCGGTGGGCGGTGAGTCCAACTGCGTCTCCTGACGATCGAGCCGGGTTCTCCGGAGGTCGTACGGCGTGCGGGCCGCGATGAGGGGCTCTCCCTTGCAATGTGTGACCGGTCACATCAGCATAAATCAGAGTGTGACCGGTCACATGAGCGACGAGAAGGCCCCGTTACGTTGTTGTTATCAACACCCGGCGACCCGTCCGGATCGGCCGCCTCCGGCCGTACGGCCTCCTACGGGCTGGCCGGCCGGGCGGCGCCGATGCGGCTCACGTGCGCGGAGGCGCCGTGGACTCGCGCACCACCAGCCGCGGCGGCGTCAGCGACACCGCGGGCTGAGGCGCCCCCGCGAGCTCGGCCAGCACCGCCGCCACCGTGGCACGGCCCAGCCCGGCGAAGTCCATCTCCACCGTCGTCAGCGAAGGTGTCCAATACTCCGCGCCGGGCACCCCGTCGAAGCCCACGATGCTCACGTCACCCGGCACGTCCTTGCCCGCCTCGAACAGCGCCCGCCGCACCGCCAGGGCGATGTGGTCGTTGCCGCACAGGATCGCGGTCACACCGGCGTCGGCGGCCAGGACCCGTCCCGCCTCGTACGCCGATCGCACGTCCCAGCCCACCAGCACCACCGGCGGGACTGCCGCTCCGGCTTCCGCCAGCGCACGGCGCCAGCCCGCCTGACGTCCGCTGTGCTCCGACTCCGAGGGGATCGCCACGTGATGGACGGTCCGGTGTCCCAGGGCCAGCAGGTGCCGCGTCGCCTCGGCCGACGCCTGCTGCTCGTCCAGGCAGATCGCGGGCCGCGCCACACCGCGCACGCCCGGCTCGACGGCGGCCGCCCCGGGCAGGGACTCGGGGAGCGCGCGCAGCACCGCGATGCCGGCCGCGTCGAACGCGATCACGATCACGCCCCCGGCGCTCGGATCGCTGACGTAGTCGGCGGCGCTGCGCACGTCGCCCTCGCGGTCCGATTCGACCACCCGCACCCCGACGGCCAGGCCCTCGACCCGGGCCGCCTCCTCGATGCCCTGCAGTGTCGAGGCGTAGCCGTACAGCATGGTGTCGGAGGTGACCACCGTCACGCCCCGCGCCCGCCCCGTTCCCAGCGCCCGCGCCACCCGGTTGGGCCGGTACCGCAGCCGTTCGATGACCTCCATGACGGTCCGCCGCGTCTCGGCGCTCACCTTGGGCGAGGCGTTGAGCACCCGCGACACCGTCTGCCTGGACACGCCCGCCGCCGCCGCGACGTCGCGGATGCTCGGCGCCGTCTCCCGGCCGGGACGCGGCGAGGGCATCTCAACAGGGGTTGCGTTCACGCACCCATCGTGATCGGTGCGGCGAGCCGGGGTCAAAACCGCCGTGCGGGCTCGCGACGCGGGGCCCGGCCTTGGTCACGGCGGCCGGCGGCTCCGGCGACGGCCGCGAGCGCCTGTAGTCTCGGCGCGTGGGGTACGAGTCACCGGAGGGCGGTGCGGGCCTGCGCCGGCATCTGCGGGACGGCGGGGACCGGCCCGGCCATCGGCTGCGGTTCGGCTCCGGCGCGGCGGGCATCGAGCGGCTGGAGGCGTCGCTCACCGGCGAGGGGTTCGCCACGCACCGCCACGACACGTACGCGATCGGGATGACGCTGCGGGGCGTGCAGACGTTCCGCTACCGCGGGGAGCTGCGGCACTGCCTGCCGGGGGAGTGGCACGTCCTGCATCCCGACGAGCCGCACGACGGTGTGGCGGGCACCGACGAGGGGTTCGGTTACCGGATCATCTACCTCGACCCCTCCCTCGTGCAGGAGGCGCTGCGCGGGGCGCCGCTGCCGTTCGTCGCCGATCCCGTGATCGGGCGGCGCGACGCCGACCCCGCACTCGCGGCGTGCCTGCGGGACATCGACGAGCCGCTGGACGAGGCCGGACGGCTGACGCTCACCCTGCGGGCGGTCCACATGCTCGTGCGGCACTCCTCCGGGCGGGACTCCTCTGTGCGGCACTCCTCTGTGCGGCACTCCTCCGGGGGAAGCACCGTGCGGCCGGGTGTGCGGGCTCCGCTGGCGCTGGAGGCGCTGGCCCGCGTCCGCGACCTGATCGCCGACGACCCGACGGTGCGGCACACGCTCGCCGAGTTCGAGCAGATCGCGGGCCTGGACCGGTGGACGGTCGCACGCCAGTTCCGCGTCGCGTTCGGTACCAGCCCGACCCGCTTCCGCACGATGCGGCAACTCGACCTGGCCCGCCGGCTGCTGCGCGGCGGCGTGCCCCTGGCCGGGGCGGCCCAGCTCGCGGGCTTCGCCGACCAGGCCCACATGTCGCGCATGTTCAAACGGGCCTACGGCCTCACGCCCGCGAAGTGGACCGCCGCGCTCGCCTGACGATGGGCCGCTCTGCGTCCGCGGAGCACTGTCTCGGGCTTCTCGCCGGTGATGTCAGCGCATCGTTCGCCCGGCGTCAGCCGAGGCCGCCCGAATCGTCACTCGGCGAGTACGTAGCCTCCCACCGAGGACGGGATGACGAAGGAGTCGAGCCGGCGCAGCTGGTGTGTGGCGCGGTTCACCCGATACCAGGTGTGCGTCCTGCGCAGGTCACCGTTCACGTGACGATCGGAGCGGGTCAGGACATCAAGGTGGCCAGCCTTGTCCCAGCGTGCCGTCAAGGCGGTCTCACCAGTGCGGAGCCGGATGGGGATGCTGGTCTTCTTCGCGGTGGCGAGGTTGCGGGTGAGGACCACGTTCTTGACGGAACCGCCGGTCTTCGTCCATTTCGGCGCGGCCACGGTGACGCCGTCGGGGCCGAGGTCGCCCCGCATGTAGACCGACCGCCGTAGCTTCACCGACCACGTGCCGGTCGCGTAGAGCACCGCCCTGCGGTTGTCGCCCGCCATCATGCGCTTCCCGTCCGGGCTGAAGTCCCAGGTCTGGTATCCCCTCGGCAGGGTGAACACCTTCCCCGTGGTCGTGTCCGCCACTCGGTCGACCTCCCGTTCGGAGGCGTTCACCCCGCGCATGCTGAGAAACCGGCCACCCGGAGAGAGGGTGAGCGCGTCCATCCGGAGGTCGTCCGGCCATGCCACCGTGGGAACCTCGCGCGCCCTGCCGGTGGCGGCGTTCAAGATCGTGAGCACGCCGTCCTTCCCCGCGAAGTACGCGGCCTGCGCGCCGTCCTGGGAGACGGCGATGACGCCGGCGACGGTGTACTCGTCGGCCGCCACGGTCCTGCGGGCGCCGGGGAGCGCGACGACACGGCCGTTGCTCAGCCAGATCTTCAACGGGCCGCAGGGATGACGGCCCCCGTCGGCCTGGAGGCAGGACCCGAGACCCGCGTAACGGATCACGGGTGGGGTCGCCGCTGCCTCGGCCTGGGGGGTGGTCATGAACGCCGCGGCGGCCAGCACCGCGGCCGATGCTACTCGGGACAGCATTCCGACATCTTCGCATTGATGCCGACATCAAGGATGGTGGTCGCGCGATCCGGCTTCTGAGGCCGGTCACAGAACCAGGGCGCGTATCGCGTTGTGATCGTCCCTACCCCAGCGGCTGCGGCAGCGGTTCGAGGGCGTGACCTGGCGGTTCAGGACGGGCGGGCAGTGGCGGGAGATGTCCGAGGAATTCGGAGCCCGCGGACCGTTCACAATCGCTTCCGGCAGTGGAGGGATGCCGACGTCTTCGACGCCTTGCTGGAGGGGGTGAACGAGGAAGCCGCCAAATAGTCCTGCTCATGGGAGGAGCCCTGCCTGGCTTGGCCCACCTCAGGCGAACCGCGGGAATTTCGGACTGAAGACTCTGCCGGACCTCATCAGATCTCTTCGGCCATTCGTCTTCCGAACAGACAGAGTTCACAGGCAGCAGAGTCCGATTTGGCGCAACCTTCACCAACGGCTCTGTCTCGTTCGAACTATGTGAAATTACGGGCGGCGCCATTGCGTTCTCGTACGCTGATTTCGCCGGTGGCGTCGTGAACTTGCCTGCCCGGGCCCCGGGTCCGCATCTTCCCTCACGTCCCCATCAATGGACGATTCCGAATGCGGAGAAAAGGCGGACACGCCGACATGACGCTGCTCGCCTGTATGCGCAAGCCGTAACCAAATCGAGTCCCGATTGTGGACCGTTACATCAGGTGCCTGTTGGAAGATCAATGACGCATCTACCGGGTCGTCAGCACCTGACCATGAGAGGCCACCATGGCACCGCAGCACCCTGTGTACGGCCAGTACAGCTACCCGCCCCAACCTCCCCATGGATATCCCACTCCTCCTTCACGCCGAACAGGGGTCTCCGCTCTGGCAGCCACGCTTATCGCGGCGGGAGCGATGGCAGCCGGATGTGTCGGTGGCATTGCCGTTGGCAGTGCGTCAAAGGGCGACCGCACGACAACCAGTGCGGCGGTCGGCCCGGTGGAGACAGTGACCGCCACTGCAACCGAGACGGTGACCAAGCGCGCTAAAGCCGAGACCAGCAAGCCGAGGGAAACGCAGCCCGCTGAAGCCGAGACCAGCAAGCCAAGGGAAACGCAGCCCGCTCAGGCAGCGACGATCGAGGAGGGGACGTGGACGATTGGCGAAGACATCGCACCGGGGACATATAAGACCGCTGATGCTGTCACCTCTATGTGCTACTGGGGAATCACGCGATCGGGTACAAACGGGTCGGACATCGTCGAGAACGACATCGTCGAGGGAGGCTACCCGCGCGTTACGCTGAAGGTCGGCCAGGATTTCAAGAGTAGCGGCTGCGGCTCCTGGATCAAGGTGGGGTAGCCATCAATCAGTACGATGGCCTGCGAGAACATAACATCACTAAAGGTGGCCGGTAGGGCTGGAGGTCGAGCGCTGCCCTGGTCGCCGAGCAGCGTTATGGGCACCTGCTTTAGGAAAGCCATGGTCGTTGTACTTGAACTACAGCCTTTATCTGCTTGGACGATTTGGCGATCCCATGCGCTCTAATTGATCATTTCGCGTATAGCTCGTGCTCATCACGTCGTCCCGTCGCTTTCGGGGCGGCGTAGGTCACCCGTTCCCGGCGTGGCACGTGTTCTGCGCACGATGGCAGAGGACGGGGAGCATGCTCCATCCGTCCAGCACCACGCGATCGCCCAGCGGCTCGTCCAGCCTGACGACGCCCTGGCCGGACTTGCCGAGGCCTGCGCAGAAGCCGTAGCCCTGATAGGGCATCTCGAGTCCCACGACCACGACATCTCGCCTCTCGCCGGCTCGCAGGGTGACATCGAACGGTTCGTCGCCGGAGCAGACGCCGTAGTCGTACTTCACCAGCAGTGTGTGTTCGTCGAGCACGGCGAAATCTGTGATCCCCTCACCTGACAGACGTTCGCCGACCGAGTCTTCGATGGTCCCGATCGCCTTCTGATCGATCGCGACGTAGTCAATGGGACCGGGGAGGTTCGAGAAGTGCAGCCGCCAGGCGGGTACGGTCGCCATGCCGCGTGAGGTCATCAGCCGAATGGCCGTGAAGGTGGCGCCGGTCAGCTTGTACTGCTTGTTGTCGGGGAAGGTCATGTTCTCGGGCCAAGGGGACAGTGCCATCAGCGCCTCGCGCGGTGCGATCACGGGGACCCGCATCGCGGACCCGTCGTCCCAGCGGACCTGTGCCCTGGCAGGTGGAGTGGGGAGCGGGCCGGCGACAACCCAGCCGTGCCACTCATAATCGATGTGCTCGCTCACCTTCTGGGACATCTGCCTCAGGTCCTCGAGCGGAACGAACCCCTCACGCCAGATCTCCGCGGCGCCGCTGGCCCGCCAGGTCGAGATGGCTTGTACGGCGTTTTCCTCGAACGTCGGTCCCAACAGGCCAGAGCTGTCGTTGAGGAGTAGCACCGCTGCCAGAAGAATCGCGGCAAATCGCACCATGTGATGATCTTGTCAGAGTCCCGTTTCCGACACCGGCGGCTTCGCGCTCAGCACCGGGAGCCGGATGCTGCTCGCAGGGTGCGGCTCTGAAGAACCTTGCGAATCGCGGCGGAATGAACCGGTTGCCCCTTCGCGGCCCGGCAGGCATGATCGCGTGGGACCTGGACTACAGGGAGCGCGACGGGGACATGCGACTGCTGGGGCGCAGACGGAAGTCGCAGGATGTTTGCCACGAATGCCGCGCGCCCGTGGCGGCAGACGTTGCCGCATAGGTTTGATCGAGACTGGTTTGGGGTGGAGGGAGTGAGCGGAGCAACTGAGGTGCTGTTAGCCGAATACGAGAATCAGTTACGGGGCCTGCTGCCGCAGGAGCTGCCGTGGGGAGCCGTAGTCGAGCGGGATGGACCGTTGGTGCGAACCCACTACGGAACCCACGGGATTGTCGAGCACACCGCTCTCCTCCGCGGCGATCTGGCGGGACTGATCCGCCGCCAACAGGAGATCTTCGCCGCCCGCTGCGAACCGATCGAGTGGAAGGTCCACTCCCACGACTCACCCCTGCTCGCCGAATCGCTGCGAGCTGCAGCGTTCACGCCAGGGCCGGAACGCACTCTCCTGGCGGCCGACATCGCCGATATTCCGGCACCCGAAGGGCTACGGAGCGGCGCACGCGTACGACCCCACCTCCACGGGGAGCAGGAGCGGCTGCGCCGCATGGCCGCGGCCGCGCCCGAGCAACGACGGCCGCTCACGGAGTTGGAGGCTGATGGAACGGCCCGCGGTACGGGATCGGAGATGGAGGTCCTGGTGCTGGAGTACGACGGGCGGATCCTGGACGCGGTCTGGGTCGAGCGTGTGGGCGGCACTGACTTCGCGGCCATCGGCGGGATCACCCGCCCGCGTCCTGAGCTACTCCACGCCGCGGGGGCCTGGGCAGCGCGGCACGGTCACCGGTACGTGATTCCCGGAAACACGCCACGTCATCTTGTCGCCGAAGCAGTTGACGCCTTTGTCCCCGCCTACGTCGCGGCTGGTTTTCATGAGATCGCCCGGGTGAGCACGTACCGCTGGGCGCCGCCCGGTGAGCCGGCCCGGGAGCGTCCCGCGAAGCAACTCCTGTCCGAACCGGAGCATGACGAGATCTGGAATCGTTTCGAAGCACGGTTCGATGTGACCTACGAGACGGCCGACCGTGGCTTCGCCGAACCTCCGGCTTCCGCCACGTGGCACCTCTACACCGCCGTCCGTCAGGACGACCCGCTGCTCGCCGAGGTGGAGGCGATCGTCGCGCGCGGACTACGGGCCGGCGCCCGGCCCGGCGATTGGCTCTACCGCCTCAAGTGGTACATCAGCGGCTCCCGTATCGACCCGAACCGCGTCGGCGGTCCGGGCCAGCCCCCCTGGTCGAGCTACGCGTACCTTGTCGACGAATACGTGGTCCAAGTCACCGAGGACCTTCGGATGGGCACGTTCGGCAACTGGCGGGAATCTTCCCTCTGTGTCTTCGGCGAGGAACTTCTCGCCCACGTGGACGAGGACCTCACTAACCTCCTCGGCACGGTGCTGCGGCGTGGCGGCCGTCCCGTCGGCAATATTTGGAGCTTCGGCCCCTGAGACCTGCCCCGCGAAGGTGTTGGCAAGATCCCGAGATTGTCCTGACATGCCCTGAAGTCCACTCCGGAACCTACGATCTTGCCTGCTCATCCGTTCCGTCCACCGTCAGCGCATCTGGCACCCGTGCCTGCCGCCGCACGTGACCAGGCTCGGTACGTGCGGTCGGGGCGGCTCCTCGTCAATCGGTTCGCGACCTACTCGGCATCGCAGGTGGTGGCCACGGACCCAGTCGGTTCCGTAGACCTCGTGCCAGTACCTTCGCCCTTCTTGCCCGCCTCGATGGGAGCGTAGCGCCGCCGTTGAAGCTCATCGCGTTCGACGTCCGGGATCGTCATCGATTCAGCAAGCACGGCGGCGAGCGCGTCCACCTGAGTGTTGTCGATGTCAGTGTGGAAGAGCCACCGGATATTCTCATCGCGCGTGATGAGGTCGATCGCCAAGCGCCCGTTTTTGTCCTGTGGGGTCGCTGCTCGGACGTATCGCACTCGGTCAATCGGGATGTCCTGACGGATCTCGCCTTGCTCAAGGAATGCGCTCGTCTTGGCCGTGATGATGCGGCGATCCGTGACGGCGACGAGTGTCTTTGCCGCCGCCTTGTCCATCGCTGCCGCCAACTTCTCCTTCGCCCCGCTGAAGATCGCAGAAACTGGATCGAGGGCATCGAGCTGGTCGGAGAAGCCGAGGACACGTAAAGTCTCACCGTCCTCGAGGAACCACCGCAGAATGCGAAGGTACGGCTCGAGATCCAGCGATTTGGGTGCGCAGGCGACGCCCGGAGCCTCGAGCGGAGGGGCTGGTGGATGGAGAGCATCGGCAAGAGGCTCGAGCGCTTCTAGAAGACGGGCAGAGGTTTGGCGGGCTGCCTTCGAATCCTTCCGCTTCCCCGTCAGTGGCAGTGTGTCGCGTCCGGGGAGCTCGGCGATGATTCGTAGCTCCCGCGTCAGCGAGCCGACGAGGCTCGTCGTCTCGGCGAGAGCGGAGTCGAGCTCCGTGCGAGTGTCGTGCGCAATGGTGTCGACCAGCCGGGCCTCGCCGGCGTCTTCGAGTCCAGCGGCTCTCGCCCGCGCGGCGTGGAGCGCCTGGTATCCGGTCCACGCCTTGAGGGAAGACAGGAGGGCGTTGGCGTCGAAAAGGATCGCCTCGGCGTTCGTCTCGAGATACTCACGGCGGGCGTGTGTGTCGAGCCGGTGGATCTGCCGGATGTGATTGCCGACGTTCAGTCGGTACAGGTCAAGCTGCTTACGCAGGTCCGCCCTTTTGCCCGCGACGGTGTCCCACAGGGACGTCGGGACCGATCCGACCTCTCGCGCCTGGTCAACTACGTGATCGACGGTGGCGACGAGTGCCGTCAGTTCGGCCCACTGTCCGTGGCGGATAGTGGTGAGTACCTGGCTTGTCAACGCGATGTTGGTCCTGACAAGCCCCGTGACCTCACTCAGCTGCATCTGAAGGGCGACCATGGCCAGCGCTGGCCCGATCGCGGCCACGGTCTGTGCCACGCTCACCGCGTTCAAGGGAATGAGGCGGGCCTGACCGACTATCTTGCCGTTGGCGAACACTGCTCCGAGGTTCGCGCCGTCCTTGACGGCGAGTGATCCGCCGGCCTTCAGCAGGGCCTGTGTCGCGTCGCTGATCCTGTAGAGCCCCTGCACGCTGGCGAATGCGTTTCCGAGGTTGCCTGCCACGGTCGCCGTGTTTCCGATTGAGGCGAGGACTGTGGAGATCTGCGTGCGGTCGGCGGCCGGCACGAGCCCAAAGTCGATCAAATCGAGTTTGAGTTCCACCGGGACCTCACCGAAGACGACAGCAACCCCTGGGAGCACCTCCGCCAGGACCGTCGATGCCGTCGTTGAGTCGACGTCTGAGTTGGGCGTCGGATCGTCCGAAATAGGTGAGTCGGCGGTATTGCCCATATCTCTCCCTTTATGCGAGTTCGGACACTCCGGTCTTCTGGCGGGGAAATCTTATTGGAACGGTCTATCCACGCCCCACGGTTCACATGATCACAGTTGCGTCACGATGGCACTATCCGTTCGCTCGCGCGAAACGTGCAAACGTCAGGATTCACCGCGCCACGACGGGGCGTTTGATGCCGGCTGGCTCTATCGACCCGCCACGGCCATGCCGCATTGCGTGCGCATCTCGAGGTACGTCATTTCGCGAAAGAACCGGCCACACACGCCGCGAGTCGCACCCCTGGCCATCCGGACATGCCCCCAAGTGGCACAGCCGGCACGACTCCGGGTTACGGGTGGTCAGCGAAGCGGTTCGGCGGTGGTCCAGGCGCGTTCGAGGCTGGTGAAATAAATGGCTGTGCTGTCTTCGTCCTTGGCCGCCGTCAGGTACGGCACGGGGGCTTGAGCTGCCGGGGTGCCGTAGGCGTGGACGTCCACTAGAGACCGCCGCCGACGTCGAGGACGGTGCCGGTGACATAGGACGCCTGGTCCGACAGCAACCAGGCGACCGCATCGGCGATCTCCTCCGGTCTGCCGGGGCGTCCCATCGGGATGCGGGCCGCCACCCGCTCCGCCCGTCCCGGCTCCCCGGCGCGGGCGTGGATCGTGGTGTCGATGGTTCCCGGCGAGACGGCGTTGACCCGGATCCCCGCCGGGGCGAGCTCCCGGGCCAGTCCCACGGTCAGCGTCTCGACCGCCGCCTTGGTCGCGGCGTAGGCGACGTACTCGTGCGGCGAGCCGGTGCGGGCAGCGATCGAGGAGACGTTGACGATGGCGGGCGGGGGCACCGGTGTGCGTCCGGTCCAGCGCCGCGCCGCCTCCCGGCACAGCCGTACGGGCGCCACCAGGTTCACCTCGACGACCCGCCGCAGATCGGCGTCGGTCAGGTCGGTGAACGGCCCGATCCTGCCGGTCACCCCCGCGTTGTTCACCAGGCCCGCGACCTCACCGACGGACTCGGCCAGCTCGAACAGCCTCTCCGGCGCGTCCTGTTCGGTCACGTCGAGCCGTACGCCGCGGGCGAGGGAGCCGGAGCGGCCGAGCTCGGCCTCCAGCGTCTCGGCCTCGGCGTCCGAGCTCGAGTGCGTGAAGACGACGCCGCATCCGTCCGCGCACAGGCGCCGCACCGTGCTCCGGCCGATCCCGCGCGTCCCTCCGGTGACGATGACGATCGGGTGAGAGGTCATCCGCGTGCTTCTTCCTCGTCTGTCCTGGCCTCGATCGCGTGGACGACGGCGGCCATGTCCAGACCGGCGTGGCCCAGCGCGAGGGTCTCGCCGAAGAGGGTATGGCAGACGTCCAGCAGCGGCGAGGCGATGCCGGCCCGGCGTGCCGACTCGGCGATGAGCCGGTTGTTCTTGAGCACGTCGGCGATGGCGGCCTGGGCGGCGAAGTCGCGCCCGGCCAGCTTCACCGCCTTCACCCGCGACACGTCGCTCGCCATCTGGCCCGAGTTCAGCACGTCCACGAGCAGCCCCACGTCGAGGCCCTGGCGCTCGCCGAAGTGCAGCGACTCCGCGAGGCCGGTGACCGTGGTGATCAGGAAGATGTTGACGGCGAGCTTCGTCAGCAGCGCCTTGGGGGCGGGCCCGCACACCACCGTCTTGACGCACATCGGCTTCAGCAGCGGGCGGACCTCCTCCACGGCCTCCGGCCGGCCGGCGAGCATGGCCACCAGCCGTCCCTGCTCGGCCGGCACGCGGGAGCCGGAGATCGGCGCCTCGACGTAGCCGCCTCCGGCCGCGAGCACGTCGGCCTCCAGCCCTGCCGAGTAGACGGGAGAGGTCGTGCCCATGTGCACCACGACCCGGTCCGCGACGTTGCGGGCGAAGGCGGGCGTGCCCCGCTCCAGCACCGCGTCGATCGCGGCCTCGTCGGCCAGCATGAGGATCACCACCCGAGCCCGCCGGAACACCTCGGCCGCGCTGCCGGCCACCTCCGCGCCCGCGGCGCGCAGCGGCTCGCTCCTGGCGGCCGTGCGGTTCCACACCACGAGCGGGGTTCCGGCGCGGACCAGGTTGAGCGCCATGGGCTGCCCCATGATCCCGAGACCGACGAAACCCACGTCCATCCGTTCGCCTCCCCACGCACGTCCCGTGCCGCCTGACGGCACGCCGGAACCGTTGTAGCCGATGGCGCGGCGGTGGTCTTGAACGATTGTGCTCGTCGGGGGTTCCGTCACTCCGCGCCGGCCACGGCCCCCGTCACGAACCGGCCGGCTCGCGCCGGCTCAGCGCCTCGTAGACGAGGGTGCCGACGGCCACGAGGGCGACCACGACACCGTAGACCAGTGCGGTTTCCCGCAGGCCCTGCGTGGTGATGGCTATCCCGGCGATCAACGCCGGGATACTGAAAGCCAGGTAGCTCACCACGTAGATCGCGGAGATCAGCGCACCTCGCTCATGCGGCGCCGCGAGCTGGCTGACCGTCCGGAAGGCGCCGAGGTAGGCCGGCCCCCACCCGGCGCCGGCGACGAGCGTCGCCGCGACGAAGACGGTCAGCGAAGACGACGCCACGGCGACGATCAGCAGAATCGTTCCGAGGAGGAGCAGCAGCGTTCCCTCGCGCTGGAGGCGCTCCGGTGCACGCTTCCTGAGCAGCACGGACGCCAACGCCGAGACTGCGGCGAGCGCTCCGAGCGTGAGGCCGATCGCCGCGTGGTTGTGCTCGTCGAACACCGCGGCGAGCAGCGAGGCCCCGACGGAGAGGATCAGCCCGCCGAGCATCCACGTGGAGACCATGACGGGGACCGCGCGCAGGAACGCACGCTTGGCCGGCGCGGGGACGAGCACCTTCGGGCGCAGCGCGGCGGCGGCGCCGGGGGTCCGGGCGACGGTCTCCGGAAGCACCGCCGTCGCGATCGCGAGGACGATGAACGCCGCCGTGAGAATCACGAAGATCAGCCGGGTGGGGTGCGGGGCGTACTGGATCAGCACCCCGGTCCCGATCGTGCCGATGCTCAAGCCTGCGGTAGTGGCCGCGCCGTTGACGAGCGATCCGAGCCGCGAGCCGTCGGCGGGTTGCAGGTCGAGCAGGTACGCGCCGACCACACCGATCGCGGCACCGGTCGCGAGGCCCTGGATGACCCGGGCGGCGAAGAGGGCGGCGACGCCGTGCGCGCCGAGGAAGACGGCCATCGCGGCCGCCTCGGCGACCAGCGCCGCGGCGAGGACCGGCCGGCGGCCGAGGAAGTCGGAGAGCCGTCCCACCGTGAGCAGACTGACCAGCAGTGCGAGCACGTAGACGGCGAAGATCCCCGTGAGCGTGAGGGCGCTGAAGCCGAACTCGGCCTGGTACACGGGATAGAGGGGGCTCGGCGCGCTCGATGCGGACAGCAGGATGGCGGTGGTGCCCGCCACCAGCCAGAAGGCCGCGGCGCGCGGCAGCGCCGGGAGGCCGCGGCGTCGTATCGCCGGGGTGTCGAGGGCGTGCTGTCGTTCGTGCAGGCGACTTGTCATCGTGGCTCCGGGCTGGCGTTCGAAACAGATCGAACGGTTGTAACCGCCCCGCCCCGCATTTAGTTCCAAAAATCTCGAAATGTTCGCCCGCCGTGACGCGTGAGCTTCCCCACTGCCGGAGCCGACGATGCCGATCACGGTGACAGGTTGGCCGTGGAAGGGGGGCGGCCGGGAACAGGTCGCGCGGGTACGGCTGGTCACGCCGCAGGTCGCCGGCGCCGTCAGGACAGCAGCTCGTTGATCTTGTCGCGAGCGACCGTGGCGAGGACGCCCGCCCTGTGCGGCTGGCCGCGCAGGAACGCCTCGGTGAAGTGCTTGGCCTGCTCGTACTTCACCTTGCCCGGCATCGGCGGCTCGTTGGGATTGACGTCGCAGTCCACCAGGGCCGGCCCGTCGTGCGCCAGGGCCTCGCGGATCGCCCCCGGCAGGTCCTTCGGGTCCTTGATCTTCGCGCCGTACGCTCCGCAGGCGCGGGCCCAGGCGGAGAAGTCGGCCTCGGGCTGCCGGTGCCGCACGGCGTACTCGGGGTAGCCGAGGATGATCTGCTCCCACAGAATCTGCCCGTAGCTGTTGTTGTTGTTGACCACGACCTTGATGGGCAGGTCGTGCCGCACGGCGGTGAGGAAGTCGGCCATGAGCATGGCGAAGCCTCCGTCGCCCACGAAGGCGATCACCTGGCGGCCGGGGAAGGCGTGCTGGATGCCGATGGCGTACGGCAGGCCCGGGGCCATGGTCGCGAGGTTGCCCGACAGGTAGAACTCCCGCCCGCCGCGGATCGTCCAGTGCCGCGCGGCCCACGTCGCGATCGTCCCGGAGTCGCAGGTCAGGACGGCGTCGTCGGAGGCCGCCTCGTCGACGCAGCCCATGAGGTACTGCGGCGCGATGGGGTCGCGCGAGGGGTCCTGCAGCGCCTTCATGTCCTTCCGCCAGGTGTCCATCTTGCGCTGGTACTTCTCCAGGAACGACCGGTCCTTCGCCGGTTCGATCATGGGCAGCAGTGCCTGCAACGCCAGTTTGGCGTCGGCGGCGACCGGGGCCTGCGTCGGCCGCCGGATGCCGAGCAGGGTGGGGTCGACGTCGATCTGCACCACCCGCGCATGTCCCTCGGGCGGCAGGAACGTGCCGTAGGGGAAGGACGTGCCGACCATGAACAGCGTGTCGCACTCCTCCATGAGCTCCTCGCTCGGCGCGGTGCCGAGCAGGCCGAGCCCGCCGGTGGTGAGCGGGTGGTCGTCGGGCACCACGAACTTGCCCGGCAGGCTCTTGACGATGGGGCTGGCCAGCCTGTCGGCGACCGCCAGCACCTCCTCGCGGGCATGCCGCGCGCCGACGCCGACGAGCATGGCGATCTTCTTGCCCTGCCGCAGCACCTCGGCCGCCCTGGTCAGGTCCTCCTCGACCGGCCGTAGCGGCGGGTCGGAACAGGTCGTCAGGCTCGCGGGCGGGGTGCCGGGGCCGACGTGCCGGTACGGGTCCTCGCTCGCAGGCGCCACCTGGATGTCGTTGGGGAAGGTCAGGTGCGACACCGTCCGCCTGGTCAGCGCGTTGCGCACCGCGAGGTCGACCACGCCGGGCATCTGCTGTGGATTGGTGACCATCAGGTTGTAGGCGGCCAGGTCCTGGTAGAGGCGGTCGAGGTGGACCTCCTGCTGGTAATGGGTCCCCAGCACCGCGGTCTCCTGCATGCCGGTCAGGGCCAGCACGGGGACGTGGTCGAGCTTGGCGTCGTACAGGCCGTTCAGCAGGTGGATGGCACCCGGCCCGGAGGTCGCGGCGCACACGCCGAGACGGCCGGTCGCCTTCGCGTAGCCGGTCGCCATGAACGCGGCGGCCTCCTCGTGGTGCACCAGGATGAACCGCAGCTCCTTCCGGTGCCGGCGGAAGCCCTCCATCAGGCCGTTGATCCCGTCACCGGGGAGCCCGAAGATCGTGTCGACCCCCCACTCCACCAGCCGCCGGGCCAGGCTCTCACCCACGATCTCGGTCATGTCCGCCTCCGATCGACAGCGGCCGTACGGGCGCCCCGGCGTCCCCGTGTGCCCTCAGCGGCCCCGCGCTCTGCCCCTGGCGGCCGTTGCGGCCCGGTGACCGCCCCGCCGGCCGAGGGCGTACGCGGCGACGAGGCCGGCGGCGACGGCGAGCCGCTTCGGGGATGACAGCGCGGACTTCAGCTGTTTCGCGCCGCCCTTCGGGTCGGCCACGGCGCCCGCGACACTGCCGATCGCCGACGCCAGTCTGTCGCCCGCGCTCTTCACCGCGTTGCTCCGAACATTCATGATCGACTCCGGCATCGAACGGCTCGCGTCACCCGATCAGCTCGCGGCTTCCGAACGGCTCGCGCGACGAGCCCTTCCCGCCCCTCGAACCCGTAAACGACGCCCCAGGTCACGGCGGCTTTGTCCGCAGCAGACCCGGATGTCGCGCGGGCGGCAGGGTGACCGAGTGCGGCGTGTGCTCGGGGGTCATTTCCGGGTCACCGCCATCACTCCGGCAGCGGCGGCCCAGATGCCGATGAGCGACCCGACCGGGAACAGGGGGTCGAACCGGTCGGTGAACGCGATCGTGGCGGAGGCGAGCGCATAGGCCAGCCCGCCGGCCAGGCCGAGCGCGAGCGTGATGCGGTTGCCGACCGTCCGGGTGAGGCCGCCGGCGACGGCGAGGAACGCGATGCTCAGGCCCCAGAGCGTGTCGATGGTCGTCTCGTTCCACGTTTGCATCGTGGAGATGATCGTCGGCTGACCCGCCGCGAGGGAGTCGGCCTCCAGCGCGGCGAACAGGTGCGCCGCCATACCGACGGTGGCGAGGGCGCCGATGCCGGCGACGACCTTGGTCGCCGCGGCCATGCTCCTGCCGACGTCGCGGCGTGAGATCGCGAAGATCCCGGCGGCGAACAGGCCCATCGAGAGCAGCAGCAGCGCGTGGGAGGGATACCAGCTCGGCTGCACAAGCATCTCGTGCAGCTGCTGGACCTTGTCGCCCTCGCCGCTGTCGCCGGGATGGGTGGCGCCGCCGGCGATGAAGGTGATGCCGCCCAGCACCAGGCAGATGCCACTGACCCGGTTGAGCCGCGAGACGGTGGAAGGGCGCGTCGTGACCGGCGTGCTCATGGTTGCCTCCTCGTGCATGCCGTTGATGGGTCAACGGTGGCCGACAGGCGTCCTTCGCGGATGCGTGCAGACCCTGCTCTTCCGCAGGGAAAACCCTCATTCGCAGGGGCGTTCGGCTGTGTCACCATTCCGGTGTGGCCGCAGCGGCGAACGCGTACGAGGAGGCCCCGCCGGCCGCCCGCGAGGCGGGACTCGGCGTGGTGGCGCTGGTGGTCGCCGTGCTCGTCGGCTACGGGTGGCATCTCGGGTTCCACCTCGCGAACGCCCACAACGGGCTGATCGCGGCGTCGTGGACGGCGGTCGGGCTCTACGTCGTCCGGATGCGGCCCCGGCACCGGGAGGGCTGGCTGTTCGTGGCCACCGGTGTGGTGCACGCCGTGATGTTCTTCGGCCGGCAGTACGGCCTGCACGAAGGTCCGCTGCCGGCGGCGTCATGGCTGGGGTGGGTCGGCGTCTGGCCGCTGCCGCTCGCGATCGCGGCGTTCGGCTGGATGCTGATGGCGTTCCCCGACGGCAGGCTGCTCTCCCGGAGATGGCTCGGTGCCGCATGGGGCATGGCCGCGGTGGCGGTCGCGATGGCGACGGCCTCCGCGTTGTGGCCGGTGGAGTACGACCGGACCGGTCTGGTCGCGCCGCACCCGTTCGATGTGCCGGGGGCCGCGGCGGCCGCCCGGGCGTGGGAGTACGCGCAGTTCGGCTACCTGCTCTTCCAGGCGCTCGGGACGGCCGCGATCGTGATCCGCCTGCGGCGCACCGGCGGCGACGAGGCGCGCCGGATGCGGTGGCTGACGTTCGCGGTCGTGATGGACCTCCTGATCCTGGCGACCGGCGTGGTGATCCTCGGCAGCCCGGTGCCGGGGTTGCTCGTCTTGCCGCTCGTGCCGGTCGCCGCCGCGTTCGGGATCTTGAGGCACCGGCTCTACGACATCGATCCGGTCATCAACAAGACCATCGTCGTCGGAGCGATGCTGCTGCTCATCACCGCCGGCTACGTCGCGCTCGTGGTCGGCGTCGGCGGGCTGGTGCCGGTAGAGGAACGCTGGCGGTCGCTGTTCGCGACCGCCGTCGTCGCAGTGGTGTTCGAGCCGTTGCGGCGACGTGCCCAGCGTCTGGCCGACCGCCTCGTCTACGGGCCGCGGGCGACGCCGTACGAGGCGCTGTCCCGGCTGTCGGCTCAGCTCACCGCGGCACCTGAGGAGCTGCTGGACGGGATCGCCGCGACGGTCGCGAGCGCGCTCGGCGCAAGGGAGGTGGTCGTCTGGGTCGGCGACGAGGCGTGCATGGTCCCGCGGGCGGGCTGGCCTCACCCCGTGGGCCGGGTCGATCCTGCGCCTCTGAGCGGGCTGCACCATGCACTGCACCATGGACTGCATCACGGGGGGCCGCGCTGGCACGTGCGGCCGATCGTCGACCAGGGCACTGCCCGTGGCGCGATCGCCGTCCGCAAACCGCCCGGTGAGCCCCTGACCGCGGCCGAGGAGCGGCTGCTGACGGACCTGGTCGCGCAGACCGGTCTGGTGATCGTCCAGCAGGAGCAGGCTCAGCAGTTGCAGGCGGCCGCGCGGCGCATCGTCTCCGCGGAGGACGCGGCCCGGCGGCGCTTGGAGCGTGACCTCCATGACGGCGTGCAACTCCGGCTGGTGACGCTGGGGCTGGAGCTCGGCGCTCTCGCCGAGCAGGCGAAGGAGTCCGGCGACGGCCTCCTCGCGTCCAGGGCCAAAGACGCTCGCGCGCACCTGCTGGAGGCCACGGCGGATCTTCGCGAACTGGCCCGCGGCCTGCATCCCATGGTGCTCGCGCAGGACGGTTTGGAAGCCGCGCTGGCCGCCGTGGCCGACAGGTCCGCCATCCCCGTGCGGCTGCGGGTGAGTGTCGCGAGCAGACTGCCACGCGAGATCGAGGCGACGGCGTACTACCTGGTCAGCGAGTCGATCACGAACGCGGCGCGGCACTCGGCGGCGAGCGTGGTGACCGCCGACGTCACCATAGGTGGCGATGGGCTGCGGATCGTGGTGACCGACGACGGTCGCGGCGGTGCACGGCCCGCGGCGGGCAGCGGGCTGCAAGGGCTCGCGGACCGGGTCGCCGCGTTGGGAGCCAGGCTCGAACTCGACAGCCCTGCCGGTGGTGGGACGCGACTCAGGACGGTTCTGCCATGCGGGTGATCGTCGCCGACGATGCGCTGCTGTTCCGGGAGGGGATGACGCGCATCCTCACCGAGATGGGTTTCGAGGTGATCGGCCAGGCGCGCCATGGTGCCGAGCTGGTCGGCCTGGTACGCCGGGATCCACCCGCCGTGGTCATCACCGACCTGCGAATGCCGCCGGGCTTCGCCGACGAAGGCATCGAGGCTGCCACCGAGATCCGGTGTTTCGCACCGCAGGTGGGACTCATGCTCCTGTCGCAGTACGTCGAGGTGCACCACGCACTGCGGCTCATGAACGAGTTCGACGGCGCGGTCGGTTATCTCCTCAAGGACCGGGTGTCGGATCTCGGAGCGTTCGCCGTCGACATCCGCCGGGTCGCGGCCGGCGAGGTCGTCATCGACCCGGAGCTGGTGTCGCGGCTGGTCGGCCGCCGCAGGGAACACGACCCCCTCGCCGAGCTGACCGATCGCGAGCGCGAGGTCCTGGCGCTGATGGCCCAGGGCCTGACCAATGCGGCACTGGCCAAGGAGCTTTTCGTCAGCCCGAAGACCGTCGAGGGCTACGTGCGCAGCGTCTTCACCAAACTCGGTCTGGCGCCGGGCGAGCGGGAGCACCGGCGCGTGCTGGCGGTGTTGCAGTTCCTGCGCAAGCCCTGACCCATCGTCGGCGACATGCCCGGACGGCTCGTCCGGAGCGCCGGCTCATCCGGGATGACGGCGCAGCAGGAGCATGGCGGCGTCGTCGGGGAAGGGGCCGCCGGCGTGGCGCAGCATGTCGGCGCGCAGTTCGTCGAGGGCCGCCTGCGGATCGTCGCTCCGCAGCAGATGCGCCCGCTCCGCGAGCGGATAGAAGCGGCCCTGACGGTCGCGGCACTCGATCACGCCGTCGGTGTAGAAGAGGATCTGGTCACCCTCCTCGAACGGCACCCGGTGGGGCTTGGGCCGTGGCGACCCGAGCGCGCCGAGCCCGAGCGGGAGGGCCTCCTCCTGCGGCTCCGCGAAGTGGACGCCGCCGTCGCGCCGCAGCACGAGAGGGGCGGGGTGGCCGCAGTTGAGCAGGGAGATCTCCCCCTCATGCACCTCCGCGAGTATGGCGGTGACGAACTTCTCGCCGCTCAGGTGCCGGGCCAGACTGGTCTCCACGCGCTCGACCACACCGGCGAGTTCGGACTGGTCGTAGGCGGCCTCACGGAACGCGCCGAGCACCCACGCCGCGGTTTCGACCGCCTCCAGGCCCTTGCCCTGCACGTCGCCGATGAGAATCCGTACGCCCTCCGGGGTGGTCACCACCTCGTAGAGGTCGCCGCCGATCTGGGCCTCCGCGGCGGCGGAGGTGTAGGAGAGCGCGATCCGCAGGTCGCTCGCGCGGCGGGGGACCGGGCGCAGGAGCACCCTCTGGGCCGCCTCGGCGACGAGGCGGACATTGGCCAGCTCGCGCTCGCGCCGGTTGCGCAGTCTGCTGGCCAGCATGCTCGCGGCGGTGACGCCGACGATCGCGGCGAGAGTGAGGTAGTTGCTCGTCCGGCCGAGCAGGCCGTCGTACACGGCGAGGGGGACGCAGATGGCGAGGGCCAGCACCCCCACCAGGGCCGTGCGGCGCACGCTGCCCGTCACCGAGGCGAAGGCCGGGCCCAGCGTGAGGAGCGCCAGGAAGCCCACACGGGGTCCGGTGATCAGGTCGACCACGACGACCAGGAGAATCGCGATGAACGGCAACGCACGCAGGACGCTCTGGGAACTCATCGCGACTCCATAGCCGGCCCCCACCGTCAGCACATGATTCCTTTGATGGCTTTACTCCTTCCCGCGTAGTGAACGGGGCACTCCCCCTTGCCCGCCGCGGATGCCATGTCGGGCGGGCCGGTCAAGTCGGGCACGTCCCTACCGATCACTATCAGTAGTGACGTTACTCGAATACGTGAGGCGGTTGCCGGTAAAGCCGGACATCTGGCTCCCGCCCACGCCGTCACGGCAGCTCCGCGAAGCGCTCGACCTGGTCCGTACGGCCTGACACGATGATGACGTCGCCATAGCCGAGCTCGGTCTCGGCGGTGGCGTAGGTGAACTCCTCGCCCGGCCGCTTGACCGCCACCACCGTCACCCCGCACTTTCGGCGCAGGCTCGACTCGCCGAGGGGGACTCCGACGTACTCCTTGGGCGGAAGGGTCTTGACCAGGGCGAAGTTCTCGTCGACCTCCATGTAGTCGAGCATCCGCCCGCTCACCAGGTGGGCCACGCGCTCACCCATGTCGTGCTCGGGGAAGACCACGTGCTGGACGCCGATCCGGCTGAGGATACGGCCGTGCTGCCGGCTGACGGCCTTGGCCCAGATGTCGTCGATCTCCATCTCCACCAGCAGCGACGAGGTGAGGATGCTCGCCTCCAGGTCGTTGCCGATGGCGCACACCGCGCGGTAGAAGTCCGGCAGGCCGAGCTGGCGCAACGCCTCGGGGTCGGTGGCGTCGGCGGTGGCGATGTGCGTGATCTGTCCCGCGAGGCTCTGCACCACCTTGGGGCGATGGTCGATGGCGAGCACCTCGGTGCCGCGCCGCACCAGCTCGAGGGCGAGCGCGGTGCCGAAGCGGCCCAGACCGATCACGGCCACGGGGTCGTTTCTCATGTCAGCCAACGATGACGTCCTCTTCCGGTAATTCGTAGCGGCGGGTGCGCTCCTTGAGCGCCAGGGCGGAGCCCAGCGTGAGCGGGCCGATCCGGCCGACGAACATCAGCAGCGTGAGCAGCATCTGCGCGGCGGGGGAGACGGTGGAGGCGACGCCGACGGACAGCCCGGTCGTGCCGAAGGCGGAGACGACCTCGAAGAGCACCCGGTCCGGGGAGTGCGGCGTCAGAACCAGCAGGGTGTAGCTGAACAGCGCGACCAGGGCCACGCTCAGCACGGTCAGCGAGACCGCCTGCCGCTGCGCCGCCTCGGTGAGGCGGCGGTGGCCGATGTTCACCCGGCTCTCGCCGCGCAGCTCCGCCCAGACGATGAACGTGAGCAGGCCCAGCGTGGTGACCTTGATCCCGCCGGCGGTGCCCGCGCTGCCGCCGCCGACGAACATCAGCAGCTCGGTGACGAGCCAGCTGGAGGGGTGCATCTGCGTGATGTCGATGCTGTTGAACCCTGCGCTGCGTGGCATGACGGCGGTGAAGAACGCGGTGAGCAGCTTGCCCTGCTCGTCCATCGGCCCGAGCGTGCGGGGGTTGGTCCACTCCGTGAGGAGGAACAGCAGAGTGCCGCCCGCCACCAGGACGGTGGTGACCGTGAGCGTGATGCGGGTGAGCAGCGACCAGCGGCCGGGGCGGCGCCAGGAACGGCGCAGTTCGAACACCACGGGGTAGCCGAGCCCGCCCACGATCACCGCCGTCGCGACGGTCAGGCAGACCCACGGATCGGCGGCGAACCTGACCAGGCTGTCGGGCCACAGCGCGAAACCGGCGTTGTTGAACGACGAGACCGCGTGGAACAGGCCCAGATACAGCCCTCGCCCGACGGGCTCGCCGTATCCGAGCACGAACCTGAGCGTGAGAACGGCTCCCACGACGGCCTCGCAGAGCAGGTTGAAGAGCACGACCTTGCCCACCACGCGCCGCAGGTCGCTGCCGTTGAGCACCCGGGTCTCGGCCTGCGCGGACAACCGGGCCCGCAGGCCCAGCCTGCGGGAGACGAGCAGGGTGAAGACGGTCGCCAGGGTCATGATGCCGAGGCCGCCCACCTGGATGAGGACGGCGATGACCACCTCGCCGAACACCGACCAGTGGGTGGCCGTGTCGACGACGGTCAGCCCGTTCACGCACACCGCCGACGTCGCGGTGAACAGGGCGGTGATCCAGTTCGCGGGCTTGCCCGAGGTCGTGGCGAGCGGACTGGACAGCAGGGCGGTTCCCAGGAGGACCGTCACCCCGAACACTGTCGTGATGACCTGCGCCGGCTGGTGGAAACGCGCCACCATGGCCCAAAACAGCCTCATGCAGGCTTCTCTCCGTCGTCGCGGCCTCCTGTGCGTTCGCGCAGGTGGCCGTGCCAGGCGGGGAGCTCGCGTTCGTCGTCTAACGGGCGGGGCGTCTGCGATACCACCGAGAACCTCCGTGTGGGCACCGGAACCACGTCCGCCGACCCGACTTCCCGGAACACCGCGGCCTACCGTAACAGCACATTTCCCGCCAGGCACATCAGGGCTCTCACCCCGTGGTGACGGCGAACGGGCCACCGGCGCCGAACACGAGGCGGGCGAAGTTCTCGCCGATGCGGCGATGTCCCTCGGGGCCGGGGTGCACCTCGTCGGGCAGCGGCAGTTCCGCGTAGTCCGCCTCGCCGTAGAGGTCGCGACCGTCGAGGTAGTGCAGGTTCGGGTCGTCGGCCGCCCGCTGTCGCACGATCCGGGCGAGTTCGTCGCGGATGACGTTGAGCGTCAGACGCCCGGCGGCGCGCTCGGCGGGATCGCCCGTGGCCGTGAATCGCACGGTCCCGCCTTCGAAGCGGGGCGCGAGCGGGCCGGGGGTGTCCTCCTGGACCGGGCACAGGATGGAGGACACGACCAGCAGCGGCGTGGCCGGATGCCCCTCGCGAATGGTGTCGAGGAAGCCGTGGACCGCGGGGGTGAAGGCACGCAGGCGCATCACGTCGCCGTTGACGATGTTGATGCCAATCTTGACGCTGATCACGTCGGCGGGGGTGTCCCGCATCGCGCGGGCGGTGAACGGGTCGAGTAGCGCGCTGCCGCCGAACCCCAGATTGATCAGCTCCACTCCGCCCAGGGCGGCGGCCAGAGCCGGCCATATGGCGGTCGGGTGGGCGGCGTTCGAGCCGTGGCTGATGGAACTGCCGTGGTGCAGCCACACCCTAAGTCCGCCGTCCGGGGGTCCGCCGTCTTGGAATCCGCCGTCCGGCGCCGGCTCGATCGGGGTGTCGGTGCGCAGGGCGATCAGCTCGGTGATCTCCGTATGCGGCAGCCAGATCTCGACGTTCTTGTCACGCGCGGGGAGATCGGCGAACCGGGCGGTGCCGGGCGGCCCTTCGCGCAGCTCGGCGGCCTGGGAGGCCAGGTCGATCACGCGGACGTTGCCGCCGGCCACCGTGGCCTGGGCCGTGAGGCGGCCGTCGACGAGCAGGTCGTACACACCGTCCGCCGGGGCGGGAAGACCCCGGTAGGCCCTCTTGGTGGGCAGCGTGTCGAGTTCGATGGTGGTGGCCCGGGTCCGGAACGCCAGGCGTACGCCGGACGGCTGGGCCTCGGCCATGGCCAGTTGCCCGTCGGGGATCTGCCGGCGGGCCCAGGCGGGCAGCCGGTGCGGCAGCAGGCCGCGCGCCGTGCGTTCCACGTCGAGGGCGCCGCGCACGATGTCCGGGGTGACGGGTGTGGTGATCCAGTCGTGTTCGACGCTCATCGCCTCAGCCTGTTGATCGGGATTTCCGGGTGTTACGCCGCGTCGGTGCGGCCCCTGGTGGTCACGGCCCCTGGTGGTCACGGGTGGTCACGGCGTCGTCCGGTCGCGCAGCAGGGCGTCGAGGGAGTCCACGATCCAGGACCAGGATTCCTCCGGGTCGACGGCGGTGTGGCTGAAGCCTCCGCTCATCTCCAGGCTGACGTAGCCGTGGAACACGCTGCCCAGCATCCGGACCGCGTGCGTCTGGTCCGGCTCGGCGATGTCGTAGCCGCGCAGGATGGCCCGCGTCATCTGCGCGTGCCTGACTCCGGCGCTGGCGGCCGCCGTCTCGGGGTCGAGCCTGAGCCGGGCGGCGTCGTAGCGGCCGGGATGCTCCCGGGCGTAGCCGCGATAGGCGTCCGCGAAGGCGGCCAGGGCGTCCTTGCCGGCGCGCCCGGCCAGCGCGTCCGCGACCCGGTCGGCGAGTTCCTCCAGCGCGAACAGCGCGATCGCGGTCTTCAGGTCATGGGAGCTCTTCAGGTGGGAGTAGAGACTCGCGACCTTGACGCCGAACCGCCGGGCCAGCGCCGAGATCGTCACCTGGTCGAAGCCGACCTCGTCGGCCAGCTCCGCCCCCGCCCTGATCAGACGTTCCGTGGTCAGTCCCGCTCGCGCCATAACCCTCTCCCCACTCCGCCTGAACTCATTATGGATTTGCCTAACATGTTTAGGCAAATCGCGAATGAGTCTCGCGAGGCTGTCCGGCGCGTACCCGGCTACGGCGTCGTGCAGGAGGTCGGGCGGCCGCGGCTCAGGCATGTGCCGCACGGGCGTCGCGGACAGGGTGGGTGCGGACAGGGTGGGGTGCGGACAGGGTGGGCGCGGACGGGGCGGGTGCGGACGGGGTGGGCGCGGGCGAGGACGGGGTGGGCGAGGTGGCCATCGGCGGGCTCGCCGGGCTCCAGGATCTGCCCCACGACAACCGGGCGGGCCGGCGAGGATGAGCTCGCCGGCCCGCCCAGGCCGCTCGTCACCTACCGGCTACCGCACCCTCAACTTCTGGTAGTCGGCGGCGTGGGGCTGGTAGGTCGGGTTGCCGGAGTAGGCAACGTGGACCGTGTACCCCCCGGGCTGCAGATCGGCGGTCCGCAGTGTGACGACGGCCTCGCCGTCCACCAGTGGCACGACCTGCACGGTGCCGCCGAAGCTGACGGTGACCTCGCCGGTCGGGGTCGGAGCGCTCTTCTTCTGCCCGCCCGCCGGCCCGACGGTCACGTCCAGCTTGAACGTGTCGCCGCGGACAACCGACGCCGGCGCCGTTTTCGCCTTCACCTTGACGGCGTTCGGGCCGGAGGGCACCTGGAACGACGCCGTGCCCTCCGACGCCCCCAGGTAGTCGAACCCGAGGTACTCGGCCTTGACCGTCCGGGCGCCCGCGGGCAGATCCGCGGGCAGCGTGACCGTGGCCACGCCGTCGTCCAGGTGGGCGAGCTTCGACCACGAGCCGATGCTGAACCGCACCTGACCGCCGGTCTCGAACCCGTCGGCCGCCTTGACGGTGGCGGTGGCCGTGGTCGTCTGGGCCCCGCTCGCGTACGGCGCGACGGCCACCTCGGTGGTGGTCGTGACGTCGCTGTTCGCGATCCCGCGGATGTCGTTCCACTCGCGGACGGTGATCGGGATCACGGTTCCGTGACGCGGACGGACGACGCCCGCGTTGGTCATCGTGATCGCCTTGGCGTTCCAGGTCGGAGCCTCGATGTTGTCGTGGCACGCGGCCTGGTATCCACCACCGTTGGTGTACCGGTCACCCCAGAGGTAGAACTGGCCGGGGCAGGAGGTGTCACCGGGGTTGGCCTTGAAGATGATCGGCCCCTCGTACCCCTGGTTGGCGACCCACGTCGTGCGCCCCAGAGCCGGAGCGACCAACGTCCAGTTGTTGATGTTGCTGTCGAGGAAGTCGGTGTGCTTCTCCGAGAAGATGTCCGAGCCCTGGTTGCCGGCCTCGTTCTTGGTCACGCGGTAGTAGTTGTCACCGACCCGGATCGCGGTCGTGTCGATCCGCGACAGAGGGGCCGGGTTCTGCCAGACCTTGGGACCGGAGAACGTCTGGAAGTCGCGCGTCGTGGCGTACCACATCTGCGCGTTCCCCTGACCGGTGCGGTTCACGGGGTCGTTCCACATCGACTGTGCCCAGAAGACGGCGTAGGCGCCGATCTCCTCGACCCACAGCGACTCGGGTGCGAAGGCGTTGCCCGCGTTGTCGGGCGCGACCTTCACGTGCCGCTGAGGAGTCCAGTGCACGAGGTCGTGCGACTCGAACACCTCGATGTACTGGGTGTCGTTGATGGCGTATCCGCCCTGGTCGTACCAGTTCAGGTCGGTGGCGATCATGTAGAACGTGTCGCCGTCGGGGGAGCGGACGATGTGCGGGTCACGAAGGCCCTGGTCGCCCAGCTGGGAGATGAGCGACGGCCGGCCTCCGGTCAGACCGGTCCAGTCCAGAGCGGTGTTCCCGTTGGACGTCGCGAACATGATCTGCTCGCCGTCGGCGATTCCCTCGCCCTTGAAGTACCCCATGAAGTACCGCTCGTACTCCTCGGAGCGGGGCATGGCGGTGATGGTCACCGGGAACGACTTCGTCTGCGAGGCCGAACCCTTGGTGATGGTCGCCGTCAGCACGGCCTCGACATTCGCGCGGCCGAAGGCCGGGCGGGTCACCTTGCCCGTCGGAGTGACGAGGTCGCTGGTCGACTTCCAGCTGATCGTGGATCCGAACTCGCCGGTGGCAGGGAGGTCGATGTTTCCGCGTACGTCGTCGATGGCGTGCAGGCTCAGGTCGAACGTGTCACGGCCGACCGCCTGCGCGTCGTCGAACTCGGCCTTCACCACGATGGGGATCTCCCGTGTGGTGACCTCCTGGGCGCCCTTGCGGACCGTCGCCGTGAGCGTGGCCGTCGCGTCGGGCTGCCCCTTCGCGGGCCGGGTGATCCTGCCGGTCACCGCGACCTTGCGTGCGCTGGGGAGGGCCGGCGGGGTGGAGACCTCGACGACCGACGGGTCCGAACTCGTCCACGTGATGGCCGAGCCCGCCACGGAGCCCACCTTGGGCAGAACGATGTCACGGACGATCGCACTGGTCAGGCCGAGGTCGATGGCGTCGGCGTCGGCGTGAACGCCGGTGGAGACGGTCTTTCCCGCCAGGGCGAGCGTCTCGTCGAGGCTCACCGCCCGGTCGTAGACCCGGAAGTCCCGGATCGTTCCGCGGAATGAGTAGTTGCCCGACGTCTGGGAGCGAGCGAGGAAGTTGCAGTTGGTCCCCGCGGCGTTCACCGACGGCGCCGTGGTCAGGTTCGTCGACGTCGCATGCAGCACGCCGTCGAGGTAAAGCCTGCCGGTCCAGCTCGTGCCGTTCGCGTTCTGCGACTGGGTGTAGGTGACGTGCGTCCACGCCGCCTCAGGCATGCGGACCCGGTTCTGCTGGAGGTTCGCCGAACCCACCGCGATGCGGAACCGCTGGGTGTTCGACGCGAAGATGGAGCCCTGGGCGCCGGTGTCGGCGTCGCACGAGCCGGACTTCGCGCCGAAGCCCCACATCTGGTGCTCGCCGACGTTCGCCGGGTCGATCCACACGTCATAGTCGACGGTGAGGTTCGACATGCCGGCGGTGATGTCGTTCGGCAGCGCCACATACGCACCGGTGAGGGCGCTCTCGTAGGAGTCGGGGTTGAACCTGACTCCATCCCCGGTCAAGGTGGCCTTCTCCGGATGCACGAGCGTGGCGTTCGCCGCCGAGCCCGCGCTGCCCGAGTTGACCAGCGTCGTCCCACTCGTCTCGTTGAGGACGAAGTGGTGCACCAGCCCCTCGTTGAGGTTCTCCTCGGCGGCGTGCGAGGGCGTCGCCGCGAACGAGACCGAGACAAGCGCACCCAGCACCAGGCCCGCGACACCTCTACCCTTGCGACTCAGCCTGGGACGTGACCTTCGCTGTCGCGATCTCAATTGGTCCTCCTTGATGCGGTCACTGTGAACACGTGGGGCGCGGCCCCGTTCGGGGCGGGCCCGACCGCACTCGCGGGGGACTGGTCTCGTCGAGCGCTTCGACGAGACAAGGGCAGCACAGACAAAGGTTCACCTCGGCGTGTGATGGGGGGACGGAGTGAACTGGGGGATGAGCTATATGTCGCAGGTGTCCGGTCTTGAATGCAGACACTAACCTCCAGTCCCAGCGAAAGATAGCTTCACTAGAAGCAAACTTTGCGAGTTAACTGGTGAAAGATAGGCGAGGCCCGGATAAAGGTCTCATCCTTGCGACTAATCTGACCCTGTCCCGCGGTCGGTCGCCCGGAAGAGTCGCCCGGAAGAGTCGCCCGGAAGTCGCGCAGACGACGGGAGCCGCCCCCGGTGTCCGGGGGCGGCTCCGCTCACGCCGGAGGGCCTATGCCCAGGGCTGGGAGACGACCCAGCTCACGTCGGCGTTCCATGCGGTGGCGTTGTCGAAGGTGTTCGAGCCGCCGTTGCTGGCGATGTAGACGACATTGTTGTAATGGCGGATGAACCGGGTCGGGAAGTTGTAGGAGGCGAACGACGTGCCCTGACCGCTCTTCCCCGCCTGCGGGCAGAAGGTGGCGTCGGAGGCGAACAGCGAACTGCCGTCGTTGGGCTGCCGGTGGAGCTGGTAGTTCTGGTGGCGCAGGAAGTCGCCGGGGTAGTTCCGCGACTCGAACGACACGCACGAACTGCTGGCCAGGCCGCTGCGCACGATCCAGGTGGCGTCGTTCTTGTCCAGTGTGGAGCTGGACGAGGTGATCACCGACGTGATGGCGTCGTCTTCATAGTGCCGGATGTAGCGGTCGGTGTAGCCGGACGTCGTCGCGCGCAACGAGATCGACGAGCCGGGGGTGAGCGTCCCACCGGGGGTGCCGGTGCCCGACGTCGAGTATCCGGCGGCGACGATGTTGGCCTGGACCGCGTTCTCGGTGGCGTCGGTCGGATAGCCCGAAGTCATCACGCCCTCGTAGAAGGTGCCCCTGGCGCCCACGCTGTTGTCACCGCCGATGCCGAGGATGATGGCGCCTTCCTTCTTCATCGGGTTGTAGCCCGAGACGTTGGGCCGCACCCCGTTGTAGAAGGTCGACAGGCTGCCCGACTGGGCGTTGCCGCCGCGGATGGCCCAGTGGTTGGGCTCACCCTTGACGATGGCGGTCAGGAACCGGTGGCTGATGCTCGGGTCGCCCGCGTTGTAGTGCTGGTTCACGCCCGAGAACAGGCCGTTCTCCAGGTCGGCCATGATCCAGGGGCCGTTGCCGGCGCCGTATCCCCAGACCTTGATGTTGCCGAAGTAGATGGCCTCCATCGTGCCGTTGCCGTTGTCGCGGCTGTTGGTCTCGGCGTTGCCGTAGTCGAAGCAGCAGCCGCCGTTGTAGTGGGTGCCGTCGAAGATGGCGTACATGCCCTCCGGCTGGTCGCCCTTGGCGACGCCGTTGGTGTTGTTGTTGCGGTAGCCGGTGCCGGGGGCCACGTAGACGCCGTAGGCCTTGTGACCGCCGACCGTGATCGGCGCCGCGGTGGCGACCGCGAGGTTGTCGTAGCCGCCCGCGGCCGGGCCGGCGAACCCGCCGGGAGGCGCCTGCGTGAGCCGGTTGTTGCGGCCGGACTGGTCGTAGATGATCGTGATCAGGCAGGTGGTGCCGGAGCAGAACGAGTCCTGCGCGGAAGCGTCGGCCACCCCGCCCGTGCTCAGCACGCCGATGTCGCGCGTGGCGTTGTCCGAGGTGCGGCGCACCTGATAGAGCGGACCGTTGTAGTTGCCGTAGAGCGCGCGGGTCGTGCTGTGCGCCGCGACGCACGGCGTGCCGCCCGCCGCGTAGATGTCACACGGCCCCTGCCCGGCCGCCTCCGACGGTGCCGCGAGGCCGGCCAGCAGGCCCGCGGCGAGCGTGATCGCCGCGCCCGCGGACAGCGCCACCCGCTTCAGACGCCCTGATCGGAAAATCATGAGGCTTTCCGTGCCTTCCTGGTGGGGGGTGTCTCTGGTACAGAGAGTGTTAGCGTTAACAATTGCAGTTGTGAGCCTGCCGTCTCACAGTCGTGCACGGGGGATCGGTGCGCTCAGTTTTTGCTTCTGACCCGTCTCCGTCAAGGCCCGAATTCGTGGGTGAGGCCTTCACTCGCGCCGCCTGGGTCTCGTCCGGGATCGGCTTGCCGCGCGGGAGGCTGCGACCCGCCTGTATTGATCAGCGTCGCGTTGTGCTGCTCGGGAGATATTCCGCCGCGCTCGCCCGGCGCCGCGACATCCCGATCCGTCCGGCCGCGCGGGCGTGGAACGGAAAGCCCTGAAAGTTTCACGACCGACGCTCACGCGCCGCGTCTCGACGCCCGGACGCTGCTGTGCGGCTTGGGTGACAGTGCGGCGCGGTCAGCGCGAGCTGACCTGCACACCGGAAACACCGCACTCATGGCGCGACGGCCGACGGCCGCCGCGCCATCCTGGTGCCGACGGTGACCGCCACGCGAGGCGGACACGTCTCATCGACGATTCCCCGGTGGTCGGCCCGCAGTCGCGACGGCGTCTCCTGCGGACGGCCGGCGCCCGGTCTGGATCAGGGTGTAGCCGGTCTTGCGCGTCGGTGCGGTCGCGGTACCAAAAAAATGTGTGTGCGCCTGACGGCATGTGCGCTTCGAGCGAGGGCGCATGAAGATCAAGGCCCTGGCCGGGGAGGGCGCCTGCGCGTGGACGCCCGCCGACGTGCCGCCGAGGGAGCGGTACTCGCATGAGGCGCTTCCTCGACGGGGCGTCCGCCTCAGAGTTTGTGCAGTTTCTTGAATGGGGCAGTGATGCGTTCCTGCTGTGATCGGAAATCGACGAGCACCGCCACCCCGTCCTCTACTTCCAGGACCACACCGAGACCGTATCGGTCGTGGGTGACCTGGTCGTTCACACTGAACTTCTCAAGAGGCGGGGCGGGGGGCGGGGGCTTGAAGGGACTGGTGGGCAGGTGACGGCGGGACGCGCCGCTGGCTGGCTTCATTCCCTCCAGTATGGGCCGCTCGCAGAGCCGCTCACAACCAACCCAGGGCCTTGACCCGCTGTCTTCGTCCTGGCAGCGGTCTGTTTCGGTGATCTATGGCGGTGCGAGGACGCTCACCGCAGGCGCCGGCGCGGCGATTCGCAGTCCCACCTGCCTGCGGGGAAGCCCCTGAACGTGCTCCAGCCGACGGCCACTGTGCGCCTGGCCGGGCTGGACGTGGACGATCGCCGGGGAGGGAAAGCCCTCCCCGGCGGGCCGCACCATCAGGGGGTGACCGGCCGGGTCGCCGCCGAGGTGGCGACGGCCTTCGCGTAGGCCTTCGCCGACACGGTGACCCGTACGGCGACGCGGGCGCCGCGGTCGTGGCCCGTGAGGTGATAGGTCCGCCCCGTGGCGCCCTTGACCGCAACGCCGTCGCGCAGCCACTGGTAGGTGACCTTCTCGGGCGACGGCGTCCACGTGCCGGGGGACGCCGTCAGCGTGCGGCCGATCTTCGGTGTCCCGCTCACGGCGGGCGGCTGGGCCGAGGTGAACGTTCCCGGCGCGACCGGCGCGGTCGCCGCCGACCGTGCGGAGGCGGCGGTGAAGTACGGGTCGTCGACGGTCACCTCGACGACCACGCTCCTGCCGAGGTCCGCGACGCCCGGCCGGTACGTCGGCTCGGTGGCCCCCGGGACCTTCGCACCGTCCACGTACCACTGGTAGGTGAAGCCCGCCACCTGCCGCGACCAGGTCCCCGCGGAGGCGCTGAGCTCACCGCCGACCTTGGCGGGCCCGCTGATCGTCGGCGGCGTGGTGGCGCTCACCGGCGACCGCTGCGCGTCGTGGAGGTCCACCTCGGCCGTGCGGACGAAGACCTGGCGGTGGGCGTACCAGAGTTGGTAGTAGCGGTCCTGTCCTTTGAGGTCGGTGCGGTCGCCGGGGGCCGATCCGTCGAATGTGGTGGCTCGGTAGTAGTCGGTGACCACGTCGTCGTCGCTCACGGCGTACGTCTGGCCGGCCGGGATCTTGTACTCCAGCGGAGACAGGGCCTGGACGGGGATGCCGGTGCCGGCGTAGGCGCTCGACTCGGGGTAGGCCCGGCCGTAGACGGCGGCGGGGCCGGCCGCCCCGGCCTTCACGGTGACGGTCTTGGCCCGGGTGCGGACCACGACCGGATGGTCGGCGGGGCTGTGCAGCCAGGCCAGGGAGCCGGCCCACCACACGCCGAGCCAGTCGCTTTGCACCTGGGCGACGATGAGCTTGTGGCCGGAGACGACGCGGGCGCTGATGTCGCTCGCGTACGTCGAGCCCGCGGTGGAGCCGGGCTTCCAGCCGGGGTCGGCGGCGAGGGGCGCCGTCTCGGACGGCGACTGGTAGAGGGGCAGGAAGTTGGTGCCGGCCCCGGTGACGCAGTCGGGGGAGGGCGGGGAGGCGGCGGCGCAGCCGGTCACCGGCTGGGGGTTGTCCCGGTAGCCGGTGCGGACCTCCACGACGTCGCCCGGGGCGACGTCGGCGGTGGTCTTCAGGTCGCCGCCGATGGGGGCGCCGAGCAGCTCGAAGTAGTGGTCCCAGTCCCAGTAGGGGCCCGGGTCCCAGTGCATGCTCCTGGTGGCGCCGAGGACGGTTCCGGGCACCTGGTCGTGGCCGATGACGTGCGCCCGGTCGAGGGGGATGCCGTACTTCTGCGCGAGGTGTTTCACCAGCGTGGCCGAGGTCTGGTACATCGACTCGGTGAACCAGCCGGCGGTCCCGGCGAAGCCCTCGTGTTCGATGCCGATGGAGTGCATGTTGACGTACCAGTTGCCGGCGTGCCAGCCGACGTCCCCGGCGTCGAGGTGCTGGGCGATGTGGCCGTCGGAGGACCGGATGGTGTAGTTCCACGCGAGGTACGTCGGGTCCTGGGCCAACCGGACTGAGGGGTCGTAGTAGCCCTCGGTGTCGTGGATGACGATGTAGTCGAGCGTGGGCCCGCCCGGCCCGGTCCGGTCGGCGAGGTCGTGGTTGCCGTAGTCGGTCGTGTTGTCCGGCTCGCCGGCGGAGCCCTTGGCGTACGGCGCCTCCAGCCACTCGCAGTCGAGGCCGGATGGGCAGTCGACGCCGGCATCGGCGGCGAGCCGCGCGGCGGGCAGGGCGACGGAGTCGTCGGCGGCGAGGGTGACCCGCCCGCCGTCGGCGGTGACGCGGCTCTGACCGGTGCGGAGGGTCTGGTAGACCTGCCGGACGAAGTCGTTCCTCGCCCCGAACCGTGCCACCGCGTCCCGCCAGGAGCCCAGATTGTCGCTGTCGCCGCGGTCGTGGTAGGACGCCAGCAGCGCGGCGCCGCCGCAGATGCCGGCGTTCGGCTCCCGGCGCAGCGCGTCGGCCGTGAGCCCGGTCAGCCCGGACGCCGCCGCGATCTGGCTCGTGGCCCCGACCGGGCGCCCCTTGTCCGCGCCGTCCCCTGCCTTGGGCGCCCGGTCGCTCAGGTCGAACACGCCGTAGCCGCCGTCGGCGCTCGGCCTGCCCTGGTGGTCGTCCCAGCGGGACAGCATGTACGCCACGGCCTTCAGCAGCGGTTCCGGCACGCCCGTCGCCGTGGCCGCCTCGCCGAAGGCGGCTTCGCGCGTGGGCGCCGACAGCGTCGCGGTGCAGGAGACTTCCGGCCCGGCGGTGGAGGTGGAGGCGGGGGTGGAGGCCAGGACGGACGGCGCGGCGGGGAACAGCACCGCCGCCGCGACGACCGCGACGGCGATGCCGCGATGTGGAGTTCTCAACGTGTGCGACCCCTTCTCGAATGCCTGCGGGGGGATCAGGCCGGGGCAATCACACCGCCGCGCGCCGCCCTACGCCAGAGCGGCACGCGAATCTCGTCGAGATCGTAACTTTTCGCCGGACAGGCCGAGTCAGATGAAAATCCTCGCCGGGGGCGCACCTCCACCGGACGCCGGTCTTCGTGCCTGTCCGGGAACTCAGTAGACGTAGGGCCAGCCGGCGCCGTCCCAGCCGAGCTTGTTGATGCCGAGGCGGGAGGAGCCGTCGTCGGCGTACCAGTGGTAGAAGAGGATGTCTCCGTCGTTGTCGGCGAGGACGGCCTGGTGGCCGGGGCCGTGGATGCTCCCGTGCCCGGCCAGCACCTGCGTGCCGCCCCCTGACGTCATCGCCGTCCCGTTCCGGTCGACGTACGGGCCGGTGACCGAGGTGGAGCGGCCGACCATGATGCGGTAGGTGCTGGACGCGCCCTTGCAGCACAGGTCGAAGGAGACGAACTGGTAGTAGTAGCCGCCGTGCCGGTAGATGAACGGCGCCTCGGTCGCACCGCCGTTGCGGCCGGAGATGCTGACGATGGTGCTGTTCAGCCGCTTTCCGGTCGCCGGGTCGAGTTGGACCATCTTGATCCCGGACCAGAACGAGCCGAAGTCGAGCCACCAGCGGCCCTGGTCGTCGACGACCAGGTTGGGATCGATGGCGTTCCAGTTATCGGAGGTGTTCGACTCGATGACCAGACCCTGGTTGGTCCACGACCCGGACGCGCCGGTCGTGCTGGTGGCCAGGAAGATGCCCGAGTGGTTGGAGCCGAAGGTCGAGGCCGCGTAGTACATGAAGTACTTGCCGTTGACGTAGGTGATGTCCGGCGCCCACAGCGTGTTGCTGCCGTTGGTGTAGGCGTGCGTCCAGGAGGCCCCGCCGGGGAAGGCCACGCCCGCGTTGCGCCAGGCGGTCCGGTCGGACGAGGTCTTGAGCGTGATGTTGTCGCCCGTGTGCGCGAGGAGGTAGGTGCCGTCCGGCTTCTTGGTCACCTCGGGGTCGTGGACGGTGACGTCACCGGTGACGTAGCCCGGGCCGGGGTAGGAGGTGAGCTTGACGAGCTGCCACTGCTGGTTGGCGCCGTTGAGGTCGGTGTACTGGGAGACGCGGCCGCCGTCGGCGGTCGACCACTCCCAGATTTCGAGGGCCTTGCCGCTGTTGCGGTTGATCAGCTTGACGTAGCCGCTGTCGGTGTCGACGACCCGGAACTGCTGGTTGGTGGCGTTCTTGTCGGTGTACTGGATGACGTCGGCGCCGTCGGCGGTGGAGCGGCCGGAGATGTCGGCGACCTTGCCGCTGAGACTCGACCTGAGGCGGTAGTAGCCGCCGCCGGAGTCGACGAACTGCCACTGCTGGTTGGTGCCGTCGTTGCGGGACCACTGCACCAGGGGCGCGCCGTCGTTCGTCGCCCTGTTGTAGACGTCCAGCGCCTTGCCGCTGTTGCGGTTGACCAGCACGTACGACGCGCTCGTGTCGATGGTCGCCGCCTGGGCGGGGCCGGCGGCCACAAGGGACGGACAGACCGCGAGTAGCGCCAGGATCGCCAGGGCGAGGACGCGGCGCGGCCATGCGGGAGAACGTGCGGAGGTGTCCATGGGGGGTGCCTCTCGTCGGGACGGGACGGTACGGGGACAAATGTGAGCGCTAACAAACGCGGTTCGGGGCGCCCTCGATCACGCTGTCGTTCACCGGGGATTGCCGCTCAGTGTCAGCGCCGGTTCCCGGGTCGTCAAGGATCCCGTCACGCGGCGCCGATGCGCCGGCGCTCGCCCGGCCGCGTACGCGCGTGGTGAAGACGCTTGCGCCGGCTCGGGTCGCCGGGCGGGAATCGCCCGTTCGGCCTGCTCCCGGCGCCCCGGAGCGGTCGTCGCCGTCTGCCGGTGCGACGAGGCGCCGTCGCGCGCGAGGAACCCGGCGATGGTGGTGAAAGTTTCTTCCGGCCGGACGTGGCCCGGTTTCGATCAGCCGAGGATGCCCCGGTTGTAGGCGATGGCGACGGCGGCCGCGCGGTCCTTGGCACCGAGCTTGCCGAAGATATGGGTCAGATGGGTCTTGACCGTGGCCTCGCTGACGAACAGAGCCGCGGCGATCTCACGGTTGGATGAGCCCTCGGCGACCAGGCGCAGCACCTCGCGTTCGCGGCTGCTCAGGCTGTGGTTCGCGGGCGCCCGCACCCGGGCGACCAGCCGCGCGGCGATGCCGGGGGACAGCACGGTCCGGCCCTCGGCGGCGGCCCGCACCGCGCCGAACAGGTCGTCGCGCGGAGCGTCCTTTAGCAGATAACCGGTCGCGCCGTTCTCGATCGCCGGAAGGGTGTCGGAGTCGGTGTCGTACGTGGTGAGCACGAGCACCCCGGCCCGTGCGCCGCGGCGCGACAGCTCCGCGATCGCCTCCACCCCGCCGCCGCCAGGCATGCGCAGGTCCATCAGGACCACGTCGGGGTCGAGGCGGGTGACTAGCTCGACCGCCTCGACCCCGTCGGCCGCCTCGCCCAGTACGGCGAAGCCGGACGACGCCTCGAAGATGCTGCGCAGACCGTGCCGCACGACGGGATGGTCGTCGGCGATGACCAGGGTGATGGGCGGTGGCGACGAGCCGGGGGGCGCGGCGGGTTCACTCATGACGGACCAACGGTACTCGCGCGGACAGGGCGGTGCCGAGGCCCGGCTCCGACTCGAGCTCGATGGTCCCGGCGACCCGCTCGGCGCGGACCCGCATACCGCCGAGGCCGAAGCCTCCGGTGGCGCCGCGCGGCGGAAGGCTGCCCGGATCGAAGCCGCTCCCGTCGTCGCGGATGTCCAGGCTCACCTCGTCGTCCATGTAGGAGAGGGTGACTCCGGTCCGTTGCGCCCCGGCGTGCCGGCCGACGTTGGTGAGGGCCTCCTGGGCGATGCGGAGCAGCGTGGCCTCGATCTCGTGATGCAGCGGTTCGACGGTTCCGGTGACGGTGATCTCGGCCCGGACCCCGGTCTGCGCCGACCAGGCTGCGACGATCTTCTCCAAGGCTGTGGGCAGGGGGTCGTGTTCCAGTTGCCCGGGGCTGAGATTCTGCACCGAACGCCGTGCCTCCCGGAGGCTGTGCCGGGCCAGGACGGCGGCGCGTCCGATGTGGTCGCGGGTGGCCGCGGGATCGGTGCTGTCGGCCGCGGCCTGGAGCTGGGTGACGATGCCGGTCAGCCCTTGGGCGAGGGTGTCGTGGATCTCCGTGGCCAGTCGTCCGCGTTCGTCGGCGACGCCGGCCTCCCTGGCCTGGAGGAGGAGCTGGGCGTGCAGGCCGGCGTTCTCCCGGAGCGCTCGGGCCAGGCGGTCGTTCGCGGCCCGCAGTTCGGCGGCGTGTTCGCTCTCCTTGACCGCGATGTGGTCGAACCCGATGGCGAGGCCGGAGTGCAGGGCCAGCAGCGCGACGAACGCCAGCCAGTACATGCCCTCGGCCGGGGGCAGGCCGCCGATGTTGGAGCCGGCCATGGTGATCGCTGTGGCGAACAGCGCGGGGCGTACCAGGCGGCGGGGCAGCAGCAGGTCGGCGTCGTAATAGCCCAGCACCGCGTATACGGCGAAGATCGGGTTGCACCAGGAGAGCGCGAAGCCGAGCGCCCACCGCAGAAGGTAGTAGAGACGGTGCGCCCGGCCGCGTCCGACCCGCCGCCTGCCGTCGACGCTCCACCAAATCTGGAGTGCCAGCGCGGCCACTGCCAGGACGGCGGCGACGTATCGCTCGCCGGCGTCCATCACCGCCTCCGCGCTGGCGGTGGCGAGCGCCGCGCCGAGCCCAAGCAGGACGTACGGTCCGGTGGTCGCGAACCGGTGCCGCCACGAACGGACGGCCTCCGCCTGGGTCATTCCCAGCGAAACCACCGGATGGACGCGCCCGCCAGCACTGTGATCCACACCAGCATGATCGCAAGGAGCGGCAGGGCAGGCCAGCTTCCGGCGGAGGCCTGGTCGAGAGCCTGGGAGGCGGCGCCGAAAGGCGTGAACTCCACCACACGTCTCAGGGCCTCGGGCATGGACTGGACCGGAACGTACACGCCCGCGGTGAACGCCGCCGGGAAGAAGACGATCGTCCCTGTGGTGGTGGAGGCCTTGGCGCTGCGCGACAGCGCGGCGATGAGCGCCCCGCCCACCAGCGCGCCGAGCGTGCCCAGGACCAGCGTCAGCGCGTAGGCGGGCAGGTTGGCAGGCAGGGGGACGCCATACAGCAGGCGGCCCGCGGCGATGATGACGATCCCCCCGGCCAGCGCGGCGGCGCCGTGCACGATCACCTGGGCGGCCAGGAGCGCGGCCGGCCGCACCGGTGTGGTGGACATGCGGCGCAGGATGCCCTTCTCGCGGTAGGCGGTGAGCGTCGGCGGCAGAGAGGTCAGCCCGGCCAGGATCACGCTGAGCAGCACGGCCACCGGGAGGTACAGATCGATCGGCCGCGCACCGCCGGGGGCCGATCCCGCCTCTCGGAACGACGGGATCAGGCCGAGGATCACCAGGAGCAAGAGGGGAAAGGCGAGGATCCAGAACACGCTGCCGGCTTCGCGGCGGAACAGCCGGCCTTCGGCCTTCAGAACGGCGATGGACGCGGACATGTCACAACTCCTTGGCGGTGAGGTCGAGGTAGGCGTCGTCGAGAGAGGCGCTCTCAACCCGCAGGTTGCGCGCGGTGATGCCGTTGAGCGCGAGCATGGACATCAGTGCCTCGACGGTCTCGTCGGTCCCGGTGACGACCAGCCGGTCGCCGTCCGGGCGCCGTACGGAGCGGATCGCGGGCAGTGCGGCCAGCTCGCCGTCGTCCAGCCTCCGCGAGGGGGTGAAGGAGACGACCGTGGCGCTTCCGGTGCTCTCGACGAGCCCTGCGGGCGTGTCCAGGGCCACCAGCGCGCCCGCGCGGAGGAGGGCCACACGGTCGCACAGGTGCTGCGCCTCCTCCATGAAGTGCGTGACGAGGACGACGGTCACGCCCTCGTCGCGGAAGCCGCCGATGAGGTCCCAGGTGTCGCGCCGCGCCTGCGGGTCCAGCCCGGTGGTCAGCTCGTCCAGCACCACCACCTTCGGGCGGCCGATGAGCGCGAGCGCGATGAACAGGCGCTGCTTCTGACCGCCGGACAACTTCTCGAAGCGCACGCCCTGCCGGTCGGTCAGGCCGAGCCGCTCGACGAGGCCTCGCCAGTCCGCGGGACGTGGGTAGAAGGCGCTGTAGAGCTCGAGTACCTCGCGTACGGTGAGCTTGCCCTGCAGGTCGCTGTGCTGCAGCTGGACGCCGAGGATCGGGGTGACCCGCTCCCGGTCGGCCACCGGGTCCAGGCCGGACAGCCGAACGCGCCCGGCGTCGGGCTTGCGCAGCCCCTCGATGCACTCGACGGTCGTGGTCTTGCCCGCCCCGTTGGGGCCGAGCAAGCCGAAGATCTCGCCTTCTTCGACGGCGAAGGACACGTCGTCCACCACGGTCCGGCCGCCGTAGGACTTCCGCAGCCGGTCGACTTCGATGATCGCCATGCGTTGAGGATCGCCCGGCGCGCCTTCACCGGGCATCGTCCACCGCGCTGGAGTCCGCATCCGCCGATCGGTTGATACCGGCGTACGACCTTCGGGCTTTCCGGGGCCGTGAGAGCGCCGTACGCGAGCGCGGACCGTCACGTCGCCGGCGCCTCTCCGTACATGTGAGTCGGTCAACTGACTGCGAGTGGACAAGCGGCCCTGCGGGCGGCTACGGTTCTTCTCAGTCAGCCAACTAACTAACAAAGGAGTTAATGATGATCGTGGTAACGGGTGCCAGCGGAAACGTCGGCGGCCAGGTGGTCGCCCTGCTCGCCGGCGCGGGGGAGCGGGTGACCGCCTTCTCCCGGCGGACCGCCGAACTCCCCGAGGGCGTACGGCAGGTCCGCGCCGACCTGGACGACCCCGCCGGGCTGAAGGACGCCTTCGACGGTGCGGACGCGCTGTTCCTGCTGGTGGCGGGTCAGGACCCGCAGGCGATCCTCGACGCCGCCCGGGCGGGTGGGGTCCGGCGTGTCGTCCTGCTGTCCTCGCAGGGAGCGGGCACCAGGCCCGAGTTCTACCGCCACCCCGTCGCCTTCGAGGACGCGGTGCGCCGCTCAGGCCTGGAGTGGACGATCCTGCGGCCTGGCGGCTTCCACTCCAACGCCTACGCCTGGGCGGAGTCCGTGCGCGGGAGCCGCACGGCCGCCGCACCGTTCGGTGACATCGGCCTGCCGACCGTCGACCCGGCCGACATCGCCGAGGTCGCCGCGACCGTCCTGCGCGAGGACGGGCACGCCGGCCGCGTCTACGAGCTGACCGGCCCCGCGCCGACCACGCCGCGGTATCGCGCGGCGGCGATCGGCGCCGCGCTCGGCACGCCGGTGCGGTTCGACGAGCAGACCAGGGAGGAGGCCCGGGCGCAGATGCTGCGGTTCATGCCCGAGCAGGTGGTGGAGGGCACGCTCGCCATCCTGGGGGAGCCGACGGACGCCGAGCGGCGGGTCAGCCCGGACGTCGAGCGCGTCCTCGGCCGTGCTCCCCGGTCATTCGCCGACTGGGCCGGCCGCAACGCCACCGCCTTCCGATGACCCTGACCGGGCCCGATCGGAATGGCGATCGATCGAATCATGAAGCTCAACCCTTGAAAGGACCTGTCGTGCCGGTTCAGCACGTTCTCGACTCCACCATCCACTACCGCGACACCGGCACCGGGGCGCCGATGGTCTTCCTGCACGGCAACCCCACCTCGTCCCATCTGTGGAGGCATGTCATCCCCGCGATCGGCGGGGGTCGCCGGCTGGCCCCCGACCTGATCGGCATGGGTGAGTCCGGCAAGCCCGACATCGCGTACACCTTCGCGGACCACGCCCGCTATCTGGACGCCTGGTTCGACGGCCTCGGCCTGGACGACGTCGTCCTTGTCGGCCATGACTGGGGCGGCGCGCTGGCCTTCGACTGGGCCGCCCGGCATCCGGACCGGGTGCGGGGCATCGTCGTCACCGAGACCATCGTCAAGCCGATGACCTGGGAGGAGTTCCCCGAAGGCGGCCGGGAGCTGTTCGCGGCGATCAAGGCCGAGGGCGTCGGGGAGAAGATGATCCTCGACGACGACGCCTTCATCGAACAGGGACTGCCGGGCACCGTCGCGGCTCCCATGGACCCGAGTGACCTGGCCGTCTACCGCAAGCCGTACCCGACGCGGGAGAGCCGCCTGCCGCTGCTGCGGTGGGCGCGCTCGATGCCGCTGGGCGGTGAGCCCGCCGACGTCGTGGCGCGCGTGGAGGCGTACGACGCGTGGCTGGCCGCCAGCCCGCAGGTGCCGAAGCTGCTGCTCGCCTTCGCGCCCGGGCCCGGCACGATGGTGCACCAGGACATGATCGATTGGTGTGCGGCCACCTTCGCCGGCCTGGAGATCCGGCGGTTCGACGAGGTCGCCGGGCACCACACCCCGGAAGACCACCCGGAGCTGATCGCCTCGGCCGTCGCGGGCTGGGCGGAGGCGCACGGGCTCCGGTGACACCGGCGGCGGCGCCGGTCCGGCCCGGTCGGGCCGCTCGGCTCCCGGCAGACGAGCGTGCCGGTCGGCGGCTCCAGCCGGGACACCTGCCGCGGGTCCACCGCCGCGCGAGTCGCAACTGTCGGTGCCCTCCAATACGGTCTTCTCGGCACGGGGAGCCCCGCCCACCTCTCCTGGTGGGCGGGACTGCGCGACATGGATCGGGGGGACCGGATGGCGGACCGCAGGGCGTTGGACCTCGACTCGCTGGCGATCAGCGATCGTTTCAGGCTGTTCAACTTCACCAGGCGCGACGACCATGTGGCCTATCTCTGGGTCCTGCGGGCGATGGACCGGCTGCGGGAGGTGCACCAGGTCCAGGTGGACGCCGGTGAGGTGCAGGCGGCCCTGAACGAGCTGGCCCGGCTCCACGACGAGGTCCCGACGTTCGACGGCAACCTGCGCGACCGGCTGGACGCCCTGTACGAGGACGGGGTGGTGCACCGGTTCGACGACGCGTCCCGGGCCGGTAACCTCGTCCGCTACCGCAACAGGCAGTCGGTCTACCAGTTCAGTGAGCTCGGCTACTGGGCGTACACGTCGGTCGAGGGGCTGCTCGCGGCCCGCATCCAGGACGCCAACCTGTCGCGGCTGGTCTTCTCCGACATCCTGGAGGACCTCAAGGCGCTCGCGGCGGCCAACCGCGCGGGGGAGGGCGAGCAGGTCTACCGCCGGCTGTCGCGGCTGGACTCGGTGATGGAGGACATGGGACGCCGCTCCGCGCACTTCCACGTGACGCTCGGCGAGATCATCCGGTCCACCGACGCCTCTCCAGAGACGTTCCTTCGCCACAAGAACGCCCTGCTGACGCACATGTCGGAGTTCATGGCGGAGCTCGACCGCTACCTGCCCCGCCTGGCCACGGCCGTACGGGACGTCGAGGCGAGCGGTCTGGCCTCCCTGCTCGACCGCGCGGCGGCCGCGGACGAGCGGCCCTTCGTGGACCGCCACGAGCGGCTGGGGGACTGGCGCCGCCGCTGGTCGGCCCTGCGGGCGTGGTTCGCCCCCGAGGGATCGCAGGAGTCCCGCGCCGGGGAGCTGCGCAACGCCACGCGCATCGCGGTCTCGGGGGTGATCGCGCTGCTGCGGCAGATCTCGGAGGCGCAGCGCGGCGGCGTCAACCGGGCCACCCAGCTGCGGCATCTGGCCGAGTGGGTCTGGAACGCGCCGGACGAGGGCGCCGCCCACGCGCTGATGGGCGCGGCGTTCAACCTGCGGAGCGCACGGCACCTCGGCGCCGCCCACGAGGACGCCGAACAGATCTCGCCCCGGGCGACCTGGTGGGACGCGCCGGGGGTGGAGGTGTCGGTCACGCTCTTCCGCAGCGGCAAGGCGCCGACCCCGGGCGTGCCCGCGCCGGTGCGCGGCAACCCCGGCGCGCGGGCGGCGCTGCGCCGCGAGCAGGCCGGGCAACGCGCGGCCGAGCGCGAGGCCGCCGGTCACCTGACGGATCTGGGCGCGTACGGGCGGGTGCTCGACGAGTCGGAGACCCGGGTCCTGCTGAAGCTGATGACGCGGGCGCTGGAGGGACGAACGGTCGTCGCCGGCCGTCTGAAGAGAGGATCCGGCGCCGACGACGCCGTGATGATCCGGCTCGTGCCGAGCGACACGGGAAGCGCCGTGCGCACCGCGCAGGGGCTGCTTCACCTGCCCGGGTTCCGGGTCGAGCTCGCCGGACGGACGCCGGTGACAGGCCCCGGCGCACGCTCGGGGACGGGTTCGGGGACACGGGCCAAGGCGGGTTCGAAAGCAGGTTCGGAAGCAGGTTCGGAAGCAGGGGGCGGCAGGTGACGAGTCCCCGCGCGGGGGCCGCCGCCGGCGTCTCCGTCGCCGACCTCGGCTCCTACCAGCAGGCGGTCCGCCGCGTGCTGACCTGCGATCTGATCACCAAGGAGCGGCCGCGGCCCGGCGTGCTCGACCAGGTGCTGCGCTGGGCCGACGAGATGGCGCGCGACTTCCGTGAGCTGCTCGGCTACACGCTGATCGCCACCACCCACCATGTGCGGCTGGTCCGCCATCTCGACGTCCTCGACGAGACGCAGCGCTCGATCTTCTCCCGCAAGGGCAAGCCGTTCGACCGCCGCCGGCTGGCCTACCTGTGCCTGGTCCTCGGGTCGTTCCAGCGCTCCCGCATCGAGATCAGCCTGGCGGACCTGGTGCGGATCTTCACGCCGCTGGCCAACGCCATCGACGGCCTCGGCTTCGACCCCGCGATCGGATCGCACAAGGCGGCCCTCGTCGACGTGCTGGGCTGGCTGGTGGACCGCGGCGCGCTCCGGCTGTCCGACGGCAGCCTGGAGTGGTGGGCGCGCGACACCGAACGCGGCGACGCGCTGTACGACATCGACCATGACATCTGCGCGGTGCTGTTCAAACCGGCCCGGCCCGTCCAGCACCTCACCAGCGCGGCCGGCCTGGTGCACGAGCCGCCGCACTCGAACCCGGCCCGCAGGGCGCGGCGGCTGCTCGTCGAGTTCCCCGTGGTGTACTACGCGGACGTCGAGCCGCAGGTGGCCGACGCGCTGCGCGCCCCGGGCCTCGCCGAGGACCTCGTCCGGTTCACCGGCCTGGTCCTGGAGCAGCGTGCGGAGGGCGTCATGCTCGCCGATCCGGGCGGCGTCTTCACCGACCGGCCGTTCCCGGGCCGGGGCAACGCGGTGAGCCGGGCGGCGGGGCTGCTGCTGGCGAAGATCGCCGACCTGCTGGAGGACCCTGAGCACGTGCCGGAGCCGCTGCCCGTGCCCGCGCTCGCCGACGACCAGGCCGGCCTTGTGGCGCGGATGGACGCGGGCCTGCCCCGGGACGGTATCGTCGCGCAGCTCGCCTGGTCCCCGTCCGAGGCAGAGCCGCCGTCCCCCGACGACCGGCCCGCGCCCGCGCAGGCGCCGTTCGTGGAGCGCAGCCGCCTGCAGACGATGACGACCGAGCTGTACGACGAGTTCGGGGCGGCCTCGTTCACCACCATCTGGCAGCAGGATCCCCGCGGGCTGCTCGACGCCGTCATCGGCTTCCTCGCGGACCTGACGCTGCTCAGGCCGGTGCCCGGCGGCGTGCTCGTCCTGCCCGCCGCGCTGCGGTACCGCAACATCCGGGCCGCTCTGCCCACCCGGTCATCGGGCGGCCAGATGGCGCTGGTGGCCCTGCCCGAGCCGGCGGCGCAGCAGGCTCCGTCCGGCCAGCAGGGTTCGTCCGGGCAGCAGGGTTCGTCCGGGCAGCACGGTTCGTCCGGCCGGGAGGTTTCGTTCACGCAGGAGGAGGAGCGATGACGCCGCCGAGCGACCGGTTCCAGCCCAGCAGGGCCGGTGTGATCAACGTCTGGGACTACGTGGACGAGGAGTTCGCCTTCGCGGACGGGCGCCTGGTGCTGCGCGGGCACAACGGCTCGGGCAAGACCAAGGCGCTGGAGGTGCTCTTCCCGTTCATCCTCGACGGCGTGGCGGACGCCCGGCGGCTCGACCCGTTCAGCGGCGAGAACCGCACCATGAAGTCCAACCTGCTCTACCGGGGGCAGGAGGCCGAGTACGGCTACGTGTGGATGGAGTTCGCCCGGCGGGAGATCGGGGCGGAGCCCGCCGCGAACGACGAGACCGTCACCCTCGTCATCGGCATCCGCGCGCACCGGCACAGGGACGGGGTGCGGACCTCGTTCTTCGTGACAGGCAAGCGCCTCGGCGTCGACTTCGGGCTGCTTGCGCCCGACTCCCGGCCGCTCACCGAGCGGCAGCTCAAGGCCGTCCTCGGGCCGGACGCCCACAGCGAGACCGCCACCCAGTATCGGGACGCGGTGGACGCCCGGCTGTTCGGGCTCGGCAGGGAGCGCTACACCCAGCTCCTCGACCTGCTGCTGGCGCTGCGCCGCCCGCTGCTGGCCAAGGACCTCGACCCGGACAAGGTCTCGGGCACGCTCACCTCGGGTCTCAGCCCCATCGACGAGGAGCTCGTCGACCAGGCGGCCCGCGACTTCGAGAACCTGGCGGCGGTCCAGAAGCAGTTCGACGACTTCGCGGTCGCCGACGCGGCCGTGCGGGCGTTCCTGACCGACTACGTGGCGTACCTGCGCACCCATGCGAAGGCCCGGCTCGTCCGTATCCAGACCGAGAGGGACGGCGCGGAGGAGCACGCCCGCACGCTCGTGCGCGCCGAGGAGGCGCGTAGGGAAGCGGCCGCCGCACGCGAGGCCGCCTCGGCGGCGGCCACCGCGGCCGAGGCCGAACGCGAAGGGCTGGAGCGCCGCCTCGCCGTGTTGCGTGCGGACGACGCCTACCGCGCCCGGGGCGAGCTGGAGCTGCGCCGCCGTCAGATCGTCAGGACCGGCGAGGAGATCGAGCGGGAGCGCGCACGGCTGGCGGACGGCGCCGAGCACCTGACCGCCCTCGAAGGCGAGGCGGGCGAACTCGCGGAGCGGCTGGAGGGCGCACGGACGGCGATCGTCCGTCACGCCACCGATCTCGCCGACGCGGCGGAGCGGGCCGGAGTCTCCCACGACGGGGACGGCCCGGCCGACACGGGGGACGACCTGCTCACGACGGCGAGGGCACGCGCCACCGCCCGCCGGGACGACGTCGCGAAGGTCCGCGACGAGATCGCCAGGGTGTCGGGCGCGGAGCGGGACCGCCTGCGGGCGGAGACCGACAGGGACAGGGCGGACAAGGACGTCGAGGAACGGGAATCGCGGTGCGAGGCCGCCGACGCCGCGCTGACGACGGCGCGCCGCCTCGCGGGCGAGGCGCTCGACGTCTGGGCCGCCCGCTGGGCCCGCTCGTCGGAGTCCCTGGAAGATGAGTCCCCGGGAGACGAGTCCTCGGGAGACGAGCCTTCAGGAGACCTGCACCCGGAGGACGGCGAGGCGGTGGCCGAGCCCGCCGATGTGGCGGCGCTGGCGGAGGCCCTCGCCCACGCCGGAGACGCCGGGGCGCCGTCCCTGGCCGAGGTCTACAGCGTGCGGACCGAGGAACGGCGGACGGAGGCGGCCAGGTCCGCCGAGCGCCTGTCCGCGCGGGTGCGCGACCTCGCCGCCGACCTCGTCCGCCTGCGCCGCGAGCGGGAGGAGATCGCGGCGGAACGCGACGAGGCGCCGCCGCACGACGACCGCAGGACGGCGGACCGCGACGGACGCCCGGGGGCGCCTCTGTGGCGGCTCGTCCGGTTCGCCGACGGTCTCGACGAGAAGGAGGCGGCCGGCCTCGAAGGCGCACTGTACGGCGCGGGGCTGCTGACCGCCTGGGTGCATCCGGAGGTGCGCCACACACTCGACGCCGTCGCGCTCCTGGAATCCGACGGCTACCTGCTCCCGCTTCCCGAGGAGAGCCGCCCGTCCGGCCGTACGCTCGCCGACGTCCTCGTGCCGGAGAAGCAGGACCTGGTGCCGGCGGCGGTCGTCGCGGACGTGCTGCGGTCGGTCGCGGTCGCCGACACGATCACACCCTGCCGAGAGCGGCAGGGCGGACCGGCGCCGACGGTGACCGGCCTGGCCCAGTTCGGCCTCGGGCTCCTCCTCGGCGCCCTGCCCAAGCCGTCGCCCGAGTACATCGGCGCCACGAACCGGGCCAACCGCCGCGCGGCCAGGCTCGCCGAGTATGACGAGACGATCGGCGAGACGAGCCGGGCGCACGAGGACGCCGAGCGCGACCTGGCACGCGCGAACCGCCGGCTGGAGGACTTCGCCCGCGCCCGGCGGGAGCTTCCGGCCGCCACGGCGGTCGTCGAAGCGGTCACCCGCGTGTCGCAGGAGTCCGCGCTGCTGGCCCAGGCGCGGTCGGTGCTCGCGGACCGCCGCCGCGACCTCGACGCCGCGGTGGCCCAGGTCGACGCGGCGCGCCGGCGGCTGCGGCAGGTCGCGGCGGAACGGAGCATGTCCGTCGCGGAACCGGAGGTCGACGCGATCGCGCGGGCCGTGGACGACTTCCTCACGACGGCGCAGCGGCTGCACGACGGCCGCGAGCGGGCCGCGTCCGAGGAGCGGGACCTCGCGTCGCGGCAGGCCGCCATCGCCCGGCAGCGTGAGCGGCACGACGCGGACTCCCGCGCCCTGGAGGACAAGGAGCGGGAGCATCGGGCCGACGCCGAGGAGCTCAGGACGGGCGAGGAGGCCTTGGACGCGCCGCTGCGCGAGGTGCTCGCCCAGATCGCCGAGGCTGAGCAGCGCCTCGCCGAGACCCGCCGGCGGTGCGAGGAGCATGCCGCGACGGCGGCGCGGGAGAACGAGGCGCTGATCGTCGCCCAGGCCGACCTCAGGCACGGCCAGGCTTCCCTCGGCCAGGCGCTCGGGCACCTCTTCGAGCACGTGGCGGCGTTCGGGCCGTACGCGCATCCGGAGCTGCGCCCGCTGCTCGGCGTCACCGCCACCGCGCCGTGGCCCGCCCACGTCGGCTGGCCCGAACCGGCGGAGGCGGCCGCGTCGGCGGCGGCGGAGCTGTCGGCCCACCCCGGCGCCGGGCAGGCAGGCGGACCGCCGCCCGATGCCGCCGCCCTGGTCGGCCGGATGCTGCCGGGAGACGTGTCCGCGCTGCTGGACGCCTTCGCCGCGGGGACGGCCGACATCCGCGTGCCCGGGGAGAGCACGCTCAAGAGCGCCGCGACCCGGCTGTCGGCCTCGCTGCGGACCTTCCAGGACGCGCTCGACGGCTGCGCCGAGGACTACCGCCTGGAGCACGACCCCACCGGCGTCGTCATGGTCTACGTCAGCGACGAGGGCGGCCGCAATCCGGTCGCCGCGTTCGCCCGGCGGGTCGCCGACCGTGTCCAGGAACAGGGAACGCTGCTGGAGGAGCGGGAGCGGACCGTGCTGGAGGACGAGTTGCTCACCGCGCTCGCCCAGCAGGTGCACGACCGGGTCCGCACCGCACGCGACCTGGTGCGCGGGATGAACGAGGACACCCGGTCACGGCCCATGTCGTCCGGCACCAGGATCGGCATCCGATGGGGCCGCTCCGACCGGCTGAACGACCGGCAGGTCACGGTGTCGCGGCTCCTCGACCGGGACACGCAGGGGCTCGGCGCGGCCGGGCTGGCCGAGCTGCGCGGCCTGCTGCGGGAGATGATCCGCGACTACCGGGCCGCCCATCCGCGCGCCACCTACAAGCAGGCCCTGGCCGACGTGCTCGACTACCGCACCTGGTACGGCTTCGAGCTGGTGCTCGCCGTGCCGGGGGACAAGGAGGTGAAGCTCACCCGGGCCAAGCACGAGGAGATGTCCGGCGGGGAGAAGTCCGCGGCCATCCACCTCCCGCTGTTCGCCGCGGCCAACGCCCTCTACTCGTCCGCCAAGCCCACGTGCCCGCGCGTGATCGCGCTGGACGAGGCGTTCGCCGGCATCGACGACCGGTACAAGCCCGAGCTGCTGGGCCTGACCGTGAAGTTCGGCCTCGATCTGTTCATGACCGGCCACGACCTGTGGGTCCACTTCGACACCGTGCCGATGGCCGCGCACTACGACATGCACCACGACAAGAGCGCGCACGCGGTGTCGGCGATGCTGATGCTCTGGGACGGCGCCCAGACCATCGACGCCGACGCCGGTTTCTCCGGCAACGAGGAGCTGGCCGAGACACTGCTCGGCCTCCGGCCGAGCCGCCGCGCCCCCGCCCTCACCGAGGGCACCCTCCTCGCCGCCGACGGCGACGAGGAACCCGACGACGCGGAGGCCTAACAGCCTGCTCCAGGCGGCGGAAACCGACTTCCAGCTCGTCCGGAGTGAAGTGAGCGAAGACGGAATGGGTGCGCAGGCGCAGCCGTTCGAGCGCCTCACCACGGGTGCCGGAGGACGGCTCTGTGACCGTGTCGAAGCCGGCGACGCGCCAGCCGGCCGAGGTGAATGTTTCGACGACCTCGTGCAGCGGCTGAAACAGGGAGGCGTCCACCTCGAAGCCGCGGGGGAAATACTCCAGCCACCAGATCCTGGGCATGTGGTCGCTGAACCCGGAGCGCAGTAGCAGCCGCCCGCCGGGCCTGAGCACCCTGGCCAGCTCCCGGGCTGCCCGTGGCTTGTCCTGGACGTGGTGCCAGGCCTGCAGCATGACAGCGTAGTCAGCGCCGGCGGACGGCACCGGAATGTCCGACGTGGAGCGCGACAAGCGCCCTGACCGAAAAGAGCCGAGCGGGCCGTTCCCCTGCGCCGGTCTGCGAAGGCGCCGTTCCTGCGACGTGCGGCGCGAAGCCCCGGCGCGCGACCGTCGCCGGCTCGCTGGTGGCGGATCTTCGGGGGTGACATGACGCGAGCGGCGGTCGTACGTTGACCTCCGTGGCCTGCGCGACAGTGGCCTGCGCGACAGTGGCCTGCGCGACAAAGGGAGTCACCGTGAGCGAGACGACCAGCACCCATGTCTTCAGGCAAGCCCGCGACCTGCTGCTCAGCCTGAGGGAGGAGCCCGAGCGGGCGGCACGCGAGTTCGCCTGGCCGGTCTTCGGCGACAGGTTCAACTGGGCCACGGACTGGTTCGACGCGATCGCCCGGGGCAACCCCCGCACGGCGTTGTGGATCGTGGAGGAGGACGGCTCCGAGCGGCGCTACTCCTTCGACGAGATGGCCCGCCGTTCCGACCAGGTGGCGGCCTGGCTGGCCGCCCAAGGGGTCGGCAAGGGCGACCACGTGCTGCTGATGCTCGGCAACCAGGTCGAGTTGTGGGAGTCGATGCTGGCGGTCATGAAGCTCGGCGCGGTGATCATGCCGGCGACCACCGCCCTGGGCGCGGCGGACCTCGCCGACCGCATAGGGCGGGGACGCGCCCGGCACGTCATCGTCAACGCGGCCGACACGCACAAGTTCGATGGCGTGCCGGGAGAGTACGGCCGGGTGTGCGTGGGCGAGGCGACCGGGTGGCTCCGGTACGGCGACGCCTACGCGACGCCGGAGCCGGATCCGTTCGAGGCCCGGACCTCTCCCGGCGACCCGCTTCTGCTGTACTTCACCTCGGGGACGACGAGCAGGCCCAAGCTCGTGCGGCACACCCAGGTGTCCTATCCGGTGGGGCACCTGACGACGATGTACTTCATCGGGGTGCGGCCGGGGGACGTCCACCTCAACATCAGCTCGCCCGGCTGGGCCAAGCACGCCTGGAGCTGCCTGTTCGCCCCGTGGAACGCCGAGGCGACGGTGTTCGTGCACAACTACTCCCGCTTCGACGCCGCCGCCCTGCTCGGGCAGATCCGCCGCGCCGGGGTCACCACGTTCTGCGCGCCGCCCACGGTCTGGCGGATGCTCATCCAGGCCGACCTCGGAGACGGGCCGGGCGGCCTGCGTGAGGCGGTCGCCGCGGGGGAGCCGCTGAATCCCGAGGTCATCACCCAGGTGGAGCGGGCCTGGGGGCTGACGGTGCGGGACGGGTACGGCCAGACCGAGACGACCGCCCTGATCGCCAACACGCCCGGCGTGCCCGTGAAGCCCGGCTCGATGGGCCGCCCCCTTCCCGGCGTCCCGGTCGTCGTCGTCGACCCGGTGACCGGCCTCCCGGCGGACGAGGGCGAGATCTGCCTCGACCTCACCGCCCGCCCGGTCAACCTGATGACCGGATACCTGGACGGTGAGGAGGGGGCCATGTCCGGGGGTCTCTACCACACCGGCGACGTCGCGGTCCGGGACGCCGACGGCTCGATCACCTTCGTGGGACGCACCGACGACGTGTTCAAGGCGTCCGACTACAAGATCTCGCCGTTCGAGCTGGAGAGCGTGCTCATCGAGCATCCCGCCGTGGCGGAGGCGGCGGTCGTGCCCGCCCCCGACCCGATCCGCCTCGCCGTGCCCAAGGCGTACGTGGTGCCGGCCGCGGGGTGGGAGCCGAACCGGGAGACCGCCGCGGCCATCCTGCGGCACGCCCGTGACAGGCTCGCGCCCTACCAGCGGGTGCGTCGGCTCGAGTTCGCCGAGCTGCCCAAGACCATCTCGGGGAAGATCCGCCGGGTCGAGCTGCGGGCCAGGGAGAGCGACGCCGCGCAGGCCGGCGCCCCGCCGTCCGGGGAGTGGCGGGACGACCAGTTCCCCGAGCTCCGGGCCTGACCCGGCCGGTCCTCCAGGCCCTACCCTCGGCCCTGCCCCTCCGGCCCGCTGCCCGGGAGCGGGGCCGGGCAGCGGGGCCGGGGCCGTCACCGCTCGCCGTGCGCGAGGAGGCGGGCGACCGGCTCCTCGGTCAGCCCCACGACCCCGTCGAAATCCGTCGAACGGCTGACGGCGGCCCATCGCTCCGTCTCGGCCGCGCGGGAGCGGGACGCCTGCTCGGCCAGGCGCAGCGCGTCGGAGCCGAGCAGCAGCCGCAGCGGCGGATCGTCCACGTCGACCAGCTCGGCGATCACCCTGGCCGCCCGCCGAGGGTCGCCCGGCTGGGCGCCGTCCACCGCTCGCCGGTAGGCGTTGACCCGGCCGACGGTCTGCTCGTAGTCCGGTCCCACCGGCGGGATGCGCATCGACGAGCCGCCCCAGTCCGTACGGAACCCGCCCGGCTCGACGATCACCACGGTGATCCCCAACGGCCGGACCTCGCTGTTCAGCACCTCGGAGAACCCCTCGACGGCGAACTTGGCGGACTGGTAGGCGCCGAGCCCCGGCGTGCCCCCGACCCGGCCGCCCACCGAGCCGATCTGCAGGATGTGACCGGACCGCTGCGCGCGCAGCACCGGCAGCGCGGCCCGGGTCATGGTGACGACGCCGAACAGGTTGGTCTCGAACTGCGCCCGGAAATCCTCGTCGGGGGTCTCCTCGATGGGCGAGGAGTTGGCGTACCCCGCGTTGTTCACCAGCACGTCCAGCGCGCCGAACTCCTCGACGGCCAGCCGTACGGCGCGCTCCGCCGCCGCGGCGTCGGTGACGTCCAGCGCGACGGCGCGCGCCCTGTCACCGTGGGCCCGGACGAGGTCGTCCAGCAGTTCCGGCCGGCGGGCGGTGGCCACGAGGCGGTCGCCGCGTTCGAGCACCTCCCGGGCGAGCGCGTGTCCCAGGCCCCGGGAGGCGCCGGTGATGAGCCATGTCCTCTGCATGATGTGTCTCCTTCGCGTGATGTTCAGCGGGCCGTGCCCGCCGTGCCCACCGTGCCCGCCGGGACCCGCGCGGCCGCTTCGCCGGCGGGCGCCGTACGGCGGCGCGCCCCTGGGACCAGCAGCGCCACGGCGACGGTGGCCGCCAGGGTCACGGCCAGCACCAGGAAGGCGGTGGTGAAGCCCGACTCGTACGGCAGGCCGTCGGGGCGCAGGTGACCGGTGATGACGGAGCTGACCACGGCGGTGCCGATGGAGCCGCCGATGGTGCGGATGTTGGTGTTCATTCCGCCGGCGACGGCGGTCTGACCGGCCGGCACGCTCTGCACGATCAGGTTGGTCATCGAGGCGTAGGCCAGGCCGAGACCGAGCCCGAACACGGCGGTCGCGACGGCGAGCTGCCAGGGCCGGTCGTGCCAGAGGGCGATGCCGGCGCTCGCCAGCGCGCCGAGCGCGCATCCCACCACGAGCTGGGCCTTGACCCCGGCGACGCGGGAGATCGGGCCGCTCACCGTGCCGGCGACGGCCATCGTGACGAGCATGGGCAGCATCAGCAGCCCGGCCTCGGTCACGCTCGACCCGAAGCCGTAGCCCGTCACGGCCGCCGGTATCTGCATGAACTGCGGCAGGAACGCGTACGAGGCGAACATGCCGGCGCCGAACAGCAGCGCCACCAGGTTGGTCGTCCAGACGGCCGGAAGCCGCATCATGCGCATGTCGATCAGCGGGTCGCGCGAGCGCAGCTCGACCGCGATCCACGCGGCGAACAGCACCACGGCGGCGGCGAGCGGAGCGATGACGGCGGCCGAACTCCAGCCCCAGGCGGACGCCTCGGTGAGCGGGACCAGCAGTGCCACCAGCCATCCGGACAGCAGCGCCGCGGCCGTCCAGTTGACCCGGCCGGGCGTGCGCAGTGGTGACCGGGGCACGCTGCGGTGGGCCAGGAACGCGGTGGCGACGACGACGATCGTGGGGATCCAGAACAGCCAGCGCCAGCCGAGGGCGTCGACGATCGGGCCGGCGAGCACGATCCCGACGCCGCCGCCTGCGGCGATGACGGCGGAGATGACGCCCACCATCGAGGGCACCCGGTTGGCGGGGAACTCGTCGCGCACGATCCCGAACGACACGGGGAACACGGCGCCGCCGAGCCCCTGCACGATCCGTCCGACGATGAGCACCCCGACGTTGGGGGCGACGGCGGCGATGAGGCAGCCGAGCGCGATGGCGCCCAGTGCGATGAGCAGCGTGCGGTCCTTGCCGATCATGTCGGCGATGCGGCCCATCAAGGGCGTGGCGACGGACGCGGACAGCAGCCAGGCGGTGAGCACCCAGGTCACCGTGCTCTGGCCGGTGTGCAGGTCGTGCTGGATGGTGGACAGCACGGGGCTGACCAGGGACTGCAGCATGGAGAACGAGGCCGTGGCGGCTGCCAGCGCGAGGAAGGTCAGCCGTTGTGGCGAGGTGGTGCGTGACATCGAACATCCTTCGACAGGAGGAGCCCGCGCGACGAGGCGCGGCGGCGACGCCGCCCCGGCGACGGGCACGGCGCACGACGAAAAGACGATCAGGGCGGCGTTGAAAGGAAGACGCGAACGCGAATGCCCGCCTGCTAAAGTCGAGGCGTGCCTCCACATTAGCGGAGGTATGCCTCCGGTTCAACTTCGAGAGGAGACCGGTGAAGGACAAGGCGGCCGAAGGCCCCCGGACGAGGGTGCGCCGCCCCCAGCGCGCGGACGCGCGGCGCAACTTCGACGCGCTGCTCGCCGCGGCCCGGGAGGCGTTCGCCGAACACGGCACGAGGGCCTCCCTGGAGGACATCGCCCGGCGCGCCGGCGTCGGCATCGGCACGCTCTACCGGAACTTCCCCACGCGGCAGGACCTGTTCGACAGCGTGTACCTGGACGAGATCGACGAGCTGTGCGGCGCCGCGGGGCAGGTCGCGAACCTGCCGCCGTGGGAGGCGCTGGCCGCCTGGCTGCGGCGGTTCGTGGACTACGCGGCCACCAAGCGGGCGATCTCCGAGGCGCTCAACCGCGACTCGGAGATGATGCGGTCGAGCCGGACCGCCATGTACGAGGCGGGGGGGCCGCTGTTCGACCGGGCGAAGGAGGCCGGGGCGGTCCGCGGCGACGTGACCTTCGACGACGTCCTGCGGATGATCTCCGGCATCACCGGGGGCGGGTTCGTCGACGACGACCAGCGTGAGCGGGTGCTGGGCATGGCCCTCGACGGCGTCCGCTCCCGCCCGGCTGAATCCCGCTGAGAACAACAACGCCGGGCGGGGCCGTCGGCCCCGCCCGGCTGAGGTGCCCGGCGTGTTACGCGGAGATCGGGTTACTTGGCGAGCGGCGTGATCGCGATCTTGTCGATGATCGGGGCGTACTGCGATCGGAGCAGGATGTCGGGGAAGGTCGCGGAGATGTAGGTGGTGCCGTCGAAGTTCGGCAGTTCCCGTGAGTCGAAGGCGACGGTGTTGGCTCCCTTCGTGAGCTGAACGGGGATGGTCAGCTCCCAGAAGTTGTCGGCGTGGAAGGAGTGGGGGAACCAGGCCCGCCGCGGTGCGGCGCCGTTGACGGAGATCTCGGCGTGGCGGGCCAGCGGGTCGGGGTTGTAGTGGGACGCGGGAGACTGCTCGGGGTTGGAGTAGCGCACCGTCAGCGCGTACGTCCCGTTCGCGGGCGCGGTGACGTCGAAGGTGAGGGTGCCGGCGTCACCGGGGGCGCCGCCGATGCCGGTGACGGCCTTCCCGCCGCTCGCCAGCGGATAGGCGGCCACCTTGGCGGCGCCGGCGACGTGGGCCGACTCGGCCTCATACCAGGTCGGCGTGAGCGCGCCCTCGGTCTTCTCCACCCGCAGCCGGTCCAGCCGCACCCTGCCCGTCCGCGCGGTGTAGGTGACCTTGTTGACGCCGCCGGACAGGAATGCCTTGACCTGGGAGGACCCGGACGGCTCGGCGATGTCCTGCCCGTTGACGGTCAGCGTGCCCTTGCCGCCGCCGCGCAGGTCGACACCCAGCGTGGACTCGCCGTCGCCGGGGGAGTACACCCAGAACGTCGCCGACTGCCCCTTGCGCAGGTCGGCCACACCGGAGCCGGACACCTTCTTCTCGCCGTAGCCGGGGCGTGCTCCGACGAGCGTGGCGTACTCGGCCTCGTAGACGGACTCGCTCGCGGCCGGGTTGGCGAGGGTCAGGTCGATCTTGTCGACGATCGCGTCCCCCTTGGTGGCGCCGGTGCCGTCGAGGCTCCTGGCGGCCAGGGTGATCGTGTGGTCCCCCTTGGACAGGGCGACCTTCGTGTCGGTGTGGTCCCAGACCACCCACTTGTACCCCAGCGGAAGGTGGAGCTCCTGCTCGTCCTCGCCGTCGACGCGGAGGAAGACGTTGGTCGGGCCCTGCTCCTGGACCGCGCCGTAGGTGTTCAGCGAGTTCGCGAAGACCGACAGGTCGTACGTGCCGTCCTGCGGGACCGACACCGGGAAGTTCAGCGTGACGTCGGAGCCGGTGCGCAGCCCGCCGACGTCGTAGCCGCCGGAGGTGTAGAACTTGCCGACGTCGGACGGAGTCCCCTCGGGACCGTTGCGGCTGTACCCCGTGCCGGTGTGGCCGGCGTCCTCCGCCTCGTACGTGGCCTGCCAGAGCGTGGTCGCCGGAGTGCCGGAGGCGGCGTGGTCGCCGGGGGTGAGGATGATCTGGTAGGCCGACGACTCCTTCAGGGCGGGCAGCGCGGACCCGAACTCGACGGTCACCGAGCCGTCCGTCACCTTCTGGTTCAGCTCGGCGACGACCCGGGGCTGCGCGGAGTCGCCGACCTGGCCGGTCCACGGGATCTCCTGGACCAGGGCGTGTACCGTGCCCCCAGACCCCGTGCCGGCGAACCCCTTGCGGCCGAACAGCGCGGTGTCGACGTTGTCGAAGTGAACGCCGACGAGACCGGACGCTCCGCCGAACAGCGCGCGGGCCTGCGACTTGTCCTTGTCGAGCGTCGCGACGCCCTGCAGGGTGTAGCTGACATTCGGCCGCGGCGGGGTGACCTTGACCGTGTTGCCGGTCATCTGGCCGTAGGCGTGGAGCAGCCACCACTGGCCGTTGCCGCGATTGGCCTGGACGGCCGAGTCGGACAGGTTGCCGTCGATGTTCCAGTACGCGATGTCGGCGTCGACCTTCGACTCCTCGATGGCCGAGGCCCACTGGACCATCTGGCCGGGCACCGACGTGTGGTAGTTGAAGGCGTACTCGTCGAGGTTGATCGGGAGTTGCCTGCCCTCATACGGGGTGCCCGCGAAGATGGCCTGCTCCCACTGGCGATACTTCGCCACGTTGGTGCGGATGCGGGCCGGGTCGCCCAGCTCGTGCCAGGTCATGACCTCGGGGACCGTCCCGGCCTGCACGGCGTGCCGCAGGAAGCCCTGCACCTGGTCGTACAGGACACTCGTGTTGGGGCCGGCGATCCTGGCCTTCGGCAGCTTGCCCTTGATCAGGGCGTTGACCTCGTCCCAGGCCTTGAAGTAGTACTGGGGGTCGCTCAGCCAGCTGATCTTGTTGTAGCTCCACGTGCCGGTGCCGAACATGTTGCCCTCGGGCTCGTTGAACGGCACGAAGACGATGTGGTCCTGATATTTCGGGTCGAGCGTGCGGACCTGGTCGACCTGCTTGGCGATCTTTGCCTTGAAGTCGTTCAGCCTGGCCTCGGGCGTGGTGCCGGGCCACTCGTAGGGGAAGCCCCGGTAGATGTCGGTCATGTAGATGTACACGTCGCCGCCGGTGCTGTCGGCGAGCGGCTTGACCACCTCCAGCGCGTCGGCACCGGGGTGCTGCGGGCCGTCCTGGGCCTTCGTCGCGACCGTGCGCAGCCGCATGCCCTCAAGGAGGTTGGAGGTCGGCACGCCCTCGCCGTACACGCCGTACAGAGTGCCGGACGCGCCGCCGTGGAAGGCGCCGGTCTCGGTGCCGAGGTCGACGGTCAGGTCGTTGGCGACGACCTTGACCGTGGCCTGGACCGTGCTCCCGTAGGCGGAGCCCTCGACCGTGAACTGCCCCGGCCTGGCGTACGCGGCCGGGTCGACCGCCTCCCAGACGACCGGCACGCCCCGGCGGATGCCGTCGGAGAACTGCGCGTTGACGGTCGCGGGCAGTGCCGGCGCGATGCCCGGGTAGGTGGTGATCGCGAAGGAGGCCTGCTCGACCTTGGTGACCGAGGCCTTGCGGTCTCCGGCGAGCGCCGCGACCTGCTCGGCGTTCATGGCGGCGTCGTAGACGCGGAAGTCGTCCAGGTCGCCCGCCAGGAACGGGTGCCCGCCCCAGAACGGCTTGCCCAGGAAGCCGGAGGTGCTGTTGCGGTCGGAGTGCATCACCGCGGCCAGGTCGATCTGGGCGGTGGTGCTGCCGATGGCCACGCCGTTCACGTAGTAGGTGAGGGTTCTGCCGTCGATCGTGGTGACGAGGTTGACCCACTGACCGGTGGGCAGCTTCTGCGCGCCCGGCACCCCCACCTCGGCGTTGCCGTTGACCGGCTTGATGGACGACCTGGTGGTGGCGTCGCCGGCGTACGACGGGGTGACGAAGGTGGCGGTCGCATTGTCCTTGCCGAGGTTGTAGACCCACTGGAAGTCGGCGCCGCCCGCCCACTTGAGCCAGGTGGAGATGGTCATGGCGTGGAGGTCGCGGAACAGGCCGTTCGGGATCGTCACGTAGGGGGCGGTCGCCGAGCCGGTCGGCCCGCCGGGCAGCGAAAGGGCCTGCGTGCCGTCGGGACCCACGGCGGTCTTGGCCGAGCCGGGGTTGGACAGGGCTCCGTCGAGGCCGGAGGGGGAGTCGTCCTCGACGACGCCGCTCGACAGGTCGCCGTCGAAGTCGTAGTGGAGGACGAGTGCCGGTGAGTCGGCGCTGAGTGTCGGGGCGTGCGCCGGGAGGGCGTGCGCCGGCAAGGCGGCAAGGGGGATCGCGGTCGTCACGAGGGCGGAGGCGAGAACGACATGAGGCGCGAGCCTGCGTGCTCGCCCGGACGGGGGTACGGCCATGCGCTGTCCCATTCGCGGGGGGTGAGTGATGGGGGGAATCACGGGAGACGTCGAATCGGTTCGGCGAATCGATTCGACTGGACGATAAGCGGGGTGCCGGGAAACGGTCAAGGGCCGGAAACCCTTCCGGCACGCCATCGTCATCTCGCCGACACACGCCTCCATACGCCGGCGCCTGCCGGCACCTGGCACGGCCCGCGCCGGACGACGGCTGGCGCGAACCCGGGAAGCCGTGCGGCGCACGCCGCGGAGGGCGTCTGCGGCCAAGTCCCCGGCTATGCGTCCGTCCATGTGTCCGGCCAGGTCGCCGGCCAGGTCTCCGCAATTCGTGCCGCGAACCCCATTGACGCGTGCGACGGGCCGGGCCTATCGTCAGCGAACCGATTCGCCGAATCGGTTCGACTTCGATCGGAAACAGGCGCGTAACGCTGTCAGTGGAGGTCACGTCAATGAGACCAGGGTCAAGCGGCCGGCGTGCGGCAGGGATGGGTGCGGCGATCCTCGCGGCGGCCACCGGACTGGCCGCCTGCTCGTCACCGTCCGGCGGCTCCGACGGCGCCGGTGTCGCCTCGGCGGGCGCGAGCCAGGCCGCCGGGGGCGGGACCTACACGATCTGGGATCCGTACCCGCAGTTCGATGACTCCTCCGACTGGGTGAAGCTGCTCACGCAGTGCGGGACGGAGGCCGGGGTGACCGTCAAGCGGACGGGCTACGACACCACCGACCTGACCAACAAGGCGCTGCTGGCCGCCCAGCAGGGCAACTCGCCGGACGTGCTGATCGTGGACAACCCGGTCGTCTCGACGCTGGCCGAGGCCGGCGTGCTGACGACGACCGAGGAGAACAAGCTCGACGTCGCGTCGATCGCGCCGAACCTGCTCGCGGCGGGCCAGCTCGGCGGCAAGACGTACGGCGTCCCGATCGGGGCCAACACGCTCGCCCTCTACTACAACAAGGAGGTGCTGAAGAAGGCCGGGGTGGACGCGGACGCGGTGAAGGACTGGGCGTCGCTGACCGCGGCGCTGGAGAAGGTCAAGGCGGCGGGCAAGAAGGGCATCACGTTCTCGGCCATCGGCACCGAGGAGGGCAGCTTCCAGTTCCTGCCCTGGTTCTGGGGCTCGGGCGCGAACCTCACGAAGCTCGACTCACCCGAGGGCGTCTCGGCGGTGGCCCTGTGGGCCGACTGGCTGAAGAAGGGCTACGCCCCCAACTCGGTCATCAACAACACCCAGACCACGAGCTGGCAGGAGTTCGCGACCGGGGACTTCGCCTTCGCCGAGAACGGCACCTGGCAGCTGGCCAACGCGAAGAAGGCCGGCTTCGACTACGGCATCATCCCGATCCCCGCCAAGGACGGCGGCACCGCCCCCGCCCCGACCGGCGGTGAGTTCGTGAGCATCCCGGTGCAGTCGGACGCCGCGCGCTACGTCGCCTCCCAGAAGCTCGTGAGCTGCCTGACCAGCACCGACAACTCCCTGGCGACCACGACCACGCTGTCGTACATCGCGCCGGCGGAAGCGGTGCAGGCCAAGCAGGTCGAGCAGAACGCCGAGCTCAAGGTGTGGGTGGAGGCGGTCAAGGCCGCCAAGGGCCGCACCAGCGACAACCTGGGCACGAAGTATCCGAAGATCTCCGAGCCGATGTGGGGCGCCGTGCAGGCGGCGCTGAGCGGTTCCACGGCTCCTCAGGAGGCGATGGCGGCGGCCCAGTCGACGGCGGCGAGCGCGACCCAGTAATGAGCACGAGCCGAGTGCCGCGAACGCCGGTGCGTTCCGCCCCCGCCCCCGCCCCCGCTCAGGGGCGGGAGCGCCGGGTGGCACGCACCCGGCCGGGGAAGCGGGCGGCGCAGCAGTGGGCGGCGTGGGCGTTCCTCGCCCCCGTCGTCGTCTACCTGCTGGTCTTCTACGCCTACCCGCTGTATCGCAACGTCGAGCTGAGCCTGCGCAACTACACGGTGCGCTCGTTCGTGCAGGGCGACGCGCCGTTCGCCGGAGTCGCCAACTACGCCAAGGTGTTCGCCGACGCCACCTTCGCGCCGGCGCTGTGGCACACCATCGTGTTCACGCTGGTGTCGCTGGCCTTCCAGTTCGTCATCGGGCTCGCTCTGGCCGTGTTCTTCAGCCGGAACTTCCGGCTGTCGGCCACACTGCGCGCGCTGTTCCTGGTGCCGTGGCTGCTGCCGCTGATCGTGTCCGCCTCGACCTGGTCGTGGATGCTCAACAGCGAGTCCGGGGTGGTCAACACCGCCCTGAGCTGGGTCGGCGTCGGGCCGGTCAACTGGCTGACCTCCCCCGACTGGTCGCTGTGGTCGGTGATCATCGCCAACATCTGGATCGGCATCCCGTTCAACCTGGTCGTGCTCTACAGCGGCCTGCAGGCGATCCCATCGGCGGTGTACGAGGCGGCGGCGCTCGACGGTGCCGGCGCCTGGCAGCGGTTCTGGCGGGTGACCTTCCCGCTGCTGCGTCCGGTCTCGGCGATCACCGTCCTGCTGGGGCTGGTCTACACGCTCAAGGTGTTCGACATCATCTGGATCATGACCAAGGGCGGGCCGAGCGACGCTTCCACGACGCTGGCCACCTGGTCCTACCGGCTGGGATTCGGCAACATGCTGCCCTCCTTCGGCCCCGGCGCGGCGGTCGGCAATCTGCTGATCCTCATGGCGCTGGCCTTCGGCCTCGTCTACATCCGCGTGCAGCGACGGCAGGCCGCGGCATGAGGCGGCTCACGACCGTCATCGGGCTGGCGCTGACCGCGGTGATGCTGTTCCCGGTCTACTGGATGATCAACGTCTCGTTCACCCGCGACCAGGACATGCGCAAGTCGCCGCCGTACTGGTTCCCCGTCCACGGGACGCTGGAGGGGTATCGCGCGGTGCTGGAGCAGCAGGGGCCCTACCTCGCCACCAGCCTCGTCGTGGGGCTGGGCACCGTCGTGCTGACCCTCCTGGTCGCGGCGCCGGCGGCGTACTCGCTGGCCAAGCTGCGCCCGCGCGGGGGCGGCGTGCTGAGCTTCGTGCTGCTGATCGCGCAGATGATCCCGGGGATCATCATGGCGATGGGCTTCTACGCCATCTTCCTCACCACCGGCGTGCTCAACACCGTTCCCGGGCTGATCGTGGCCGACTCCACCCTCGCGGTGCCGTTCGCCGTGCTGATCCTCACCGCGTTCATGTCCGGCATCCCCGAGGAGCTGCTGCAGGCGGCCCGCGTGGACGGCGCCGGGGTGATGCGCACGTTCGTCTCGATCGTGCTGCCGGTCTCCCGCAACTCGATCATCACGGTGTCGCTGTTCGCGTTCCTGTGGGCCTGGTCGGACTTCGTCTTCGCCTCCACCCTCGACCAGGGCGGCGCCCACCAGCCGATCACGCTCGGCATCTACCACTACATCGGCAACAACAACCAGGAATGGAACGCCATCATGGCCACCGCCGTGGTCGCCTCCATCCCGGCCACCGTTCTGCTCATCGTCGCCCAGCGTTACGTCGCCGCGGGCGTCACCGCCGGCGCCGTCAAGGACTGAGCCTCTCCGAGAAGGGACCCCCTCTTCATGACCGTCGCCGCTTCAGGCCCGGTGTTCTCCCTGCGGGAAATCCCGTTCAGCTACCGCGGCTCCTGGTTCGGCTTCTCGCCGGTGATCGCGCAGAAGACCTACGCCCCGGACGTGCACCTGGTCTCCCACCAGACCGGCATGCATCCGATCCTGCGGCTGGCGCCGTCCGCCGAGAGCGACGTCACCGCCACGCCCCACCAGCTCACCTGGAGCCGCGCCGACGGCCGGATCGACCTCGCCTACGAGAACGCCGACACGGTGCGGCTGCGCGGCCGGGGCCTCGGGCTGAGCCTCCTGGCCGCCGACCCCGCCCTGACGCCGTTCAGCGGTCCGTACTTCTACCAGGACCCGGTGGACGGATCGTTCGTCTTCACCGTCTACCAGACCGGCCGCCGCTACCGGATCACGGTGCTGGCCGGTCAGGCCGAGGCGCGGGGCGCCCAGGCGCTCGGCACCGCCGAACGCGGCGTCGTCCTGAGCGGCGAGTGGGAGATCGCCGTCGAGGAGTACGAGACCGCGCGCGCCCCCTATGCGCGCACGGACGCCTTCGAGCAGGTGGCCGCGGCGGCGCGGGCCGAGTTCGACGCGTTCACCGCCGCGGTCGCGCCCTGGCGCAGCGACCGGACGCCCGCGGCCGAGCTGGCCGCCTACGTCCTGTGGTCGGCGACCGTGCGTCCGGCCGGATTCGTCACCCGGCCCGCCGTGCTGATGTCCAAGCACTGGATGGACAAGGTGTGGAGCTGGGACCACTGTTTCAACGCCATCGCCCTCGCCGACGGCCTGCCGGACCTGGCGTGGGACCAGTTCCGGCTGCCCTTCGACCACCAGGACGACGCGGGCGCGCTGCCCGACTCCGTCACCCACTCGGAGATCCTCTACAACTTCGTGAAGCCGCCCATCCACGGCTGGGCCCTGCGCGGCCTCCCGCCGGCGGCCGAGCCGGAGGAGGTCTACCGGCTGCTGGAACGCTGGACGACCTTCTGGCTCACGGCGCGGCGCGTCCCGGGCGGTGAACTGCCGCACTACCAGCACGGCAACGACAGCGGCTGGGACAACGCCACCACCTTCGACCCCGAGCGCGTGGTCGAGACCGCCGACCTGGCCGCCTTCCTCGTCCTGCAGCTGCGCGAGCTGGCCCGCCGGGCCCCGGACCCGGCCGCGGCGGCCCAGTGGTCGGGCGCCGCCGACCGGCTGCGCGACGCGCTGCTCGCCGAGCTGTGGACGGGGGACCGCTTCGTCGCCCGCGGCGCGAACTCCGGGCGCACCTGGTCGAGCTCCAGCCTGCTCGACCTCATGCCCATCGTGCTCGGCGACGAGCTTCCCGAGCCGGTGCACACGGCGCTCGCCGCACGCATCGCCGCGCATCTGACCGCGTTCGGGCCCGCCACCGAGCACCCCGAGTCCGAGCACTACCAGGACGACGGCTACTGGCGGGGGCCGATCTGGGCTCCTTCGACCGTGCTCATCGAGGACGGCCTGCGCCGCGCCGGCCACGTCGAGCTGGCCGACGAGATCAGCGCCCGCTTCCGCGGGCTCTGTGAGCGGTCCGGATTCGCGGAGAACTTCGACGCGCGCACCGGCGAGGGGCTGCGCGACCGCGCCTACACCTGGACGGCCAGTGCCTACCTCATCCTCGCCGCCGCCGACGAACGGCGGCACGAACAGCGGACGCAGCCGGCGCAGGCGGCGGAGACGGCGGCTTTGACACGACCGCGCACGCCTGCGTAGCCTGCGGTCGAATCGATTCGAAGCCTCGCGTCGATGAGCTGCCGCGGGGGACGGGTGAACATCGGGGAGATCGCCAGGCGGGCGGGCGTGTCGCGGAGCACGGTCTCGTACGCGCTCAGCGGCAAGCGCGCGGTCTCCGCCGCGACCCGCCTGCGCATCCTCCAGGTCATCGACGACGCCGGCTACCGGCCCAACGCCTCCGCCCGAGCCCTGGCGGAGGGCCGCACCCGTGCGATCGGCCTGGTCATCCCGCCCGCCGGGAGGCGGCTGACCCCGATCCAGCTCGGCTTCGTCGCCGATGTCGTGGCCGCCGCCGGGCGGCGCGAACTGGACGTGCTCCTGTCGCCCAGCGGCGGCGAACACGACCGCTCGTTCGAGCGGATGGTCCGTGGCCGCCGCGTCGACGGCGTGATCCTGATGGAGGTCCGGCTGCGGGACGCGAGAGCCGCCCGCCTGCGGGAGTCCGATGTGCCCTTCGTGGCGATCGGCCACACCGCGGACGCCGCGACCGGACACTGGGTGGATCTGGACTACCAAGGGCTCGTCGCGAGCTGTGTGCGTCATCTGGCCGACCTCGGGCACCGCGAGATCGCCTTGATCAACCGGCCGCGAGAGCTCCTGGACTCCGGCTACGGCCCGGCCCGTCGCGCCCTGGACGGGTTCAACGCCGCCGCGGCGGCACGGTCCCTGTCCGCGACCGCCTCGTGCTGCCCCGACGAGGCGACGGCGGGCGAGAGCTTCGTCGAGGCCCTGCTGGCGGCCCGGCCGGGGGTCACCGGCCTCGTCACGGTGAACGAGGCGGCCCTGCCCGGCATCGAGCGGGCGCTGGGACGCCTCGGCCGCGCGATACCCCGCCAGATGTCCGTCACCGGGGTCGTGGGGCGGCACTGGGCCGAGGAGTTCCACCCGCCGCTCACCGCGGCCGACGTCCCGATCACCGACATGGCGGAAAGGGCCGTCGAACTGCTGGCCGAGCGGCTGGCCGAGCCCGGCACGCCGCCCCGCAACGTTCTGCTCGCCCCGCCGATCTCCCTGCGTTCGAGCACGGCGCCGCCGCCGTGAACGGGTTCCGCCGATCCGGCCGTTCTCGTGTCGTCTGCCCGAGAGGATAGGTTGGCTCACGATCATCGGGGCGCGAGTGGCCATGGGGAGGTTCGGGAGTGGTGCCGTCCACGCTCGGCGGTCGTTACGAGCTGGAGGAGCTGATCGGCCGGGGCGGGATGGGCGAGGTCTGGCGGGGCCGGGACCTGCGGGCCCACCGCCCCGTGGCGGTGAAGATCCTCGCGCCGCAGGTCGCCGGGGTCGCCTCGCGGGAGCGCTTCGCCCGTGAGGCCCGCGCCGCCGCCCGCGTGGTGCACCCGAACGTGGTCACCGTGCTCGACGTGGGCGAGCAGGACGCGCGGCCCTATCTGGTGATGGAGCTGCTCACCGGCCGCAGCCTGGCCGAGGAGCTGCTCGACCGGGGCCGGTACGGCGTGGCGGAGGCGTGCCATCTCATGAGCCAGGCCGCCGCGGGCCTGGACGCCGCGCACCGCGCCGGGGTCGTGCACCGGGACGTCAAACCCGCCAACCTGCACCTCACCGCGAGCGGCGTGCTCAAGGTGGTCGACTTCGGCGTCGCCCAGGTGGCGACCGAGGCGGCGCGGCTCACCATGGTGGGCACCGTCGTCGGCACCGCCGCCTACCTGGCTCCGGAGCAGATCGACGGCAGGGGCGGCGGGTCCGCCTGCGATCTGTACGCGCTGGGGTGCGTCTGCTACGAGCTGCTGTGCGGGCATCCGCCGTTCACCGGGTCGGCCCCGGAGCTGGTCTATCAGCACATCCACCAGGCTCCGGTGCCGCCCAGCCGGCACCGTCCCGACATCCCCGCCGAGCTGGAGCGCCTCATCATGGCGCTGCTCGCCAAGGACTCCGCCGGCCGGCCCGCCGAGGCGGAGGTCGCCCGCCGGATCCTGGCGGCCGTCGCCCTCGCCCCGGGGAACCCGCCGCGCGAGGCCGGGATGCCGCAGGCGCCGTACGGCGCGCGTGCGGGCGACACGGCGCTGCTGGACGCCACGCTGCTGGACGCCGCGCTGCCCGACGCCGCGCTGCTCGACGCCCCGCCGCCCGGCGTCGCGGCCGGTCGTGGGGCGGGGGCGTCCGGTCGTGGGGCGGGGGCGTCGCCCGAGCGGCGCACGCTCATCCGGCTCGGCGCCGCGGTGGCGGGGCTCGCCGCGGTCACGATCGGGGTGGCGGCGCTGTCCGGCGGCGGCGAGCAGGCGGAATCCGCGGTCGCGGCCCAGTCGCCGGCGGCCGCCGGCGACTCACCCACCCCGGAGGGGAAGGGCTCGGCCGCTCCGACGCCCCGGCCGAGCAGGACACCGTCTCTCAGGCCGTCCCCGAAGCCGTCCCCCACGCCGTCCCCGAAGCCGTCTCCCACGCCGTCCGCGCGCCGCGTCTACCGCAGCTACCAGGAGTGGCTGGCCGCCTTCGACCACGCCGTGCAGGAGCAGGAGCGCCGGGGCGGCATCGAGCCGAAGCTGGCCCGCGACGCCCACGAGGAGATCAGGAGGACGGCCAGGGACATGTCCAGGGACATGCCCAGGGGCCGGGACAGGGGAAGGGGCAGGGGCCGGGGCGGGGACGGGGGCGACAAAGCCGCGGAGCGCGTCCGCGACCTGCTCGGCAAACTCCAGCAGGCGCACCAGGACGGCCGGCTCGCCGACGGCCCGCTCGTCGACTTCCTGAACGCCGCCGGCCTCAGCGCGCGGAGGGGCGGCGACTGAGGTCCTCGACCGCGCCGACGTCGCGGGTCCACGAGCCGAGCACGAGCAGGGTCTTGGTGCCGGTCACGTCGCCGGCGCGGCGCAGCCGGTCGATGACCTGCTGCAGGTGCCCGAGGTCGCGGACGCGGACGTGGATGAGCGCGTCCGGGTCCCCGGCGATGGTGAACACCTCCTGCACCTCCGGCACGTCCGTCACGGTACGGACGATCTTGCCGACCGGGGTCGTGCCCGGATAGCGCAGTTCGGTGAACGCCTCGATGCCCCAGCCGAGCTTGGCGTAGTCGATCCGCACGGTGAAGCCGGTGATGACGCCGATCTCCCGCAGGCGGTCGACCCGCCGCTTGACGGCGGCCACCGACAGGCCGATCTCGGCCGCCATCTCGGAGAAGGTCCTGCGCCCGTCCTCGCGTAGCAGGCGCAGCAGCCGGTGGTCGATGTCGTCGATCTCCGCCATGGCGTGCTCCCTCTTCAGCCTGCCCGTCCAACCGGCGCGGCGCAAAGAACAGTAGCGCCCAACGCGGACTTCTCCATCTTTTTGCGTCTTGTCGGCCGTTTCCCGCGTGATGCTTGCGCGTACGCCCAGGGCGTTGGTGTGCTGTGGGTCACCCTCGGAACTCAGGAGGTTCGCACCGTGTCTGCCCTCGCGTCCACGTCTCCCGTCTCGCTCGACGACAAGTACGCGGCCGAGCACGGCACCGTGCTGATCTCGGGCGTCCAGGCCCTCGTCCGGCTGACCCTGGAGCAGCGCCGCCTCGACGCCGAGCGCGGCCTGGACACGCGGGTCTTCGTCTCCGGATACCCCGGCTCACCGCTGGGCGGCGTCGACCTGGAGATGGCGCGGGCCGCGCGGTTCCTCACGGAGGCGGGCGTGGTGGCCCGGCCCGGCCTCAACGAGGAGCTCGCGGCCACGGCGGTCGCGGGCACCCAGCTGCTCGCCCAGGTGCCGGGCCGTCGGCACGAGGGGGTGACCGGGTTCTGGTACGGGAAGAACCCGGGCCTCGACCGGGCCGCCGACGCGATCCGGCACGGCAACCTCGCCGGCACCGCGCCGCTCGGCGGGGCGGTGGCCTGGATCGGCGACGACCCCGGCAGCAAGTCCTCGACCGTGCCCAGCTCCTGCGAGCCGATGTGCCAGAGCCTGTCGATGCCGCTGCTCGCCCCCGGCTCCGTGGCGGAGGTCGTCGAGCTCGGGCTGCACGCGGTGGCGCTGTCGCGGGCCACCGGCCTGTGGGCAGGCCTGAAGATCGTCGCCGACGTCGCCGACGCCTCCGCCACCGTCGACCTCGGACCGCTGCGCGACGACATCCGGTCGGGCGTCCCGGTGCCGGACCGCGCCGACCGGGGGGCGCCGCCCACCCTGGTCGGCCCGGCCTCGCTCGAGGCCGAGCACGACATGCTCACCCGCCGGCTCGGCCTGGCCCGCGAGTACGCCCGCGCGCACGGCCTCAACCGGGTGACCCACGACGCGCCGCGAGCCACGACGGGCGTGCTCGCGTCCGGCACCTCCTACGCCGTGGTCCTGCGCGCCCTCGCCGACCTCGGCCTGGACGAGGCCGCGATGGACCACCTCGGCCTGCGGCTCATCCGGCTCGCCATGCCGTTCCCGCTCGCGTACGACGACCTCGCCGCCATGACCGCAGGGCTCGACCGGGTGCTCGTGGTCGAGGACAAGGTGCCGTTCCTGGAGGGGCACCTCAAGCAGGCGCTGTACGACACCGGGCAGCGCCCCGACGTCATCGGCAGGGAACTGCTGACGGCGCGCGGCACGGTCGGCGCGCAGGACGTGGCCGGGGCGCTCGCCACCTGTCTCGGCCCGGACCGCCTGCCCCGCCAAGCGGCGATCCTGGCGCCCGCCCCTGCCCGGCGCCGCGTCATGCTCCCGCTGGTCGCCGCCCGCACGCCGTACTTCTGCTCGGGCTGCCCGCACAACGCCGCCACGCGCGCCTCCGGCGACACGCTGGTGGGCGCGGGCATCGGCTGCCACGCCATGATCGCCCTGGACGGGAACGGACGCGGCAGGCAGGTCGGCATGACGCAGATGGGGGGCGAGGGCGCCCAGTGGTTCGGCCTGGCCCCCTTCACCTCCGACCGACACTTCACCCAGAACCTCGGCGACGGCACCTTCCACCACTCCGGCTCCCTGGCCGTACGCGCCGCCGTCGCGGCCGGCGTCTCGATGACGTACAAGCTGCTCTACAACGACGCGGTCGCGATGACCGGCGGGCAGCGCGCGGAGGGCCGCCTCGACGTCCCGGCGCTGACGCGGTGGCTGGCGGCCGAGGGGGTGCGCCGGGTGGTGGTCACCACGCCGGAGCCGCAGACCTACCGGGGCGTCCGGCTGGCGCCGATCGCGTCCGTACGGCACCGCGACGACCTCCCGGCAGTGGAGCGGGAGCTCGCCGCGGTCGACGGGGTGACCGTGCTCATCCACGACGACCGCTGCGCGGCCGAGGAGCGGCGGCTGCGCAAACGCGGGAAACTGCCCACGCCGACGGCCAGGGTCGTGGTCAACGAGCGCGTGTGCGAGGGCTGCGGCGACTGCGGGGACGCCTCCACCTGCCTGTCCGTGCAGCCGGTGGAGACCGAGTTCGGCCGCAAGACCCGCATCCACCAGGCGTCGTGCAACTCCGACCTGAGCTGCCTCAAGGGCGATTGCCCGTCGTTCCTGCTCGTCGAGCCTCGCCCTCGGACCCCGCGTACGGTGCCCGCGCCGCCGGTGGCGCTGACCGAGCCGGTGGCGCGGTTCCCGGAGCGCGCGGCGCTGCTGCGGATGCCCGGCATCGGCGGCACGGGGGTGGTGACCGTCTCGCAGATCCTGCAGATGGCCGCCCACCTCGACGGCCTGCACGCCGCCGGGCTCGACCAGACCGGGCTGGCGCAGAAGGGCGGCCCCGTCGTCAGCGACGTGCGGATCTCTCCCCACCCGATCACCGGCTCGGTGCGCGCCGCCCGCGGCACCGCCGACGTCCTCATCGGCTTCGACGCGCTCGGCGCCGCCGCCGACGACACCCTCGCCGTCGCCTCGCCCGGCCGCACGGTCGCCGTCGTGAACACCGCGATCGTGCCGACGGCCGCCATGGTCACCGGCCGCGCCGCGCTCTCCGGGGCCGGGGACGCGATCGCCCGCATCGCCTCGGCCACCGTGCCCGGAACGGACCTCCACCTGGACGCCGGAGCGCTGTCCGAGGCGCTGTTCGGCGATCACATGCCCGCCAACCTCGTGCTCGTCGGCGCGGCCTACCAGCACGGCTGCATCCCGATCTCGGTGGACGCGATCGAACGGGCCATCCGCCTCAACGGTGGTTCCAGCAGTGCGGCCGTGGAGCGGAATCTGGCCGCCTTCCGCTGGGGGCGGGCCGCCGTGATCGACCGCGAGGCCGTCTTCCGGGCCGCCGTCCCTCCGGAGCCGCCGGTCGTTCCGGTGGACGACGCCGCCCTGCGCGAGGCGGCGGGAACCGGGGCGATCGAGGAGGCGCTGGCCGTCCGCGTCGCCGATCTGACCGGCTACCAGAACGCGGCCTACGCCCGCTCGTACGCCCGGGAGGTGCGCCGGGTGGCCGCGCTGGCCGCCGAACGGGCGGGGGAGGAGGCCGGGGCGCGCATCGGGCTCGCCTACGCCCGGGGCCTGCACAGGCTCATGGCGTACAAGGACGAGTACGAGGTCGCCCGGCTGCACCTCGACCCGGTGGAGCGGGCCCGGCGCGAGCGGGAGTTCGGCCCCGGCGCCGCCGTGTCGGTGCTGCTGCACCCGCCGCTGCTGCGGGCGATGGGCCTCACGCGCAAGATCAGGCTGCGCCGGTCCGCCGGCGTCGTGTTCCGCGGGCTGCGGGCCGCCCGCGTGCTACGCGGCACCGCGTTGGACGTGTTCGGGTACGCCGCCGTCCGCCGGGTGGAGCGTACGCTGGTGGTGGAGTACCGCGAGCTGGTGAGGCGCGCGTTCGACCGGCTCACCCCGGCGACCGCTGCGGCCGTCGCGGAGATCGCCGCCCTGCCGGACCTGATCCGGGGGTACGAGGACATCAAGCTCGCCCGTGTCGCGGAGTTCCGCGACCGCGCCGCCGCCCTTCTCGCCGAGCTGAACGCGCCCGTCCTCCAGGAGTCATCGTGACCGTCGACCGTCTGCTGCCCGGCCCGGACGCCCGGGACCTCATCGAGCTGACCCGTGAGATCGCCGACAAGGAACTCGCCCGCCGCGTCGACGAGCACGAGCGCGCGGAGACCTACCCGGAGGGGCTGTTCGCCACGCTCGGGGCCGCCGGGCTCCTCGGCCTTCCCTACCCGGAGGAGCACGGCGGCGGCGGCCAGCCGTACGAGGTGTATCTCCAGGTGATCGAGGAGCTGGCCGCGCGGTGGGCCGCCGTCGCGGTCGCGGTCAGCGTGCACACGCTGTCCTGCCTGCCCCTGGCGGTGTACGGCACACCGGAGCAACGGGAGCGCTGGCTGCCGGACATGCTCGCCGGGCGGCTGATCGGCGGCTACAGCCTGTCGGAGCCTCAGGCCGGGTCGGACGCCGCGGCTCTGACCTGCAAGGCCGAGAAGACCGAGGGCGGCTACCGGATCACCGGCACCAAGGCGTGGATCACCCATGGCGGCCGGGCGGACTTCTACGCGCTGTTCGCCCGCACGGGCTCCGGCTCGCACGGCATCTCCTGCTTCCTCGCGCCCGGCGCCGCCGAGGGCCTGACCTTCGGCCGCCCCGAGGAGAAGATGGGCCTGCACGCCGTCCCCACCACGACCGCCCACTGGGACGGCGTGCTGATCGACGCCGACCGCCGCATCGGTGAGGAGGGCCAGGGCCTGTCCATCGCCTTCGGCGCACTCGACTCCGGCAGGCTGGGCATCGCCGCCTGCGCCGTCGGCCTCGCCCAGGCCGCGCTCGACGAGGCCGTCGCGTACGCCAAGGAGCGCGAGGCGTTCGGCAAGAAGATCATCGACCACGAGGGGCTCGGCTTCCTGCTCGCCGACATGGCCGCCGGGGTGGACTGCGCCCGGGCGACGTACATCGACGCGGCCCGCCGCCGCGACGCCGGCCTGCCGTACAGCAGGCAGGCCAGCGTCGCCAAGCTCGTCGCGACCGACACCGCGATGCGGGTCACCACCGACGCCGTCCAGGTCCTCGGCGGCTACGGCTACACGCGCGAGTTCCGCGTCGAGCGCTACATGCGCGAGGCCAAGATCATGCAGATATTCGAGGGCACCAACCAGATCCAGCGCCTGGTCATCAGCCGCCACCTGGGCAAGTAGCCCTGGCAACGGTCCGGCCGGCCCGCCCACCAGCTCCGGCCCCGTCCTCTTCTGGAGGCGGGGCCGTTTGGCGTGTTTCGGAGCTATTTGACGATCTCGTTGAGCGCGTCCTCGTACGCCTTGGCATCGGAGGGGGCCATGTCCTTGTCCACGCGCACCACGACGTTCCCCTTCACATATGTGTACTCAGCCAGCATCGGAGTCTTCCCGAGCGCCTGTATGTACTCGGCGCGGGCCTCGGCGCCGTCGGCGTCCTCGAACACCTCGACACTGCCCGCCTTATCGGCCTTGACCCTGCTATCGGTGAACTCGGCCTTGCTGAGGTAGCCGTTGGGGCGGCCAAGCAGCTTGTTCGGGTCGGTGTTCTCGTCGTAGACGGTGCCGAGCTTGGCGGGCACTCCGTTGGTGCCGAGGGCGCCGATGATGGCAGTGGCGTCCTTGTTCGTCGTGGCCCCGCCGCAGGCGGTGAGGAGGCCGACCAGTGCGAGCGCGGCGGCGGCGCGAGGGCGTCGTCGTAATTGGATCATGAGGTCATGCATACATTCTGGATCGATCCAGGCGTGGCAGTGTTGATGTGATTGAGATCGGATGCTCTGCAGGCCGAACGGACGGTGGGTGGCCTCGGTGTGGAGGGTGGCGAGACGCCGCGGACCCCGCCGGGCCGAGAGGTTCGCTTCCGTTCACGACATCGAGCCGGAGTGCGGGAAGCCGCGCACCCCGATCGGTGTTCTCATCGGGCAGACCGTACTGTTGGGCGGGTTATATCCGCTTATGAGTGTTTTGGGGGAGATTGTGGCGAAGCCTGTTCTGCAGATCGTCATCGCCAGCACGCGTCCGGGGCGGGTGGGGCTACCGGTCGCGGAGTGGTTCCATGAGCGCGCGGCCGCCCAGGACCTCTTCGAGGTCGAGCTCGTCGACCTGGCGGAGGTGAACCTGCCGTTCATGAACGAGCCCAACCACCCCCGCCTCCGGCAGTACGTCCACCAGCACACCAAGGAGTGGAGCGCGACCATCGAGCGCGGCGACGCGTTCGTGTTCGTCACGCCGGAGTACAACTACGGCTTCAACGCCGTCCTGAAGAACGCCCTCGACTACCTGCACCACGAGTGGCAGTACAAGCCGGCCGGGTTCGTCAGCTACGGCGGCGTGTCCGCGGGCACGCGGGCCGTGCAGATGCTCAAGCAGGTCGTCACCACGCTGAAGATGGTGCCGCTGTTCGAGGCGGTCTCGATCCCCTTCGTCGCCCAGCTCCTCGACGAGGAGGGCCGCCTGCAGCCCAACGAGGTCATGAACTCGGCGGCGGACGCGATGGTGGCCGAACTGGCCCGGCTCGCCCCCGCGCTGCGGCACCTGCGTCCCGCCGGCTGATCACACAGGGGCCGTCACGGAGCCTCTTCGAACAGCGCCAGCAGCGCCGTCTCCAGGTCCGCCGGGGCGCGGTAGACGACCCCGGTCATGCCGAGCACCCTCGCCGCGTCGACGTTCTCGGCCCGGTCGTCGACGAACAGGCACCGCTCCGGCGGCACGCCCGCGTGCCCGGCGGCGATCTCGAAGATCCGTGGGTCGGGCTTGGCCACCCCCACGTCGTAACTGCTCACGACGTGGTCGAAGGCGTCGTGCAGCTCCAGCTCGCGCAGGTGGGCGGCCAGTTCCGAGGTGGCGTTGCTGACGAGCACGACGGGGACGCGGGCGCGCGCCCGCGTGAGCAGCGCGAGCACCTCCTCGTCCGCCCAGGTGCGGGCGGCCAGCCATTCGGCGGTCAGCGCGCTCGCCCGCGCGGCCGAGCCCACCAGCCCGGCGAGGACGGGAACGGCCGAGGCCAGCCACTCCTCACGGGTCACCAGCCCGGTCAGGGCGGGGACCACCAGGGCCGACTCGCCGGTCACCCGCGCCACCGTGCCCGGCTCCACCCCGTACGCCCGCTCGATCTCGGCCTGCTGCTCAAGATCGGCGAATTTCAGGACGCCGTCGAAATCGCACAGCACCGCGTCGAACGCTCTGGCCGCCATGGTCCGAGACTACGACGCGAGCGACTCGTACAGGGCGATGTGCCGTTCGGCGGCGGCCCGCCAGGTGTGCCGGACGGCGACCGCCCGGCCCGCCGTACGCCTGCCGGGATCGTCGGCGGCGAGGGCGTCGGCGAGCTCGGCGGCGAGCCCGGCGGGGCTGACGGCGAAGCGCGCGGCGGAGCCGAAGACCTCACGCAGGACCGGCAGATCGCGCATCACCAGGGGGACCCCCGCCGCCAGGGCCTCCATCGCGGCGAGGCCGAAGCCCTCCTTCACCGACGGGAAGGCGAAGGCGGCGGCGCCCGCCACGAGCGGCGGCAGGTCCGCGTCGGCGACCGGCCCGAGGACCAGCGGCTCGGCGCCCAGCTCCGCCGCCCGGGCCTCCCACCGCGCGCGGTAGTCGCGGTAGTCGAAGAGCGTCTCGCCTCCGGCGATCACCAGCCGGACGTCCGGGCGCGCCTCCCGCAGCAGCGCGTACGCCTCCAGCAGGTCGAGCGAGCCCTTGCGCGGCTCGATGCCGCCGACCGTCAGGACGTACGTCCCGAGCCGTCTGCGCCACATGTGGGTGGCGACCGGATCGGCGCACGCGAAGCGCTCGTAGGCGACGCCGTTGGGAATCACCGTCGCGGTGATGCCCCACCCGGCCGCGAGCTCGGCGGCCACCGCCTGTGACACGCAGACGTGCGCGTAGGGCGTGACGATGGCGCGCTCGTGACAGGCGGCCAGCTCGGGCGTGGTGAAGTGGTCCACGTGGTGGACCGTCCGCACGCACCGGCCCGCCGCGTTGGCGCTGATGCAGTCCTGGGCGTGCACGACGTCGTACGACGCCGCCTCCGGGGCGAACGCCCCGCGCAGCACCGCGATCGACCGCAGCACCCGCGGGCCGACGCCCTCTCCGGGGATGTCGGAGAACGGCACGACGCGCAGCCGCACGGCCGGGTCGACCGGGCGGAAGAACCCCGTGTCGCCGCCCCGGCCGAGCGTCCACACGGTCACGTGCTGTCCCGCCGCCGCGAGCGCCTCGGCGAGGGCGAGGGTGTGCACGACCCCGCCGCGGGGCCTGGTCGAGTAGCTGAGCAGCGCTATCCTCACCCGCGCGCCTCCCGGTAGACGTCGGCCCTGCGCTCGTCGAGGTGATGGAGGATCCGCCGGGCCCGGTCGATCTCCGCGGCGACGTCGAGCTCGGCCACGGCCAGCCCGGCCTTCGACCAGGTGCGGGCGAGCACGTCCCCGCCCGGCCCGACGACCTTGGCCTGTCCCAGGAACCGCATGCCGCCCATCACCCCGGTCTGGTTGGAGGAGGCGAGCACGACCTGGTTCTCGGCGGCCCGCGCCTGGTCGTACAGGTCGAACAGCCGCGACTGCCGGTCCTGGGCCATCCGGGGCGCGCGGTTGGTGACGCTGGTGGGCCACGCCGACAGGCACGCCAGGATCTGCGCGCCGTCGAGCGCGAGGCTGCGGGCCGACTCGGGGAAGGTCTTGTCGTAGTCGATCAGCATGCCGATCCGCCCGGCCGGGGTGTCGAAGGCGTCGAAGCGGTCGCCCGGGCCGTAGGCCGCGGTCTCGCCCGCGGGCAGGTGCACCTTGCGGTGCAGGCCGAGCACCCCGTCGCCGCTGACGCACACGGCCGCGTTGTAGCGGACGTCGCCGCCGTCCTCGCAGAATCCGACGCACACCACCATCTCGGCGGCCAGCGCCGCCACCCGCGCGATCACCGGGTCGTCCGGCTTCAGCGCGGGCGGCAGCGCGTCGGCGTCCGGCCTGCGCAGGTCGGCGAGGTAGCCCCCGAGCGCGGCGTCGGGCAGCACGAGCAGCCGGGCGCCCGCGGCGCGGGCGTCGTCGATCAGTTTGGCGATGCGGGCCAGGTCGAAGGCGAGGTCGCGGCCGAAGTGGGCGGCCGCCGCGGCGATCCGCAGAACGGTCACGCCGCGTGCCCCGCCGTCCCGTACGTCTCCGGCCGGCGGTCGCGCAGGTGGCCCATCGACCGGCGCGCGGCCTCCAGCGCCCTCGGCACGTCGATCTCGGCGACGGCCGCGCCCGGCCCGACGCCCGTCGCCGCGACGATCTCACCGCCGGGGTCCACGACCTTCGCGCTGCCCACGAAGCGCAGAGACCCGAACGTGCCCGCCTGGTTGGCCGACAGCCACACGATCTGGTTCTCCAGCGCCCGCGCCCGGTCGAACAGGTCGAAGCGCCGCTTCCAGCGGTCGCGTTCCAGGTCCGCCGCCGCGTTCGTCCGCGAGCCGGGCCAGGCCGACACGCACACCCCGATCTGCGCGCCGTCGAGGGCCAGCGCGCGGGCGGACTCGGGGAACGCCTTGTCGTAGCAGATCATCATGCCGATCCTGCCGACGGGCGTGTCGAAGGCCCGGAAGCCGTCGCCCGAGGCGTAGCTGGCGTTCTCGCCGAGCGGCTGGTGCACCTTGCGGTGGTTGCCCAGCACGCCGTCGCCGCTGACGCACACCACGCTGTTGTAGCGGGCGTCACCGCCGTCCTCGCAGTAGCCCGCGACCACGACCATGTCGCCGGCGTCGCTGGCGTCGCCGGCCAGCGCGGCCAGCCGCCGGATCTCGGGGCCGTCCACGGCGAGCGGGGGCGGCCCGGCGTCCGCGGCGTCGCCGTCGAGGCTGAGCAGGTAGCCGCCGAGGCACGCCTCGGGCAGCGCGAGGAGCCGCACGCCCGCGTTGCGCGCTTCCTTGACGAGGCGTTCGACGATCGCGAAGTCCTCGTCGAGGTCGCGGCCGAAACCGGCGGACACCGCCGCCATGCGCAGGGCGCTCACGCGGCCCCCAATCCGGTCACGGGGCCGCCGACGGCCTCCGTGACCTGTCCGTCGGGCCAGCGCAGCGACACGCCGCTGCCGGTGGTCAACTCCCCGCACACCGCCGAGGCGGCCGGCCCCGCCGGAGGCGCAGGCGCGCCCGGCTCGTCCGCCGTGAGCATCGCGAAGCCGGGAAAGCAGGTGAGCCAGTCCCCCATGGAGGCGGCGGCCGGGCGCGGCAGCGCGGCCACGTCCAGCACGGCCGCGCAGCCGCTCGCCTCGGCCAGCATGCCGAGCGTGCCGGCGATCCCCGCCATCGACACGTCCTTGGCGGCGGCGGGGCGGCCGGCCGCGACCGCGCCGAGCATCGCGCGCAGCTCGTCCGTACGCCGGGAGGTGGTCGAGTCCCACTGGCGGCCCCGGTAGCCGGCCCGCCAGCCGCCGCCGAGGTCCGCCGTGAGGCGCACGGCGTGGCCGGGGCGTCCGCCGCCGCCCGGCACGGGACGCGCGGCGCGGCCCAGCGCCGTCACCGACAGCGCGGCCGGCACCCCGAGTTGCGTGTGCCCGCCGAGCACCGGCACCCCGTACGCGCGGGCGGCCCGGGCCAGGCCGTCGAGCACCCGGGCGGCGTGCGCGGCGTCGGGCGCGGCGAGCGCGTCGAGCAGGCCCGCCGGGGCGGCGCCCATCGCGGCCAGGTCGTTGAGGTTGACCAGGACCGAGCACCAGCCGGCCCACTCCGGGTCGCGCTCGACCATGGACGGCACGATCGCGTCGCAGGCCGCGACGACGTCGCCGCCGGGCACCGGCGCTCCGTCGTCGCCGACGAAACCGGGGCCGCCGAGGGCGTGCGGGGCCTGCCCGGCGAGGGCGGCGAGCAGCGGCCCGAGCGCCGATTTGGCCGCCGCCGCGTGGGCCGCGACCCGGCCGATCGGGTGACGCATCAGCACGTGCGGCGCGCCCGCGACCGTCACCGGCCCCACCCGGGTCCAGCCCAGGCGGCGGAAGAACGTCTCGGCTTTGATCTGGACGGTCGCCTCGAACCGCAGCACGCCCTCCGCCTCGGCGCGGGCGCACGCGGCCCGCACCAGGGCCGCACCGATGCCTCCCGTGCCCCCGGAACCACGCGCGGCGACCAGCCGCCCGCCCGTCCACCAGCCGATGTCGGGGCCGTCGCCGGCCGGTCCGAGCCGCACGCCGCCGACGACCGTGCCCGCCGCGTCCCTGGCCACCAGCGTGACCGTGCGGGGATCGTCGTCCCTGTCGTCGAGGTCGTGCTTGTCGAACAAGCCCTGCTCCCGGACGAACGCCTCGTGCCGCAGCCGCCGGTAGGCCCGGAGGGCCGCTGCGTCGGCCGCCTGCTCGATCCGGACTCCCGGGCGGCGCGCCAGCGTGCTGCGGTCACCGAGCAGCGCGAGGATGTCGGGCGCCGTGTCGCCGTCGAGGTGCATCGTCACCTCACCCGCCCGCCGCGCTCAGCACGCCGCACGCCCCGCAGGCGGCGCAGCCCGCCCCCTGGTCCGCACCGCGCATGCCGGCCGCGCGCAGCAGCGCCGCCACGCCCTCGGTGACGTACGTCAGCAGGCCCGCGCCGGGGGCGCCGATCCCGTCGCGGGCCGCCAGCGTGCCCCGCATCGGGCGGAACGGGACCACGAAGGGATAGACACCGCGCCGGATGAGGCGGCCCGCGCCCGCGATCAGCTCGTCGGGGTCCTCGCCCAGCCCCACCAGCAGGTACGTCGAGACGCGGTTGCGCCCGAACACCCGGACCGCCTCGTCCCAGGCGGCCTCGTACTCGGCGAGCGGCACCGACGATTTTCCCGGCATCCAGCGCCGCCGGACCTCCTCGTCCAGCGACTCCACGTGGATGCCGATCGCGGTGGCCCCGGCCTCGCGCAGCGCGCCGATCCAGGCCAGGTCGCCCGGCGGCTCGCACTGCACCTGGATCGGCAGGTGCGGCACGGCGGCCAGCACGGCGCGCACGCACCGCGCCAGGGTGCGCGCGCCGCGATCGGGCCCGGTGGTCGTGCCGGTGGTCATCACCATGTGCCGTACGCCGTCGAGCCGCACGGCCGCCTCCGCCACCTCGGCGAGCTGGGCGGGCGTCTTCGCGGCGACCGTCGCGCCCGACCGCAGCGACTCCTCGATGGTGCAGAAACGGCAGCGCTCGGCCTCGCCGTACCGGACGCACGTCTGCACGACGGTCGTGGCGAGCACGTCCGCGCCGTGCAGCCGGGCGATCTTCTCGTACGGCACGCCGTCGGCGGTGGTCAGGTCGTAGAACCTCGGACGCCGCACGGGCACCAGGGAGACCCCGGTGTCCTGCTCGCCGAGCCAGACCGTGCCGTCGCGAACCGTGTAGGGGCTGCCGGGATCGATGGGCAGCGCCGCGCCGGCGCCGTCGACGAGGACGTGGCCGTCGCCGCTGGGCCCCGCGCCGTCCTGCCGCCGCACGGGCGTGTCGAAGGCCACGCCGCGCAGGGCCAGCTCGGCGCGGGTCATGATCCGCAGATCGACGGTCACGGCACTACAGCTGGTAGGTGGAGTTGATGATGGCGCCCTTGCGGGCGTAGTGGATCAGTGCGTCCTGCACGTCCAGCGGGTGGGTCGGGATCACGCCCTCGATGAGGTCCTCCTCGCGGGCGCCGTGCAGGGACAGGCCGAACCGGCAGCAGTAGACCTTCCCGCCCTCGGCGATGAACGTCTTGAGCTGGTTGTTGATGTTGTGCTCGCCCGGGAACGCCGAGTTGCCGGTCGTCGGGAAGCCGCGGGTGGCCAGGCAGTTCAGCGACCCCGGGCCGTAGAAGTAGATGGCGGTCTCGAAGCCCTTGCGCAGCGCCCGGGTGGCCTGCAGCACGGCCACGAAGCTGACCGACGACTCGTGCGCGATGCCGTGGACGAGCGTGAAGTACGACTCGCCGTTCTCGGCCTTGTAGTCGGGGAACACCTTGGTCGTGCCGTAGATGCTGGAGCCCTCGGGCAGGGACGGGTGGGGGATCTCCTCGATGCTCTTCTTCTCGAGGTCGGTCATGTCGACGGACATGGTGTCTCTCCTTTGGCCGCAGGGGGGTGAGTGGGGGTCAGTCGTAGAGGGAGGCGAACGTGCGGCGGAAGACGAGCGCGCCCAGCTCGCCGTCCCCGGCCGCGGCGCGCATCCGGGCGTGCTCGCCCGCGAAGTCGCCCCACGGCTGGTCGCTGGCGAACAGCACGCGGTCGTGCCCGAGGCCGCGCCGCTCGATCTCCTTGGCCAGCCAGTACGGCGCGAAGCCGATGGCCCAGGACAGGTCGGTGTAGACGCGTTTGCCGGCCGCGATCCAGTCGAAGAACCGGGAGCCGGCCAGCTTGATGTGGCCGCTCATCCCGCCGCCGAAGTGCACGAGGTGCACCGGCACGCGGTCGGCGTACCACTCGACCAGGTGCCCGACCTCGTCGACGTCCGAGGCGGCGCCCGGTGAGGTGTGGACGTGGACGACCAGGCCGTGGCGTTCGGCCGCCGCGAAGATCCGGTCGAGGCCGGGACGGCAGGCGGGGTCGGTGGGCCGCCCGCCGAGCAGGAAGCTGAGCTTGAGCGCCCGCACGCCTCGCTCTCCGGCCAGGGCGAGGGCGCCGGTGGTGCGTTCCTCGTCGCGCGGCAGCGGCGAGACCCACAGCCCGGCGCGGATCCGGTCGTCGGCCTGCGCGGCCTCCAGGACGAGGTCGTTGAGCGCGAAGGCGACCGCCGGGTCGGGCACGCCGTAGTTGGGCAGCACCAGCGCGCGTTCGGTGCCCTCCGCGTCGAGGTCGGCGATCAGCTGTTTGACCGTGGCCCGCGCCGTGACGTCGGGGTTCACCGCGGGGCCGCCGTAGAAGGGATGGGCGGGCAGCACGCCGATGTGCCGGTGTGCGTCGAAGATCATGTCGTGGACCATCGCACTCACCCGACCGGAAGCGCGGGTGAGAGTTCGGCGGGCGCGCCGGTCAGCGCGCCGCAGACGTCGGCCAGCCGCCGGGACGCCTCGATGTGCCCGGCCAGGAACTCGGCGTCCCGGCCCACCGCCTCGAACCGGCCCGAGCCCCAGGTGTGCTGCCAGGGCAGCCCCAGGAAGTAGAGCCCGGGACAGTTCGTCACGCCGCGCCAGTGCATCGGATAGCCCCGGCCGTCGAAGGCGGGGATCTCGATCCAGCGGTGGTCGCGGGTGAACCCGGTCGCCCAGACGACCGAGGTGATCCCGGCGGCGGCCGGGTCGAGGGCGCGCACCGGCTCGCCCGGCTCCCAGACCGCCACATAGCGGGGCTCGGCGGGGGCGTCGACGCCGCGCGCGGCGATGTACGCGTCGATGGCGTCCTTGATCCCCTCGGCCACCGCGTCGGCCCGGTCGAGGTTGTCCTTCAGGTCGGCGGCGAACTCCAGCGTCGTGCCGGTCACGCCGGTCAGCCGGCCGTACAGGCGCATCCCGTCGCGGGCGAAGGCCCGCAGGTCGATGTCGCGCCCGCCGTCCCGCCCGGTGACGTAGTGGTTGGCCCGCAGCCGTACGGCGTCCGCGTCGTCGAACTCGTCGATGCTCCTGGCGTAGTGGCCCATGTCGTGCAGCCACGCCACGCAGTCCCTGCCCCGGTAGAAACGGGCGACGCGGGGCGCGCTCCCGACGGCGAGGTGGACCCTGCGCCCGGCCAGATGCAGGTCCTCGGCGATCTGGCAGCCCGACTGCCCGGTGCCGATGACGAGGACCTCGCCCTCTGGAAGCTGCGCGGGACCGCGATACCGCGAGGAGTGGATCTGGGTGATCCCCTCGGGCAGCCGCTCGGCCAGCCGGGGGACGGCGGCCGCGTGGTAGGGGCCGGTGGCGACCACGACCTGGTCGGCGGTGAGGTCTCCGGCGGTGGTCGCGAGCTCGAACGTCCCGCTCGCGGCCCTCCGCAACCGGGTGACGCGCACACCCTCGGTGAGCGGGGGCCCGAAGGAGGCGGCGTAGTCCTCCAGATAGCGGACGATCTCCTCGCGGACCATGAAACCGTCGGGGTCGGGCCCGCGGTAGGGGAAGCCCGGCAGGTCGCACTGCCAGTTGGGGGTGACCAGGCAGAAGGAGTCCCAACGGCGCTCGCGCCACTCGTGGCCGACCCGCCGCGCTTCGATGACGACATGTTCGATGCCGCGCCGGCCCAGGCAGTGGCTGACCGACAGCCCCGCCTGGCCGCCGCCGACGACCGCGACCGGGTAGTGGGCTCCGGCGATCCGCGGTGTGCTGGTGACTGCCGCCGTTTCCATGACGGCCACTTCAGTCCGCCCCGATTACCGGACCACGGCATCCGGAATAAAAAGCCGTTACCGGTGCGTCACCCCGCGGTCGGTCAGGTGATGAGGCGGTGGCCGCCGGGGCTGAGGGAGTTCATGAAGAGCCGGTCGGCTCCGGGGAGGGAGGCCAGCCGCAGCAGCCAGTCGCGGGCCGTGATGCGCAGGCGGCTGGACGGCGCCATCCAGGGGAGGAAGCGGCGGCCGAACGACTGGACGTCGCCCACGACCGGTCGCATACGCGCCGCGTACCGGTCGAGGGCGGGGGACAGGTCGCCGGAGGCGGCCGTGCGCAGTTCGCCGGCGAGCACCCACGCCGCGGCCACCGCGAGGGACGCGCCGTGCCCGGCGAACAGGGAGACCGCCTGGCAGGCGTCGCCGAGCAGGACCACACGGCCGCTGCTCCACCGCGGGGCCTCGACCTGTGTCACCTGGTCGTAGTACAGCTCCGGCGGTTGCGGGCACCGGCCGAGCACCTCGGGCAGGATCCAGCCGAGCTGCCCGAAGTGCTCGCGCAGCGAGGCGGCCGGGTCGGCGGGAACGGCGGGGTCGGGCTCGTGGCGCAGGAACAGCAGGGCGAGCCGGTTCCCGCCCACCGCGTAGGCGCCGGCCATCAGATGCGGCACGGTCAGCATCCGATAGCGCGGGCCGACCAGCCGGCTGAGGTCCTCGTCCTCGACCACGTACGCGGCCACGTGGTGGTCGAGATAGCGGATGAAGCGCTCCTCGGGACCCAAGACCAGCTCCCTGACCCGCGAGTGCACGCCGTCGGCGCCGACCAGCAGGTCCGCCTCGTGCCGGGTGCCGTCGGTCAGTTCGACCTCGACGCCCCCGTCGTCGTGCTCGACGGCCGCGACCGTCGTGCCGTACCGCACCGGCGCGCGCACCTGCTCGGCGAGCACGCGGGCGAGGTCGCCCCGCAGCAGGCTGACCACCTCGGCGAATCCCTCCTTGACGGCGAGACGGCTGGTCTGCCGTCCGGAGCCGTCGACGTAACCGATCTCGTGGACGGGGTGGCGGACCTCCTCCAGCCGGGGACGCAGCCCCATCCGCCCGGCCGCCTCCAGCCCCGGGCCGTAGAAATCGATCATGTATCCGCCCTCGCGGAACGCCGGAGCGCGCTCGACCATTTCGACGTCCCAGCCGGCGCGCTCCAGGTGCCAGGCCAGGGCCGTCCCGGCTATCCCGGCGCCGCAGACGATCGCTCTCATGTCCCACTGCCCTCCTCGTGTCCGTCCGTACGCACCATCGCCCGCAGCGGCCCGGCCAGCGCGGTGAGGTCGAGGCCGGGGTCGAGCCCGCGGTGCAGCACCAGGCCGTCCACCGCCGCGACCAGGACCGCCGCGGTGGCCTCGGTGTCGCGTGTGTGGCCGCGGTCACGCAGCCAGGAGGCGATCTGTGTGCGGGAATCGGCGACGATCTCGTGCAGCAGGTCGCGGAGCTCCGGCAGCCGGGCGGCCGCCAGGTACATCTCCACGATCAGCAGGGAGGCGGGGTCGGTTCCCGTGTAGCGGGACAGCTCGCCCAGCAGCCACTCGACGCCGGTCTCGGGGTCGGGCTGCTCCGCCAGCCGCCCGGTCAGCTCATCCAGGATCGCGCGCGCGACCCCGGTCGAGGCCGCGATCAGCAGGTCGGGCAGCGACGCGAAGTGGTAGTGGACGACTCCGGGGGCGACCCCGGCCCGCTCGGCCACCATCCGCGTGCTCACGCCGCCCCAGCCGACCTCGGCGATCAGGGCCGCCGCCGCGCCCAGCAGCCGCTGCCGTGTGGTCCTGCCCCGGTCGGCGGACGCCTCTGCCATCTCCCACGTGCTCCGTTCGGTTCTCGTACGACCGTCTCGGTCGGTCGACTTGGACGATCGACTTGGACGACTGCCCAGAAGCCTAACACCGGACATGAGGTCGCCGTCGCGGGGGATGGGCGAATACAGGGGGAGACCCCGCCGCCGAGGGGAGGGACCGGTCATGTTGCCGAGGGCTCCGGCGGGCGGGGCGCCGCCGTGATCGTCACGGTGGTTCTCGGTCTCGCGGCGGCGGCCTTCCTCGGCCTCGGCTGGGTCGCGCAGCAGCACGTCGCGTACACCGAACCGCTGGGCGAGATGCTGCACGTGCGCCTGCTGTTCGACCTGGCGCGCAAGCCGGTCTGGCTGGCGGGGATCGTCGCCATGATCGGCGGGCAGGTCCTCGGGGCGCTGGCCCTGCGGCGTGCCGACGTGGCGTCCGTGGAGCCGCTCCTGGCGACCAACCTCATCTTCGCCCTCGCCGCCGCGGCCCTGTTCTACAAGGAGCGCCTGGGAGCGGCGGAGTGGCTGGGCGCGGTGCTGGTCAGCGGCGGCGTGGCCGCCTTCCTCGTGGCCGGCCGCCCCCAGGGCGGCGGGGTGCCGGCGCCGGGCTCCGCGGTGTGGATCGCCGTGCTGGCCGTGGTGGGAGTGGCCGCGGGCGTGGTCGCCGTGGCGCTTCGGATGCCCCTGCAGCCCAAGGCGATGCTGCTCGCCGCGGCCGCGGGGGCGTTGTACGGCCTCCAGGACGCGCTGACCCGCGGGTCCCTGCTGATCCTGGCATGGGGACCGGTGGCGCTGTTCACCTCGTGGGAGCCCTACCTGCTCCCCGTGATCGCGGCGACCGGCATCCTGCTCAACCAGAGCGCCTTCGACGCCGCGCCGCTGCGGATCTCGCTGCCCGCCACCACCGCGACCGAGCCGATCGTCGGGATCGTCCTGGGAGTCGTGATCTTCGGCGAGCGCCTGCGCGTCGATCCGCCGGCTCTCGCGGGGGAGGTCGGCGGCCTGGTGGCGCTTGTGGCGGGGATTGTCATCCTCGGCCGCTCGCCGTTCCTGGCCAAGTCGGAGCAGGTGCAGCAGGCCCCTCGCGACCGCACCTGAACCGGGGGCGGGCTACTCGGTCGACCTCGGCACGTCGGGCCGCACCGGCCGGGCCGTGGTCCACACGATGCGGCGACGTGAACTTCATGGGGTGACGACCCGGTGAGGGGCCCCGCCTAACGTCGGCCGGCGGGGCCCGCGTGTACGGCTACCGGGTACGGCTACCGCATACGGCTACCGCGCACGGATCGGCGCGGGGATCACTGGGCGGGCGCGGCGTGCCCCCGGCTCCGGTGAGCAGCGGCGGACCCGGTGGTGAATCCGGTGGTGGCCGCGGCGGTGCGCGCGGCGGCCGCGGTGGGGCGGTTGTCCGGACCGGGCAGGTCCCGGCTGAACGCGTACACGGCCGCGGCGGTGGCGATCGCGCCGGTGTTCAGCGCGAGGGCCTTGTCGCTGATGTTGGCGGTGGTGTCGCAGGCCTGGTGGTAGCAGGGGTCGTACGCCTGGCCCGCGGTGCCGCCGAACATCGTCTGCTCCTCGGGCGTCTTGACGCCCTCGGCACCGGTGAACGTCCCGCCGGACGGAATGCCGGCCGCGATGAACGGCCCGTAGTCCGACCGTCCGTCGAAGTCGGTGCCGTTGTGGCGCTGACGGAGCGTGTCGAAGTACTTCTCGAAGAGCTTCTCGATCTCGCCGGATCCCTCGGGACCGGGGCCGGCGCCGGTGGCGTCGGAGTCGTCGCCGTCGTAGATCTTCAGGGCGTAGTTCGGGGAGGCGACCATGTCGAAGTTCAGGTACACCTTGATCTTGGCCAGGTCGGCGGGGGACAGGCTCGCGACGTAGTGCTCGGCGCCGAGCAGGCCCAGCTCCTCCGCGCTCCAGAAGGAGAAGCGCAGCTTGTTCCTGGTCGGGATCTTGCCCAACGCGGTGGCGACCTCCAGGATCGCGGCGCTGCCGGAGCCGTTGTCGTTGATGCCGGGCCCCGCCAGCACGCTGTCGAGGTGCGCCCCGAGCTGCACCACCTTGTTCGAGTCGCCCCACCGCGAGTCGGCGACGACGTTGTGGGTCTTACGGATCTCGCTCGTGGTGTCGGTCTTCACCCGTACGGACGTGCCGGCGGCGGCCAGTTCCTCGCCGACCGCGAAGCTCACGCCCACGGCGGGGATGTGCACGGTGGGCTCTCCCAGCGTGCCCTGCAGGGTCTCGGTGCGCCCGGGCTGGCCCTCGTTCATGATGATCACCGCGGACGCGCCCGCGGCCTGCGCGTTCTCGGCCTTCACCTGGAAGTTGCAGGTGCCGCGCTGCACCAGTGCGACGGCGCCGGCCGGGAAGCCGGCGAAGTCGGCGGCCTCGCAGCCGGAGGTCGACGTGTTGGCCGTGGGGCCGGGAGGCAGCACGAGGTCGACGTTCCGGACGGCTCCGGTGACGTCTCCCGATCCGGAGTAGGTCATCGTGGCGAAGTCGCCGACACTGCTGCCGTCCGGCGGGGTGGGCGCGTACGTCTTGGCGGAGGGCGCGGTCCGCTGCAGGGCCGCGGTGGAGTTCTCCTTGAAGAACGGGAAGTCGAACTCCTGCAGGGCCACCGTGTAGCCGGCCTTCTTCAGCACTCCGGCGACGTAGTCGCGGGAGGCCGCGTAACCGGGAGTGCCGGCGGCGCGGGTGCCGCCGTTGGCGTTCGCGATGTCCTGCAGCTTGCGCAGATGCTTCTTCACCGCCGACGCGACCACCGTCTGCGCGATGCGGGCGGGGTCGGGATCGGCGTTCGCCGGTGCGGCCGGCAGGAGGGGAAGCACGAGGGCGGACGCCGCGGTGGCGACGGCGGCCCGCATGCCGAGCGAGGCGCGCATTGGGCTCTCCTTTGGGTCCAATGACGGTCCGAACGGTCCAGTGGTCTGCTCCCGATGGACACTGATCGGGAACCTAACCGGGTTTGACTGATTCGGAAAGGACCTGTTTTCTGGCCCGCCGGGGTATTGCGCGGGCCCGCCTCGCCGCGCGCTGGCTCAGCGGTCGCTCGCCCAGTCGAGCAGCGTCTCGGCGGTGTCCCAGCGGCGGTTGGCGACGTTCTCGCCGAGGATGATCCCGATCAGCCGGTGGCCGCCCCGGTCGGCCGCGAACGCCAGGCAGAACCCGGCGGCGTTCGTCGAGCCGGTCTTCACGCCGATCGCGCCCGGCAGGCCGAGCATGTGGTTGGTGTTGTACCAGTCGTACCGGCCGTCCTCCGTCGAGTGCTCGCTGGTCGACGTGATCTTCTTGAAGACCGGGTTCCGCAGCGCGATCTCCGCGAGCCTGGCCTGGTCGCGGGCGGTGGAGTAACCGTCGCCGTGGGAGGTCGGGAGCCCGTCGGCGTTGACGTAGAGGGTGTCGTTCAGTCCGAGTTGGCGTGCGGTGGCGTTCATCTTGTCCACGAAACCGGGCACGCCGGGGCCGTACACGCGGGCCAGGGCGTGCGCAGCGTCCGCGCCCGAGGGCAGCAGCAGCGCGTACAGCAGCTCGTGGACCGGCAGGGTGTCGCCGGGCTCGAGGTCGGCCGTCGTGCCGTCGTTGTCCTCGGCGTACTCGACGTCCTCCCGCTTGATCGTGACCTCGTCGTCGAGGTTCGCGTCCCGCAGGACGATGTAGGCGGTCATCATCTTGGTCAGGCTGGCGACCGGCATGCGCTTGCCGGCCTGCTTGTCCAGCAGGTCCTTCCCCGTCGTGGCGTCCCACAGATAGACGGCCCGCCCATGCACCTGCGGCGGTGCGTACGCGAGCGTGGAAACGTGCCGAGCCGGGCCGGGTGCGGCCAGGGCGGCAGGCGCGAGAACCGGCGACGCCACCCCCGTGACCAGGGCAAAAGCGACCATGGAGACACCAAGAGAAAGTTTCCGAGCGGACATGCGAATCAGCGTGCCATGACTATTCGGGCATTTCGGATGAAACATCGCAAAATATCGGCAAAGTGCCGACACTCATGTGACATATGAGGTTTGGTGTGGCTTCTCGGGTAATTCGCCGCCGCTTCGTGGCGGATCCGCCGCCCGCCGTCGCCGGTGGTGACCGCGGTGCTCCCAGCGCACCATCGTCAGCGGATACGTATTCCTGCCGATGTGCCGGACGGGCGCCGGTCTCTACCGTCGAGGGCGCCGACGAGACCCCGAGGTGAGCCATGCGCGTGCTGACCGCGTTCCTGTCCGCCCTTCTGATGACCTCCTCACTCACCGTCACCTCCACGGCCGCCGAGGCCGTGGCCAAGCCCCCGCCGCCGCCCGCGACGTCCGCCGTCGACGTCGTCTACCAGCGGGCCCACTTCGGGCCCGGCCTGCGGGAGGGCGTGAAGCCGGGCAACACCCTGTCCTTCGCCGTCCCCGTGGGCACGATCTCCTACAGCGACGCACTCGGCACCAAGACCTGGGAGTACGCCCGGTGGACCGGCACCGAGCGTCCCATCGGGTTCGCCGCCACCGAGCTGGTGGCCTCCTGGAACGCCGACGTGCCCGCCGGTAGCTGGCTGCAGGTCGAGATGCGCGGCCGCCACTCCGCCGGGCAGACGAAGTGGTACGTACTCGGCCGCTGGGCGTACGGCGACGAGGACATCCGCCGCACGTCGCTGTCCGGGCAGCGGGACGCCGACGGCACCGTCTCGGTCGACACGTTCGTGGCCGCGGCGGGCAAGGCGATCACCTCCTACCAGTTGCGCGTCACGCTGTACCGCACGCCGGGCTCGGCCGTGCAGCCGGTCGTGCGCGAACTCGGCGCGATGGCCTCCGCCGTGCCCGACCGGGCGAGCGTCCCGGTCAGCCCCGGCGGCATCGCCTGGGGCGTCGAGCTGCCCGTGCCCCGCCGGTCGCAGAACGTCCACGAGGGCCACTACCCCGAGTGGGACGGCGGGGGAGAGGCGTGGTGCAGCCCGACCTCGACCACCATGGTCCTCGGCTACTGGGGCAAGTGGCCCGGCAAGCAGGACACCTCCTGGGTGGATCCCTCCGATCCCAACCCCGAGGTCGACTACGCCGCCCGGTACACCTACGACTACGCGTACGAGGGAGCGGGCAACTGGCCGTTCAACACGGCCTACGCGGGACGGTACGGACTGGAGGGATTCGTCACCCGGCTCCGCTCGCTGACCGAGATGGAGCGGCTGATCCGGGCCGGCATTCCGGTCGTCACCTCGCAGTCGTTCAAGGCCGAGGAACTGCCCGGCGCGGGATACGGCACCAACGGTCACCTCATGGTCATCATCGGCTTCACCGCCGACGGTGACGTGATCGCCAACGACCCCGCGTCGCCGGACAACGACGCGGTGCGCCACGTCTACCCGCGGGCCGCCTTCGAGAACGTCTGGCTGCGCAGCACCGGCAGCGGCGGGATCGTGTACGTCATCCACCCGAAGAACCGCCCCCTGCCGCCCACCACGCCGGGGCTGCCGGCCAACTGGTGACGGTCACGCCGGGCCCGGCGGTGTTGGACCCGGGCCCGGCCCTCCTATAGTCAGTCAGGTGACTGACTCGACGAGTGTCCGGGTGAGGGCCGCGAGCGCCAAGCGGCAGCGGCTCATGGCCGCCGCCGCTGAGGTGGTGCACCAGCAGGGCGCGGAACGGACCACCATCGCCGACATCGCCCGCGCCGCCGACGTGCCGGTCGGCAACGTGTACTACTACTTCAAGACCAAGGACGAGCTCGTCGCCGCCGCGCTGGCCGAGCACGCCCGCCACCTGCGGGATCTCACCGAACGGCTGGAGCGCCTGCCGGACCCCCGGGAGCGGCTCAAGGGCCTGGTGGAGACGTGGGTCGGCGGGCGCGATCTTGCGGCCCGGTACGGCTGCCCGACCGGCACACTCGCCGCCGAGCTGGACAAACGCGACGAGGGCGGCCTGGACGCGGAGGCGGGCCGGGTGATCCGGCTGCTGCTCGACTGGGTGGAGCGCCAGTTCCGCGAGCTCGGCCTGCCCGAGCCCGACGGTCTCGCGCTGACCCTGGTGGGCGCCTACCAGGGCATGTCGCTGCTGGCCAACGCCCTGCGCGACCCCGAGATCATGACGCGCGAGGGGGCCCGGCTGATCGGGTGGCTCGACTCACTGGGTGGCTCATCGGGCGCCTGACCCTGCCACGCGCTTCGCGAGCAGGGTGGTCAGCGCCGCGGTCCGCCCGTCGTCCCACCCGTCCGGCGGCGCGATCCGCGCCCATGCGGCGATCACCTCGCCGTCGTAGTCGTGCCCGTGCCCCGGGGGCGCGTCGAGGGAGAACACCAGATCGGCGGTGATCTGCCAGAACGTCACGAACGGATACCACCGCATCCAGGGCAGCACGTCGGCGCCGCGCCGCTCCTCCAGCCAGTCGGGCCGGGTGAGGACGAGGCGGGGCGTCCACCACACGATCGGGTCGGAGGGGTGCTGGAGGTAGACGACCCGCGGGGCGTTCCACGGTGACGCGGGGAGATTCAGGTCCGAGGGGTGGTTGGCGAACCGCACGGTCTCGCCGTCCCGGTAGACGGGCAGCGCCTCCCTGCTGCCGGGATCGCGGCCGTCGACGAGCCGCCGCCACAGCGCGCTGCTGTCCGGCGGCCCGACGAACAGCGCGCCGTCGGTGCGCTCGCGTAGGTCCCGGTCGCCGCCGAACGCCGACTCCGCGCCAAACGCCCCCAGGCTCTCCCCGAAGACCAGCAGCTTGGGCCGGTGACCGGCGGGCAGCTTCGACCAGCGGGCGTACACCTGGTCGAACAGCTCGCGCCCGGCCGTCATGGCCCGCTCGCGGTCCACCAGGAACGACAGCCAGCTCGGCAGGTAGGAGTACTGCATGGAGACCAGCGCGGTGTCGCCGCCGTACATGAACTCCAGGGCGGCGGCCGCCTGCGGGTCCACCCAGCCGGTGCCGGTCGTCGTGATCACGCAGAGCACCCTGCGGCCGAACGCACCGGTCCGCTCCAGTTCCCGTACGGCCAGAGCGGCCCTTTCGCGGGTGGTCTCGGCGGAGTCGAGCCCCGCGTAGACCCGGATCGGGGCGACGGCGGGCCGCCCGCTGAAGCGGCTCAGCTCGCCCACCGCCGGCGCGTCCGCGACGAAGGCGCGGCCCTCAAGCCCGAGGGACGCCCAGGAGACGAGCGAGGAGGGGCTGCCCGACAGCGTGGCGGCCACCGGCGGGGTGACGCCGGGGGCGGTCTCGGTGTTGATCGCGGCGAAGCTGTGGTCGGCCCCCTTGAGCAGGGCCTCGGCGAGGATCCCGTCGGTCAGGAAGACGGCCAGCACGCCCACCCCGAGCCCCGCGGCGAACTGCGCGGCCGTGGCGGGAAACCACCGCCCGAGGAGGCGGCCGAGCGCCCGCGCCGCGATCCGCAACGCCCGGGCGGCGGCCAGCAGGGCGAGGAACAGGGCCGCCGCGATCAGCGGGACGCCGAGGTAGTTGAGCCGCTCCGGCGGGTCCAGTCCCATCAGCACGTAGATGTCCTGCTGCGCGCGCACGCCCAGGACCAGCGAGGCGGCGCCGAGACCGCAGCCGAACGTCGCGACCAGGCGCCGGACCCGCCGCCGTCCCGTGCGGTTCCACGCCGCGCGCCACCTCGCCGGGAGTCGTGCCGCGGCCGGGCGCAGGAGCGCGCCGGCGAACACTCCCACCAGGTATCCGGTGGCGGTGAGCACGCCCGCGATGATCCCCTGCAGCGTCCAGGGCCGGGGCAGCAACGACGGCGTGAGGGACAGGGAGAAGAAGGCGGCGGCGAGGACGATCCCGGCCGTGTCCAGCGGAGGATTGAGACGCAGCCGCTGTCTTTCCCCCATCTGATCCCCGATCCACGAACCGTCCGCCGGCCTCTGGGGCAGGCAGGCTATCAAGGTCACGAACGGGTCACGAACGGGGTGTGGGCACGTCCCGGTCACACGCAGAGGAGGCGGGTGCTCAGCCCCAGTGGTCGCCCCATCCCCACAGGTTGGGGCCGAGGGCGGCGGCCTGGTCGTCCTGCTCCACGCCGAACCGGCCGCGGAAGAACAGCATCGGGCGCTGCTCGGTGTCGACGGTTTCGAGCTCGCACACGTGACCGATGATCACGTCGTGGTCCCCCGCGACGTGCACGTCGCGCACCTCGCCGTGCACGCGCAGCAGCACCTGCCGCAACGCCGGAGTTCCCCACCGCGACAGGTCCCAGTCGAGTCCCGCGAACTTGGCGCCCTTGCTGGAGCCGAACCGGCCACACAGATCGACCTGGTCCTCGCCGAGCACGTTCACGCAGAAGCGGCCCGACTTCCGGATCCGCGGCCAGGCGTGGCCCTTGTGGTCGGCGCAGAACAGGATCAGCGGCGGTTCGAGGGATACCGATGCGAAGGACTGGCAGGCGAAGCCCACCGGTTCGCCGTCGTCGAGGCCCGTGACCACGGTCACGCCGGTCGCGAACATGCCCAGCGCACGCCGGAACTCGGCCGGTGCCGGCGGCGCCACCTCGGTGAACTCGGGGTCGGCGTGTGCAGCGGTCATGGACTCACCTCGCGTGCGTGTCGGTGCCTCACGTAACGAACTTACAAACCCCTCGTGAGCGGATCGCACGGGATCCCGGTCGACGGAAGCCTCTCGCTCATCGGGATGATCGTCGTGTTCGCGGCGTCTGTCCAGTTGGCGTCACGGAAGAGCCGCCGCTGCTTTCGCACGGCGTGGGCGCACCAGGAGGCGATGCCGTCAGGACTGGGCGAACATCTGGTCGTAGACGCCGGAGTGCCGACGGCCCGCCATGAAGCCCAGGAACCGGCGGACGAACTCGCCCCGCGTCAACTGCTCGCCTCCGCCGCCCGGGTCGTGGTCGAACGCCGTGCGGAAGAGAGCCCGGTACTCCCGCGCGTCGATGACCTGGTCGTCGTCGGTGTCGGTGACGTCGAACAGGACTTCGGCGATCCTGATGAGGGCGGAGCCGGCCATGGCGGCGGCGGCCGCGGCGTACTCGTGGCCGGTGATGCGTCCGTCGCCGTCGGTGTCGAGCTCTTTCTGCAGCTCGCGCCACCAGTCGGCGAAGGCGGCGAACAGGCGGTCCTCGTCCTGGACGTCGAGATCGAGGCGGGTGGCGATCTCCCGGGCCATCGCGGCGAGGTCGGGCCAGTCGAGGTGGCCGTCGCCGGTCTGGTCCAGGACCTCGGAGAAGAACCGTGCGGCGGAGCGCGTCGCCGCGTCGCCGGCGGTCGGCGTCTCCGGATCGGGCGTGAGGAGGCGCAGGAGCGCCCCCGCTTTCGACACACCACGGCGTAGCCCGTCCAGCGCGCGCAGCCCTTCCGGCGCGGGTGCCCCGGCCGGGACGTCGCCGGTGCGCTGCGGGGCGTACGCCGGGTCGAGCATGGTCATGACCGTGTCGAGCCGCGTCCACGCCTCCGGCAGCACCCGGGTCGCGAGCCGGGTGGACAGGTAGGCGGCGTGCATCAGCGTGCGCGTGCCCGGCACCTCGGCGAGCCCCAGGCGCGCGCGGAGCGGCTCGGGCAGCGACGCCACGACGATCGCGGTGGCGGCGGGACCAGCGAGCGCCCTGCCCGCCGCCCACACCGCAGGCCGGTCGCGGAGCAGCGGGGGAGCGGGCACCTGCGCGAACAGGCGGTCGAGGATGACGTGGACCGCTTCGGTGTTCTCCAGTCGCTCCTCGACGACGGACGCGTAGTAGCGCCAGAACTCCCGCAGCGTGGGTGGAAGCTTGCCGCCGTAGGGGTCCATCAGGGCGAGGAACGACTGGAACTCGGCGTACAGCCGGTCCAAGGTGGGGCCGTCGAGGGACTCGCCGCTCAACCGGCACATCGTGACCGTGGACTCGAACAGCGTCGCCACCACCCAGGCGCGCGCCTCGGAATCCGCGGCGTTGAACGGGCGGCCCTCGGCGTCGGTCCCGGTGATGCGCGCGTGCAGGCGGTTGAGCCGGGCCGCCTCCCGCTGCCGCACCCGCGCGTCGGGGTCGACCATTCGCTGTGCGCTGAGCACGGTGTTGCGCAGCCGGCGCCACGGGTGCGCGACGAAGGTCGAGTTGGTGATCAGTGCGGCGCCGATCTGCGGGTGCGCGGCCTCCAAGACGATGGCCCGGGTCGCCACCAGCCCCCAGCGCGTCTGCCGGGTCAACTGGTGGAGCATCGATCCCGGGCCGAGCGGATCGGCGTCTGTTCCGGCCGCTGTGGCGTCGCTCATTGACATCCCTTTCCTGTGGTGGCCGGTGCCTGTGCGGCGCCGAACCGGCGGTCGCGCCGTCGGTAGACCTCCAGGCATTCCCAGAAGTGCCCGGCCCGGAAGTCCGGCCACAGCACCCGGGGGAAGACCCATTCGGCGTACGCCACCTGCCAGAGCATGAAGTTGGAGATCCGCTGCTCTCCGGAGGTGCGGATGACCAGGTCCACCTCCGGCATGTCGGGGTGGGGCAGACGGCGGGCGAAACTCTCCTCGGTGACCAGCTCGGCCGGCACCCCGTCGCGGATCAGCGACCGGGCGGCCTCGACGATGTCGCGGCGGCCGCCGTGGTCGAAGGCCACCGTCAACGTCATCCGGCGGTTGTCGCGGGTCAGCGTCATCAAATCGGCGATGTCCCGGGCCAGCGCGGGCGGGATCCGCGGGTCGGCGACCCCGAGGAATCGGCAGCGGATCCCGCGTGTGTGCAGTGACAGGGCGTGTTTGCGGACGGCCCGGCGCACCAGTCGCAGCAGGACGTCGACCTCGGCGGCCGGGCGCCGCCAGTTCTCGGTGGAGAAGGCGTACAGGCTCAACCACTCGACGCCGGCCGTGTGGGCCGCCTCGATGACGTCGATCACGGCGACCTCCGCCGCCCGATGCCCCTCGGTGCGGGGCAGCGACCGCTGTGCGGCCCACCGGCCGTTCCCGTCCATGACGCACGCCACGTGACGAGGGATGTCTCTCACCCTGCCGTGAGAGCTACTACGCGGACGGTGAGGACACGACGGAAGACTCCCATTGACACCCTTTCCGAGACCGTTGCGGGGTCTCCCGGGACCCCTCGGCGACGACCATTTCACGGTGCGTTAGAGAGTGACTACTTACCGTTGGTAGTCACAGTCCTTACTTCGGAGGCTTTGGTCCCGTACGACCGCCCCGGCTGGCGGGGTGGCCCGCGGCGGCATCGGCCCAGGTAAAGACGTGTTTTGTCCTATTTACACCTTTCTGGGGATGTGTGTACCTTTAGGCCACACGGCATGGGTACCCGGCCACACTTCAGCGCCATATCCGTTGCCGTGTCGTTGCCCGGACCGCGCGGTGATCGCGCGGCCGCCGAATCCGCGTCATGTGGAGCCGGGGACCCACTCTCTTCGGGGTGAATCGGCGCGCAGGCCCCCAGATGCGCCCGTAGGGCACTTCCTGCCCGAACCCGTCAGCTAACCCGGTAGGCGGCATGGAAGCAAGGAGTCAACCCCGTCATGTGCACCCATCGGCTCTCCCCCGGGAGCCGGCCCTCCCGCCGGCGCCTGCGCTCCGCCCTCGCGGCGGCGACCCTCGCCATCTCGGCCGCCGTCACGGCGGGCGTCGCCCTGCCCGCCCCGGCCTACGCGAACCCGCACACGTACGGCCAGGACGTCTCCGGCTACGAGGCCGACCACGACTGGATGAACAGCCGCGCGCAGTTCGGCTTCATCAAGGCCACGGAGGGGACCGACTGGGTCGACTCGTCCTTCCCCCGGCACTGGCAGGAGCTGGCCAAGAAGGGCATCGTCCGCGGCGCCTACCACTACGGCCATCCCTCCGACGACCCCATCGCCGACGCCAACCACTTCCTCAAGGTGGTGAACTCGCAGCCGAGCAAGCCCGGCGACATCATGGTCCTCGACCTGGAGGACACCGACGGCGAGTCCGTCGAGCACGTCAACAAGTGGGCCAAGACCTGGCTGGAGTACGTGACGGCCAAGACCGGCGCCAGGCCGATGTTCTACAGCGGGTGGAACTTCGCCAACAAGTACGGCCGCGGCCTCGGCCAGTACCCCCTGTGGGTGGCCCACTACAGCAAGGCCCCGGGTGACATCACGCCGCCCGCCGACTGGAAGTCCTGGGCGATCCACCAGTACACCGACTCGCCCATCGACCAGAACGTCTCCACGCTGACGCCGGCCCAGCTGCGCGCCCTCGGCCGGCCGTAGCCGTACGGGCCGGTCAGACCACCGCGCCGGAACCGTCGCGCCGCGCGGGCCTGGCACGCGGGACCGCGGGAACCGGCGGCGGCTGGGTGGTGCGCTTCTCCAACGCGATCGCCGCCGGTCCGGCCACGAACGACGACGACAGCGTCCCCACGATGATGCCGATCAGCAGGGCGACGGCGAAGTCGCGCAGCGAGTCGCCGCCGAACACCGCCAGCGCCGCCAGGATGAACAGCGCACCGAGCCCGGTGTTGACCGTGCGCGGCACGGTCTGCAGGATCGCGGTGTTCACCACCCGGACGAACGGCTCCCCGCGCCGCACCGGCCACAGCTCGCGCACCCGGTCGAAGAGCACGACCTTGTCGTTGACCGAATAGCCGATGATGGTGAGCATCGCGGCCAGGAACACCCCGTCGATCGGCTTGCCCATCCAGGCGAACGCTCCGACGACGACGGCCGCGTCCACGAACAGCGCCGCCACGGCCGCCGCGCCGAACGTCCACCGGAACCGGAACGCCAGGTAGGCGAGCTGCGCCGCGAGCGCGACGGCGAGCGCGATGAGCGCGTTGCGGCGCAGCTCCTCTCCGAGGCTCGGCCCGATGAGCTCGTCGCGCTGCTTGGCGACCTCGCCCACACTCCGGTCCAGCGCCTCCTCCATGCGGACCACGTCGTCGGCGCTGATCTGCCCGGTGCGGACCGAGATCGCGTCGTCCGACTGCTGCACGACGGCCGAGGGGAACCCGGCGTCCGCGACCGCCTGCCTGGCCGCCGCGACGTCGACGGGTTTGCTCGTGCCGAACTCCACGATCCGGCCGCCGGTGAACTCGACGCCGTAGTTCAGGCCGCGGGTGACCAGCCCCGCCCCCGCCAGCACGAGCAGCCCGGCCGCGACGGCGAGCCACAGCCGCCTGCCGCGCATCAGGTCCGGGTCGCGCCGGGTCAGCCAGGTCCTGACCCGGCCGATCGAGCCGATCCCGGACGCCCGGGGGCCGATCCTGTCGATGAGGGCCGCGGTGAGCACCCGGGTGATCAGCATCGCCGAGACCAGCGAGGCGAGCACGCCGATGGCCAGCGTCACGCCGAAGCCCTTCACCGGCCCGGAGGCGAGCCAGAACAGCAGCCCCGCGGCGAGCAGGGTGGTGATGTTGGAGTCGGCGATCGCGCTCCAGGCGTTCTTGAAGCCCCGGTCGAGGGCCGCCTTGAGGCCCCGGCGGGGCGCCGCGCCGTACTCCTCCCTGGCCCGTTCGAAGACCAGCACGTTGGCGTCCACCGCCATGCCGATCGCCAGGACGAACCCGGCCAGGCCGGGCAGTGTGAGCGTGGCCCCCATGGCCACGAGCCCGGCGTACGAGATCAGGCCGTAGCAGGCGAGCGCGACCGCGGCCAGCACGCCCACCAGCCGGTAGACGACGCCGATGAACACCGCGGTCAGGATCACCCCGACGAGGCCGGCCTTGGCGCTCGCGGCGATGGCGTCGGCGCCAAGGGTCGGGCCGACCGTGCGCTGCTCGACCAGTTCCAGCGGCACCGGAAGCGAGCCGCCCTTGATCAGCACCGCGAGGTTCTGCGCCTCCTGCGGGGTGAACGACCCGGTGATCTGCGTGGTGCCGCCGGAGATTCCCACCTCGCAGGCGATCGACTCGTCCACCTGCGGCGAGGAGATGATCTCCTTGTCGAGGACGATGGCGACGCGGCGCTTGTGGTCGCCGGGCGGCGCGCAGGCCGCCTTCCCGGTCAGCTCCCGCCAGGGGCCGGGTTCCTTGAAGTCGATCGTGACGAACCAGCCGGGCCCCGCCTGGGGGTCGCTGCGCGCGGCGGCGTCGGTGACGCCGGCCCCGCTGAGGGCGACCGGGCCGAGCTTCAGCTTCTGGCCGCTCTCGTCGGGGACCGCGTCCTCGCCGCCGTCCGCACCGCCGTCCTCGGCGGGACCGAGCACCGGATGGAAGTTGAGCTGGGCGGTCTTGCCGATGACCGCGGAGGCCTCGCGCGGGTCGAGCACGCCGGGCAGTTCGACGATGATCCGCCTTTCGCCGGAGCGGACCAGGGTGGGATCGACGACTCCGAGGGCGTCCGCCCGGCGCCGGAGCACGTCGAGGGCACGGTCGGTGGCGTCGGCGTCCGCCTTGACCGTGGGGGAGTCCTTCGTCTCGAAGACGAGCTGGGTGCCGCCGCGCAGGTCGAGGCCGAGGCGCGGGGCCATGGTGAGGGCGAGCAGAAGTGAGGTCGCGATGACGGCGAGCGCCGCCACCGCACGCCACATGGGCGCACGGGACATGAAGCCTCCACAGGCGTACGAGTGGGAAAGGTCTCAGTACGCGGTGGAGGGAGGAGCGCGGGCCGTGGCGGGCCGGCGCGGGAACTGGGCGGGCGGGCCGTCATGGTGCGGCCCGGCCCGGGTGACCCGGGTGCCGCCGCGCGGCGCCGCCGGGTTGGGCAGCACGACCGGGCCGCCGGACGCGCCGGCGCCGCCCGCGCCCGCCTGGACCCGAGGTGGGTCGCCCAGGGCCGGCCGCGTCGCGTGCGCGGGAGTGCGGGCTGCCGGGCGGCCCGCGGCGAGCTGGGAGCCCTGGTGGTGGCGAGGGCCGGCGTCGACGTGGGCGCTGTGGACGCCGGCGGCGCGATACGGCGTCTGCGTCGCGGACGCGGACGCCGGCACGCCGCCGGAGGTCAGGAGGATCGCGTGCAGCAGGAGCAGCAGCGCGGCGGTCAGCCTGCGTCGCACGGGTTCCCTCCCTCCCACGAACCGGTCTTGCGGCCACCGTAGCGAGTTCCGTGCGCGGGTGCCGCGTGCCGTACCCGCGACAGGGGGAACGGAAAACGCGCCCAGGCGGACGGGAGCGTGTCCGGAATGCGGGTACGCACTACGAATGGCGGAAATCGGGCAGGGACCGATTGGGAGAAACGGGCAACGGAAAACGCGGATGACCGTTTCGCGAAGGTGGGTTATGGTCGGTCTCATGGCGACCTCACGACGTGGCACGTGCGGGTCCACCGCCTTCACGTTGGTGGTGGGCCTGCTGATGCTCGCCCTCGCGCTGGTCGCCTCCACGCCCGCCTGGTATGGCGGGGACCCCGCCCAGCGCATGCCCCAGGCCGCCGCCGAGGTGTGGACGCCGGGGGCGTGGACGCCGCAGTCGGCGACGCTGCCCACGGGCGCCGCCGGTCCCGAGCATCTGCCGTTCCCGTCCCGGCCGCACAATGTGGCGGCCGCGCCGGCGGCTCCCGTCTCCGCGCCGGCGCAGGCCCGGCACCACGAGGACATCGTCCTCAGCCCGCAACAGACCGGGCATCGCACCGCCGGCTCGCGCAGCCCGCCACAGTCCCTGTGACCCGAGCCCGCTCGGAGCGCGCCGGAACCGCGGCACCGTCCCGGTCCTCGTCCGCGCGCGCCTGACCCGTCCCCGGCCACGCCGGCCCGGCGCGTCGCACTTCGCCATACCGCCCAGCCGCCCAGCCGTCCGGCGGCGCGACCACGCGTCGTGCCCCGGCGGTCGTGGCGCGCCCCGGGCCGCCCTCCGAGCGTTTCGGCCACCAGCACATGCGGGCCCGCCCGCGTACCCGTCTCGCGCACCGGCATCGGTGCGTCGATGGCGCGCGTGCTCGCGCGCCGCCTCATCCCTCACCTGGAGTGATGCCGCTTATGGCAGAGATCAGGTCGCCGCGCCTCCTCATGGAGGAGTGCCGGCGGTACACGACGCAGCTGTCCGAGCTGCGCATGCTGCTCGAAGAGCGGCTCCACGCCGCCCAGGCCGAGCTGGCCCGGCCGCGGGACCCGTACGACCACTGCGAGGTGGCGCCGTCCGCCGCCCGCACCCGCCCGTCCGCCGCGCGCGTACGGCAGGCGCGTCTCGACGTCGCCGCGATCGAGGCGGCGCTGGAGCGGATGGATCGGGGCCTCTACGGCACCTGCACCCGATGCGAGGTGTTCCTGCCGCTCGACCGGCTCCGGCTCGCGCCGCACGTGCAGCAGTGCGCCTCCTGCGCCGGCGAGACCCGGTTGACGGCATGACGGCCCTGGCCCTCGACCTCGGCACCGCGCGGATCCGGCTGCTGCTGTCCGGCAGCACGACGATCAGGGAGCGGCCGTCGGCGTGCGGCGATCCGGAGGCGCGCCGGTGGCCGGTGCGGCACGGCATGGTCGCCGACATGCCGGGATGCGCCCGGCTGGTCCGCACGGCGCTGAGCGACGCAGTGACCGAGCGGCACCCGCCGCTGGAGCGCGTACTGCTCGGCGTGCCCGTCGCGGCCTCGCGACTGGACCGGCGGGCCGCGTACGCGGCGGTCAGCAGCGCCGCCCGCTGCCGGGTGGCGATCGTCGAGGAGCCGCTGGCCGCGGCGGTCGGCTGCGGTGTGGACATCGCCGACCCGAGGCCCCGGCTCCTGCTGGACGCGGGAGCGGGGATCGCCGAGGCCGTCGTCATCCGCGCCGGAGAGATCGCCGACGCGGGCGACGTGCAGGTCGCCGGGCAGGTCGCCGGGCAGGTCGGCGCCGGCTGCCCGCCGTACGCGCGGGAACGCGTCGTGGCGATGGTCGCCGACCTGATCGCGCGTGTTCCCGCCGCCCTGCGGGCGACCGTCCGGCAGCAGGGCCTGCTGATCACGGGCGGCGGCGCCCGCGACCCGGAGCTGGCCCGCAAGCTCTGCGCGGAGCTGCGGATCACCGTCAGCCCCGTGGCCGATCCCGCCAACGCGACCGTCAGAGGGCTGGCCTGCCTGCTTGGCACCTCTGGCTCTTCTGGCACCTCTGCCATCGGACGAAAGGACATCGACGATGACCACCAGTGACGAGTTCACCGCCATCAGCGAGCCGCAGAGGCAGGCGATGCGCGCCGACCTGGAGGAGCAGCTCCACCGGCGTGAGGTGCAGCTGCGTGACCTGCGGGCCGCCGTCGACGGCGGCAACGACGACACCGCCAGGCTCGCGCTGCTCGCCGACGTCGCCGCCACCGAGCGGGCGGTGGCCGAGCTGTGCAAGGCGCTGGAGCGGATCGAGGAGGGAAACTACGGCCGCTGCGCCGACTGCACCGCGGTCATTCCGTTCGGCCGGCTGAAGATCCGGCCCATGGCCCGTTACTGCATCGCCTGCCAGCGGCGCCACGAGGCCCGCTGACGCCCGGTGCCGCCCGCTCCGCCGCCAATAGAGCGGAGCGGGCGGCACCGAACTGCTTAAGACGCTGGCGCCGTTGCCGAAGGACCACCTGCGGCCCGGCTGCACGAGCTCGTCGAGCAGTCGGTGGAGCGTCTGGTCTCGGCGGCCGTGTGACGGACCGCGGTGTCAGCTCGCCGGCAATGACGCCGCGGGCTGGGCCCCGGTGACTTGAGCCCCGGTGAGTTGAGAGCGGTACAGCCGGGCGTAGGCGCCTCCCGCCGCCAGCAACCGGTCGTGCGTGCCCTGCTCGACGATCCGCCCCTCGTCCATCACGAGGATCACGTCGGCGTTCCTGACGGTCGACAGCCGGTGCGCGATGACGAACCCGGTGCGCCCGGCCCGCAGCGAGGTCATGGCCCGCTGCACCAGCACCTCGGTGCGGGTGTCGAGCGCGCTGGTGGCCTCGTCGAGCACCAGGATCGGGGGATCGGCCAGGAACGCGCGGGCGATGGTGACGAGCTGGCGCTCGCCCGCGCTCAGCCCCTCGCCGTCGTCGTCGACCACCGTGTCGTACCCGTCGGGCAGCGTGCGCACGAGGTGGTCGACGCCGGTGGCCCTGGCCACCTCGACGATCCGCTCACGCGGCACGTCGCCGGCGCCGTACGCGATGTTGTCGGCGATCGTGCCGTGCCGCAGCCAGGTGTCCTGCAGCACCATGCCGATCCTGGCGCGCAGCTCCTGCCTGGGCACCCGGGCGATGTCCACCCCGTCGACCGTGATCCGCCCGCCCGTGACGTCGTAGAAGCGCATGAGCAGGTTGATCAGCGTGGTCTTGCCCGCGCCCGTCGGGCCGACGATCGCGACGGTCTGCCCCGGCTCCGCGACCAGGGACAGGTCCTCGATGAGGGGACGATCCGGTGCATACCGGAACGAGACGGTCTCGAACGTCACCCGTCCCGTGGCCGTGGCCGGAAGGTGGACGGGGTCGGCGACGGGCTCCTCCTCGTCCTCGTCGAGCAGCTCGAAGATCCGGCCGGCCGAGGCGAGCACCGACTGCAGGAGGGTGGACATCGACGCGACCTGGTTGACCGGCTGCCCGAACTGCAGGCAGTACTGGATGAACGCCTGCACGTCGCCGATCGACAGCGCGCCGACCGCCACCCGCAGGCCGCCGATCACCGCGACGAGCACGTAGTTGAGGTTCATGACGAGCGACATCGACGGGCCGATCAGGCTCGACAGCAGTTGCGCCCGGAACCCGGCGCGGAACACCGCGTCGTTGCGCTCGCCGAACTCCCGTACGGCCTGGCGCCGCCGGCCGAAGACCCTGACCAGGGCGTGCCCGGTGTAGGTCTCCTCGATGTGGGCGTTGAGCCGGCCCGTGGCGGCGAACTGCTCGGCGAACCTCGGCTGGGCCCGCCTGCCGACCACCCTGGCCGCCACGACGGACAGCGGCACCATGACGACCGAGATCAGGGCGAGCAGTGGCGAGGTCCACACCATCATCGCCAGCACGCCGACCAGCATGAGCAGCGCGGTGACCGCCACGGTGAGCACTTGCTGCAGCGTCTGGCCGACGTTGTCGACGTCGTTGGTGACGCGGGAGAGCACGTCGCCCCGCTGCCGCCCGTCGAAGTAGGCCAGCGGCAGCCGTGCGAGCTTGGCCTGGGTCCGCTCCCGCAGCCGGAAGACCAGCCGCTGCGCGATGGTCGCGGTCGCCCGCTGCTGGGCGAAGGAGAGGAGGAACGCGGCCAGATAGCAGGCGAGGGCGCCCAGCAGGACCCGGCCGGTCGCGGTGAAGTCCACCCGGTGGTGCCCGGACACGGCCGACAGCACCAGGTCGGTGGCCGCGCCGAGCAGCCGGGGGACCGCGACGGTCAGGGCCACGGCCGCTGCCGCGCAGGCCAGGGCGGCCACGGCGAGCGGGAGTTCGGGGCGGGCCGTCTCCAGCAGACGCCGTACGGCGCCTCGGTTCCGGGCTGTCATGCGGCCACCTCCTGGCCTGTCTGGGAGAAGACGATCTCGCGGTAGGCGGGGCACGAGGCCATCAGCTCCTCGTGGGTTCCCGACCCGGCGACGCGGCCCTCGTCGAGCACCACCAGCCGGTCGGCGTGCCGGGTCGAGGAGATCCGCTGGGCGACCAGGACGACGGCGACGTCGCGGGTCTCCCGCGCCAGCGCGTCGGTGAGCGCCCGCTCGGTGACCGGGTCGAGCGCGGAGAACGGGTCGTCGAGCAGCAGCACCCGGGGGCGGGCGACCAGGGCCCGCGCCACCGTCAGGCGCTGCCGCTGGCCGCCGGACAGCGACGCGCCCCCCTGCCCGAGCGGCGTGTCCAGGCCCTCCGGCAGCGCCTCCACGAAGTCGCGCGCCTGCGCGACGTCCAGCGCGTGCCACAGCTCGGCGTCCGTCGCCTCGGGCCTGCCATACCTGAGGTTGCCGCCGATGGTGCCGGAGAACAGGTACGGCCGCTGCGGCACCAGCCCCACGACGCCGGCCGGCTCCTCCGGGGGCAGCGACGCGAGGTCCGTCCCGTCGAGGAGCACCCGCCCGCCGGTCGGATCGAGCAGCCGGGCCACGAGGTTGAGCAGGGTCGTCTTGCCCGAGGCGGTGGAGCCGACGACGGCGACGGTCTCGCCGGGGCGGACGAGGAGGTTCACGCCCCGCAGCACCGGTTCCTCGGCCCCCGGATAGCGCAGGTGCGCGTCGCGGACCTCGACCTCTCCCTTCCATGTCCGGCCCTTCCACATCCGGCCCTGCCACATCCGGTCGGCGCCGGTCGGCGGCGCGTCCGGTTCCGTCCCGGTCTCCAGCACCTCGCGCACCCGCAGGGCGCAGACCCGGGCGCGCGGCGCGGCCAGGACGGTGAAGGTCGCGAGCAGGGCCGACCCCAGGATCACGGCCAGGTAGTTGAGGAACGCCACCAGCGAGCCCACCTGGGTGACGCCGTCGTCCACGAGGCGCCCGCCGTACCAGACCACCGCAACGCCGCACAGGTTGCCGATCAGCATCCCGGCGGGATACATCACCGCCGCCAGCCGCGCGGCGCGGACGGCGAAGCCCAGCAGCGCGCCGTTGACCTCGGCGAACCTGGCGCGTTCGCGGTCCTCGGCGGCGAACGCCCGGACGACCCGGACCCCGGCGATCTGCTCGCGCACCAGCCGGTTGACCTGGTCGACGCCGCGCTGCGTCGCCTGCGACAGCGGGGTGAGCCGGTGCAGGATCACCCACAGGACGGCCGACAGCGCGGGCAGCGCGACCAGCAGCAGCGTGGACAGGCGCAGGTCCTGCCGCAGCGCCATGACCACCCCGCCGAGGAAGATCATGGGTGTGGCGGCCAGGCCGGTCAGCCCCATGAAGACCAGCGTCTGCACCTGCTGCACGTCGCCGACCGTGCGGGTGATCAGGGACGGCACCCCGAAGCGGCCCACCTCGCGGGACGAGAACGACTGGACCTTCGCGTAGACGGCCGCGCGCAGCTCGTGAGCGACGGCGGCGGCGGTCCTGGCGGCGAGGACTCCCACCACGGCCGAGCACAGGACCTGTGCCAGCGTCCCGGCCACCATGACGCCGCCCAGACGCAGGATCAGCCCGGTGTCGCCGCGCAGCACGCCGTCGTCGATGAGCGCGGCGTTGACCGTGGGCAGCAGGAGGGCGGCGAGCGCCTGCGCGATCTGGAGTACGGCGATCAGGGAGACGGCGCCGCGACGGGAACGCAGACTGGAGCGGAGCAGGGAGCCCATCTCAGCCCCCGTACGGACGCGCCGCCCGCGCGTCGCGCAGGGCCCGGCCGAACCAGACGAGCTCGTCGAGCATGACCTTGGCGGCGCCCTCCGGGCCCGCCGCGTCCTTCGGCCAGTTCCCCTCCGCGTCGAACAGCGTCCAGGGGCTCTGGAAGGCGACGGAGTCGCGGATCGTCACCGCGTGCAGCTCCGCGAAGACCAGCCGGAGCTGCTCGACGGCCCGCAGGCCGCTGGACATACCGCCGTAGCAGACGAACCCCACGGGCTTGGCCGCCCACTCCCGGTGGTAGCTGTCGATCATCAGTTTGAGCGCGGCGGGGAAGCTGCGGTTGTATTCCGGGGTCACGACGACGAAGGCGTCCGCCGCCTCCACGCGGGGCCGCAGCCCGGTCACCTCCTGCGGCCTCTCGCCGCCGAAGTGCCCGCGCAGCCCGTCGGGGAGCCGGGTCTCGGCCAGGTCGATCACGTCGAGCACGACGTCGTCGCGCCGCTCCGCCTGACCGGCGAACCAGTTCGCGACGAGGGGCGCCACCCTTCCGTCCCGGACGCTACCGATGATCATCGCCACATTGAGCCGGTCTTCTCCGGACATGCTTCCTCCACGAGATGAGTACGTCGTACGCAACGCGTACAACGTACGCGCGGATGTGTACGGCGTACAAGTGGGAGTACGATGTACACACCGAACCGGGGAGGAACGCGACGATGGCCGGGAAGAAGACGGACGATGCGGACGACGGCGCCCAGGAGTCCATCTGGCAGCGGATGGAGCGTCCCGCCCGGCCTCCCCGCGCGGCGCTGACCCACGCGCAGATCGCGGCGGCGGCCGTTGAGATCGCCGACGCCGAGGGGCTCGACGCGGTCTCGATGCGCCGGTTGGCCGAGCGGCTCGGCGTCGCCACCATGGGCCTCTACCGCTATGTGCGCGGCAAGGACGACGTGATCGAGCTGATGGTGGACGCGGTCTACGCCGAGGAAGCGCGGGCCGGAGAGGGCGGGGACTGGCGGGAGGTCCTGCGCGTGTCCGCCCTGCGGCTGCGCGCCCTCACCCTGCGCCATCCCTGGCTGATCGAGACCACGGCCCAGGCCGGCCCGCTGACCCCCAATTTCGTCGCGCGCACCGACCGGCTCCTCGCCTCGCTGGACGGTCTCGGCCTCGACGCCGACACGGCGATGACCGTCATCGGCACGGTCACCGCGTTCGTCACCGGGGCGACCACCGCCCGGATCAGGATGGTCAGGTTGATGCGCAAGGAGGGCGCGGAGAAGATGGACGACCTGCGCAGCCTCTATTCATCGAGAATGAAGTGGCTGCTGGAGTCGGGCCGCTATCCCGCGTTCGAGCGCTACATCCGCCAGGGCGTCAGGAAGGACGACGACGACTGGCAGTTCGAGCTGGGGCTGGACAGCGTCCTCGACGGCATCGCGGCCCGGCTGCCCGTCTGAAAACGCGGCACCGCCATCATGGACGGCATCTGACCGGCGAGCGTGACACGGAGGACTCCCAGATGAGCAACGAGGTCCTGGACGCGGTTCGGGCGCTGCTGCCGAAGATCGCCGAACGGGCCCGGTCCACCGACGAGGACCGGCGGGTCCCGGCGGAGTCGATCAGAGAGCTGGCCCGGGCCGGAGTCTTCCGGATGCTGCAGCCCAAGAGGTACGGCGGCCTGGAAGGCGATCCGGTGAGCTTCTACGAGGCGGTCCGGGAGATCTCGGCGGTGTGCGGGTCCACCGGCTGGACCGTCGCCGTGCTCGGCGTGCACCCCTGGCAGCTCGCCCTGTTCGAGGAGGCCGCCCAGGACGAGGTGTGGGGAGGCGACCCGGACGCGCTGATCTCCTCGTCGTACGCGCCGGTCGGACGGCTCGTTCCCGTCGAGGGCGGCTATCGGCTGTCCGGCCGGTGGCGGTTCTCCTCGGGCTGCGAGCACGCGTCGTGGGCGATGCTGGGCGGCCTCGTCCTCGGCGACCAGGACAGGCCGGTGGACTTCATGACCGTGCTGGTGCCCCGCTCCGACTACCGCATCGCGGACGTGTGGGACGTCATCGGGCTGCGCGGCACGGGCAGCAACGACATCCTCGTCGAGGACGCCTTCGTGCCCGCCCACCGCGTGATGCGCAACCACGAGATGGCGCAGCTGCGCGGCCCCGGCCAGAAGGTGAACACCGGCCCGCTCTTCCGCATCCCGTTCGGCACCGTGTTCACCACCACGATCACCGCCCCGGTCATCGGGATGGCCGCCGGCTGCTACCGGTCGTACGTGAGCGCGATGCGCGACCGCGTACGGCTCAGCCTGGGCGGCGCCCGGTTCACCGAGGACCAGTTCGCGCAGGTCGCCGTGGCCCGGGCGGCGTCGGAGATCGACGCGGCGATCCTGCAGACCGACCGCAACGTGCGGGAGGTGTACGAGCACGCGGTGCGGGGCGAGACGATCCCGGCCGAGCTGCGGCTGCGGGCGCGCAGGGACCAGGTGCGCGCCACCGAGCGGGCGCTGGAGGCGATCGACATCCTGTTCAAGACCGCCGGGGGCAACTCTCTCAGCCGGGGCAACCCCATCGAGAGGGCCTGGCGCGACGCCCACGCGGGCAGCGTCCACGTGGCCAACGACGTGGAGCGGGCCCTCGCGATGTACGGCAAGGGCGAGTTCGGCCTGACGGTCGAGGACAACCTGATCTGAACCGCCGGAGACGACGGCGCCCGCTCCTCCCACCGAGTGGCATGGACCGTTGGCAGGCAACTGTTCACCGCCGTGATGGCCCGGGATCGGTCTCGGGCCATACGCTGCAGACGTGGCGCTGGAGATCCTCACGTTCCTTTTCGCGGGGTTCGGGCTCGGCTCGATGGTGCTCGCGGCCCGGTCGGTCCGGTCGGTCCGGTCGGCCCCCGGTGCGCTCGTACGCCGGCGTCCCCCGGTCTGGGGATCGGCGCTCCTCGTGGGCGGTTGCGTGATCATGGCGCTCGCCGCGTGGTCCACGCACGAAGACGTGCGCTACGACGACTTCGGATCGGCCGTGACCCTGCTGGTGGCCATAGTGGGCGGTGCCCTGGTCCTTCTCGGCCTGGGCCCCTTCCTCGCACTGCTGCTGGGGGTCGCCGGGCGGTGGTCCGTTCTCGCGCGTGATCGTGCCCGGACAGTGCCCTGGATCGCGGCGACGATGTCCGCCACGGCCCTCGCGGTCACGGTGGTGATCGTGGCGGCCGCCGCGACGTCACAGAACAGGGCCGACTACAGACCCGAGGCCCGGCCCGGCGCCCTCCTCGTGCGCTACTTCTCCGAGGGGGACGCGCCGGCCGCGCTCGCGGCCGTGCGGCGCGAACTGCCGGGTGTTCCCGTCGTCCAGACCTACCGCCACCGGGAGATCCTGCCCTACAACCTGCACGCCGACGGCGCGGATCTGCCGGAGCAGGACGGCTTCGTCACATCGGGCGTCATCGGCGACGGCGCACTGCTCCGCTATCTCACCGGAGACCCGTCGACGCCCTACGAGGAGAACACGGCCGTGGTGGTCACGACCGGCGACGCCGAGGTCGCCTCCGTGACGATCGAGTACGGCCTCTTCGGCCAGGATGAGGACACGGCACCGGTGGTCAAGCAGGTCCCCGCGGTCGTCGTCAGGCCCGCCGATCCTTCGGTGGAGGAGGTCTTCCTTCCGGCCAAGGTCTTCCGGGGCATCGGCCAGGACCTCAGACCTGATGCGCTGATCGTCGATCCCTCCGCACACTCCACTTCCGTGACCGAGCAGCGGCGGCTGGACCGGTCGCTCGGCGGCGTGGCGCAGACATACGTCGAACGGGGGTACCAGCCTCCGTCCGACTGGCGGATCGTCGTCGTGGCCGGTCACGACCTCCTCCGCGTGGGCGCCGCCGCCCCGGGCGGGATTCGCCACGCCGTGGCCGTGGATCGCCGCCCTGGCCGTCGGCCTGCCCGTGCTCGCCGCGGCCGTCGCCGCCCCGGTCTTCACTGCGCGCATGCGACGTTCCGCACGCCGGTGACGCTCCCGTACTAGCAAAATCCAGGTTAAGTCCTGGCCACTATCTTCCCCTCTCGCCCAAAATTCGTTATAACAACATAACGATGTAACGACGCCCGGTCGGCGGCGGCGTACAGCGGGGAGGAGGCGACCCCCTTGAGAACTGTCGGAGCGATCTCACTAGGTGCCGTGCTGGCGCTCGCGCTGGCCGGATGCGGCGGCTCGGGTGATTCCGGAGCGGCCGGCGGCCCGCAGACGATTTCATTCCTTACCCATTGGGGACCCGAGCAGGTGACGGCGCTCAAGGCCGCAGCCGCCGCGTTCCACACCAAGAATCCCGATGTCACCGTCGACATCCGGCCGGTTCCGTTCGCCAATCTGCTCAGCACGCTGAGGACGCAGGGCTCGAGCCCGAACGGTCCCACCATCGCGGGCATCTACGACCTCTGGCTTCCCGAACTGGTGCGGGACGGTCTCGCCGCCTCCGCCCCCTCGGGGGCGGCAGCGGACGTCAAGGCGGGCTGGCCGGGCAACATGGTCGACGACGTCACCAAGCAGGGCCAGGTGCGCGGTTATCCGAACGAGGTCGACCTCTACGCGCTCAACTACAACAAGAAGCTGTTCGCCGAGGCGGGCATCCCCGCGCCGCCCAAGACCTGGGACGAGCTGGTGGCCGACGCCGCCAAGCTGACCAAGCGCGACGGCGACAAGGTGACGCAGCAGGGCCTCGGCGTGATCACGAGCTGGGCTTCGGGCGCCGTCCACCCCTGGCTGTCGCTGGTGAACTCCAACGGCGGGCAACTGCTCGAGGGCAGCACCCCCAAGCTGGACGACCCGAAGGTCGTGGCCGCCGCGCAGCTCTACGCGGACCTCGTCAAGAGCGGGGCCACCCAGCCGTCCATGAGCAGCGCCAACGCCAACACGACCGGGCCGTACCTCGACAACTTCGTCAACGGGAAGACCGGCATGATCATCATGGCGAACTGGTGGCAGAGTTCGCTGAAGCAGGCGATGGGCGACCGCTACTCCGACATCGGCGTGGCGCCGGTGCCGGTCGGCCCGGACGGCACGGCGTCGGCGGGCGTGTCCTACTCCTGGCTGACGATGGTGAACGGCAAGGCCTCGCCGGCCAAGCAGGACGCGGCGTGGAAGTTCCTCCAGTTCCTCAACGGACCCGACAGCGGCAAGGGCGGATCGTCCGCGATGGGCGACATCCTGATGTCGATGGGCATCCTGCCCAGCAGGACCAGTGACCTCACGGCGCACAAGGCCGACCTGTCCGACCCGTTCATCGCGGCGTACGTCGCGGAGTTGCCGAACGCCAAGCCCTTCCCGACCGTGCTGGGCGGCGAGGCCATGAGCCAGGCCGTGCAGAAGCACATCGAGAACATCGTGTTCGGCAAGGAGACCGCGCAGCAGGCGATGACCGCGGCGCAGAACGAGGTCGCCGCCATCCTCGCCAAGGCCGGGGCATGACGGTCCAGACGTCCCACACCGCCAGGCGGGGGGCGGCGATCGCCTTCCTCTCGCCGGCGATGGCGGTCATCGTCCTGTTCGTCGCCGTGCCGATCGCCCTGACGTTCTGGATCAGCCTGCACGACTGGTCGATGTACACGCCGCTGTCGCAGATGACGTGGCGGGGCCTGGGCAACTACGCGGACCTGCTGCACAGCGACGACTTCCTGAACGCGCTCGAAAACACCCTGGTGTACGTCGTGATCGTCCTGGTGACGACGGTTCCGCTGGCCCTGGCGCTCGGGATGCTGCTCTACTTCCCCAAGATGGCGGGCAAGGCGGTGGCGCGGGCCGCTCTGTTCTCGACCTATGTGATCCCCACGGTGGCCATCGCGATCGTCTGGGGAGCGCTCTACGCGCCCGACTACGGCCCGCTCTCGCAGGCGCTCGGCGCTGTCGGGATCGATTCGCCTGCCTGGCTGAGCGACCCCCAGACGGCGCTGCTCTCCCTGGGCGTCTTCCACGTCTGGCAGATGACCGGTTACTACACGATCCTGGTCATCGCGGGGCTCACCCAGATCCCCGACGACGTGTACGAGGCGGCCCGCATCGACGGCGCCGGCTTCTGGCGGCAGACGTTCAGCGTCACGCTGCCCCTGCTCCGCCGTACGACGACGTTCATCGTGCTGATCGCCGCGATCAACGCGATCCAGGTCTTCGACCCCGTCTACATCCTCACCCAGGGCGGGCCGGCCGAGAGCACCACGGTCCTGTCGTACGCGATCCAGCGGGCGGCGTTCCAGAACGGGATGGCGGGCCAGGCGAGCGCGATGGCCTTCAGCCTGCTGCTCGTGCTGGTGGCCGTCGCGGGAGTCGTCCTCGCGGCGATGCGCCGGAGGACGGCGGCGGAGGGACGGTCATGAGGCGGACGGTACGCGCGGCCACGGCTCTCGCCTTCGGGCTGGTCATCCTGGTGCCGCTGTTCCCCCTGTACTGGATGGTCATCTCGGCCCTGAAGGGCCCGGAAGAGCTCCAGAAGGCGCCGCCGACCTGGTTCCCGTCCCACGTGACGCTCTCCGCGTTCGGCGAGGTCTTCAAGGCCGTCCCCTTCGGCAGCGCCTTCCTCAACAGCGTCCTGATCGCCGGGGTCTCCACGCTGTCGGTCCTGGTGACCAGCGTCATGGCGGGCTTCGTGTTCGCGAAGTACCGATTCCGGGGCCGTGACCTGCTCTTCTGGTCGGTCGTCGCCACGATGTTCCTGCCGCCGATCGTGACCCTGGTGCCGTTGTACTGGCTGGTCTCCACGATGGGCCTGGCCGACTCCTACCTGGGCGTGATGCTGCCCTGGCTGGCCAACGCCTTCGGCATCTTCCTGATGCGGCAGTTCATCGCGGACGTTCCCGAGGAGCTGATCGAGGCCGCCCGGCTGGACGGCGCCTCGGAGGCGCGCATCGTCTGGCAGATCGTCACGCCGTTGCTGCGCCCCGCGCTGGTCAGCCTCGCGATCTTCGCTTTCGTCTTCTACTGGAACAACTTCCTGTGGCCGCTGTCGATCCTGCAGTCGGACGACAAGTTCCCCGTCGTTCTCGCGCTGAGCCGCCTGCTGTCCTACAGCACGAGCGTGCAGTACCAGAACGTGGTCATGGCCGGAGCGCTGATCGCCAGCGTGCCCACGATCGTGGTGTTCCTGCTCGCCCAGCGCGTGTTCGTGCAGAGCATCTCCCGGACGGGGGTGAAGGGATGACGACGTTCGTCGGCATCGACGTCGGCGGCACCTCCGTACGGGTCCTGGCCGAGACGCCGGACGGACGCGGCGAGCTGGTCACGGCTCCGGTGGCCGGCTCCTACGACGCGTTCCTCACCCAGGTGACCGGGCTCTGCGCGGGAACGGCACGACCGGCGGGAGTCGGGGTCGGCCTGCCGGGGACCTCCGGCGAGAGCGGGCCGCTGTTCGTCCCCGCGCTGCCGTGGCTGGAGGGCCGTCCGCTGCGGGAGGACCTGGAGGCGCGCCTCGACGCGCCGGTGCGGCTCGGCCTGGACGGCCACCTCACCCTGCTCGCCGAGGCCGCGGAAGGCGCGGCCAAGGGGGTCGGGTCCGCCGTTCTGCTGGCCGTCGGGACCGGCATCGGCGGCGCCCTCCTGATCGACGGCAGGATCTGGCGCGGGGTCCACGGCAGCGCCGGATCGTGGGGCTGGTTGCCGGCCGGCGTGCCGGACGACCCGGTTCACGATTCGGTTCACGATTCGGCGCACGGCCCGTTCGAGCAGGCCGCCTCCGGCTCCTCGCTGCGCGACGGCCCCGCCCTGGTGGCGGCGGCCCGCGCGGGGGACGAGCGGGCACGCGCCGCGCTCGACGCGTACGCCGCCCGCCTCGGCAGGGGAGTCGCGGCTGTCGCCAGCACGATCGATCCCGAGATCATTCTCATCGGCGGCGGGCTGGCCGACGCGATGGACGTCCTCGGCCCTCCGCTGCAGCGGCATGTCGCGAGGTTCGCCTCACCCGACGGCCGCCGGGTGCCCGTGCGGCCAGCCGCCCTGGGCTCCCGGGCGGGCGTCGTGGGGGCACTCCTCATCGCCAGAACGGAGGAATGGTGATCGTCAACAGGCTGGACCCCACTTCCGGAGTGCCTCTCTACCTGCAGGTCGAACGGAGCCTGCAGCAACGCGTCGACGTCGGCGAGTGGGTGCCCGGCGAGCGGCTGCCGACCGAGGAGGAGCTGGGCAAGGCGTACGGCGTGAGCCGCGTCACGGTCCGGCAGGCGGTGGCCCGGCTGGTCGACCGCGGGGTGCTGGTCCGGGAACAGGGCCGGGGCACCTTCGTCCGCGACACGAGCCTGACCGCCGGCGCACGGTGGGTCACGTCCTTCACCGCCGAGCTCGCGCAGCTCGGCCACAGCGCGGGCTCGCGGGTCCTCGGCCAGACGGTCGTCACGGCGGGCGAGGAGGACCTGCCCCCCGAGATACAGTTGCCGGCCGACGCCCGGATGCTGCGGCTGCGCAGGCTCAGGACCGACGGCTCCCGGCCGGTGGGCGTGCAGACCGCGCTCCTCCCGCTCGACCGGTTTCCGGGTCTCGCCGACATCGACTTCACCGACCGGTCGCTCTACCGCACCCTCAACGAGCGCTACGGGCTGGTCCCGCGCGAGGCCGTCGAGACCTTCACGGTCGGCGGCGTGCTCGACGAGGACGCCACGACCCTCGGAGTGGCCCCGGGCGCCCACGCGTTCTACGTCGAACGCCTCACCTTCGACGCCCATGGCCCGTTCGAACACGTACGCAGCGTCATGCGCGGTGACCGATACCGCGTGCGACTGGCGTTGCGGACCTCATGAAAGGAACTCCCGTGAGTTACACCCGAACCCTGATGACCATCCTTGACCGGCTCGACTCCACGCAGGAGGAGGCCCTGGCGACCGTGGCCGAGCGCTGCGCGGACGCCATCCAGAACGGCGGCCTGATCCACCTGTTCGGCAGCGGCCACTCGGTGATCCCCACCATGGACGCCTTCCCCAGGTACGGCAGCTTCGCGGGCATCCACCCGCTCACCGATCCCCGCCTGATGTGGCACAACGTGCTGGGGCCGGGCGGTGTGCGCGAACTGCTCTGGCTGGAGCGCACCGAGGGGTACATCAAGCAGTACCTGGACCACGAGCCGCTCGCCTCCGGCGATGTGATGGTGGTCTACAGCCACGGCGGCAGGAACGCGGCGCCCGTCGAGGCGGCCATGTACGCCGCCGAGCGCGGCCTGTTCACCGTCGCGGTCACCTCGGTGGCCAACCTCGAACGCCCGGCCGAGCACTCCAGCGGCCGGCGGATCGCGGAGATCTGCGACGTCACGATCGACACCGGCGTGCCGGTGCAGGACGCCATCATCGAGGTGGACGGCTGGGACCGTCCGACAGGGGGCGCCTCGACGGTGGTGGCCAGTGTGGTCAGCCACGAGATCGTCACCCGGACGGCCGCCGTGCTCGCCGGCCGGGGCGTCGTGGTGCCGACGTTCGTCTCCCCGACCGTGCCCGGGGCCACCGTGTCGTCGAACGACGAGGTGTTCGCCGACCACCAGCGCCGCCTGCACGCCGCCGAGGGCCGCGACCGGCGGTGAGGTGACGGCCGACGACTGACGGCCGATGTTCGAGGGCCTGATCGCCGTAGCCGGTGGTCAGGCCCTTCCTCATTCGAGCAGTTCGACCGCGTGCGCGAACTGCTCCACGGGCCTCCAGAACGGCAGCCGCAGCCGGGAACGCTGCGCGTTCGAGGGGGAGAAGGCCGGACCGGCGGTGACCAGCACGCCCTTCTCGCGTGCCCGTCCGGCCAGGGCGACGGCGTCGGTTCCGGTGTCGATCCACAGCGCCGTGCCGCCGTGCGGCGGCGTCCACCGCCACGCCGGGCGTCGTTCCGCCAGGACCGCCGCCGCCTCGGCGAGATGGGCGCGCAGGCGCCGGGTGCGCTCCCGCCGGGCCCGGTCGGCCTGCGCCAGGAGTTCGGCGGTCACCATCTGGTCGAGCACCGGAGCCGCCAGGTCCAGTGCCGCCTTGGCCTGCGTCAACCGCGTGATCATCGGACGCTCCGCGCGGATCCACCCGACCCGCAGCCCGCCCCAGAGCAGTTTGGACGCGGTGCCGATGCGGACCACCGAGCCGGGATCCGCCGGCTCGGGCAGCGGGGGCCGCACCCCGCGGTCGTCGAGGACGAGGTCGGCGCAGGATCGGTCCTCGATCGTCAGCACGCCGTGCCTGCCGACGATCTCGCTGAGCCGCTCCCGGCCCGCCGCCGGCCAGCTGACGCCGGTGGGGTTGTGCGCCGCGGGCTGGCAGTAGAGGAGGGCGGCCCGATGCGCGACCCGTTCGAGGTGGTCGAGATCGAGGCCGTCCTGCCGTACGGGCACCCCCGTCAGCCGCGCCCCGGCCGTACGGAACGCCTCGATCGCGCCCCGGTAGCCCGGCTCCTCGACCAGGACCTCGTCTCCCGGCGCGACCAGGGACGACGCGCACAACCAGACGGCCTGCTGGGAGCCGGAGGTGACGAGGATCTGGTCGGGCGCGGTGGGCAGCCCCTGCACGGTGTACTGCTCGGCCACGACCGTGCGGAGACGGGGCAGCCCCGCCGCGTAGTAGCCGTCGTCCGCGAGATAGACGTCGAGCTCGCGCAGGTCGACCGCCGACACGGCGTCGCGCACCAGCGACAGGGCGGGCAGGGCGCCGCTGGAAAGGTCCAGCTCGACGGGGCGGCGGGTGCGGCCGAAGGACGCCAGCCGTCCCTCGACGACGTGATCCCCTCCCGCGCCGCGGCCGCGCCGCACGCGCGACCCGGACCCCTGCCGGGAGGTCAGCCGCCCCCGCGCGGCCAGCTCCGCGTACGCCTCGGCGACGGTCCCGCGGGAGACCCCGAGCGCGGCGGCCAGCGCGCGTTGCGGCGGCAGCGCGGCCCCCTCGACCAGCACGTTTCCGGCGATCAGCTCGGCGAGCGCTCCGGCGAGCGCGTGCGGCAGTGGCACGTCCTCCGTCCGCCACCCGCCGATCAGACGGGCCAACGCGGCGCTGTCGACATGTTCCGCACGTGCCATGGACCAATTCTGCGTGATTGGCCTGGCCGATGCCGCGACGGGCGGACATCCTCGACCGTACGCGCAGGTCGACGACGACAGGGAGGTCGCGGTGGCGACGGTGGTGCTGCTGGGAACGCTGGACACCAAGACCGAGGAGTATCGCTGGGTCCGCGATCAACTGCGCGACGCGGGCTGCGACGTGCTTTTGATCAACGTCGGCACCTTCGCCCACGGGGCGGAGCTCGCCGACATCGGTGCGGACGAGGTGGCGCGGGCGGCGGGCGCCGAGCTCGACCGGCTCCGCGACGCCGGCGACCGCGGCGCCGCGATGGATGCGATGGCGACCGGCGCCGCCGTGATCGTCCGGCGGCTGCTCGACGAGGGGCGTCTCGACGGGCTGCTCGCGATCGGCGGCTCCGGCGGCTCGTCGGTCGCCGCCCGGGCGCTCCAGGCCCTGCCCGTCGGAGTGCCCAAGCTGCTGGTCTCGACCATGGCCTCGGGCGACGTCCGCCCCTACGTCGGAGACGTGGACGTCACCCTCATGTACTCCGTCGTGGACATCTCCGGCATCAACCGGCTCTCGCGGGCGGTCCTCGGCAACGCCGCCGCCGCGGTGGCCGGCATGGCCCAGCGGTACGCGCGGGTCCGCGGCGAGAGCGGGGACGACATCGGCGACGAGCGCAAGCTCGTGGCCGCCACGATGTTCGGGCTCACCACGCCCGCCGTCGACGAGGCCCGCGACGAACTGACCGGCCTCGGATACGAAGTGCTGGTCTTCCACGCCACGGGATCCGGCGGGCGGGCGATGGAGGCCCTCGCCGCCTCCGGAATGCTCGACGGCGTCCTCGACCTGACCACCACCGAACTGGCCGACGACCTCGTCGGAGGGGTGCTCACCGCCGGCCCCGACCGGCTGGAGGCGGCCGGGCGGGCCGGCATCCCGCAGGTGGTCAGCGTCGGCGCGCTCGACATGGTCAACTTCGGGCCCCGGGACACCGTCCCGGAGAGGTTCGCGGACCGGAAGTTCCTGGTGCACAACCCCACGGTCACCCTCATGCGGACCACCCGCGACGAGATGGCGGCGCTGGGCGCCAGGATCGGCGACAAGCTCAGCCGCGCCACCGGGCCCGTGGAGGTCTACCTGCCGGCGAAGGGCGTCTCCGGGATCGACGTCGAAGGCGGGCCCTTCGGCGACCCCGACGCCGACGCCGCCTGCTTCACCGCGCTGCGGGACGCACTGAAGGACACCGGCGTCCCCGTCCACGACGTAGACGCCGCCATCAACGATCCGGGCTTCGGCCGGACCGCGGCGCAAGCCCTGCACCGCCTCATCAGTGCGTCCGATCCCGCACGCCGAACTGGAGAATGAGATGAACCGCGAGACAGCTCTCGAACGCCTGCGCGCCGCCGCCGAGGCCGGCCGGCCCATCATCGGAGCCGGCGCCGGCACCGGCCTGTCTGCCAAGGCCGCCGAGACCGGCGGCGTCGACCTGCTCATCATCTACAACTCGGGCCGCTACCGCATGGCCGGCCGGGGGTCGCTCGCCGGGCTGCTCCCGTACGGCGACGCCAACGCGATCGTCGTCGACATGGCCAGGGAGGTCCTCCCGGTCGTGCGCGACACCCCCGTGCTGGCCGGGGTCTGCGGCACGGACCCCTTCCGTCTCATGGGCCCTTTCCTCGACCAGCTGAAGGCGATGGGCTTCGCCGGCGTGCAGAACTTCCCCACCGTGGGCCTGTACGACGGCAAGTTCCGGCAGAACCTCGAGGAGACGGGGATGGGGTATGGGCTCGAGGTGGACATGATCAGGGAAGCGCGGCGGCGTGACCTGCTCACCGCCCCCTACGTCTTCGACGCCGAGCAGGCCGCGGCGATGGCCGAGGCCGGAGCCGACGTCCTCGTGCCCCACGTCGGGCTGACCACGAGCGGCAGCATCGGCGCCGAGACCGCCCTCACCCTTGAAGAGGCGGCCGCCGCGGTGCAGGAGATGCGCGACGCCGCCGTCGCGGTGAACCCCGACGTCATCGTGCTGTGCCACGGCGGTCCCATCGCCGAACCGGAGGACGCCCAGTTCGTGCTCGATCACACGAACGGGATCGCGGGCTTCTTCGGGGCCTCGTCGATGGAGCGCCTCCCCACGGAGAAGGCGATCGCCGCCCAGGCGACCCAGTTCAAGCGCCTCCGGCTCGGCGGGCCGATCTCGGGATGAGCGCGCGCGTCACCCCGAGCGGGTAGGCCCGCCCGTCTGCCGCAACGCCACCGGCGCGATCGACAAGGCCGCGCCGGTGCGGGAGGATCTTGACCCGTCCGGAGGCGAAACCTAGCCTTCTTGGAAGCGTTCGCCCATCCCGCCCGCGACACGGTCCGCGAAGGAGAGTCATGCGGCTTTCTGTGGAATTCGCCTCCGGTCGTTCCGGGACAACGGAGCTCGCCTGGGGGCAGCGGGACATATGGGAGGCCATCGACGGTGTGGGGCCGGACAGCGCGCACTATTTCAACGTGCCCCGGGTCCTGTCCGTCCCGCGTGCGGGCGGCCCGCGCCCTCCCCGGGTCGTGGGGGCCGCGCTGGCGGCGGTGATGGGCCGCCACGACGCCCTGCGATCCCTGGTACGGATCGGCGCGGCCGGGCCGTACCAGGAGGTGGCGGCGGCCGGGACCGTGTCGATCGAGCTGGTCGAGGCGGCGCGCGGCGACGCGGACGACGCTGCGGCGGACCTCGTCGACCGCCTGGCCGGTCGATCCTTCGGCGACGGCGAGCAGCCGCTGCGCGCCGGTCTCGTGGTCTGCGACGGCGCCGCCACCCACGTGGCGCTCGTGCTCAACCACGTCGTCGCGGACTGGCGCGCGGCCGATGTCGTGGTGCGCGACCTGCGGATGCTGCTCCTCCGCGGGACGATCCCCCGGCCGCCGTCGCTGCAGCTGCTCGACCTGGTGCGGGATGAGGAGGCGGCGTCGGCCCGTTCCGAGCGGATGATCGCGCAGTGGGAGACGCTTCTCCGGACCGTGCCGTCCGCCATGTTCCCGAAAGCGGTCGCGGCGGGCGCGACGCCGAGGTACGCGCGGGCCGTGCTGTCCTCGCCCCGGCTCAACCACGCCGCCCAGGTGCTCGCCGGCCGTACCGGTGTCAGCACCGCCACCGTCCTGCTGGTGGCGGTCACCATGCTGCTGCGGGAGCTGACCGGGCACGAGGTGTGCGCGATCACCCCGATCGTGCACAACCGCTTCAGCGACCGGACCCGGGACCTGGTCACCAGCCTGAACCAGCTGGGCCTTTTCACCCTGGGCCCAAGCGGAAGCCTTTCCGAGACCCTGGTGAGCGCCTATCCGGCCGTTCTCGCCTCCTATCGTCGCGCCCGCTTCGACTCGCTGGCTCTGAAGGCGATGATCGACCGGATGAGCGCCGACCGGGGCGTCCCCATGTTCCCGTCGTGCTGTTTCAACGACCTGCGCCTTGGCGAGGATCCGGGCGGCGCCGGCCCCGAGGACGGGGAGTCCGAGCTGGAGTGGCTCCCCAGCACGGACAAGCGCAGCTGCGACTTCTGTGTGGCCTTGATGCGCTGGAAGGGCACGCTCGGCGTGGAGTTGATCGCCGACACCACCCGTCTGCCCAAGGGTGAGATAGCCGCCCTGCTGCACCGGTTGGAGTCCTTCGTGGCCGGCGCGGCTCGGTCGTCCTCCTAGACGGGTTCAACACAGGGCAGCTCGACGGCGATGGTCAGGCCGCCCTCCTCGCGCGGGGTGGCGGTGACCACGCCGCCGATGGCGGGGTCGTATTCGGCGCGCACGATCTCGATGGCCTGCGTCGTGGCCGTCCTGGGCGTACGGGGCCTTGCCGCGACCAGCCTGCACCGCCTTCACCGAGCGGCCGCCTGACCGTCTCCCAGCCACCGCCCGTCAACTCGCGGCCTCCTCATGCGGGCCGGGTGGTAAGTGAAGGTCCAGCGGTCGGTGCCGGTCTTGTGGCGGGTGTAGCGGTCGGGGTGTTGGTAGCGGTCGCGGTTGTGGAACTGGCAGGCGGGGCCGAGGAGTTTCAGGTTGGTCAGGCCGCCGGTGCTCCAGTTGTCGGCGTGGTCGATCTGGCACATGGTGGCGGGCAGGGGGCAGCCGTCGATCCAGCAGGTGGCGTAGCGGGCGTAGACGGCCCGCCGTTGGGCGGGCGTGGCCAGGCGAACCTTGCGGCCCATGTCCAGCACCTGCCCCTCGGCGTCCATCACCAACCGCACCAGCGCGGAGGTGCGGGCCAGGCGATGCACACTGGAGACCGGCAACATCTGCCCGGTCGCCAGCAACAACCCCGGCGCCGCCCCCAGCAGAGCTCCCGGCACCGCCCCCAGCCCCGGCTTGCCCGGCGCTGTTCCCGGCAGCGTCCCTGACGCTGTTCCCGCTGGCCTCCCCGGCGGCCTCCCCGGCGCTGCACCCGGCGGCGTCCCCGGTGCTGCACCCAGTGGTGTCCCAACTGCCCCCGGCCCCGGCTCGCCCTGCGGTGTCCCCGGCTCCGGCCACGACGCGCCCGGCGCCGTGCCTCGCGCGGTCTCTGCTCCCGACTGCTCATGGTGTACGTCGTTACGGCCTTCGGGCGTGCCCTGCCCATGGCTGCAGTTCCCCGCAGGCTGGTGCCCAGCGTGGGCGTGATCCGCAGCGGCGTCCTCGGGAGGAGGATCCGGCCATTGCGCTGCGTGGGGGGCGGCGTTCGCGGTGTCGTTATCGCTGGCCCGCTGCTCACGAACCCCGCGCCCACCGGCCTCGTGCTCACAAGTCCCGCGCTCACAGGCTCCGTGCTCGCGGGTTCGGTGCTCGTCGGCCTCGTGCTCGCAGGTCTCCTGTTCGTCGGCTTCGGGTCGCGAGACTCCTTTTCGCAGGGCGGTGGCGGCAAGGTCAAGGTCGGTGCTCCCGGCGGCGGTGTCCGCGGCTGCATCGGCATTGGCATCGGCATTGGCATCGGCTGCCGGACCGGCTGCCGCCTCGGCATCGGTTGCCGGGGTGGCTGCTGTTGCGGCCTCGGCGGTATCGGGGTCACGTGGCTGGTAGTGGCCCTCACCCTGAGCAGGCGTGGCAGCACCGGTCATGCCCGCGTCGCCCACATCGCTGGGGTCCGCGTCGCGGGGGTCGTCGTCGCTGAGGTTGCCGGGGTCGGCGTCGGTGGGGATGGCGTCTTCGACGTCGCTGTCTTCCACCGGGCAGGGCCCGCCAACGCTTCCGGTGCCGCCGGAGACGCCGGTGTCCTCGCTGTCCCAGCCGTCTTCGGCTCTGGCCGCGCCCTCGGCATCCTGAGCTTCCCGGCCGTCCCCGGCGCCCTGCACGCCCTCGCCGTTCTCGTCGTTCTCGCGGTCCCGGCCGCCCTCGGCGCGGTGCGCGCCCTGGGCGTCCCGGCCGTCCTCGGTGTCCTCAGCACCCTGCGCGTCAGCGTCCTCGGCCTCTTCGGCGTTCTCGCCACCCTCGGCGTTCTCGCCGTCCTCGGTGTCCTCGGCTCTGTCCGGACCCTGGACGTCCTCAGCGTCCTCGGCACCCTGGGCGTCTCCAAGGTGGTCGGGGCCGGGGGCAGGGTCTTCAGGGTGGTCGGGTTGGGGGTCGGTGGGGAGGGATTCGGCGTTGACCAGGACCAGGAGCTCGGCGACGATCTTCTGCTCCATGAGCGCGATGAACGCATCCGCCTGGCGGACCCGCAGCGGCCGGTCATCGCCCTCCGCACGTGGTTTGGCGTAAGCATCCAGCAGCGCCCGCAGCCGGGCCGCCGCCTCACGCGGCAGGTAGAACTCCCCCTCCAGGCCGCCACCGGCACTGGGGCGGACCCGCAGAAACCGCCGCCCGTAGTCGGCCTGCTCGTCCCGCTCCTCGCCGTCGGGGTCGAGCACCGCCCGCAGGTATCGGCCGGCTTTGGCCACCTCTGCCGGCCCGGCCTTGCCTGCCAGCTCCAGCAGGATCGGCTCGGCCAGGACGGCGTGCTCATCACTCAACCGCGCGGTGGCCGTGCAGATCGCCTCCACCACCCCCGCCGACAGGTGCCCGGCGGCGAACTTCTCCCGCACCTGGGGTAGGCGGGCCAGCTCCACCGCCAGGGTCAGCAGACGGCCCGCCCCGGCCACGCTCATCCCGGCGGCGGTGCGCAACCAGCTACGAGTGGAGGCATGCCCATGCTGTTTGGCCTGCCCCGCCCGATGCACCTGCCCCACCCGATCCGCCAACGCGCACGTGATCCGATCCCGCGCGAACAGCAAATCCTCGGCCTCGGCCACGCAGATGTCCGCATCGCCCGGCAACGGTGACAGCGCCAACGCCTGCGCCGACTCACGCAGCGAACTAACGAGCACCCATGACGACCGAGCTCGCTCGGCACCCCCAGGCCCGGCACCCGCAGGCCGGGCATTCGCGGCACAGTCGTCGGTGGCTCCGTCATTCTGACCATTGGTCGTATCGCCATCACGCGGACTATTTCCCCGGCCCCCGAAATTGCGCGTCTCGGGTTCAAGCGGAAAGGGGCCAAAGGGGTATTTGTCGCGGGCGAGCGAACTGTTGGACGACCACAGCGGCGAATCGGCGATGAGCCGATCCCACCAGCCATCATCAGCCTTATTGGTACGACGAGGGCGATCAGGATCCAGATTGAACAGATCCATCTCGCCCTCCTCCGTAAATTCGAAATCTTGTGCTAATTCTTTCACTCGCTCTTTGTGGGAAGCAACTGGCGGAACGGATTAGTTGGAGTTGCAGGTGTATTCGAGCGGCTTCGCGGGAGAAAACGCCGCAAAGCGCACGTCCCGTCGAGGATCGTTATGAACGCACCGACGAGGATCACTGGGAGGGCGAGCCAGCGGCAGCGCCCCAAGCACAGCGGTCCCGGCACGGCGGTTCCGGCCGGCTCCGTTGGGGAAGAGGACGTGCTTCGTCTCCTGGACGTGGTGGAGGTCCCGGGCGGAGCCGGTCCGGTCACGGTGGACAGGGCCGGAATCGGCCCGATGGCGACATCGCGAGTGCCGGTTTCCTGACTGTCGGGCCGCGCGCCGGGAGCCGCCGATTCCGGGGCGCGGCGCCCGGCGCGGTAACCTCAACCGTCCTAACGCTGTTTGGGAGCACGGATGGCCTGCACGCACGACCGCACCACGACGACCCGCGCCCGCGCCGACAGGGGGATCCTGCGATGAGCACCGCCACAAGTGAGGCGGCCCGCCGCCGCACGTTCGCGGTGATCAGCCACCCGGACGCCGGAAAGTCCACGATGACCGAGGCGCTCGCCCTGCACGCCTCGGCGATCACCCAGGCGGGAGCCGTGCACGGCAAGGCCGGCCGGCGGGGCGTGACGTCCGACTGGATGGAGATGGAGCGGGCCCGCGGCATCTCCATCACCTCGGCCGCGCTGCGCTTCGACTACCGCGGCCACATGTTCAACCTGGTCGACACCCCCGGCCACGCGGACTTCTCCGAGGACACCTACCGCGTGCTGGCCGCGGTCGACTGCGCGGTCATGCTGCTCGACGCGGCCAAGGGCATGGAGCCGCAGACCATGAAGCTGTTCGAGGTCTGCCGTCACCGTCGCATCCCCGTCATCACGTTCGTCAACAAGTGGGACCGGCCGGGCCAGGAGCCGCTGGAACTGCTCGACGAGATCGAGGAGCGCACCGGCCTGCGTCCCACGCCGGTCACCTGGCCGATCGGCGTCGCGGGAAACTTCCACGGCGTGGTCGACCGGATGGAGGGCCGCGCGGTTCGCTACACCCGCACCCCCGGCGGCGCCACGAAGGCGCTGGAGACCGAGCTGACCCCCGAGCAGGGCGCCGCCGAGCTCGGGGCCGACTGGACCCGCGCGTGGGAGGAGACCGATCTGCTCGCCGCGATCGGCGCCGAGCACGACCAGAAGGCGTTCGAGGCGCACGAGTCAACGCCGGTGCTGTTCGGCGCGGCGCTGTCCAACTTCGGCGTGGCCCGGCTGCTCGACGTGCTCGTCGACCTCGCCCCGGCCCCGGCGCCCCGGCCGGACGTAGAGGGAACCGTCCGGCCGCTGGACGCGCCGTTCTCCGGCCTGGTCTTCAAGGTGCAGGCCAACATGGACCCCGCCCATCGCGACCGCATCGCGTTCGTCCGGGTCTGCTCCGGCCGGTTCGAGCGCGGCATGGTGCTCACCCACGCCGCCACCGGCCGCCCCTTCGCCACCAAGTACGCCCAGTCGGTGTTCGGCCAGGAGCGCGCCACCATCGACGAGGCGTACCCGGGAGACGTGGTCGGGCTGGTGAACGCCACCGCGCTGCGGCCCGGGGACACCCTCTACGAGGGGAAGCCGGTGGAGTTCCCGCCCATCCCCAGCTTCGCCCCCGAGCACTTCGCCGTGGCCCGGTCCCGGAGCACCGCCAAGTCCAAGCAGTTCCGCCGGGGCATCGACCAGCTCGACGGCGAGGGCGTGATCCAGGTGCTCCGCTCCGACCTGCGCGGCGACCAGGCCCCCGTGCTCGCCGCGGTCGGGCCCATGCAGTTCGAGGTCGTGCAGCACCGCCTGGCCACCGAATTCGGCGCGGAGATCATCCTCGACCGGCTGGAGTACACCCTCGCCCTCCGCACCGACGCCGAGTCCGCGGAGGTGCTGCGGCGCCAGCGCGGCGCGGAGGTGCTCTCCCGCAGCCGCGACCAGGCCCTGCTCGCCGTGTTCACCGACCAGTGGCGCATGCGCTCCATCCAGCGCGAGCACGAGGGCCTGACCCTGGAACCGCTGATCGCCGGCCGGGGCATCCCCGGCGCGACCGGCTGAGCGGCGGCCGCGCGCGTTGCGGCCGCACGCGCCGGACCCGCATCACACGGGCGCCCTTCACGTCCCCAGGCGTACGGGAAGGCGGGTGAGGCGCCAGGAGAGCGGGAGGAACTGCCGGTCGAGATCCTCCGGCGCGACGGCGAGTTCGAGCCGGGGGTGGCGGCGCAGCAGCGCGCCGAAGGCCACCTCGCCCTCCTGGCGGGCCAGCGCCGCGCCCAGGCAGTAGTGCAGGCCATGGCCGAAGCCGACGTGGACCTCCTTGTGGCCGTCGGGCTCACGGGTGACGTCGAGCCGGTCGGGATCGTCGAAGCGCCGGGGGTCGTAGTTGGCGGAGACCAGCACCGCCATCACGGGCTCGCCCCGGCGCACGGTCATGCCGCCGAAGTCGACGTCCTCGGCCGCGTACCGGATCCGGGTGCCCTGGACGGGCCCGCACCAGCGCATCAGCTCGTGGACGGCGCGCGGCAGCAGTCCCGGGTCGGCCCGCAGCGCGGCGAGCTGGTCCGGGTGGGTCAGCAGGGCGGCGGTGCCGTTGCCGATGAGGTGGGCGGTGGTCTCGTGCCCGGCGAGGACGAGCGTGAGGACCATGGTGACCATCTCGGTGTCGGTCAGCCGGTCGCCGTCCTCGTCGTGGGCGCGGATCAGACCGGTCAGCAGGTCGCCGGCCGGCTCGGCCCGGCGGCGGGCGATGAGTTCCCGGATGTAGGTCACCATGTGCCGCAGCGGCTCGGCCACCGCTCCCGGTTGGAGTGAGACCAGGCTCCTGCCCCACTCCCGCCACAGCGGGCGGTCCTCCTCGGGGATGCCGACCAGCTCGCAGATGACGGTGATCGGCAGCGGGTAGGCGAAGTGCTCGATCAGGTCGGCGGCGCCGTCCTCGGTGTGGCCGGGCAGCCGGTCGAGGAGCTCCTCGGCGATCTCCTCGACGCGGGGGCGCAGCTCCGCCACGCGGCGGGCGGTGAAGGCGCGCGAGACCAGCCGGCGCAGCCGGAGGTGGTCGTCGCCGTCGGCGTCGAGAACGCTGTCCAGGATGTACGCGGCGTATTCGCGGGGGATCCCGCGGGCCTCGATGAGCTGCTCGCGGATGTTGTGCACGTCCGCTCCCGGCACGTTGGCCGGGTTGTTGACGAACCGGCGGTCGCTCAGCACGGTCTTGACGTCGTCGTAGTGCGTGACGAGCCAGACCGGGGAGTCCAGGCCGGGGAAGGAGCCGCGCACCATCGGGGCCTGCTCCCGCAGACGCGAGTAGCCCCCGAACGGGTCGCGCACCAGGTCCGCGTCGAACAGGTTGACGGGTCCTGCCGTGCTGGAAGTGCTCATGCCTACCTCCACGTGTCAGGTGCGTTCGTGCCGGTGGATCTCCCGTGCGGTCGGTACGGCGGAGTTCAGCCGCTCCAGCAGGCACTGGTAGATCGCGTTCACTCGCGGCGCCGCCGCCCGGACGCTCTCCGGCGGCCCCGGGAGCTCGAAGGCCGCGCGGACGACGTGCGCGATCATGTCGGCGTTGTCCTCCAGGGCGGGCACGGTGGACGGCGACAGAGGCTCGATCGTGACGAAGCCGGTCAGGATCGACTCGTACGCGTGGACCTGGAGGGCCGAGGACTGCGCGGTGCCGACCAGGCCGTGCTCGCGCAGCACCTCGACGTGCGCCAGGAGCGCGCGATCGCGCGCGTCGAGCAGGTCGGGCAGGTTCTCGGCGGTGCTCCTGCTCAGCGTGCCGAGGGTGTCGCCGTCGCCGAGGAGCGTCGCCCGGAAGATCGGCTCCTCGTGCATCCACAGGTACGTCGACCTGGCCACGCTGCTGAGCAGGACCGCGGAGGGGTCGGCGCGCATGCCGGCGGCGAAGCGCTCGATGATGCGGGCCTCGGCCCGTATCAACACCGCGAGGAAGAGCAGCTCCTTCGTGCTGAAGTGCAGGTAGACGGTGCCCTTGCCGACGCCGGCCCGCCGGGCCACGTCCTCGACCGTGATGCGCGGGTATCCCCAGGCCACCAGGAGCTCGCCCGCGGCGTCCAGAATGCGCTCGGCCCGCCGCTCGCGCTCCCGCGGGGCGGAGGCCGGGCCCGCCGGTCCGGAGTCGAGGTCCGTCATCGCGCCCCCTTCGCCGCCGCCGTGACCGAGATGACGATTCCGGTCACACAGTCGACCGTACGCCGCGGAGGGCGACCGGGCAAGGCCGAAGTCACCCGGCCGGGCTCAGTCCTCCAGGCAGGCCGGCAATGACTCGAGGTCGCGCATCAGCCGCTCGGTGCGGGCCGGGCCGTACGCCGCGAGGATCGCCCGCTGGTGCTCGGCGATGCCCGCCTCCAGGCGGGCGAGCAGGTCGCGGCCCCGGTCGGCGAGGAAGACCGCGACCTTGCGGCGGTCGGCCGGGTCGTGCCCCCGGTAGACCACCGCGCGTTCCACCAGCCGGTCCACCGCCTTGGTCAGCGTGGGGTGGGGCATCAGCGCGGCCTCGGCCAGATCGCCCATCGAGTGCCCGCGCCCGTCCGCGAGCGCCTGCAGGATGCGCCACTGCTCGACGGTCACGTCCTCGGTGGCGAGCGCGGCGGCCAGCCCCCGGTTGACGCTGCGTTCGGCCCGGCTGAGCAGATAGGCGAGGGACGACCCGAGGCCGGTCACCGGTTCGGTCAGGGGATACTCGTGCACGTGGCCGATCCTGTCACAGTCGTCATCGACTCTCTTGAGGCTCATCTGCTGCCCGCGGACACGCTCCGCGTCGCGCTGGTGGTGCCGGTCTCCGGCGTGCTCGGCCTGCTCGGGCCGGGAGCGATCAACTGTGCCCTGCTGGCCGCCCGGGAGGTCAACGCCGCCGGTGGAGTGCTGGGCAGGCCGGTCGAACTCGTGCTCGTGGACGGGGGCCGCGGCCCGGCCGCGGTCGCCGGGGAGGTGCGCGGCCTGGTGCGCTCCGGGGTCGTGGAGGCGGTGGTCGGCACCCACGCCAGCGACGTGCGCGTCGCGGTCGAGCAGGCGCTGGGAGGCGCGGCCCCCTTCGTCTACACCCCGCCGTACGAGGGCGGCGCCCGCCGTCCGGGCGTCTACTACCTCGGCGAGCCCGCCTCGCTGCAGGTCGGCCCGGGAATCGACTGGCTGGTGGAGCACCGGCGGGCCCGGCGCTGGTTCCTGCTCGGCAACGACTACGTCTGGCCGCGCCTGGTGCACGCCTCGGCCCGCGGGCACCTGCGCGCCCGGTCCGCGACGGTCGTGGGGGAGCGGCTCGTCCCGCCCGGGACGGCCGCGATGGACCGGCTGCTGGAGCAACTGGTCACCGTGCGGCCGGACGCCGTGCTGCTCACTCTCATCGGCAGCGACCTGATCGCGTTCAACCGGGCGTTCGCCGCGAGCGGTCTCGGCTGCGAGCGGCTGTGCGGCGCGCTGGAGGAGCACGGCCTGCTCGCCGCCGGGGGCGACACGACCGGTGGGCTTTACGCCGCGATGGGCTACTTCGGGGGCATCGCGACCGACGCCAATCTCAGTCTGGCCGAGCGGTACACGGCGATGTTCGGCCCGGAGGCGCCGCTGCTGAACGGGCACGGGCACGGCTGCTACGAGGGGGTGCTCATGCTGGCCGCCCTGGCGCGGCGCGCGGGCACGCTGGCGGTGCCGGCCGTCGAGGCGGTCGCCGACGGCACGACGGTCGTGTCCGGGCGCGGCCCGCTCACGCTTACCGAGGGCCGGGTGCGCCAGCGGGTGTACCTCGGCCGGGCCGACGGGCTGGACTTCGAGGTCGTGACGTCGCTGATGTACCCGATGTAAAACTTCCACCAGAAACCTTTTCGTTTTCAAGGAATGCCCCTATCGTACGGCTCTGCCCCCGTGCGTTTAGGAGCGGATCCATGTCCTCCCCACAGTCAGAGGCGCCCGGCGTCGAGCGCTTCGGTTACCAGCAGGAGCTGCGGCGCTCGCTCGGCTTCGCCGACCTGCTCATCTACGGTTTGATCTTCATGGTGCCGATCGCGCCGTTCGGCATCTTCGGCAGCGTCTTCCAGTCGTCCGGCGGGATGGTGGCGCTCGCCTACGTCATCGGCATGGTCGCGATGGCGTTCACCGCCCTGTCGTACGCCCAGATGGCCCGCGCGTTCCCGATGGCGGGCTCGGTCTACACGTACGCGGGCCGGGGCATCGCCGCCCCGGTCGGCTTCCTCGCCGGCTGGGTGATCCTGCTCGACTACGTGCTCGTGCCGTCGCTGCTGTACCTCGTGGCGAGCGCGGCCATGACGTCGTTCGTGCCCGGCGTGCCGATCTGGGTGTGGCTGATCGCCTTCATCGTGCTCAACACGGTGGTCAACTACCTCGGCATCGAGATGACCGCCCGGATGAACAAGATCATGCTGGTCGCCGAGCTGATCGTGCTGGCGATCTTCCTGGTCGTCGGGGCCGTGGCCCTGGCCCAGGGCAAGGGCCACGGCGCCGCGCTCAGCCCGCTGTTCGACTCCTCGACGTTCTCCTGGCCGCTGGCGTTCGGGGCCGTGTCCGTGGCGGTGCTGTCCTTCCTCGGGTTCGACGGCATCTCGATGCTCGCCGAGGAGAGCCGCGAGAGCAGCCGCCGGCTCGGCCGCTCGATGATCTTCGCCCTCGCCCTGGCCGGCGCGCTGTTCGTCGTGCAGACCTGGGTGGCGGCGCTGCTCGCCCCCAACCGCGCCGACCTGCTCACGAAGGGCGACCCGGCCGGCACCGCGTTCTACGACACCGCGGAGTACGCCGGTGGCCACTGGCTGAGCGTGCTGACGGCCGTCGCCACCGCCGTGGCCTGGGGGTTCGCGAACTCCCTCGTCGCCCAGGCGGCCACCTCCCGCCTGCTGTTCGCGATGGCCCGCGACCGCCAGCTCCCGGCGTTCCTCGGCAAGGTGCACCCCAAGCACAGGGTGCCGGTCAACGCGACGTTCCTGGTGGCCGGGGTGTCCCTGGTCCTCGGCCTCTACATGAGCTCGCGCGACGACGGCATCACGCTGCTCGGCACGCTGGTCAACTTCGGCGCGATGACCGCGTTCCTCGCCCTGCACGTCTCGGTCGTCGTCCACTACGTCGTCCGCAACCGCAGCCGTGACTGGTGGCGGCACCTCGTGGCCCCCGCGATCGGCTTCCTGATCCTGCTCTACGTCGTGATCAACGCCAGCATCGCCGCCCAGGTGCTCGGTTTCGTCTGGCTGGCCATCGGCGTCGTGATCCTCGCCGGCTCCTACATGATGGGCCGGCGCCCCACCCTGTCCGCCGTCACCCCGGAGGCCAACGAGTGAACGTCGTGTCCTACCGTCCCCGCCCCGACGACCTGTCGTACACCTTCGGCGGCCGCCCGGCCGTCGAATCCGTCGCGCCCGGAGCGGTGCTGGAGCTGTACACCGAGGACTGCTTCGGCGGCCGGGTGCGCGGCATCGCAGACCTGCCGTCGCAGGTCTGCGAGTTCCCCTATCTGAATCCGGTCACCGGCCCGTTCCACGTCGAGGGGGCCGAGCCCGGCGACACCCTGGCCCTCCACTTCGTCTCCATCGAGCCCGCCCGCGACTGGGCGGTCTCCACGACGTTCCCGCACTTCGGGGCGCTGACGAGCACGCACACCACCCCGACGCTGCAGCCCCCGCTGGAGGAGGCCGTGTGGATGTACGAGGTGGACGCCGGGCGGCGGACCGTGCGTTACCGGGCCCGGCGCGGCGACTTCGCCGTCGAGATGCCGCTCGACCCGATGCATGGGACCGTGGGCGTCGCCCCGGCCGCCGCCGAGGCGCGGATGACCATCACGCCGGACGCCCACGGCGGCAACATGGACACCCCCGAGCTGCGTGCCGGGGTCACGGTCTACCTGGGCGTCAACGTTCCCGGCGCGCTGTTCGCGATCGGCGACGGCCACTGCCGCCAGGGCGACGGCGAGGTCTGCGGCACCGCCGTGGAGGCGGCGATGAACACCGTCGTGGCCGTCGAGCTGATCAAGGGGGTCGCGACGCCGTGGCCGCGGCTGGAGGACGACCGCCACATCATGTCGACCGGCTCGGCCCGGCCGCTGGAGGACGCCTACCGCATCAGCCAGCACGACCTCGTCACCTGGGCCGCCTCCCTCACCGGCCTCGACGAGCTGGACGCCTACCAGCTCGTCAGCCAGGGCGGACAGGCTCCGGTCGGCAACGTCTGCGACACCAACTACACGATGGTGGCCAAGCTGCCCAAGGCGTACCTGGGCGACCCGGACGTGTACGGCTCCGCGCACGCCCGCCTGCGCGCCCTCGGCGAGGAGTACCTCAGCCGTTGAGGAACGCCCGGCTCAGAGCCAGCCGTTGTGGCGGGCGACCCGGACGGCCTCCATGCGGTTGCGGGTGCCGGTCTTGGTGATGCACGCCGACAGGTGGTTGCGTACGGTGCTCTCCGACAGAAAGAGACGGCGGGAGATGTCGCCGGCGGCGGAGCCGTCGGCGGCGGCGGTGAGCACCTCACGCTCCCGCGGCGTCAGCGGGTTCGGCCCGGCGCTCAAAGCGGCCGTGGCCAGGGCGGGATCAACCACGATCTCGCCCGCGAGCACGCGCCTGATCGCCTGGGCCAGCTCGCCGACGGGCCGGTCCTTGACCACGAACCCGCGGGCGCCCGCGTCCAGCGCCCGGCGCAGGTAACCGGGCCGTCCGAACGTCGTGACGATGACCACCACGCACTCCGGGAGGGCGGCCCGCAGGTCCGCGGTCGCGTCGAGCCCGCTGCCGCCGGGCAGCTCGATGTCGAGCAGGGCCACGTCGGGCTTGACCCGCAAGGCGGTGGGAACGATCTCGCCCGCCGTCGCGACCTGCGCGACGACCTCGAAGTCGTCCTCCAGGTCGAGCAGCACGGTGAGCGCGTCGCGCATCATCGTCTGGTCCTCGGCGATCAGCACGCGGGTCACAGGCCGTCCTCTCCGTCGTCGTCCACGCCCGCGTGCGGGATCTCGGCGGTGAGGACGAACCCCTGCGGCAGGCGGGCGGCGGTCAGCCGCCCGCCCGCGGCGGCCAGGCGCTCGCGCAGCCCGCGCAGGCCGCTGCCGTCCTCCTCGCCGGCGGCGCCGCCCGCGCCGTCGTCACCAGGGCCGTCGTCGGTGATCTCGACCAGGACCGGGTCGCGGTCGCGGCGCAGCGTGATGACGCAGCGCCGGGCGCCGGAGTGCCGCACGACGTTCGTGATCCCTTCCCGCACGACCCAGCTCAGCAGCATGTCGGTCTCCCGCGACAGCGCCGGCCCCGACTCCTTCACCACGCAGTCGACGCCGGCCGTGGCCAGGGCCGCCCGTGCGCTGTCGAGCTCGAAGGCGAGGCTCGCGTCCCGGTAACCCGTGACCGCCTCGCGCACCTCGGTCAGCGCCTGCCGTCCGATGGCCTCGATGTCCGCGGCGTGCCGCATGGCCGCCTCCGTGTCGCGCGGGGCCAGCCGCCGCACGGCCTCGGCCTTGACCACCACCATCGAGAGCGTGTGGCCGAGCAGGTCGTGCAGGTCGCGGGAGAAGCGCAGGCGTTCGGCCGAGACGGCGGCGACGGCGAGCTTCTCCCGGGTCCGGCCGAGTTCCTCGATCACCTCGGCCATCCGGCGGAAGCCGTACGTCGTGATCCCGGCGAGGAAGGTGGTCAGCGCGGCGCCCCACAGCGCCTCGCCGAACGAGCCGTCGTGCACCGGGACGATCGCGGCCAGCGCGGCCGTGACGGTGATGAGCGGGGGCGCGAACCGAACCGGGAGCACGAGCGACACGGCCACGGCGAGCAGGGAGAACAGCGTCTGCCACCCGTTCGTCCGGTAGGCCAGGGACGCCGTGATCGTCACCGCCGCGAGCAGCACGACGAAGGCCACGGGCAGGGGCCGCACGGCGGGGCGGGCCAGGTGAGCGGTCACCACGGCCCCCACGAACGACAACCCCGCGGCGGCCACCAGGGTCAAGGCGGGCCAGGAGGGATCCGCCGACATCGCGACGGCGCCCGGCGCCAGCAGCAGGAGGACGGTCAGCCCGAGCGCGGGGGCGAGCAACCGGGCCGGCACCCGTGCGGGGAGCCGAATGGGCAGCCGGGGCCGGAAACGGCCCGGCCGGGCGTCCCCGGGCTCGCACTCCTCCGCCAACGCCGCCTCTGTCATGACCGTCATTATCGTCTGCTTCCGCCCCAGGCGGGCAGGGCGGAATATCGCTTTCCCGGCAGTACGAATCACCCGGGTCTTCGGTCACACCGGCCGGGGACCTCCGCACCTGGAGAGGTCGCCGGGGCGCGTCGCAGCCTGGCCTGGGGGTGCCTGCGATGAGACGGTGCAACGAGGAGGTCGCCGGGCTGCTGCAGGAGTACGCCGACCTGATCGCGATCACCGGAGGTGACGCGTTCAAGGTGCGGGTCTACGAGAAGGCGGCCCGGTCGGTCGGCGGGTACGGCCGCGAGATCGACGGCATGGACGCGGCGGCCCTGCGGGCGATCCCGAACGTCGGCGCGTCGATCGCCGCGAAGATCGACGAATACCTGCGGACCGGGTCGATCCACCAGTTGGAGGAACTGCGGACGAATATCCCCGCCGGGGTGCGCCTGCTGACCACGATCCCCACGCTCGGGCCGAAGAAGGCCATGGTCCTGTATCACGAGCGGGGCGTCGACTCGATCGAGAAGCTGGAGGACGCCATTCACGCCGGGGCCCTGGAGGGGCTGCGCGGGTTCGGGACGAAGACGGAGGAGAACCTGCTGCATGGCATCGAGGTGATGCGCAAGACCGGCAGCCGGGTGCACATCGGGATCGCCATGGCGGTCGCCGAGGAGGTCGTCGCCGCGTTGTCGGCCGTGCCGGGCTGCGAGCGGTGCGCGTACGCCGGGTCGCTGCGGCGGATGAAGGACACGATCGGCGACGTCGACATCCTGGCCACCGCGCAGGATCCGCCGGCCCTGATGGCGGCCTTCACCGCGCTGCCGTACGTCACCGAGGTGATCGCCCACGGCGAGACGAAAAGCTCGGTCCGCACGGCCGCGGGACTCCAGGTCGACCTGCGGGTGGTGCCGAGGGACTCCTGGGGAGCCGCGCTGCAGTACTTCACCGGGTCGAAGGCGCACAACATCCGCACCCGGGAGATCGCCGTGCACCGGAAGCTGAAGCTGTCGGAGTATGGCGTGTTCGACGTGGCGACCGGCGAGAAGATCACCTCGGCGGACGAGGCGGAGGTGTACGGCATGCTCGGCCTGCCGTGGATCGAGCCGACGCTGCGCGAGGACACCGGGGAGATCGAGGCCGCGCTCAGCGTGGGGCTGCCGAGGGTGGTGACCTCGACCGACATCCGCGGCGACCTGCACACCCACACCGACCTGACCGACGGGCTCGCGCCGCTGGAGGAGATGGTCGAGGCGGCCGCGGCGCGCGGCTACGCCTACTATGCGGTGACCGACCACGCGCCCAACCTCTTCATGCAGCGGATGACCGACGAGAAGGCGCTGCAGCAGCGCGAGCGGCTCCGCCGCCTCGGCACGGCCCGCCACGGCATGACGCTGCTGCACGGGTGCGAGCTCAACATCGGCCCGGAGGGCGAGGTCGACTGGCCGCCGGAGTTCCTGGCCGGGTTCGACCTGTGCGTGGCCTCGGTGCACTCGCACTTCACCCAGCCGCCCGAGGAGATGACCCGGCGGCTGATCCGGGCCTGCGAGAACCCGTACGTGAAGATCATCGGCCATCCGACGGCGCGGATCATCGGCAGGCGCGAGCCGGTGGACGCCGACTGGCCGAGGGTTTTCGACGCCTGCGTGCGCACCGGGACGGCGCTGGAGATCGACTCCTTCCCCGACCGGCTCGACCTGCCCTCGGGCCTCGTCCGGCGTGCCGCCGACCGGGGCGTGCTGTTCTCGATCGACAGCGACGCGCACGCCGTGCCGCACCTCGACGTCATGCGGTACGGCGTCGGCACCGCGCAGCGCGGCTGGCTCACCCCCGACCGGGTGATCAACACGTGGCCGGCGGATCGGCTGCGGGAGTTCCTCCGCCCGGGATGAAGGGGCGCGCTGCCGCGCCCTGCTCACTCCGGTGGCTGCCGGTCTCGTGGAGATGCCACACCTGCGGTGCGCAGGTCCGCGATGCTCCGGCGCTCTCGTGCGGGGAGCGTCGTGTCGCTTCGGAGCGGAACTCCGATGGCCGTCATCGTGAGGATGCGCCAACCGGGCCTGACGCCGAGCCGGTTGTGCAGCCCTTCGAGATCGAAGGCGCGGAACTGCCGGCAGGACAGGCCCATGGCGTGGGCCTGCACGGTCATGTGCGCCACCGCCTGGCCGAGGTCGTAGTCGGCGAACTCGGAGTAGAGCATGCCGGTGTCGTCGACTTCGCGGCGAGCCATGTTGACGACCAGCGCGCCGGCGGCGGGCGCCCATCGGCGCGAGCTTCCAGCGAGGTGTTCGACAAGTTGATCGTGTCCGTCCTCTCCCCGGCGGCGCAGATGGAACGACCAGGGCTGAGCGTTGCCGGCGGAGGGAGCCCACCGGGCCGCCTCCAGCAGGGTTTCGACGTCCGAGCCGGACAGCACATGGCTGGGGTCGAAGCGCAGAGGACTGAAGCGCCCCTGCAGGGCCGATGTGAGCTGCGGGGCGTTCATCCCTGACACCGCCCGGACGGTCCGATGATTGGTGCGGGCCGCCGGTCGGCGCTCTCGCCGGTCACGAGGAAGGTCATGCGCGATCCTCGTCCTGGTCCTCCTCCAGCACCCGCTGGGCGACGGAGAACGCGGCGTTGGCGGCGGGAACCCCGCAGTAGATCGCGGTCTGCAGCAGCACCTCTTTGATCTCGTCGATCGTGAGCCCGTTGCGCCGCGCGGCCCGCACGTGCATGCCCAGCTCCTCCAACTGCCCGCGGGCCACCAGGGCGGTGAGCGTGATGCAGCTGCGGGTGCGGCGGTCCAGCCCCGGCCGGGTCCAGATCTCCCCCCAGGCGTACCGGGTGATCAGGTCCTGGAAGTCCGCGGTGAACTCGGTGGTCCGGGCCTGCGCCCGGTCCACGTGGGCGTCGCCCAGCACCTCGCGGCGCACCCGCATGCCGTCCTCGCCGCTCATGCCGTCCTCCAGCGGGTGGTCAGATGCCGCGTGATCGCGTCGTTCACGACGTCCGGGCGTTCGGCCGTGGCCAGGTGGGCCGCCCGCGGCACGACCAGCAGCTCGGCGTCCGGGATGCCCCCGGCCAGGACCTCGGCGTGCGCGGGCGGGGTCGCCGGGTCCTCGGCTCCGGCGATCACCAGGGCGGGCGCGCGGACCTCGCCGAGCCGGTCGCGGACGTCGAAGATCGCCAAGGCGTCGCAGCACGCGGCGTATCCCTCGGGGTCGGCCTCGCGGAGCATGTCCAGGTAGCGCTCGGCGTGGGGGAAACCCGCGGTGAACCACCGTCTCCTCGTCGCCTCGGCCAGCGGCTTCGTGCCCTCCGCACGGACCAGCGCGGCGCGCTCGTGCCAGCTTTCCGCCGTGCCGAACCGCGCGGAGGTGCAGCACAGGACCAGGCTCGCGACGCGGTCCGGCGCGCGCAGCGCCAGCGTGCTCCCGACGGCCCCGCCCAGCGACACCCCCGCGTACGAGACCGACTCCAGGCCGGCGCGGTCGAGCAGCGCCAGCACCCCGTCGGCGAGGTCGTCCACGGTCAGATCACGCGTGGGACCGGAGGCGGCGGGCGAGCCGCCGTGGCCGGGCAGGTCGTAGCGGAGCACCCGCCAGGTGCGCGTGAGTGCGGGAAGCTGCGGCTCCCAGAGGTCGAGCGTCGTGCCCAGCGAGGGCCCGAGCACGACGACCGGGGCGTCCGGCGGCCCGTCGAAGCGGTGGTGCAGGATCATGATGCCTTTTCCTCGTGGTGCTCCAGAGCCCGGTCGACGAGGGCGGGCGCCGCCCCGATGCCCGGGTCCTCCCCATGCTCGGCCAGCACGGCGAGTAGATGATCGAGATTGTGCCGCATGCGCTCGGGGAACACCTCCAGCCCCTCGGTCAGCTCGGCGGCCGTCCCGGCCGCGCCGCCGGCCAGGCGCAGGCACTCGCGCAGCGGCTGCCACTCGGCGTGCCAGCTCCCCGCGGGCCGCTCGTGCTCGGCGACCCGCGAGGCGAGCAGGATCTGCGCGAGCGCGGGCGTCTGCAGCGCCGCCGACCTGATCATCGTGGCGAGCACCGGGTTGCGCTTGTGCGCCATCGCCGACGAGCCGCCCCGGCCCGGCGCGGCGGGCTCGGCCACCTCGCCCACCTCGCTCTGCGCCAGCAGGATCACGTCGGTGGCGAGCTTGCCCAGCGCGCCCGTCACGGCGGCGAGCGCGCAGGCCAGGTCGGTCACGGGCGTGCGCAGCGCGTGCCAGGGCAGCACCGGCTCGGCCAGCCCGGTCTCGGCCGCGAACAGCGGCAGCAGCTCCAGCGCACGCTCGCCGTACCCGGCCATGGTGCCGGCCGCGCCGCCGAGCTGGACCGGCAGCCGCACCGCCGCCAGGCGGTCGCGCGCGTCGCGGCAGCCGACCAGCCAACCGGCGGCCTTCAGACCGAACGTGGTGGGCACCGCCTGCTGCCCGAGCGTGCGGCCCGCCATCGGGGTGTCCCGGTGCTCGCCGGCCAGCCGGGCCAGCGCGGCGAGCGTCAGGCCGAGGTCGCGCAGGATGGTCTCGCGGGCCCGCGCGGCCACCAGCATCGCCGCCGTGTCGAGGATGTCCTGGCTGGTGGCGCCGTGATGCACCCAGGATCCCGCCTCGCCTGCGGCGGCCCGCAGGTCCTTGACCAGCGGCACGACGGGGTTGCCGGCGTCCCTGGCGCGGCGGGCGAGGCCGGCGGGGTCGTAGCGGTCCTGCCCGCTCATGGCCACGGCCGCTTCGGCGATCGCGGCGACGGCCCACTCGGGGACGACGCCGAGGCGGGCCTGCGCCCGCGCGAGGCAGACCTCCGCCTCCAGCATGGCCCGGAGCCAGGCGTCGTCGGCCGTGACCGCCGCCACCTCCGTGCCCGCCCACACCGGGGACAGCAACCCCACATCAGAACCCGCGTCGGAACCCGCGTCAGAACTCAAGGAAGACCGTCTCCTGCTCGCCCTGCAGCCGTACGTCGAACCGATAGACGCCCTGCCCCTCGGCCTGGGCGAGCAACGTCGCGCGGCGGACCGGGTCGAGGGAGTCGAGCAGGGGGTCGGGCGTGTCCGCGAGGTAGACGCGGGTCCACACCGGCTTGAGCAGGCCCCGCGCGAAGACCAGCAGCGCGGCGTACGGCCGGGCGGGCGGCGCGAGGCGGAACCGGTAGGAGCCGTCGGGGGCGGTGCCGCATCGCCCGAAGCCGGAGACCCCGCTCCCGCCGCGGCCGAGGGCGCCCCGATCGCTGCCTTCCCCGGTCCACAGCTCCAGCAGGGCGTCGGGCACCGGCTCGCCGGCGCCGTCGAACACCCGGCCGGTGATCGTCACGGCCCCCGGATGGCCCTCGGGGACGAGCTCCCAGTCGGCCGCGTACGGCAGGGCGAACCCGAAGAACGGGCCGACGGTCTGCGAAGGGGTGGTCACGCGTCCTCCATCGGGGTCTCTACCGGGGTCTCCATCGGGGTCTCCATCGGGGTACGGCCGAGCACGACGTCCCACCGGTAGCCGAGCGCCCACTCCGGCTCGGTGATGTCCAGGTCGAACGTGGCGACGAGCCGCTCGCGGGCGGCCGGGTCGGGAATGGACCGGAAGATCGGGTCGAAGGCGAACAGCGGGTCGCCGGGGAAGTACATCTGTGTCACCAGGCGCTGGGTGAACGCCGTGCCGAAGATCGAGAAGTGGATGTGCGCGGGCCGCCAGGCGTTCGGGTGGTTGCGCCAGGGATAGGCCCCCGGCTTGATCGTGACGAACCGGTAGCGGCCCTCGCCGTCGGTCAGGCACCGGCCCGCGCCGGTGAAGTTGGGGTCGAGCGGCGCCGGGTGCTGGTCGCGCTGGTGGGCGTACCGGCCGGCGGCGTTCGCCTGCCAGAGCTCCACCAGCGTGTCCGGGATCGGCCGGCCCGAGGCGTCGAGGACCCGCCCGGTGACGATGATGCGCTCGCCGAGCGGCTCGCCCGCGTGGCCCGCGGTCAGGTCGGCGTCGAGCGGGTCCACCTCGTCGCGGCCGAAGACCGGGCCGGTCAGCTCGGCCGCCTCCGGGTCCTCCTTCATCTGCAGCGGCGGCCGGGACGGCGCCCGCAGGACCGTGCTGGCGTAGTCCGGGTGCAGGTAGGGGGGGTGCGTCACGATGTCTCCTCTTGGTAGGGCAGGCCCACGTAGTTCTCCGCCAGCGTCGTCCCGGCCGCCTCGGAGGATGTCACGTAGTCGAGGTAGGAGGTCTGCAGCCGCCGGGCGTAGGCGTCGTCGGACTCGAACGTGTGCAGCAGCGTCGTCATCCACCACGAGAAGTGCTGGGCCCGCCACACCCGGGGCAGGCAGGCCGTCGAATAGCCGTCCAGGGCCTCCGTCGAGCCGTCGGCGAACAGGCGCGCCAGCGCCTCGGTCAGCACGCGGACGTCGGCCACCGCCAGGTTGAGCCCCTTCGCGCCGGTCGGCGGCACGATGTGGGCCGCGTCCCCGGCCAGGAACAGCCTGCCGTACTGCATGGGCTCGGCCACGAAGCCGCGCATGGGCGTGATCCCTCTTTCGACGATCTCGCCGGTCGCGAGGGTGAAGCCGGGCACGGTCTCCAGCCTGGCCCGCAGCTCGGCCCAGATCCGCTCGTCGGGCCACGCGGCGAGGTCCTCGTCGGGGGCCACCTGCAGATAGAAGCGGCTGATCTCCGGGGTGCGCATGCTGTGCAGCGCGAAGCCGCGCTCGGTCCGCGAGTAGATCAGCTCCTCCGACGACGGCTTCACCTTCGCGAGGATGCCGAGCCAGGCGAACGGGTAGTCGCGCTGGTACTCGGTCAGCACGCCCTCGGGGATCGACGGCCGGGACACGCCGTGGAAGCCGTCGCACCCGGCGATCACGTCGCAGTCCAGCCGCTCGCCCCCGAAAGTGAGGTACGGCCGGTCGGTGTCGATGTCGTGCACGGCCACGTCGTCCACCTCGAAGCGGACGTCGCCCCCGGCCGCCAGCCGGGCGGCGATCAGGTCCTTGACGACCTCCTGCTGGCCGTACACGGTGATGGCCCGTCCGGGCACCAGCCGTTCGAAGGCGATGCGGTGGCCCGCTCCGCCGTACCGCAGCTCGATGCCGTGGTGGGGCAGGCCCTCCCGCTTCATCCGCTCGCCGACGCCCGCCTCGACGAGCGTGTCCACCGTGCCCTGTTCGAGCACCCCCGCACGCACCCGCCGCTCGACGTACTCCCTGCTGCGGCGTTCGAGCACCACGGACTCGATTCCGCGCAGATGGAGGAGATGGGAGAGCAGCAGGCCGGCCGGTCCTGCTCCGATGATCCCGACCTGAGTTCGCATGGCCCAAGCATCGGGAAGCACCCGCCGTCCCGCGTAGGCTTTGCTTCTACTGAGTGGAAGAAGGGGTCACATGGCCGGCGGCGCACGCGATCCGGGGCGTTCCGTCACGTCGCGGGTGCTGGCCGTGCTCGGCGCCTTCGACGCCCGCCACCCGCGGCTCACGCTGACGGAGATCGCCGGCCGGACCGGCATGGCGCTGAGCACCGTTCACCGGCTCGTCGCGGAGCTGGAGGAGTGGCGCGCGCTGCGCCGCGGCGCCGACGGGCGCTACCAGATCGGCCGCCGCATGTGGGAGCTGGGACAGCTCGCCCCCGACCCGCTGCAGGAGGTGGCGCACCCCTGGCTGCAGGAGCTGTTCGGCGGCACCGGGGAGAACGTCCACCTGGCGGTGCGCGACGGGGTCGAGGTGCTCTACGTCGACAAGGTGTACGGCAAGCGGGCCGTGCCGATCGTGTCGCGGACCGGCTCGCGCCTGCCCATGCACCCGACCGGCGTCGGCAAGGCGCTGCTGGCCTTCGAGCCGGGCTGGTTCGTCACGTCCTACCTGTCCCGGCCGCTGGAGCGGCCGACCCCGCACACCGTCACCGAGCCGGGCCGGCTGGCCCGCGAGCTGTCCCAGGTGCGCGCTCAGGGATACGCGACCACGCACGAGGAGATGACGCTCGGCTCCTGCTCGGCGGCCGCGCCGGTGCTGGTCGGGGACCGGCCCGTCGCGGCCGTCGGCATCGTGGTCTCCTCCAGGCGGGTGCGCGAGCTGCCCCGCCTGGTCGATCCGCTGCTGGCCGTCGCGGCCCGCATCGCCGGCGACTACCGGGCCGCCGTCACCGGCGATGCCTGAATCGATCAACGTTCGTTAAGATCGGCGGCGAACGTGAGAAACGGAGATCGCGGGTGAGCCGGGACGAGGAAGCGCTGCAGGCCATCGACTTCTCCACGCCGAGTGTGGCGCGGATCTACGACTGGTGGCTGGGCGGCAAAGACAACTTCGCGGTCGACAGGGCCGCCGCCGAGAAACTCCTCGAACTGGTCGGCCCCGACGGCCGCCTGGTGATCAGGCAGAACCGGGAGTTCCTCGGCCGCGCCGTCCGCTTCCTCAGCGAGTCGGGCATCCGGCAGTTCCTCGACCTCGGCACCGGCATTCCCACGCGGGGCAACGTCCACGAGGTCGCCCACGAGGTCGATCCCGAGGCGACCGTCGTCTACGTCGACAACGACCCGATCGTCGCCGCGCACGGCCGGGCGCTGCTGACCGGCAGCGGCCGTACGGGCGTGGTGCAGGCCGACATGCGCGACCCGGACGCGATCGTCGAAAGCCCGATCACCACGGAGCTGATCGACTTCACCGAGCCGGTGGCCGTGCTGCTCGTCGCCGTGCTGCACTTCGTGGACGACGACGACGCCGAGCGCGTCGTGGCCCACTTCCGGGAGCGCATGGCCCCCGGCAGCTACCTCGTCATCTCCCACGGCACGCAGGGCCGCCTGAGCGAGGACACGATCACCGGGGCCCGGGCGGTGTACGAGAAGTCCACGGCCGCGCTGCGCGACCGCACACCCGAGCACATCGCCCGGTTCTTCACGGGGTTCGAGCTGGTCGAGCCGGGGCTGGTCGACGTGGCCGACTGGCGCACCGACGGCGGCTTCGTCGAGCACAGCAAGGGCGGCTACGTCCTCGGCGGCGTCGGCCGGCTGGCCTGACCGGCCCGCGGGCAGGCTTCCTGGCGGACCTCGAACGTGACCCGCGGCGGAACCCGCAGCGTGGTGCAGACGGCGCAGTGCTCCAGGACCGACAGGAGCGAGGCGCGCAGCCCCGCGGGCAGGCCGGGGGCCTCCACCGACAGCTCGATGGAGTCGATCCGTCCCGGGCAGACGCCCAGGTCGTAGCGCGCGGTCACGCCCACCCCTGCGGGTAACTGGCGCTGGCGCAGGTAGCGTTCGGCGCAGCAGGCGACGCCGGCGGCCACGCTGCCCACGAACAGCTCGGCCGGAGTGGGGCCGGTGTCGCTCCCGCCGACGTCCGCGGGCTGGTCGGCGCGGACCACGTGGCGCCGGACGCGGACGTCGAACCGGTCGGCTCCGTGCCAGGCGACCCGGATGACGCCGTCACGCGGCTCCCTCATGGCGCACCCCCGCGTCCATTGGGCTCTATCCGAGTATGTCCGTCGCCGACGGCGGATGAGCGCATACGGACCGTAAGAAGCCGGTCGTGACCTGACAAAGACCAGGAGCCCGCGGTGCCCCGGTTTGCGAGACTCCAACTGTGGGGGCGTGCGTGGCGCCGACGGGGGAGCGGACCATGATCCCGCAGACGCACCTGGACGGGCTGCTGGCCGAACTGCACACGAGGTTGCAGGCGGTCCTGTCGACGCGTGACCGGGTCCACGCGTTGCTGGAGGCGGTTGTCTCGGTGGGCGGCGACCTCGATCTGGAGACCGTGCTACGCCGGATCGTCGAGACCGCCGCCAAGCTGGTCGACGCCAGATACGGCGCGCTCGGCGTGATCGGGGAGGACAACACCCTCGCCCGCTTCGTCCCGGTGGGGATGAGCGAGGAGGAGATCGCCGGGATCGAGCACTGGCCGCACGGCCTGGGCCTGCTCGGGCTGCTGATCAAGGAACCCCGGCCCCTGCGGCTGCCCCGCATCTGCGACCACCCCGAGTCGTACGGCTTCCCGTCCGGCCACCCCCCGATGGCGGCCCTGCTCGGCGTGCCCGTACGGGTCCGGGGTCAGGTGTTCGGCAACCTCTACCTGACGGAGAAGCGCGGGGGAGGGGAGTTCGACGAGGACGACGAGGCGATCGTCGTGGCCCTCGCCAGCGCCGCCGGGGTGGCCATCGAGAACGCCCGCCTGTACGAGGACACCCGCCGCAGGGAGACCTGGCTGCAGGCGTCGGCGGAGATCACCAGGAGCCTGCTGTCCGGCGCCGAGACGCCGCGGGTGCTGACGCTGATCGCCCGCCGTGCCCGGCGGATGGCCGGAGCCGACACGGTGGCGATCCTGCTGCCGGAGGACGGCGGCCGGACGCTGCGGATCGCGATCGCGGACGGCATGCCCGGCCCTGCCCGGGGGTGCCGGCTGCCCGTCGAGGACTCGCTGGCCGGGCAGGCGTTCGCCTGCGCGAAGCCCCGCGTGGTCTCCGACGTGGGCGACACCGACCTGCGGACGGCGGCCGGGGAGACGGGAGCGGTGTGCGCCGTGCCGCTGGGGGCCCCGGGAGCGGTGCGCGGGGTGTTGTCGCTGGGCAGGCGGCCCGGCCGCGTCCCGTTCAGCCGCGCGGAGGTGTGCATGGTCCACTCCTTCGCCGGGCACGCGGCCGTCGCGCTCGAACTGGACGAGGCGCGCAGGGACGCCGAGCGGCTCGGCCTGCTGGAGGACCGCGACCGCATCGCCAAGGACCTGCACGACGTGGTCATCCAGCGGCTGTTCGCGGTCGCGATGACGCTGACGGGCGCCGCGCGGCTCGTGGAGCACCCGGAGGCGGCCGCGCGGCTGCGGACCGCGATCGACGAACTCGACGGCACGATCCGGCAGATCCGCTCCACGATCTTCGCACTGCGGACCCCGGCCGGCGCCCCCGGGCTGCGCGCCCGGCTCGTCGAGCTGGTCGAGGGCGCGCGGCGGCCCCTCGGCTTCATGCCGGCCCTGTGCATGGACGGGCAGCTCGACACCCGCGTGCCCGCCCCGGTCGGGGAGCACCTGCTGGCCGTGGCGCGGGAGGCGATCTCCAACGTGGTGCGGCACGCGCATGCCACCCGCGCCGGCGTCACCGTGCGCCTGGAGGAGGACCGGCTGACCCTGCTCGTGGAGGACGACGGGGTCGGCATCCCGGCGGGGGGACGCCGCAGCGGCCTGCGCAACCTGAGCGACCGCGCCGAGGGCCTGGGCGGGTCGTGCGCCGCCGAGGCCCTCGCCTGCGGAGGAACGCGCCTGTGCTGGAGCGTCCCGCTGCCGCAGCAGCATGAGCAGACCCTGTGAGAAGACGTCGGGAGGAGGCATCGCGCCATGACCGAGCCGTTCAGTGACCCGGGCGCCGATCCGGTCGTCGATCCGGTCGTCGATCCGGTCGTCGTCGGCACCGACGGGTCTACGGGGGCGACCCGGGCGGTGGAGTGGGCGGCCGACCACGCCGGCCTGCGGGGCCTGCCCCTGCGGGTGGTCCACGCCGTCGAGCGCCTGCCCTACGACGTCCCGCGCTATCCCATCCCCGACAGCTACGACAGGCTGGCGCCCTCGGTCCGGCAGATCCTCGACCATGCCGAGCGGATCGCCCGGGACCGGCGGCCCGGCCTCGACGTGACGACGGAGCCGGCCGAGGGGCGTCCCGGCCGGGTCCTGCGCGACCAGGCCGCCCGCGCCGCCGAGGTGGTGCTCGGCAGCCACGGTGCGGGCGGCTTCCCCGGCATGCTGCTCGGATCGGTGGGCAACCACGTCGCCGGGCACGTGGCCGTGCCGGTCGTCGTCGTACGGCCGGCGCCCCCGGAGGCGGTGGCCGAGATCGCGGTGGGGTTCGACTGCTCGGAGGCGTCCGGGCCCGCCCTGGCGTACGCGTTCGAGGAGGCGCGGCTGCGCGGCCACCGGGTGCGGATCGTCTGCGCCTGGGAGCCGCCGGTGCCGTACGCACCCGTGATCGCCGGGGACCCGGACGACATGCGGCGGGCCGCGGAGGACTACGCGCGCACCGAGCTGCAGCCGTGGCAGGGCGGGAACACCGAGGTCAAGACCGAGCTGGACATGGTGCGCGGCCATCCGGTCGCCGCGCTCATCGAGGCTTCGTCCCGGGCCGTCATGCTCGTCGTCGGCTCGCACGGGCGCAACGCCTTCACCGCGGCCGTGCTCGGCTCGGTGAGCCGCGCCGTGCTCGCCCACGCGCACTGCCCGGTGGCCGTGGTGAGGGGGGCGCGGTCGCGAGGGGAGGCGGCAGGGGGCGGTGAGTCACCCGAGGAGGCGGGCCGGCCGCACTCCCGGGACCGTCCGCTCCAGTAGGTCGGCCACGTGCCCGGGGCCCTGGCCCTCGGGACCCCGCAGGTCGATCTCGCCGTCGCGCACGAGGACCTCCCAGGACGCCTCGGAGGGGTAGCGCTCGCGCAGGGCGGCCAGGACGGCTTCGCGCAGCTCGTCGTCCGACCTGGCCAGCAGCGCCATGAGGTCGCGGCGGCTGACGATCCCGACGACCCGCTCGTCACGCAGCACCGGCACGCTCTTGACCCTCTTCGTGATCATGAGGTCGGTCAGCACCCGCGCGTCGGTGGTGTCCTCGACCGAGCTCACCTGGCGCGACATGACGTCTCCCACGGCGCGGGGCGCCGAGACGCCCGGCGTGAACGCGCCGCACAGCAGGTCTATTTCGCTGACCATCCCGACCAGTTCGCCGTGCTCCCCGAGCACGGGGGCGGCCGTGATGTCGTGGTCGTACAGCACCCGGATCGCCCGCCGCACGGAGTCGTCGCGGCGCAGGGTGATCGCCGGGCTGCGCATGACTTCACCGGCCAGCATGGTCCACCTCCCCCGTCCGTCGCCCTCGTGGTCTCGCAGGCTCATTCCACCGTTATTCCACCGCCGCCCGGGCCGGACGGGCAGGTGCCGGAGGTCCCCGGCGGTGGGGCCTTTGGGCCCGTGCGGCGCCCGCGCCCGGGTGGTCGGATGGAGGTGGGTGCACGTGCTCGGCCCAGGGCGCACCGCCCGTGTGCGTCGGCGTGGCGCCCGCGGGGAGGAACGATGACCGTAGAAGCCATGACCGCCGCCGACGTGATGAGCAGAGTGCTCGTGACCGTGAAGCCGGACGAGTCGCCGCTCATGGCGTGGGAACTCATGCGCCGCGGATCGATGCATCACCTGCCCGTGGTGGATTCCGGTTCCCGCATCATCGGCGTGCTCACGCGCGAGGACATCGCGGCCCACTGGTCGGGCGGGCCGGCGGAGCAGTCCAGCAGCCAGGTGCGCCAGCTGCTGACCGGGCGCAGATGCCCGCATGTGCCGCCCGACGCGTCGCTTCCCGCGGTCGCGGCCGTCATGCTGGAGTCGGGGGTGGACGTCGTCCCGGTCATCGGGGCCTCCGGCACCCTGCAGGGTCTCGTCACCGTGACCGACGTGCTCGTGGCGGTCGCGGGCAGGCGGGGGGCCGCGTCTGCGCACGAGGAGGTGCCGGCCGGGATGTTCCGCCTTGAGCCGGTGCTGCCGCCCAAGCCCTCCCGGACCGCCGAGGACCAACGGCAGGGGCCGTGACCCCCGGTCGCGATTTCCCGCGGACCACGTGCAGAATAAGGTCATGTTCCGCACGGTGGTGATCTTCAAGTGAGTGCCCGTATCGACCATGCCGTCACGTCGGGCACCTTCAGCCTGGACGGCCAGACCTTCGACGTCGACAACAACGTCTGGGTGCTCGGCGACGACGCCGAATGCGTGGTGTTCGACGCGCCCCACGACGTCAAGGCGATCACGGACGTGATCGCGGGCCGGCGCGTCCTCGCCATCCTCGCCACCCACGCCCACGACGACCATGTGCGGGTCGCGCCGGAGCTGTCGGAGGCGACCGGGGCGCCCGTTCTGCTGCACCCGGCCGACCTGCCGGTCTGGCGGCTCACCCACCCCGATCGCGAGCCCGGCGGCACGCTTTCGGACGGCCAGGTCATCGAGGTCGGCGGAACCCGCCTGGAAGTGCTCCACACTCCCGGGCACGCCCCCGGCGCCTGCTGCTTCCACGCGCCGGATCTGGGCGTCGTCTTCACCGGCGACACCCTGTTCCAGGGCGGTCCCGGTGCGACCGGGCGCTCGTTCTCCGACTTCGGCCTGATCGTCGACTCGATCCGCGACCGCCTGCTGGTCCTGCCGCCCGAGACCGTCGTCCACACCGGCCACGGCGACAGCACGACGATCGGCGCGGAGCTGCCGCACCTCGACGAGTGGATCCGCCGGGGCCACTGACATCCGGCCCGCGCGGGGGTCTTGACGATCAGACGTCCCGCGGTTGACACTCACGAAACCGACTCAACCCGCCCCCGGCCCGCCGGGGGTGGCCCAGGTTTCCTGGTGTTAACGCTAACAAGACCGGTGGTCCCGCGCCGCCGGCCGGGAGAGACGATGCACAGCCGCACCAGCCCCCCACGCCGCCCCCCAGGCCGTCTCCCTCGCCTCGCCCGCAGAGCCATCGCGGCGGTCGCCGCGCTGTTCCTGGCGGCGGGCGGGCTCACGCCCCCGGCGCACGCGGCCGAAGCGGCGGATCCGTCCGGCCTGCTGCTGCGGTACACGTTCGACGAGACGGGCGGCACCGTCGTCCACGACGCCTCGGGCCACGGCAACGACGGCAGCTACGAGCGGACGCCCGCCTTCGGCCAGGGCGTCGAGGGCGGCTCGTTCGCCATGGCCGGAGGGCCGTCCTCGTCCACCACCGCGCCGTACGTGAAGATCCCGAACGGCGTGCTGAAGGGCCGCGGCGGTGTCACCGTCGCCACGTACGTGAAGTGGAACGCCTCCACGACGGTGAACCAGTGGCTGTACGGCCTCGGCCCGGACAGCACCCGATACCTGTTCGCCTCGCCGTACAACGGCGGCAAGATCCTCTACTCGGCGATCACGACGGGTGGCTGGCAGGCCGAGTCGAAGCTGTCCGGCGGCGCGGCCCTGCCGGGCGGCGCCTGGAAGCACGTCGCGGTGACCGTCGACGGCGGCAGCGGGACCGCCGTCATGTACCTCGACGGCATCGAGGTGGCGCGCGCGACCGACGTGCCGGTCGAGCCCTCCGACCTGTACGACGCGACCAAGGACTACACCGGCTACATCGGGAAGTCGCTCTACGCGGCCGACCCCTACTTCGCCGGTGAGGTGGACGACTTCCGGATCTACGACCACGCGCTGTCGGCGACCGAGGTGCTCCAGGTCTCCGGCAACACGGCGGCCGTCGCCGGCGCCACGCTGCCCGAGCTCAAGGTCCCGGCGATCGTGGACGGAGCGAACGGCAGGATCGTGCTGCCGGTGAAGGAGGGCACCGACCTCACCCGGCTCGCGCCCGCGTTCACCCTGGTCCCGGGGGCGGGCATCAGCCCGGCGTCGGGCACCGTGCGCGACCTGTCGGAGCCGGTCACCTACACCGTCACCGGCTCCGACGGCGCCCGGCGGACGTGGACGGCCGAGGCGCGGGTGATGCGGAGTCCGGTGATCCCCGGCCTGTACGCCGACCCGAACATCGCCGTGTTCGGCGACACGTTCTACATGTATCCGACCACCGACGGCTTCGCCGGCTGGAGCGGCACGCAGTTCCACGCGTTCTCGTCCAAGGACCTGGTCCACTGGACCGACCACGGCGTCGTCCTCGACCTCGGGCCCGACGTGACCTGGGCCGACAACAGCGCCTGGGCGCCGACGATCGCCGAGCGGAACGGCACGTACTACTTCTACTTCAGCGGCGGCATGGCCACCGGCAACACCGGCAAGCACCTCGGCGTCGCCGTGTCCGACTCGCCGGCCGGGCCGTTCCGGGACGCCCTGGGCAAGCCGCTGGTGGCGGCCGGGACCTACGGCGGCCAGATGATCGACTCGGATGTGTTCGTCGACGACGACGGCCAGGCGTACCTCTACTGGGGCAACGGCGGCTCCTACCAGGTGCCGCTGAACGACGACATGGTGTCGTTCGACCCCGCCAAGGTGAAGACGTACAAGCCGAGCGGTTACAACGAGGGCTCGTTCGTCTTCAAGCGCGGCGGGATCTACTACTTCACGTGGTCGGAGAACGACACGCGCGACGAGAACTACCAGGTCGCGTACGCCACCGGCGCCTCGCCGCTCGGCCCGTGGACCAAGCGGGGCGTGATCCTGCAGAAGGACCCGTCCCTCGGGATCAAGGGCACCGGTCACAACTCGGTCGTACGGGTGCCCGGGACCGACGACTGGTACATCGCCTATCACCGCTTCGCCATCCCCGGCGGCGACGGCACCCACCGGGAGACCACCGTCGACCGGATGGAGTTCGACGAGAACGGCCTGATCAAGAAGGTCGTGCCGACGCTGGAGAGCGTCGCCCCGGTGTCGGTCGCGAACGCCGGACCGGCCGTCAAGGGCAGCGAGGGGACCCCGATCCGGCTGGCCGGGTCGGCGAGTGGCGCGGCCAAGTGGAGCTACGAGCCTGGCGAGGGCGTCGACTCCGGCGCCACCTGCTCCTTCGCGGATCCCGGCGCCGCCGAGACCGCCTTCACCTGCAGCGACGACGGGGCCTACACCGTCACGCTGACCTCCGGCCGCAGCCGCGACAGCGCGAGGGTGACCATCGCCAACGCCGTTCCCGAGCCCGGGGACGTCGTCACCCCCACCGGCCCGGTCGAGGCGGGCACGCGGGTGACCCTTTCGGTCCCGGTCGCCGACCGGGGCGCGAACGACGAGCTCACCTGCACGGTGGACTGGAAGGACGGGACCACCCGGCCCGGCGCGGTCGCCGGCGGGACGTGCACGGCCCGGCACACCTATGCGAAACCGGGCGTCCACGAGCCCGCGGTCGCCGTCGCCGACGACGACGGCGCGACCGCCACGGCGACCGGCCGTCCGGTGGTCGTGTACGACCGGGACGCCGGCTTCGTCACCGGCGGCGGCTGGATCGACTCGCCTCCCCGCGCCTACCGCGCCAATCCCGCGCTGACCGGCATGGCCACCTTCGAGTTCACGGCCAGGTACGCGAAGAACGCGGCGGGGAAGGACCACGCCACTCCGACAGGGAGCACCACCTTCTCGTTCCAGTCCGGGCCCATGGAATTCACGTCCACGGCGTACGACTGGCTCGTGGTCTCTGGCGGGGAGGTCCGCTACCGCGGCATCGGGACGATCGGCGGCGCCGGGCGGTTCGGCTTCGAGGTCGTCGCCCGGGACGGCGACACCCGCGACGGGGACGGCGTGGACCGCTTCGCCGTCCGGATCTGGGACGAGAGGACCGGCGACGTGGTCTACCAGAACGGAGCCGGTGACGCGGCCCGCGGCAGCGTCGTCGTCCACGCGAAGTAGGGCGTCCACGCGAAGCGAGCGGCTTATCGGGCCACCCGGACGCCGGTGACGGCGAAGCGCTCGACCTTCGCCACGTGGCCGCCGGTGCTGGCGACGAGGGTGAGCGTCCGGCCCGGGACCGCGCGGAAGGTCACGGTGGCGGACCAGGGGACGCCGTCTCCTCCGGCCGCGACGCAGCAGCGTTCGCCGAGGGGGCGGGCGCTCCCGGTCGCGCGCACGTCCACCCGGATGCTCTCGTCCACCCCGGTGATCCTGCCGCCCACCGTGACGGGTGAGGACACGACGGCGCCGTAGCCGGGAGTGGTGAGGGAGAAGGTGGTGTCGTCGGTGCCCACCACCTCCCACGGCGCGTCCGGCCCGGCGCCGAACCTGACCAGGTGGATGACGGCGGCGATGCCGGGCCGTCCGCCGCCCTCGCCGCGGATGCCGACGGAGACGCGGGCGTCCCCGCCGGTCACCGTGCGCTTGACCACCTGGTCGACGCCGGTGAAGCCCAGAAATCCCTGGGTGAAGGACAGCGCGGTCCGTTCCGCGTCCAGATGCCAGGGCTGATGGCCGCCCGAGCGGTAGCTCTCCTGCCAGTCCCGCGCCTGTTTCTCGTCGGCGAACGGCCACAGCGGCTGGTAGCGGCCCGCCACGAGGGAACCCGCAGAGGAGGTGGTGGGGGTGGTGGTGGAGGGAGTGGGGGCGGTGGCCACCGGGCTGCTCCGCTGGACGGTCGCCGCGCCGCTCTGCCGGCCGGTGCCCTGGCTGACTCCCTGGCTGGCTCCCTGGCTGGCTCCGCACGCGCCCGCCAGCAGGCCGAGCGCGGCCAGCACGGCGGACGCCCACCTGGCACGGCCCGCCCGGCCGTCTGTCACGCCGCCGTTCACGATGCACGCTCCCGCCCCGAGAGTTTCCTTGACTGAGAGCATGCCCGGAGGGATGCCGGGCATTCGCCGGCGCACATGCCTGCGATGCGGATGTGCGGTCTGTTAGCGATAACAGTGCGGTGGGTCAGCGGTCGAGTCTTCCAGAACGAAACCTTGACCAGAGACAATGCGAACGCTAACAATCGGCACGCGAGACCCCTGCCCGTTGAAGGAGATCTTCGTGCTCCAGGCACAGCTGACCATCGATCCCGCCCACCGGGTGGCCCCCGTACGGCGCCGCACGTTCGGCACGTTCGTCGAGCACCTCGGCCGCTGCGTCTACACCGGAATCTACGAGCCGGGCCACCCCACGGCGGACGAGGAGGGGTTCCGGGGCGACGTGCTCGCGCTCACCCGCGAGCTCGGCGTGACCACCGTGCGCTACCCCGGCGGCAACTTCGTCTCCGGCTACCGCTGGGAGGACGGCGTCGGCCCGCGTGATCGGCGCCCCCGGCGGCTCGACCTCGCCTGGCACACCACTGAGACCAACGAGATCGGGATCGACGAGTTCGTCCGGTGGACCCGGATAGCCGGCCTTGAACCGATGATGGCGGTCAACCTCGGTACACGCGGCGTGCAGGAGGCCGTGGATCTGCTCGAATACTGCAACATCCCGTCCGGCACCGCGCTGTCGGACCTGCGGATCGCCAACGGCGCCAAGGAGCCGCACGACATCCGCATGTGGTGCCTGGGCAACGAGATGGACGGCCCCTGGCAGATCGGGCACAAGACCGCCCACGAGTACGGCAGACTCGCCGCCGAGACCGCCCGGGCCATGCGCATGGTCGACCCCGGTCTCGAGCTGGTGGCCTGCGGCAGCTCCGGCTCCTCCATGCCGACCTTCGGCACCTGGGAGGCGACCGTCCTGGAGGAGACCTACGACCTGGTCGACCACATCTCCTGCCACGCCTACTACGAGGAGAAGGACGGCGACCTCGGCGGTTTCCTGGCCTGCGCCACCGACATGGAGCACTTCATCTCGACGGTCGTCTCCACGGCCGACCAGGTGGGGGCCAGGCTCGGCTCCCGGAAGAAGATCTCCCTGTCCTTCGACGAGTGGAACGTCTGGTACCTGAGCCGCGTCCAGGCGGCGGCGCCCCGGCAGGACTGGCCGGTCGCGCCGCCGCTCCTGGAGGACCACTACCACCTCGCCGACGCCGTGGCCTTCGGCAGCCTGCTCATCACGCTGCTGCGGCACAGCGACCGGGTCGCGGCGGCCTGCATGGCCCAGCTCGTGAACGTGATCGCGCCCATCATGACCGAGCCGGGCGGCCGGGCCTGGCGGCAGACGACCTTCCACCCGTTCGCGCAGGCGACACAGCACGCCAGGGGCGACGTCGTACGGGTCGAGCCCGTCTGCCCGACGTACGAGACGGCCGAGTTCGGCGAGGTGCCCGTGCTCCACGCGGTCGCCACCCAGGACGGGGCGGACACCACGCTGTTCGTGGTGAACAGGTCGACGGCCGAGCCGCTGGAGCTGGAGCTCGACGCGGGGCCGCTGGGCGCGGGTGGAGGCGCGGTGCGGATCGTCGAGGCGACGACGCTCACCCATGAGGACGTGTACGCCCGTAACTCCGCCGACGACCCCGACCGGGTGGCGCCTCGGCCCAACACGAGCCACCGGAGCGATCGGCTCCGGATCGTGCTGCCGCCGGTCTCCTGGAACGTGATCAGGCTGTCGAGGGCCTGAGCGGGGTCAGGGCACGCCGGGGCGGGCGGAAGTCCCTGTGCTTGAGGACTTTCGTCTGCTGCGGCGTGGGCGGCGGACACGGTGCGATGGTGGCCGGGAGCGCCGACCCCCGCGCGTTCCCGTGCCCGCCGAGCACAGGAGGAGAAACACATGGCCGGACAGATCGTGGCCGCCGTCGACGGATCGAAGCCGGCGACGGCGGCGCTGGAGTGGGCGGCGGACGACGCGCGGCGCCGGGGGGCCGCCCTGAGGATCGTCCATGTGCGAGAGGCGTGGGCGCACGAATACCCGTTCCATGCCGTCGAAGGCTTCGCCCAGTCCTACAGCGAGTTCTGCGAGGGCGTGCTCGCGGCGGCGGCCGCCCGCGCCCGCGAGATCGCCCCCGGCCTGGAGACGACCACGGAGCTCGTCGAGGGGACGGTCGTCGAGACCCTGCGCGCCCGGTCGGCCGATGCCGACGCCCTCGTGGTCGGCAGCCGGGGGATGGGCGGCTTCTCCGGCCTGCTCCTGGGCTCCGTCGGCCTCGGCCTGGCCGGTCACGCGCAGGTCCCTGTCGTGGTGGTGCGCAAACCGCACCGGGACGACTACCACGAGGTCGTCGTCGGCTTCGACGGATCACCTCATTCGGAGGCGGCTCTGCAGTTCGCCTTCGAGGAGGCCCGGGCGCGGCACGGGCGGGTGCACGCGGTCTACGCCTGGGAGATGCCGACGTTCTCGCCCTTCGCGGTCGGCTACGGGACGGCACTCCAGGAGGTGTTCGACAACGAGCGCCGGGCGGCGCGGCTGCGGCTCGCGCCGTGGCGCGACAAGCACCCGGACGTCCCGCTCGTCGAGTCGGCGGTCTGCGGCCACCCGGTCCCGGCGCTGGCCGACGCCTCGCTCGTCGCCGACCTCGTGGTCGTCGGGTCGCGGGGGCTGGGCGGCGTGCGCGGCGCGCTGATCGGCTCGGTCGGTCACGCCGTGCTGCACCGCGCGCACTGCCCCGTCGCGGTCGTACGGCCCCGCGACGGCGAGCACTGACGGCGCCGGACCGGCCGAGGGCCGCACCGGCGCCGGAGCGCGGGTGCGGCCCTGGTTCAGCGGTGCCTGACGAGTCAGCCCAGGACGACGGTGGTCAGGGCGCGCGGCGCGACCGTCACGCTCTTGCCGTGCAGGGCGATGGGGGCCACCGCGTTGTTCTCGTCGGTCACGTACGCCCTCGCCCGGCCGTGTCCCTTGATCTTGTCCCAGGTGACGGGGCTCGTGCCCGTGTTGAGGATCTCGATCACGCGGGAGCCGTCGGCGTTGCGGAACGCGGAGACCTTCAGCGCGGGGTCCGAGGCCGTCGCCCCGAGCCGTACCGCGCCAGGCCTGATGAACCGGCTGTAGGCGGCCATCGCCCACAGCCGCTTGGACACCCGGTAGGTCTTGTTCGTGGTGTCGACGCTGATGAACGCCCTGGTGGCGCCGCTTGAGACCGCCAGCCAGTAGATGTAGGCGGAGGCGTTGCCGAGTGTGAGCGCGTCGTTGACGGCCTGCGCGACCGTCATGCCGTCCTGGCCGCTGCCGTCGTCCCAGTTCTCGTCCCAGGTGCTGCCGCCGGGGCCCCACTCCGACATCCAGGTGTTCCGGTCCGTCGGCAGCGGGGAGGTCGGGGGGCTGGCGTAGGAGTGCCCGCTGTGGACCTTCACCCACCGCCTGGCCTCAGGGTCGGCTTCGATCGCCTCCGTGTACGCCTTGGCCTGGTCCCAGCCGAACGAGTCGCAGCACACCAGGTTCACGTGCGCGGCCGAGGCCACCGGGCCGAGCACCTTGACGAACTGGGCGGCCTGCTCAGGAGTGAAGCGCATGGACTCGTAGGGGGCCGTCCAGTCGGGCTCGTTCGTGAAGCCCAAGTCGGTGATCTTGATCCCTTCCTGCGCGTAGAACTTCGCGTACTGCACGAGGTAGTTCGCGTAGGCCTGCTGCCACTCGGGCAGCAGCGTGCCGCCGTTCCTCGCGTCGCCGTTGTCCTTCATGTAGCCGGGGGCGCTCCAGGCGTCGGCGAAGAAGCGCTCGACCCCGTATCTCCGGGCCGCCTTCGCCATCCAGACCTGGCTGTTGTCGTCGCCGTCCCAGACGTACTTGGGCGGCGCGGCCGGGCCGCCCGGGTCCTCCGGCTGGATCGAGACCATCTGGTCGTACGGAACGCCGGCCGGCCTCGATCCGATGCCGAGCCGCAGGAGGCTGAACCCGGCACCCTTCTCGCGGCTGAACCAGAGGTCGAGGATCTCCCGCTGTTTGTCCTCCGGCAGAGCCTTGATCAGCTCATTGCGGCGGAACGCGGTGGAGACGCCGAACCCGTCGATCTTCTGGTACTTGGCGCTGTTGTCGATGTCGATGGCGACCGCCGACGCGGCCGCCGGCTGCGCCTGCCAAATCAGCGGAACGACGAGTAGTGAGGCCACGATCAGATGTCTACGCATGGCTACTCCGGGGTTCGGTTGTCAGGGGGAGCTTTCGGTGCCCGAACCGGCATCTCGGGACCTTGCGGCAGGGCCGGCGGCTCGCGACAGGGCTTCGCGTGCGAGTCTCTCTCGGTGCGGCCAATCATTGATAGCGTTAACAATTGCGACTGATGATTGGGGGAGGAATTGCGTGAATCGCACTTGAGGTGAACACCCATAGTGATAGCACGCCGGGTAGTCCGGCTCAATACGTCGGGCCGGATTGGCGAAAATTTCAGGCCGCTCCTCCGGTCCGAGGGGTGGGAACCCGCCCGCCGGCCGCAGGGCCGCGTGCCGCGCCGCGGCGGCCCGGCGACGGACGCCTTCACGGGGGCGCCCCTCGAATCGACCGGCCCAGGCCCGGTGGGAGCCCGAGTAGAGGCGGCTCTGCCTGGGCAAACGCCCTGTCGTCAGGGAGACCCCTCGCGGGGCGCGCGGAGCCGGCGGCTGTGCGGACGCTCTTGACGGCTGTTAGCGGCGGACCTAAAATTCGGCCCGAAATTGCAGTTCGAGTCCGAAAGTTTCCGATCGATTACCGGTAATTGCTCGCGTGCCGGGCCGAGCGGGCGGAGCCGGACGGCGGCCGGTCATGGGGTCGCATCGGCGCGAAATCCCGTGTCGTCGAATTCCGCATGCCCGCCATTTCGCAAACGCCGCTCGCATTCATCGGCTTCGCCGGGCGACGGGAAGGGTCGATCTCCTGATCTACAGCGTAAAGGAGCTCGGACGGTCGTCAGCGCTCGGTCGCGTCCAGCACGGGCTTGACGTCGATGACGGGGGTGCCGTCGATCGCCTCCAGCGGGTGCACGCGCAGGCCCCGGGCCGGGTCGGCCTCCAGGACCGTGGCCCGGTGCAGGCCGATCGGGTTGGGGCGGTCCGGGGAGCGTGTGGCGAACACGCCGGTCAACGGGTTGCTCGTCTCCCCGCGCGGGTGGACCCGCAGGGTTTCGCGATCGGCCTGGTGAAACCAGGTGAGGACGAGCACATCGTCGCCCGCCGTCACTCCGTCGAGGGCCTGCGAGAAGGCCGGGTCGACCTCCAGCCAGGCGTCCGGCGCCCCCTCGCGCCCCTGCCGCGGCGCCTCGGCGAGATCGGTCAGCACGGACCGTACGACGCCGACGGGCCGCACGGTGAACGTCTCGGGCTCACTCATGATCCGTCTCCTTCGGGTGATTGGATCACCACGATGTCATCCCGCGCCGACATCTCCGGCCCGTTCCGCGGGAATGCCCACGAAATGGACGTCGAGGCGGGCACGTACGCGCTGGGGCCGAGGTCCGGCCGGCTCCTGGTCCTCACCGGCCGCGCGGGGCTGGGCGCCAAGGCCGGGCACGATCTGACCATCGAGGTCACCCGGTGGCGGGGCGAGGCGGTGGTGGAGCCGGACGACCCGGCGGCCTGCCGGGTGACGGTGGAGGCCGAGGCGGCCTCGATGCGGGTCCGGGAGGGCACGGGCGGAGTCAAGCCGCTCACCGACTCCGACCGCGTCGAGATCGAGAAGAACATGCGTGACAAGGTCCTCAAGGCGGATCAGCACCCTCTGGTCACGTTCCGGTCGACCCGGGTCGAGGGCGATCCCGAGGCGTTCCGCGTCGAGGGCGAACTGACGATCGTGGGCGTCACGCGGCCGGCCGTGGTGGACGGTGCGCTGGCGGAAGGGCGGGCCCGGGGACGGGCGATCGTCACGCAGTCCGGGTGGGGCATCCGCCCCTACTCCGCGTTCTTCGGGGCGCTCAAGCTGCGTGACGAGGTCGAGATCATCTTCGACGTCCGGCTGGGGGAGGGGCGGGGCTGACATGTGTGATGCTTCGGGCACCATGGATGAGTGACTGTGGTGCGTGATGCGGGGATTGCCGAGCGGTGGGGGATGCTGGCCGATCTCGTGGCCGACGGAGAGGTGGTGGTCCTCAGCGGGGCCGGCCTGTCGACCGAGTCCGGGATCCCGGACTACCGGGGGGAGACCGGCCGCAGGCGCAGGGCCGAGCCGATGACCTACCAGACGTTCGTGAGCAGCGACGCCGCTCGCAGGCGCTACTGGGCGCGCAGCCATCTGGGGTGGCGTCACATCGTGGACGCCTCGCCCAACTCCGGGCACCACGCGGTCGCCGAGCTGGAGCGCCGTGGCCTGGTCGCCGGGATCATCACGCAGAACGTGGACGGCCTGCACCAGGCGGCGGGCGCGCAGAAGGTCGTCGAACTGCACGGCAGTCTGCATCGGGTGCGCTGCCTGACCTGCGGCCACCGCACGTCGCGGCACGGGCTGGACCGGCGGCTGCGCGCGGCCAACTCCGGCTGGCCGGCCCGCACGAAGGTGACCGACGCGGTGATCAACCCCGACGGCGACGCGGTCCTGGCCGTGGACGAGATCGAGACGTTCCGCACGGTGGACTGCGGGGGCTGCGGCGGCGTGCTCAAGCCCGACGTGGTGTTCTTCGGCGAGAACGTGCCGCCGTCCCGGGTCGAGGAGTGCTACGCGCTGACCGAGCGGGCCGGTCTGCTGCTCGTCCTGGGATCCTCGCTGACCGTCATGTCCGGGTATCGATTCGTCCGGCACGCCGCCGCCCGCTCGATCCCCGTCGCGATCATCAACCAGGGGCCGACCCGGGGCGACGGCGAGGCGCTGATGACCTTCGACGTCCCTCTCGGACCGGCCCTCACCTCTCTCCTGGAGGCCCTCGGCTGATGCGGAGTCAGGCGGTCGCGGCCGGATGCGCTCGCGCCCCGGCGCGGGCGCCCTGGCGCAGGGAACGCTCGGTGAGGCCGCCGAACAGCAGTCCGATGGCGGCCCACAGGACGAACTGGACGCCGAACGACGACACCCTGAACCACCAGAGGGTGTCGGCGGGGAAGTCGCCGGAGACCTCGTTGATCCGGGGCAGCACGGCGTACGAGACGCCCACGAGGACGGCGTAGACGGCGATGCCCGCGAGGGTCGCGTTCCAGCCGCCCAACCGGGGTGACAGGGCGCGGCCCGCGTACGCCGCGACCGCGGCGGCCAGCAGGGCGATCAGGATCATCGTGAAGTGCAGCGCGGTCCGCCGGCCGATGGTGTCGGGGTTGCCGACGGCCGGGGGATTGGGCGGGTACTTCAGGACGGGGGTCACGTACACCGCGACGAATCCGGCGGACGCGACGACGAGGGCCGTCGCGCGGGCGCCGAGGGCGCCGAGGCGGCCGTGCGCGAAGGCGTACGCGATGGAGAAGAAACCGCCGAGTGCGGCGCCGTAGACGAGCAGGGCGGTCAGGAGGCCGGCGGTCTCCTGGACGATCCGGCTGACGAGTTCGGGCTCGGCGGCCTCCCCGGTCGCGGCGGCCCGGGTCTCCTCGATGGAGATGGCCGCGGCGACCTGGGGTTCGCCGGCGAACCAGGCCACGACGTAGGCGAGCAGCGCGGCCGCGAGGCCGACGAGCATGCCGCGCACCAGCAGGGCGCGCATGGTGGGCATCGGGCGGGCCTCAGTGGCAGGGGAAGCCGAGAAGGTGGCGGCCGTCGTGCACGAACTCGTGCACGATGTGCCCGCTGATGAGGTGGGTGGCGCCCTGCTCCGCGCCGACGAAGTAGACCAGGATGAGCCCGACCACGGCGGCGAAGATCGCCCAGGGCAGAATCTCGCGTACGGGGATGGTGACCGGCAGGGGCCGGGATACGGGAATGGCCGGCTGAGCCATGTGCCTTCTCCTCACGGGGTCGCTCGCCCCGGTGATGGAGGACAACGGGTCAGTGTCCTGACTCCCGGGTCATCGTGTCGCCCGACCTTCCAGCCGTCTCGGCCGTGGTCACCAGCGGGGACACTCCCCGGTCACAGTGGCGGGACCGTCCTGGATTCGCACCAGGTTCCTGCACACCGTCGCCTCTGTCTGTATTTGTCCTCTAGAGCGTGCACCGTCGGCATAGGTACGTCAAGCCGTGGTCCATACTCGTGACCTATGAAGCGCGTCCTCATCATCGGCATCGGAGCCGGGGACCCAGCCCACCTCACCTTCCAGGCCGCCGCGGCGATCGCGTCGGCGGACGTGTTCTTCCTGCTCGACAAGGGTGCGGAGAAGGACGGCCTGGTGCGGCTGCGGCGCGAGCTGATCGCGGCCCACGCGCGGGAGCCGTACCGGACGGTGGAGGCCCGCGACCCGGAACGTGACCGGACGAGCGGCGCCTACGCGGAGGCGGTGGCCGACTGGCGGGCCCGCCGGGCCGGCGTCTACGCGCGGCTCATCGCCGACGAGGTGCCCGAGGACGGCGTCGGCGCGTTCCTCGTCTGGGGCGACCCCGCCCTCTACGACAGCACGATCGCCATCGTCGAGGACGTCCTGGCCAGGGGCGGGGAGCCGTTCGACTACGAGGTGATCCCGGGGATCAGCAGCGTGTCGGCGCTGGCCGCGCGGCACCGCGTCAGCCTGACCAGGGTCGCCAGGCCGCTGCACATCACGACCGGCCGCCGCCTGCCCGCCGACGTCGAGGCCGCCGACGACCTCGTGGTGATGCTCGACGCGGGATGCGCGTTCGCCGACCTGCCGGAGGCCGCCGACGCGGACGTCTACTGGGGCGCGTACGTCGGGACCGAGGACGAGATCCTCCTCGCCGGGCCGGTGCGCGAGGTCGCGGGCGAGATCCGGCGGCTCAGGGCGCAGGCGCGGGAGGCGCACGGCTGGGTCATGGACACCTACCTGCTCAGGAAGCCCGCTCGATGAGGCCGGTGCCGGTCGTCGGGATCGGCGCGGACGGCTGGGCCGGTCTCACCGACACCGCGCGCGCCGAGCTGGTCGCCGCGGACGTCGTTGTCGGATCGGCCAGGCAGCTCGCGCTGCTGCCCGCGTCGGTGGCCCCCGAGCGGGTGCCGTACCCGTCGCCGCTGGTCGAAGGGCTGCCGGGGCTGCTCGATGCGCACGCGCGGCGCGCGGTCGTGGTGCTGGCGAGCGGCGATCCCATGTTCTTCGGGATCGGCGCGACGCTGGCCCGGCTGCTCGGACCCGAGCGGCTGCGCGTGCTGCCGCACGTGTCGTCGGTCACCCTGGCCTGCGCGCGGCTCGGCTGGCCCGCCGAGGACGTCGAGACCGTCAGCCTGGTCGGGCGTCCGCTCGCCGCGCTGACCGCCGCGCTCGCGCCGGGCCGCCGCGTCCTCGTCCTCAGCGCCGACGCGGACACGCCCGCGCGGGTCGCCGCCCTGCTGACCGAACGGGGCTACGGGGCGAGCCGCGTCACCGTCCTCGGCGATCTCGGCGCGGCGACCGAATCGCGCCACGACGGCACGGCGGCCGACTGGACAGGCGCCGGCTGGACGGGCGCCGGGCCGATGCCGGCCCTGAACATCGTGGCGGTGACCTGCGCCGACGTCCCGGACGCCGAGCCACCGGGATGGGCGTCCGGGCTCGCGGACGGCGCGTACGAGTCGGACGGTCAGCTGACCAAGCAGGAGGTGCGCGCGGTCACCCTGGCCAAGCTGGCGCCCCTGCCGGGCGAGTTGCTGTGGGACGTGGGCGCGGGTTCGGGAAGCGTGGCCATCGAGTGGCTGCGCGTCCATCCCTCGTGCCGGGCGGTCGCCGTCGAGCGCGACCCCGTGCGGGCGGACCGCGTCAGGCGCAACGCGGACACGCTGGGCGTGCCGCGCCTGCGCGTCGTCACCGGGTCCGCGCCGGACGCGCTCCACGGCCTGCCGGCCCCGGCGGCCGTCTTCGTGGGCGGCGGCGTGACGGGGGCCGGCGTGGTCGAGACCTGCTGGGACGCCCTCGCCCCCGGCGGAAGGCTGGTGGCGAACGCGGTCACCGTGGAGTCGGAGGCGGCTGTCGCCACGTGGCGCGCCCGGCTCGGCGGGGACCTCGTGCGGGTGTCGGTGCAGCGTGCCTCCCCGGTGGGCGGCTTCACCGGGTGGCGTCCCCTGATGCCGGTGACCATTTGGACGGCGCGGAAGGAGCGCGAGCAGTGACGGTTCGATTCATCGGTGCGGGACCCGGCGCGGCCGACCTCATCACGGTGCGCGGGCTGCGCGCCCTGCAGGCGGCCCCGGTCTGCCTGTACGCGGGGTCGCTCGTGCCACGCGACCTGCTCGCCGACTGCCCGCCCGGCGCGCGGCTCGTCGACACCGCCGACCTCACCCTGGACGAGATCATCGCCGAGATGACGGCGGCGCACGAAGCCGGGCTCGACGTGGCGCGCCTGCACTCGGGCGATCCCTCGCTGTTCAGCGCGGTCGCCGAGCAGATGCGCAGGCTCGACGCGCACGGTGTGCCGTACGAGGTGGTCCCCGGCGTGCCCGCCTTCGCCGCCGCCGCCGCGGCGCTGGGGCGGGAACTCACGGTGCCCGAGGTGAGCCAGACCATCATCCTGACCAGGACGTCGGCGCGCGCCACCAAGATGCCGCCCGGCGAGGACCTCGCGACGCTGTCGGCCAGCCGCGCCACGATGGTGCTGCACCTCGCCGTGCAGCGGATCGGCGCCGTCGTGGCCGAGCTGCTGCCCGCGTACGGCGCGGACTGCCCGGTGGCGGTCGTCGCGCGGGCGAGCCGGGACGACGAGGAGATCATCAGGGGCACCCTGGACGACATCGCCGACCGGGTGGTCGCGGCGGGGATCAAGCGGACCGCCGTCATCGTGGTGGGCCGGGCGCTGGCCGCGCAGAAGTTCCGCGACAGCCACCTCTACTCGGCCGAGCGGGATCGGGCGTGCTCGTCCTGATCCTCGGCGGCACCGCGGAGGCGCGGGCGCTGGCGGCCGGGCTGGCCGCCCTGCCCGGCCTGCGGGTGGTGTCGTCGCTGGCCGGTCGGGTCGCCGACCCCCGGCTGCCGGTGGGCGAGGTCAAATCCGGCGGCTTCGGCGGCCCGGAGGGGCTCGCCCGGTGGCTCACCGAGCACGGCCCCGGCGCCGTGGTGGACGCCACGCATCCGTTCGCGCGGACGATGAGCGAGTCGGCGGCGCGCGCGTGCGCGGCGACCGGCGTGCCGCTGCTCGGGCTGCGGCGTCCCGGCTGGCCGCAGGGGCCGGAGGACGCGTGGCTGCGGGTGCCGTCGCTGAAGGCCGCGGCGGACGCGCTTCCCCGCCTCGGCAGCCGGGTGTTCCTCACCACGGGCCGCCGCAGCCTGCCGGTCTTCGCGCCGGTGACCGGGCTGTGGTTCCTGGCCAGGTCGGTGGACCCGCCGGAGCCGCCGGTGCCCGCGAACGTCCACGTGATCCTCGATCGGGGGCCCTACACGGTGGCGGGGGAGCGCGCCCTGATCGGCGAGCACCGGCTCGACGTGCTGGTCACCAAGGACAGCGGCGGTGAGCTGACCCGCGCCAAGCTGGTCGCGGCGCGCGAGCTCGGGCTGCCGGTCGTCATGGTGGACCGGCCACCGGCGCCCGGCGGCGTCACCCAGGTGACGGACGTCGCCGACGCCGTCACCTGGGTTCGCGATCACGCGGGATAGCGGCGCGGCGTGTAAACGGTCGCCCGGCCGGCGCGTTCGACGACGCGAGTGGTGGACGAGCCGATGATCAGCAGGCAGCGCATGTCGATCGTGGCCGGGTCGAGGTCGCCGAGCGTCGTGACCGCGACCGACTCCTGCGCGCCGCCGACGTCGCGGCCGACGACCACGGGCGTGGCCGGGTCGCGGTGTTCGAGCAGCAGGTCACGGGCCGCGGCGACCTGCCAGGTGCGGGTCTTCGACGCCGGGTTGTAGATCGCGAGCACCAGGTCGGCGCGGGCCGCGGCGGAGATCCGGCCCGCGACCACCTCCCACGGCTTGAGCTGGTCCGACAGCGACAGCACGCAGTAGTCGTGGCCGAGCGGCGCGCCGGCCCGGCTCGCCACGGCCTGCGCGGCGGTCAGACCGGGCACCACCCGCACCGGGACGTCCGCGTAACGCGGGTCGGCGGCGGCCTCCAGCACCGCGGCGGCCATCGCGAACACCCCCGGATCGCCCGACGACACGACCGCCACCCGCGCCCCGGCGACGGCGAGGTCGAGCGCGTGACGCGCGCGTTCGGCCTCGACCCGGTTGTCGGTGCGGTGCCGGTTCTGCCGCGGGTTGGGCGCGACGCGGTCCACGTAGGGGCCGTATCCGACCAGGTCGGTGGCCCCGGCGAGGACCTCCTGCGCCTCCGGGGTCAGCCAGGGCCGTCCCGCGGGGCCGAGGCCGACGACCGCGACCTCGCCGGGACCGGTGCGTTCCGCGGTCTCCGGCACGAACGTGAGCTGGGCCGGGCTCGGGATCAGCGCCAGCGAGAAGTACGGCGCCTGGCCGGGCTCCACGTCCTTGAGCGGGGCGACGCGCTGGGCGTCGGTGGTGGCGCGTTCGACATACCAGGCCTCGTCGAGACGGCCCGCCTCGGCGAGGGCGTCGCGCACCTTCTCGAACGTGCGGCCCAGCTTGAGCACCGCCGCGGAATCCGCGCCGCGCAGTCTCTCCGCGAGCACGTCGGCGGGCAGGGTCCCGGGCAGGACCGTCAGCGTCTCGTCGCGTTCGACCAGCGGGCGGCCGAGCACGGCCGACGCGCCCGCGATCGACGTGACGCCGGGGACGACCTCGGCCGGGTAGCGGTGCGCCAGCCGCTTGTGCATGTGCATGTAGGAGCCGTAGAAGAGCGGGTCGCCCTCGCACAGGACGACGACGTCGCGCCCGGCGTCCAGGTGGGCGGCCAGCCGGGCCGCGCAGTCGGCGTAGAAGTCGTCGAGCGCGCCCTGGTAGCCGCCGGGGTGGTCGGTCGTCTCGGTCGTCAGGGGATACTGGAGCAGCTCCTCCACCTGGCCGTCGCGCATGTGGTGGGCGGCGATCGAGCGCGCGATGCTGCGGCCGTGCCGGGCGGCGTGGTAGGCGATCACGTCGGCCGCGCCGATCAGGCGGGCGGCCTTGACCGTCATCAGTTCGGGGTCGCCGGGGCCGAGGCCGACGCCGTAGAGGGTACCTGTCACGTCACGTCACTCCTGCTCGCTGGCGATGGCGTTGATCGCCGCCGCCGTCATGGCACTGCCGCCCCGGCGGCCGTGGACAACCAGAAACTCCAGGCCGGACGCGGCGAGGGCGCGCTTGGACTCGGCCGCGCCGATGAAGCCGACCGGGACGCCCAGCACGGCGGCGGGCCGTCCCGCGCCCCGCGCGACCAGTTCGAGCAGCCGGAACAGCGCGGTCGGGGCGTTGCCGACGGCCACGACCGCGCCGTCGAGGCGGTCGAGCCACAGGTCGAGGGCGGCGGCGCTGCGCGTGGTGCCGAGCCGCTCGGCGAGCGCGGGCACCCGGGGGTCGTTCAGTGTGCAGATGATCTCGTTGGCGGCCGGCAGGCGTTTCCTGGTGACACCGGAGGCCACCATCTGCGCGTCGCACAGCACGGGCGCGCCCGCCAGCAGCGCGGCGCGCGCCTTCGCGACCACGGCGGGGGAGTAGCCGAGGTCGGCGACCAGGTCGGTCATGCCGCAGGCGTGGATCATGCGGACCGCGACCCTGGCCACGTCGGCGGGCAGGCCCGTCAGGTCGGCCTCGGCCCTGATGGTCGCGAACGACCGCCGGTAGATCTCCGCTCCGTCGCGGACGTAGTCGTGCTCGGGCACGGGTACCCCTGTTCGTTCAATGGCTCACGCGGTAGCCGCCGGGCGTGGCGACCACATCGGTGACCCGCCCGCGCGGACGCCCGCAGCGGCGCTCGCACCCGGCCCAATGCAGGAGCCCGTGCGGCGCCCCAGCAGGCAGCTCGGGCATACCGGTCTCCGCCCAGCGCAGCGCGTCGGCCTGGACGTCGGCCAGGGCCTTCGCGCAGCCGGGCCGCCCGGTGCAGGCCGACAGCCGGGCGTACGGGGAGGCGGGATCGGTCACCAGACCCGCTCCGGTGAGCGCGGCGGTCACCGGCCCGGCCGCCTCGGGGGCGAGATCGGGCAGCACGACGGTACGCCACGGCGTCAGCCGCACCTCGGCGGGGGTCAGGTCGGCGAGCAGGCCCGCCTGCGCGGTGGTGAGCCGGCCGAGCGGCACGATCACGTCGACCGCGATTCGCCCGTCCACCTGCGCGAACACGCCGCCCTTACGCGGTTCGGCGGCCGTCACGGCCACGGGCGCGCGGCCGGGCAGGCGGGCGGCGATCGTCGCGGGGCCGTCGGGGAGCTCGGCCACCCGCCAGGCGTCCCCGCGTACCGACTGGAAGACCTCGGCGGCGGCGAGAGCGACGGCGACGGCGTCGCCGGCGGTCACCGAGCCGACCGGCTCGCCCGCGAGCAGGAGCGTCACATCCCCGCCGGGGTGAGCAACGGGGTGCGCGGCGAGCGTCACGTCCGCGCCGAGCCCGAGGACGTCGCCGGTGCCGTCGTCGAGCGCGAACAGGAACCGGCCGGGCAGATCGGCCAGCGTGGGACGCCCGCACAGGCCCGCGTCCAGCGCCGCCACCAGCGGCCGGACGTCGAGGACGCTCGTGGCCGACCGGCCGCTGAGGGGTGAGGCGACGATGTTGCGCACGCGTTCGTGGGTTGCCGAGGGCAGCAGCCCGGCGGCGGCCGTCCGCGTGGCGAACGCGGCCGGGTCGGCCAGCCCGCGCACCTGGACGTTGGCGCGTGAGGTGAGCTCGATGACGCCGTTGCCCAGCTCTTCCGCGCAGGCGGCCAGCTCGCGCAGCGCGCCGGCGGTCAGCGCGCCGCCGGGCACGCGGACGCGCGCCAGGGCCCCGTCCGCGGCGGCGTGCACCTGGAGCGCGCCGGGGCAGGCGTCCCGAGCCACGCGTCCGGAAATGCCACCTATGACCACAAGCAGGATGCTAACGCCAGTTTTTCGATCAGGCCTCCGTCCCGTAAGGTCTGCGGTGAACGATGGCAAGCGGAGGAAGCCGGTGTGAATCCGGCGCGGTCCCGCCACTGTGACCGGGGAGCGAACCCCACCACACGGCCACTGTCGGAAGACGGGAAGGCCGGGGTGAGCGTCGATCCGGGAGCCAGGAGACTCCTGCCGTCGTACCGCCACGACCCGGGGCGAGGACCCCGAGGGAGGACCCTGCCATGCGCACGGACGAGCCGCTCATCGCGCTGCTGTCCACGTCGGACACCGATCTGCTGAGCGCGCGCGCCAGCGGGGCGGCGTTCCGCCTGGGAAACCCGGCCCGGCTCACCGTGGACGACCTGCCCGCCCTGGTCGAGGGGGCCGGCCTCGTGGTCGTCCGGCTGCTCGGCGGGCGGCGCGCCTGGGAGGACGGGCTGGACGCCCTGCTCGCCGGCCCGCGCCCGGTGGTCGTCCTCGGCGGCGAGCAGGCCCCGGACGCCGAGCTGATGGAGCTGTCCACGGTGAGCGGCGGGGTGAGCGGCGGCGTCTGCGCCGAGGCGCACGCCTATCTCGCGCACGGCGGCCCGGCCAACCTCGCCGAGCTGCACGCGTTCCTGTCGGACACGGTCCTGCTGACCGGTCGCGGCTTCGCGGCCCCGGCCGCCACCCCGACCTGGGGCGTACTCGAACGCGACGCCCGGCCCGGCGACGGCCCGGTGATCGGCGTGCTCTACTACCGGGCGCACCACATGGCGGGCAACACCGGCTTCGTCACCGCGCTGTGCGAGGCGATCGAGGACGCGGGCGGCCGGGCCCTGCCGGTCTTCTGCTCCTCGTTGCGCACCGCCGAGCCCGAGCTGCTCGACGTGCTGCGCCGCGCGGACGCCCTCGTCGTGACCGTGCTCGCGGCGGGCGGATCGCGGCCCGCGACCGCGTCCGCGGGCGGGGACGACGCGGCCTGGGACGTCGGCGCGCTCGCCGGCCTCGACGTGCCCATCCTGCAGGGCCTGTGCCTGACGACCGGCCGCGCCGAGTGGGAGGCCGGCGACGACGGCCTGTCGCCGCTGGACGCCGCCTCACAGGTCGCGATCCCCGAGTTCGACGGGCGGATCATCACGGTGCCGTTCTCGTTCAAGGAGATCGACGACGACGGCCTGACCGTCTACGTCGCCGACCCCGAGCGCGCGGCCCGGGTCGCGGGCATCGCCGTCCGGCACGGCCTGCTGCGTCACGTGCCCCCGCGGGACAAGAGGCTCGTCGTGATGCTGTCGGCGTATCCGACGAAGAACTCGCGGGTCGGCAACGCCGTCGGCCTGGACACCCCGGCCAGCACGGTCAGGCTGCTGGCCCGCCTGGCCGAGGAGGGCTACGACCTCGGCGACGGGTTCCCCGGTCAGGCCGCGCAGGACGGCGACGCGCTGATCCACGCGCTCATCGCCGCGGGCGGCCAGGACCAGGACTGGCTCACCGAGGAGCAGCTCGCGGCCAACCCCGTGCGCATCCCCGCCGAGACCTACCGCGCCTGGTACGACACGCTGCCCGCCGGCCTGCGCGCCGGCGTGGAACGCCACTGGGGCGCACCGCCCGGCGAGCTGTTCGTCCACGAGGGCGACATCGTGCTCGCGGCGCTGCGCAGCGGGAACGTCGTGGTGATGGTCCAGCCCCCGCGCGGCTTCGGGGAGAACCCGATCGCGATCTACCACGACCCCGACCTGCCGCCGAGCCATCACTACCTGGCGGCCTACCGGTGGCTGTCGGCTGGGGAAGGCACAGGGTTCGGCGCGCACGCCATGGTCCACGTCGGCAAGCACGGCAACCTGGAGTGGCTGCCGGGCAAGGCGGCGGGCCTGTCGGCGTCCTGCGGCACCGACGCGGCGATCGGCGACCTCCCGCTCGTCTACCCGTTCCTGGTCAACGACCCCGGCGAGGGCACCCAGGCCAAGCGCCGGGCGCACGCCGTGCTCGTGGACCACCTGGTGCCGCCGATGGCCAGGGCCGAGACCTACGGCGACATCGCCCGCCTGGAACAGCTCCTCGACGAGCACGCGACGATCGCGGCGATGGACCCGGCGAAGCTGCCCGCGATCCGCGCCCAGATCTGGACCCTCATCCAGGCCGCCCGCCTCGACCACGACCTCGGCCTGAGCGAGCGCCCGCACGACGCCGAGTTCGACGAGTTCATCCTGCACGTGGACGGCTGGCTCTGCGAGGTCAAGGACGCCCAGATCCGCGACGGCCTGCACGTCCTCGGCGCGGCCCCGACCGGCGAGGCCCGGGTGAACCTCGTGCTGGCCATGCTGCGCGCCCGCCAGATGTGGGCCGGCCGCGAGACCCTGCCCGGCCTGCGCGAGGCGCTCGGCCTGGCCGAGGACGGCAGCGCCGCGACCGGCGTCGTGGACCGCGTCGAGGCCGAGGCCCGCGCGCTCGTCACCGCCATGGAGGAACGCGGCTGGGACCCGGCCGCCGTCGCCGATGTCACCGGCGACCCGGCGGTCGCGCGGGTGCTGACGTTCGCGGCGACCGAGGTGGTGCCGCGCCTCGCGCGCACCACCGACGAACTCGACCACGTGCTGCACGCGCTCGCCGGGGGGTATGTGCCCGCCGGGCCGTCCGGGTCGCCGCTGCGCGGGCTGATCAACGTGCTGCCGACCGGCCGCAACTTCTACTCCGTCGACCCGCGCGCCGTGCCGAGCCGCCTCGCCTGGGAGACCGGGCAGGCCATGGCGGACTCCCTGCTGGCCCGCTACCGCGCGGAGACCGGCGCGTGGCCGCGCTCGGTCGGGCTGTCGGTGTGGGGGACCAGCGCCATGCGCACCGCCGGCGACGACATCGCCGAGGTGCTCGCGCTGCTCGGCGTGCGGCCCGTCTGGGACGAGGCGTCGCGGCGCGTCACCACGCTCGAACCGGTGCCGCCGGCCGAGCTGGGCCGCCCGCGGGTGGATGTGACGGTGCGCATCAGCGGGTTCTTCAGGGACGCGTTCCCGCACGTGGTGGCCATGCTCGACGACGCCGTCCGGCTCGTCGCGGGGCTGGAGGAAAGCCCCGAGGACAACTACGTGCGCGCCCACGTGGACGCCGACCGGGCCGCGCACGGCGATACCCGGCGTGCGACGCTGCGCGTGTTCGGGTCGCGTCCCGGCGCGTACGGCGCGGGCCTGCTGCCGCTCATGGACAGCGGCAACTGGCGCGACGACGCCGACCTCGCCGAGGTGTACGCCGTCTGGGGCGGCTACGCCTACGGCCGCGACCTCGACGGCGCGCCCGCCCGCGAGGACATGGAGAACGCCTACCGCCGAATCGCCGTCGCGGCCAAGAACGTGGACACCCGCGAACACGACATCGCCGACTCCGACGACTACTTCCAGTACCACGGCGGCATGATCGCGACCGTCCGCGCGCTGACGGGCCGCGCGCCCGCCGCGTACGTGGGCGACAGCACCCGTCCCGACGCGGTCCGCACCCGGACCCTGTCGGAGGAGACCGCGCGGATCTTCCGCGCCCGGGTCGTCAACCCCAACTGGCTGGCCGCGATGCGCCGCCACGGCTACAAGGGCGCGTTCGAGCTGGCCGCGACGGTGGACTACCTGTTCGGGTACGACGCCACCACCGGCGTCGTCGCCGACTGGATGTACGACACGCTCGCCTCGGCGTACGTGCTGGACCCGGTCAACCGCGACTTCATGGCCGCGTCGAACCCGTGGGCGCTGCACGGCATCGCGCAGCGCCTCCTGGAGGCCGCCGAGCGGCGCATGTGGGAGCACCCCGACCCCGATGTGCTCGCCGGGGTGCGCGAGGCCTACCTCGCGATCGAGGGCGACCTCGAAGAGGGTTCGGCGTAGGCCAGCAGCCGCCGCGCGAGCTGTGGCGCGCCCGCCCAGTGCAGGTGCAGGTAGGACGCGGTGAGCCGGGCGTCGCCGGCCCCGTCGGCCCCGCCGGCACCGTCCCGCCACCGGAAGACGGGCTGCCCGCCGCCGGTGATCACGGTCCGGTGGAACTCGTGGCCGCGCAGCCGCTCGCCCTGCCGGGTGAGCAGCGTGTCGCGTACGGCCACGGCGTCGCGGTATCCCAACGTCAGCCGGTCGGTCATCCGCCCCACTCCCGGCACCCGGCCGCACATCGGACGGCCGTCCAGCTCCTCGCAGAGATAGAGCAGGCCCGCGCACTCGGCCGCCACCGAACCGGGGAAGGCGGCCACCTCGGCGCGCAGCCGCTCGTTGGCCGACAGCTCCGCCGCGTACATCTCGGGGAAACCGCCGCCGACGACCAGCGCGGACGCGCCCTCGGGCAGGGACTCCTCGCGCACCGGATCGAACACGGCGACCTCGGCCCCGGCGGCGGCCAGCATCTCCACGTGCTCGGCGTAGCCGAACGTGAACGCCGCGCCGCCCGCGACCGCCACCACCCGCCGTTCGCCGGGTTCGCGTCCGTCCGACGGGTCCCACGGTTGCCCGGTGAGCGGGGACGCCGTCGCGGCGAGGCGTACGAGACCGTCCAGATCGCACGAGTCCGCCACGAGCGCGCCGAGCCGGTCCACCGCCGACACGGCGGCGGGCAGCCGCTCCGCCGCCGGGACCAGTCCGAGGTGCCGAGACGGCGTCATCACGGCGTCGTCGCGGCGGACCGCCCCCAGCACGGGGACCCCGGTCTCCTCCAGCGCGGCCCGGCACAGCTCCTCGTGGCGCGCCGACCCGAGACGGTTCAGCACCACGCCCGCCACCCGCACCCGCGGGTCGAACGTCGCGAACCCGTGCACCAGCGCCGCCACCGACCTGCTCTGCTTCCCGGCGTCCACCACGAGCAGCACGGGCGCGCCGAGCAGCCGCGCCACGTGCGCGGTCGAGGCGAAGTCGCCCTCGCCGCGCCCGTCGAACAGCCCCATCACGCCCTCGACGACCGCGATGTCACAGCCCGCGGAGCCGTGCAGGAACAGCGGCGTCACCTGGTCCTCGCCGGTCAGCCAGGGGTCGAGGTTGCGGCCGGGACGCCCGGCGGCCAGCGTGTGATACCCCGGGTCGATGTAGTCGGGGCCCACCTTGAACGGCGCGACGCGCAGCCCGCGCGCCGCCAGCGCCGCCATCAGCCCGGTGGCCACGGTCGTCTTGCCGCTCCCCGAGGCCGGGGCGGCGACCACGAGACGCGGGACGCCGGTCACCACTCGATGCCCTTCTGACCCTTCTGCCCGGCGTCCATGGGGTGGCGGACCTTGCCCATCTCCGTGACGAGGTCGGCGGCCTCGACGAGCCCCGCCGGGGCGTCGCGGCCGGTGATGACGACATGCTGCGCACCCGGCCGGCCGGCGAGCGCCGAGATCACATCGTCGAGGTCGATCCATCCCCACTTGAGCGGGTAGGTGAACTCGTCCAGCACGTAGAAGCGGTAGGTCTCCGCCGCGAGGTCGCGCTTGATCTGCTCCCAGCCCTCACGCGCGTCGGCGGCGTGGTCGGCCTCGGTGCCCGGCCGCTGGATCCACGACCAGCCCTCGCCCATCTTGTGCCAGGCGACCGTGCCGCCCTCGCCGCTCGCGCCCAGCACGGTCAGCGCGCGCTCCTCGCCGACCCGCCATTTGGCCGACTTCACGAACTGGAACACGCCGATCGGCCAGCCCTGGTTCCAGGCGCGCAGCGCCATCCCGAACGCGGCCGTCGACTTGCCCTTCCCCGGGCCCGTGTGGACCATCAGCAGCGGCCTCGTCCGGCGCTGCCGGGTCGTCAGGCCGTCGTCGGGTACGTTCTCCGGCTTGCCCTGCGGCATGTCAGCCCGCCTTCCTTCGATCGCGTACGAGATCACCGAGCGACTCCAGCGGAAGCACGCGCGCGCCCAGTCGCAGGGCGAGCGCCTGCGCCATGCCCAGGCGGACCGGGCCGCTCTCGCAGTCCACGACCACCGAGGTCACACCGGCGAGCGCGGCGGCCGCGCGGGCCACGTCGCCGCCGGAGGTCGCGCGGCCGTCGGTCACGACGACCAGCAGGGGGCGGCGGTCGGGGTCGCGGAGCCGTTCCACGCGGAGCACCTCGGCGGCGGTGGCCAGGCCCTCGGCGAGCGGGGTGCGGCCGCCGGTCGGGAGCGCCCGGAGGCGGGCCGCGCCGGCTTCGACCGACGAGGTCGGGGGGAGCGCGACCGTGGCGCCCGCGCCCCGGAAGACGACGAGGCCGATCTTGTCCCTGCGCTGGTACGCGTCCAGCAGCAGGCTCAGCACCGCCGTCTTGACGGCCGTCATCCGCCTGCGCGCGCCCATCGAGCCGCTGGCGTCCACGACGAACAGGACGAGGTTGCCTTCGCGGCCTTCGCGGACGGGCTCGCGCAGGTCGTCCCGCCTGAGGACCAGGCCGGGGCCGCGCCTGCCGCGGCGCAGCTGGTGCGGGGCGGCGGCGAGGAGGGTCGCGGGAAGGTCGATGCCGGCGGGGCCGGCGCCGGTCGGAACGCGGGCGCCGATCGTCCGGCCGTGCCGTCCCCGGCCGCTCGACCGCCGCCCCGCCACGCCCGCCCCGACCCCGGCGACCTTGAGCACGGGAACGCGGAAGGGAGCACCGGCCGCCGCCACGTCTTGGGGGCGATCGCCGGAGCCGGTGCCGGAGCCGGACCCTTCGGAGGGGCCCGCAGCGCCTTCGGGAGCGGCGTCGGGAGCGCCTTCGGGACCGCCTTTGGGAGCGCCGTCGGGGGCGCCTTCGGGAGCACTTTCGGGAGCACTTTCGGGGGCGGCGGGCGCGCCGTCGCCGGCCCCCGAGCCGCCCGAGCCGCCGGAGCCGGGCCCGCCGGAGTCGTCGGGATCCTCGGGGCTTTCGGGTTTGTCGGGGTCGTCGGGGGCGGCGGGCTCGGTCTGGTCCAGGAGCTCGTCGAGAAGACGCTCGTCCAAGCCGGGCGCGTCGAACGGATCCCGGCGACGCCGGTGGGGCAGTGCCAGCCGGGCCGCCACCCGGACGTCCTCCCGGGTCACCACGTCCCGGCCCTGCCACGCCGCGTGCGCGACCGCCGCGTGCGCCGTGACGAGGTCGGCCCGCAGCCCGTCCACCTCGAACCCCGCGCAGACGGCCGTGATCTGCCGCAGGCGAGAGTCGGGCAGCCGCACCGAGCCGAGGGCGGCGCGGGCACGCGCGATCCGTGCGGCCAGGGCGGCCTCCTCCGAGGCCCAGCGCGCGGCGAACGCCTCCGGATCGGCGTCAAAGGCGAAGCGCCGCCGTACGACCTCGGCACGCTCGTCCGGCTCCCGTGTCGCGCGCACCTCCACGGTCAGCCCGAACCGGTCGAGCAACTGCGGCCGCAGCTCGCCCTCCTCCGGATTCATGGTCCCCACGAGCAGAAACCGCGCGGCGTGCCGTACCGAGACGGTCTCCCGCTCGACGTAGCAGACCCCGAGAGCGGCCGCGTCGAGCAGCAGGTCCACGAGGTGGTCGTGCAGGAGGTTGACCTCGTCCACGTAGAGCACGCCGCGATGGGCCGCCGCGAGCAGCCCCGGCTCGAACGCCTTCACGCCCTCGGTCAGCGCCCGTTCCAGATCGAGCGAACCGACCAGCCGATCCTCGGACGCCCCCACCGGAAGCTCGACGAGGGACGCCGCCCGCAGCGCTCCGGCCGCGTCGGCCCCGCCGGCAGCGGTGGTCTCGTGCGGCCCGTCGGGGCAGCCGGGGTCCGGCGCCCCGGGATCGCAGTGGAACCGGCACCCCGCCACCACCGCCACCCGCGGCAACTGCGCCGCCAGGGCGCGCACGATCGTGGACTTCGCGGTCCCCTTCTCCCCGCGGACGAGAACGCCGCCGACCCGGGACGAGACCGCGTTGAGCACCAGGGCCAGCTTCAGATCGGCGAGTCCGACGACGGCGCTGAACGGATAGGCGGGGTTCACAGGGTGGCTTTCCGGTTGACGTAGGCGATCCGCCAGCCGCCGTGCCGGGCGGCCAGCTTGGTGCGGGACAGCGGGGCGATGTCGAAGGACGCGGCTCGCGTCGCGGTCAGGCCGAGCGCGTGCGCGAGCGCGGCCCGGATGGGCCCGGCGTCGCAGACCGCGACCACGCGGGCGGCATCCGGCCGTACCGACTCCAGCCACTCGGCCACCCGCGCGCCCAGCCCGGCGAGACTCTCCCCGCCGTGCGGGGTGGCGCCGGGGTCGGTCAGCCAGGCGGCGAGACCCTCGGGCTCGGTCTCCGCGATCTCCGCGAACGGCCTGCCCGCCCACGTGCCGTAGTCGGCCTCGGCGAGCGCGCCGGCCACGACCGGCTCCCGCCCGGACGCGGCGCGCGCGGTCGCCACGGCCGCGGGCCAGGGCGCGGCGAAGACCACCGCGTCCTCGGGCAGGGCCGGCGTGGCCGCCTGCGCCAGCCCCGACGGGTCGGCGTCCTCCGGCGTGGGGAAACAGGCGCGCCGCGTGCCCGGCGTCCCCGCCTGGCGGATGATCAGCATGGGCCGCCCGCGCCGCCCGCGCCGCCCGCGCCGCCCGCGCCGCCCGTGCCGGGGGCGCCGGGTGGCAGGGTCCGCAGGCCCGGCGTGGGCCCGCTTGCGATGAGCGAGATCAGTGCGTCGGTGTCGACGTTGCGCTCGACCAGGTCGCCGAGCGCGTCCAGCCGCGCCTCCCGCAGCCCCGCGAATGACAGCGACGGATCACCGCGGAACTCCCGCCCCGCCGCCCGCGCCACCTCTCCGAGGAAGGCTCGCCGGAACCCGTCGTTCTCCAGCGCGCCGTGCCAGGTCGTGCCCCACACGTTTCCGGCGCGGGACCCGTCGAGGAACGGTTCGCCGCCGTCGCGGGTGACGACCCCGTGGTGGATCTCGTACGCGCGTACCGGATGCCCGTAGCCCTCGCCGGCCGGCCGGCCGAGCGTCTTGTCCGGCGCGAACGTGACGTCGGCGGGGAGCAGCCCCAGGCCGGGCACGGTGCCCGCGCCGGACTCCACGTGGTCGGTGATGGTGCGGGCGAGCATCTGGTAGCCGCCGCAGATCCCGAGCACCGGACCCGTCCTGCGGACGACGGCGTCGGCGATGCCGGTGTCGCGCAGCCAGGCCAGGTCGTGCACCGTGGCCCGCGAACCCGGGAGAACCAGCAGGTCGGCGTCGGCGCAGGCGGCGGGTGAGGTGACGAAGCTGACCGTGACTCCAGGCTCGGCGGCCAGCGCGTCCACGTCGGTGAAGTTGGAGATGCGCGGATACCGCACGACGGCCACCCGCAACGCGCCGTCGACGGGCGCGCTCGCCGCGTGCGCGGGCCGGGTGTCGAGCGACAGCGAGTCCTCGACGTCCATCCACAATCCGTCGAGCCACGGCACGACCCCGTAGACCCGGCGCCCGGTCAGCCCTTCGATCATGTCCAGCCCCGGCGCGAGCAGCTCCCGCGCGCCCCGGAACTTGTTCACGATGAATCCGGAAATATGCGCCTGGTCGGCGGCGTCGAGCAGCGCGACCGTGCCGTACAGGTGCGCGAAGACGCCACCGCGGTCGATGTCACCCACGACGATCACCGGCAGCCCGACGGCTCTGGCCAGGCCCATGTTCGCGATGTCCCCGGCCCGGAGGTTGATCTCGGCGGGGGACCCCGCCCCCTCGCAGATCACCACGTCGAACTCGCCGGCCAGCCGCCGATACGACTCCACGGCGATCGCGCGCAGCTCGTCGCGGCGCGCGCCGTATTCCATGGCGTCCACGTCCGCGACCGGCCGTCCGCGCACGACGATCTGGCTGCGTCGGTCGCTGCCCGGCTTGAGCAGGATCGGGTTCATGTCGGCCGTCGGCTCCAGCCCGCAGGCGGCCGCCTGCACGGCCTGCGCCCGCCCGATCTCCGCGCCGTCGGCGGTGACATAGGAGTTCAGCGACATGTTCTGCGCCTTGAACGGCGCGACCCGTACGCCGCGGCGGGCCAGCCACCGGCACAGGCCGGTCACCAGCACGCTCTTCCCGGCATCGGAGGTGGTGCCCGCGACAAGCAGGCCGCCGCCGGGCATCCCGGCCATGGGATGTCCCCCCTGGGGGTGTCCGCGCCCCCGGTCGAAGGTCCGACGGCCGGAGTATCCTGGCTCCCGGATCGGCGCTTCCCTCAGCCTTCCCGCCCGTGCAGGGCAGTGGCGTGGTGAGGGTCGCTCCCCGGTGACAGTGGCGGGACCGCGCCGGATTCACACCGGCTTCCTCCACGTCCGTCGCTTGCGGTGGTCAACATACACCTTCGTGCCGGATGTTTCGCAAGTGTGCCTCTATGTACGTTCCAGCGTGGCGATCATGGAGAACGGCTCGTTCTTCGCGCAGGGGCACGCGCGCGGCGCCGGGGGCCGTCCAGGTCGAAGTCGAACACCCGGGCCACGCAGAGTGGCGCGACCCGCCGGGCTCCCGTGAGCAACGGCCCCACCGCAGGCATGCAGCCCTCCTCGGCCCGTTTCCCCTCACCTCAGATGAACGGAACGCTGGTGCTCCTCGATCATGCTTGCCATGATGCCGGGATGCACGTGGTGATGTCCGGATGGTGAGGCCCGGATGGTGAGGCCCGGATGGTGAGTACGGTGCGCGGACGGCTGCCGCTGGTGGTCCGGCGCGCGCTGGCCGAGCCCCTGCTGCTGGCCGCCGCGTTCGGCTCCATCCTGCTCGCCACCACGGCGGTCTCGGCTCTCCTGCTGCACGCGGGGTCGGCGACCCAGGCCGGCGTGCGGCGGGCCCTGGACACGGCTCCGCTCGCCGCCACCGCCACCGTCGTCACCTCCTCCGTCGCCGCCGGCGACTTCGCCGGGGCCGACCGGGCCGTCCGCGCGGGGATCGCCCACGCCCACGGCGAGGTGCCCGTACGGGTCACCGTGCGTGTCGAGTCCGCCTCGTACGCGCTGAAGGAAGGGGACCACGGCGGCCGGCCCGTCCTGACCCGGTTCGCCGCGTACGAGGGACTGGACGGCCAGGCGGACCTGGTGAGTGGCCGCTGGCCCACGGAGGGAACCACGGTGGCGCTCTCTGAGCCGGCCGCGCGGGCGATGGGAGTCGCCACCGGCGACGAGTTCACCGTCGTCGGACGCCTGGACGGCAAACCCGCCCGCGTGCGCGTCACCGGCGTCTTCCGGCTGCGCGACCCCGACGACCCGCGCTGGAAGGGGGAGGAGCTGCTGCGCTACGGCACGCAGACAGGCGACTTCACCTCCCGCGGCCCCCTGGTCGTGCCGGCCGGCGCCTTCTTCGACCGGTTCGCGACCGGCGTCTCGGCCCGCTGGCTCGCCGAACCCGATCTGCGCCGGCTTTCCCCCGACCGGCTGCGGCCGTTCTCGGCGTCGGTCGCCGCGGTCTCGGCGGACGTACGGGCCGGCTGCCCCCGGTGCTCGGTCACCGAGACGCTGTCCGGCACGCTGCTGCGGCTCGACCGCGGCGCCCTGGTCGCCCGCTCGACCATGCTCGTGCCGGTGCTTCAACTGCTGGTGCTGAGCGCGTACGCGCTGGCGCTGACCGCGCGGCTGCTCGCCGAGCACCGCCGGATGGAGACGGCCCTGCTGCGATCGAGGGGCGGCGGGTCGCCGCGGCTCGCCGCCATGGCGGCGGGGGAGGCGCTGCTGATCGCGCTGCCCTGCGCGCCCGCGGCGCCGTTCCTCGCGCCCGTCCTCCTGCGGCCGATGAGCGCCCTCCCCTGGATCGAGGCCACCGGCGTGGAGCCGCCCCGCGCGCCCGACGGGACCACGTTCGCGGTCGCGGCGGCGGTCGCGCTCGCCTGCGCCGCCATGCTGGCCGCCCCGCCCCTGCTCGCCGCCCGCCGCACGTACGTCGAGGAGCAGGCGGCGCGCGGGCGCGCCGACCGGCCGGGCCTGGTCCAGCGGGCCGGGGCCGACGTGGCGCTGCTCGTTCTGGCGGCGCTCGCCGTCTGGCGCCTGCGCGGCCAGGACGCGCCGGAGACGACGCGTCTCGGCGGCGAGCTCGGGCTCGACCCGCTCGTCGGGGCGGGACCGGCGCTCGCCCTGCTCTGCGGCGGGATGGCCGCCCTGCGGCTGGTGCCCGCCGTCGCCAGGGTCGCCGAGCGGGCGACGCGGCGGCGCCCCGGGTTCGGGCCGGCCCTGGCCGCCCGGCAGGTGAGCCGGCGCCCGGCCCGCTATTCGGGCCCCGCGCTGCTGCTGACGATGGCGACGGCGATCGGTGTGCTGTCCCTGACCACCGCCGCGACCTGGCGCGGCGCCCAGGAGGACCGGGCCCGGCACCTCGCCGGCGCCGCCCTGCGCGTCCCGGCCCTCCCCGGGGACGACGCGCGGACCTTCACCACGCTGCCGGGGGTCGCGGCGGCCGTGCCCGCGCACCGCGCCAGGGTCGTCGCGGACGGCGCGGACGCCACGCTGATCGCCGCGGACGCGGCGCATCTGGGCCGTGCCCTGCTGTTGCGCCCCGACCTGTCGGAGCTGTCGCCGGCCACGCTGATGTCCCGGATCGCCGGGTCCGCCGGACAGCCGCTTCCGGTCGTGGTGACCCCCGGCCTGGCCGACACCGTACGGATCACGGCCGGCACGGCGTCGATCCCGATCCGGGTCGTGGGCGTCGTCACGGCGATGCCCGGCACGCCGGAGGGCGCCCCGGCCCTGCTCGCCGACCTGTCGGCGCTGCGGGGACAAGGCGCGAAGGGGGCGGACTGGCCGGTGACGGAGTGGTGGCTGGCCGCCGACGGGAACGACACCACGCGTGCCGCCACCGCGCTGGCGCGCAGGGACGTCGTCGACGTGGCCACGCTGACCGCCGGCTACAGGGACGACCCCACGGCGGCGGGTCTGCAGGGCGCGCTGCTGCTCGGCTTCGCGGCGGCGCTGGCGTTCGCCGTGCTGGGATTCCTGGTCAACGCGGCGGTCTCGGCGCGCGAGCGCAGAGGCGAGTTCGCCGTGCTCGGCGCGCTCGGCGCGAGCTTCCGGCAGACGCTCGGCCTGCTCGCCGCCGAGCAGTCGTTCGTGATCGGGCTGTCGCTGGCCGGAGGGGTGGCGCTCGCCGTGGCCGTCTCCGCCGCGGTGGTGCCGCCGATGGTGACCGCCGGATACGCGACCGGGGGCGGGCTGCCGGTGCTGCTCCACATTCCGTGGCCACAGGTGGCGGCGCTCGCCGTCGCGGTCCTCGCGGTGCTCCTCGTGATCGTGGCGGGGCTCGCGCGGTCGCTGCACCGCCGTGAGCCGGCCGCCGTGCTGCGTGCGGGGGAGACGTCGTGATCCGCCTGCTGGGTGTGCACAGGCTTCTAGGAGTACACAGGCTTCTAGGAATACACAGGGGAGTGGCGGCGCTGCTGGCCGCGCTGGTGTTCGGCGCCGCCCTGGTCGTCTCGGCCCTGCCCCGGATGGTCGAGTCCTCCCTCGACGCGGCGGCCAGGTCACTCATCGGCGCCGCCCCGCCCGGCACGGCCTCGCTGACGGTCCGGCACACCCGGGGCTTCGACCTGAGGCCGATGCGGACGACGGCCGACGCGGCCGGGGCGGACACCGCCTGGCGCGCCCTGCTTCCCCCGGCGCTGCGGGAGGTCGCCGATCCCGACCCGCTCTTCGATTTCTCCGCCTTGCCGGTGCTGATCAACGGCCAGGCGCATCGATACCTGACGCTGAAATGGGTCTCCGGGGCGGACCGGCGGGTGCGGTACGTCGAGGGCGGCCCCCCGGGCCCCGGCTCGGGTACTCGTCTCGAGATGGCGGTCCCCGCGGCCGCCGCCACGGAGATGTCGATCAGAACAGGTGACACGGTCCGCCTCGGCGAGCTGACCGCGAAGGTCACCGGCCTGTTCGAGCCGGCGCGTCCCGCCGACCGGTTCTGGGCCCTTGAGCCGGACCTCACCTATGTCATCCACAACCGGGTGCCGCTCGCCACAGAGGACGACCTGATCGTCACCGCGCTCACCGACGGCGACAGCCTCGCGGGCGCCGAACTGCCCATGATCTTCCGATGGCTCGTCACCCCCGTGCCGGACCGCGTCACCGCGGGCAACACGGCGGCCGTGCTCGCCGCCGTGGAGGAGTACGGCCGCCGCCTGGACAGGCAGGACCTCGAACTGACCCTGTCGACCGGGTTCGACCGCATGCTGCGGGAGTACTTGGACCGGCTGGCCGTCACACGCGCGCTGATCATGGTGTTCCTGAGTGGGCTGGCCGTCGTGTGCCTGGGCACCACGGCCCTGGCCGTGCTGCTGCTCGTGCGGCGGGCGCACGGCGCCCTGCTGCTGATGCGCGCACGCGGCGCGTCCCTGGCCCAGGTCGTGCTCGCCTGCGGGGGAGCGGTCGCGCTCGTGGCCGTGCCGGCGGCCGCGGCGGGCCAGGCGGCCGCGGGTCTCGTCCCGGGCGCCACGACGGCGCCCGCGCGGCTGGGACCCGCCGCGTTGGCGGCGGGGACCGTCGCGATCGCCTGCGCCGCCGTCGCGCTGCGCCACTCCCCGAGGCGCCACTCCCCACGACAGCGGGCTCAAGGATGGCTGACCGGAAGCGCGGCCCGCCGGATCGTGATGGAGATCCTGGTGCTCGTCGTCGCCCTGGCGAGCCTGCGTCTGATGCGCACACGCGGCCTCGGCACCGGCGACGCGTTCCTCGCGCCGGCCCCCGTGCTGCTGACGCTGGCCGCCGCGCTGGCTGTGCTGCGCGGCGGCCCGGCCGTGATCCACCTGGCCTTCCGGGCCGCCGCCCGGCGCACCGCCGCCGTTCCGTTCCTCGGGCTCGCCGCCGCCCGGGCCGTGCCGGGAGCCGCGCTGCCGGTGCTCACGCTGCTGCCGGCCGTCGCCCTGGCGGCGTACGGAATGGTCGCCGCCGGGGGCCTGGAGGACGCCCAGCGGCAGGCGGCGTGGGAGCGGACCGGCGCCGAGATCAGGGTGGAGCGCGAGCAGGGCATCCCCAGGGAGACGCTGGAGCGGATCGTCCACGCGCCGGGCGTCAGGGCCGTCGTCCCGGCCGCCGTCGGGACGACGACCGCCGAGGTGGGCTTCGGCGGGCGGCCGGCCACGGTCGTCGCGGTCGACCTCGACGCCTACCGCCGGCTGGTCGCGGGCAGTCCCCTGCGCCTGCCCGGCCGCCCGGCGCGGGCGACGGGCGCGCTGGTGTCGCACGACCTGTCCGCCATGCGGAGCTTCGAGATCGGCTGGCCCGTGCGGACGACGGTCACCCCGGCGGGGACCGTCGACGCGATGCCGGGGGTGCGGGCGGGTGACGGCGCTCTCATCGTCCTCCCCGCGGCTCCCGAGCACACCAACACGCTGCTGATCGCGGGAGACGCCGGCGCGGTCAGGCCGCTGCTGCCGTCCGGCGCGCGCATGACGACCGTGGCGGGCGCGCTCGCCGACATCACCGGCACGCCGCTGACGGCGGCGCTGACCGCGACGCTGCGGGTCGCCGCCGCGGCGCTGGCGGCGTACGCGCTGGCGGCCGTCGCGATCGCCCTGACCGGGGGCGCGGCCCGGCGGGCGGAGGACCTCGGCCTGCTGCGCGCCCTCGGCCTCACCCGCAGGCAGGCCGGGCTGATCACCGTCCTGGAGGCGGCCCCGCTGCTCGTCCTGACCGCCGTCGCCGGGCTGGCGGCCGGTCTCGCCATGCCCGCGCTGCTCGGGCCGGGCATCGACCTGTCGGCGTACGCGGGAGGGCGCCCCGGCGCCCTGGCCGCAGGTGCGGCCCTGCCCATCCTGCCCACTGCCCTGGCCGGCGCGCTGGCCGCCGGGGTCGCCGCCGTCGCCCTCGCGGGCGCCTACCTGGGAGGAAGCCGTGGACACGCTGGCTGACCTGGAGGCCCGGGCCGCGCGGGGCGGTCCCGCGTTCGGCGCGGACGCCCACATCCTGTGCGACAACCTCGTGCGGATCTACAAGACCGAGGGGTCGGCCGCAGTCGAGGTGGTCGCCCTGCAGGGCCTCGACCTGCTCATCGGCCGGGGTGAGCTGGTGGCGATCGTCGGGGCCTCGGGATCGGGCAAGTCGACGCTGCTCAACATCCTGTCGGGGCTCGACGTGCCGACGGCCGGGCTGGCCCGGGTCGCCGGGATCGACCTGCTGTCCATGACCCCGCGCGACCGCCTCCGCTACCGGCGTTCGGTCGTCGGCTTCGTCTGGCAGGAGACCGCCCGCAACCTGCTGCCGTATGTCACCGCGCGGGAGAACGTCATGCTCCCCATGCGGCTGGCGGGCGGCACGTCCCGGCGGGCCAGGTCGTCCCGTACTGACGAGCTGCTGGAGCTGACGGGGATGGCGGACCGTGCGGACCGCCGGCCCGGGGAGATGTCCGGCGGCGAGCAGCAGCGGGTGGCCGTCGCCGTGGCTCTGGCCAACGCGCCCGAGGTGGTGCTCGCCGACGAGCCCACCGGGGAGCTGGACAGCGACAGCGCCGAGACGGTCTTCGGCGTGCTGCGCCACGCCAACCGCGAGCTCGGGGTCACGACCGTCGTCGTGACGCACGACCCGATGGTGTCGCGGCAGGTCGACCGGACCATCGGCATCCGGGACGGCCGCACCTCCAGCGAGACACTCCGCCGCACCTCCTCCGACGGGAGGGTGGTCGCCGAGGAGTACGCGGTGCTGGACCGGGCCGGGCGCCTGCAGCTGCCGAGGGAGTTCATCGACGCCCTGTCCATGGAGCACCGGGTGCGCCTGGAGCTCGAACGCGACCACATCGGGGTCTGGCCCTCGGCCACCGGCAGCGACGCGGAGGACGCGGACGACGCGGAGGAAGAGACGAATGAGTGAGCCGCTGGTCGTCGTCGAGGACCTGCGCAAGACCTACCCCAAGGGCGTGCGCGCCCTGAGAGGGGTCTCCTTCGAGGCGCACCCCGGCGAGCTGATCGCGATCCGCGGCCGTTCCGGCGCGGGCAAGACGACGCTGCTCAACCTGGTCGGCGGCCTGGACCGGCCGGACGCGGGGCGGGTGCGGGTCGCGGGGCAGCCGGTGCCCGAGCTGCCCGAGGAGGGCCTGCTGCGGCTGCGCCGCGACGTCGTCGGGTTCGTCTTCCAGTCGTTCCGGCTGATCCCGGTGCTGTCGGCCGCCGAGAACGTGGGCGTGCCGCTGCGGCTGGCGCGGGTGCCCGCCAAGGACAGGGACGAGCGGGTGAAGGTGCTGCTGTCCCTGGTCGGGCTGTCCGGCCAGGCCGAGCAGCGGCCCTACGAGCTGTCGGGCGGCCAGCAGCAGCGCGTGGCCATCGCCAGGGCCCTGGCCAACCGGCCCCGCCTGCTGCTCGCCGACGAGCCGACCGGTCAGCTCGACTCCCGGACCGCCCTCCAGATCATGGAGCTGCTCCGGGTGCTCGTCCGGGGCGAGGGCGTCACCGCGCTGGTGGCCACGCACGACGAGGGCCTCGTCGGCGTGGCCGACCGCGTCCTGGAACTCACGGACGGTGAGCTACGCGCCTAGTCAGCTCCAGGGGAGGGCGGCGCGGCGGGCCCAGTAGGTCTCGGCGTCCTCCGCCAGATCGGCGAGCGCCTCCTCGGCCGCGTCGTCCCAGGTGACGGCGGTCGCCGCCAGGTTCTCGGCGAGCTGGGCGGTCGTGGCCGCGCCGCTCAGCACCATCCCCGCCCACGGGCGGGCGAGCACGGCGGCCAGCGCCAGGGCGTCGGGGGTGACGCCGCGTTCGCGTGCCGCACGCACCAGCGCCGGCGGCGCGCCGCGGGCGGTCAGCCTGCCGTTGGCCACGCCCTCCTTGACGATCACGCCGAGGCCGGCCGCGTGCGCCCGGGCCAGGGCCTCGCCGGCCGAGCGCTCCAGCAGGTTCCAGGTCGACTGCACGGTGTCGAAGAGCCCGGTCGCGATCGCTTCGTCGATCGTCGCGGCCTGGCGGGGGCCGGTGGTGGACAGGCCCACGGCGACGCCCTCGGCGCGCAGGGCGCGCAGCTCGCCGAGCACCTCCTCGTCGTCGAGCACCCCGCTTTCGACCGTGGCGGAATGGATCTGGTAGAGCGACAGATGCTCGCCGAGCAGCTCCCGGGTCTCGCCGAGCTGGCGGCGCAGCCGCGCGGCCGACAGGTCCTTCTCCTCATGGCGGCCGGCGTCCATGCGCCAGCCGCCGACGTACTCGTATCCCCACTTCGACCCGGCCTCGACCTCGCCGGGCCGGATGCCCCGGTCGGCCAGCCAGCCCGCGAGGAACTCCTCCGCCAGGCCGTAGGAGCGGGCCGTGTCGTAGTAGCGCACGCCCGCCGCCCGGGCGGCGTCCAGCACCTCCCAGGTGCGCGCCCGCATCGCCGCCACGTCGCGGTCGCCGCCGAGGTCTTCGTCCCGGCCGAGCGTGATGTACGCCGGACGCCCGAGCGCGGCGAGCCCGAGACCCATCTCCTGCACCCATTTCCGCATGGGGAACCACGTTAGGAGATGGCGAGCGGGTGCCGGCCACGAGGGCTGAGTTCGCGGACGTGCGCGCCGCGGCGGGGAGCGGGAAGCACGTGTGGTGAGAGGACGGCCGGGGTATGCCGCAAGTCCAGCCGGCCTGTGGGGTCCAACCGAGCCCGAGGTGGTGGGAGCGTGACGGAACCGGTTGCAGAGGGAGTGCGGACCGCGGCGGACGTGCTCGCCCGGACGCGCGACCTCGTGGAGCCCGCCCTGCGCCGTGCGGTCGGCACCCTGCCTCCGTCGATGCGCCGGGTGGCGGGATACCACTTCGGATGGTGGGACGCGCGGGGGCGGCCGACGCCGGCGGGCGGAGGAAAGGCCCTCCGGCCCGCGTTCACGCTCCTGGCGGCCGAAAGCGCCGGGGGAGACCCGGACACGGCACTGCCGGCCGCCGTCGCGGTCGAGCTGGTGCACAACTTCTCCCTCGTCCACGACGACGTGATGGACGGTGACGCGGTCCGCCGCCACCGCCCCACGGTGTGGAACGTCTTCGGGCGCTCCGAGGCGATCCTGGCCGGCGACTCCCTGCTGGCGCTGGCCTTCGCCGTGCTCGCCGAGGGCGGCCGGCCCGCCGACAGCGCGCGCACGCTAGCCCGCTGTGTCCAGTCGCTGCTGGACGGCCAGAGCGCCGACCTCGGCTTCGAGGAACGCGGGGACGTGAGCCTGGGGGAGTGCGTCCGCATGGCGGAGGGCAAGACGGGCGCGCTGTTCGGCTGCGCCTGCGCCCTCGGCGCGCTGCAGGCCGCCGGTCTTCCGGGGGGCGCCACCACCGAGCAGACGGCCTTCCTGCGGGTGTTCGGCGAGCGCGTGGGGCTGGCGTTCCAGATCGTGGACGACCTGCTGGGCATCTGGGGCGACCCGGCCGTCACCGGCAAACCCGTGCATTCCGACCTGCGCAACCGGAAGAAGTCCCTGCCGGTCGTCGCCGCGCTGACGTCGGGCACGTCTGCCGGGCGGGCGCTCGCCGTGCTGTACCGTCACCCGCTCGCGCAGACCGACCTCGCACGCGCGGCGCGGCTGGTGGACGAGGCGGGCGGACGGGCGTGGAGCCTCGCCAGGGTCGACGACCTGCTGTCCGAGGCGCTGGAGGCGCTGCGGTCGGCGGAGCTGGCGCCGGGGCCGGCGGCGGGTCTGGAGGCCCTGGCCCGCCTCGCCGCCGACCGCGACCGCTAGGTCGTTCTCCGCACGCGGGCGGCCACACCGCCGGTCTGATCACCCGCCGGGGAACGCGGCTCGAATCTCAGAGGACGACCACCATCTTGCCGCCCGCCTCCCCGGCCTCCATCACGCGATGCGCCTCCCTGATCTCCTCGAAGCGGAACACCCGCGACGGTCTCCCCCGAAGGCGGCCGGCCGCCACCTTGTCGGCGATGGCTTGCAGCGGCACGTCGGACAACGGAAAACCCGGGGTGCCGAAGACGAAACTGGCGAAGAAGGTCAGATGGACGCCACTGGCCATCTGCGCCAGCGGGTTGAAATCGGGGATCGGGTCGAGGCCTCCCAGCCACCCGGCCAGGCAGGCGCGCCCGCCCCGGCGCAGCATCGCCAAGGAGTCCAGGATGGTGCTGTTGCCCACCAGGTCGAGCACGGCGTCCAGGCGCTTGGCCTCGGGTATCCGCCGGCCGAGATCGGGTCTGTCCAGTTCGGCGCGCTCCGCGCCGAGCTCTTCCAGCAGACGGAACCGGTCAGGGTCGCGGGTGGTGGCGATGACCCGCACGCCGGCGTCCACCGCGAGGTTGATCGCGGCCTGGCCGAAGGAGGAGGTCCCGCCCCGGACGACCAGGGTCTGCCCTCGGCTGATCTCCAGGTTGCGGAACAGGCAGGTCCAGGCGGTGGCGTACGTCTCGGGGATCGCTGCGAGATCCGCCCACGGCAGGTCGGAGTCGATGAGCGCCACGTTGGACGCGGGCGCCCGGGTGTACTCCGCGTAGCTGCCGTTGACGGTGCGGCCGAGGCCGCCCATCAGCGCGGCCACCCTGGCTCCGATGGGGAACTCGCCGCTGGGGCAGGCATGGACGAGGCCGACGCACTCGATGCCGCTCACCGGCGCGGCCTCGGCCCATTCGCCCCTGCGCATGTGCAACTCGGCATGGTTGAGGCCGAACGCCTTCACCTCGATGACGACGTGGCCCGCCGCGGGCTCGGGCTCCGGCAGTTCCCGGTACACCAGGCACTCCGGTCCGCCGAATCTCTCGATCACGATGGCACGCATGGCGGCCCCCAGACGTCACAGGTCGGGCGGAAAACGGGGCTAGCGGGTGTCCGCCTCGGCCGCCGCGGTGAGCTCGCGCAGGGTCTGCGCGAGCGTACGGCGACTGACCGGGGCCAGACGGCGCAGCGCGGTGGCGATCTGCCCGCGCCGCGCCGCGCGGATGCGTTCGAGCGAGCGTCGGCCGGTCTCGGTGACGTCGATGCTGACCTCACGGCGGCTGTGCGGGGACAGCAGGCGCGTCAGCAGCCCGGCGGTGTGCAGGCGGGCCACCAGACGGCCCGCGGCCGAGACCGACATGCCCAGCAGGGCGGCGAGCCCGCTCAGGTTCAGCGGGCCGTGCCGGTCGACCGCGAGCAGCACCCGTAACTGGGTGACCGACAGGTCGGAGCCGCGGGCCAGCGCGTTGAGGGTCATCTCCACCAGGGCGAGCGAGGCGTCCTCGACCGACCACGCGTCCTCCTCCAGCGCGGGGTCCGTCTCCGGCGACGCTCCGGAGTCCAGGGCTCGGGAATCCAGGGCTCCGGCGCTCATCGCGTCCCCAGGACCCGCGGCGGGCCGGGCCTGCGCGCGGCGCGCCACTCGGGGTGGTCGCCCAGCGGTGTGCCGCGCACCCCGGCCGCCAGCAACTCCGCCAGGTGGATCGCCTGGCGTCCCACCCCCGCCTGCTCGATCTGCGTACGGCAGCTGAAGCCGTCGGCGAGGACGACCGTGCGGGCGTCGGCGGCGCGGATGGCCGGCAGGATCTCGTGCTCCGCGCAGGTCATCGACACCTCCAGGTGACCGGCGGTGAAGCCGAAGTTCCCGGCGAGGCCGCAGCAGCCGCCCACCGCCTCCACCCGCACCCCGGCCCGCGACAGCAGGGCCCGGTCGGTCTCGAAGCCGAGCACCGAGTGGTGGTGGCAGTGCGGCTGGGCGACCGCGTCCCGGTCGATCCGGGGCGGATCCCACCCGTCGGTCGCGCTCAGCAGCTCGGCGAGGGTCCTGGTCTGCTCGCGCAGCCGGGCGAAGTCCCGGTCGTGCGCGAACATCTCGGGCGCGTCGGCGCGGAACACCGCCGTGCAACTCGGCTCCAGCCCGACGATCGGGATGCCGCGGCGCAACGCCGGGGCGAGGGTCCGCACGGTGCGGCGCAGCACCCGGCGCGCAACGCCGAGCTGGCCGGTCGATATCCACGTCAGGCCGCAGCACAGCGTGCGCGGCGGGATCAGCACGCGATAGCCCGCCGCCTCCAGCACCTCGACGGCGGCGCGGCCGATGTGGGGGTGGAGGTTGTCGGTGAAGGTGTCCGGCCACAGCACCACGGGCCCCCGCTCGCCCCCGCCGCGCGTCCTGCGCCGCCGATACCAGTCGCTGAAGCGGACCCGCGCGAACTCCGGCACCGGCCGGGCCGGTTCGAGCCCCGCCAGGCGCTTGCCGAGCCCGGACAGCACGGGCGCGTGCGCCAGCGCGTTGACCACGCCGGGGGCCAGCGCGGCGACGCGGGCCCACACCGGCAGCCACCCCATGACGTAGTGGTCCATGGGCCTGATCCTGCGGGCGTAGTGGTGGGCGAGGAACTCGGCCTTGTACGTCGCCATGTCGACCTGCATCGGGCAGTCGTGCTTGCAGCCCTTGCAGGCCAGGCACAGGTCGAGGGCGTCGTGCACGGCAGTGGAGCGCCAGCCGTCCCGCACCGCGGAGTCGGCGTGGCCGTTCAGCATCTCGAACAGCAGCCGGGAGCGCCCGCGGGTGGAGTGCTCCTCCTCGCCGGTGGCCCGGTAGGACGGGCACATCACCCCGCCGGTGTGCTCGCGGCATTGGCCGACCCCCACGCACCGCATGACGGCCCGCTGGAAGCTGCCCTCGTCGTCGGGGTAGCCGAAGTGGACGGCCGGGTCGGCGGGCGTCCACTCGGGGCCGAGCCGCAGGTTCTCGTCCAGCCGGTACGGCGCGACGACCTTGCCCGGGTTCATCCGGTCACCGGGATCGAAGACGGCCTTGACCCGCTCGAAGGCGGTCATGACCGCGGGGCCGAACATCCTGGGCAGCAGCTCGCCCCTGGCCTGCCCGTCGCCGTGCTCGCCCGACAGCGAGCCGCCGTAGGAGATGACAAGGTCGGCGGCCCGTTCGAGGAAGGCGCGGAAGGCCGCCACCCCCTCGGCGGTCACCAGGTCGAACGGGATGCGGGTGTGCACGCAGCCCTGCCCGAAGTGGCCGTACAGGGAGGCGTCGCCGTAGCCGAACTCCTCGAACAGGCGGCGCAGGTCGCGCAGGTAGCCGCCGAGCCTGTCCGGCGGGACGGCCGAGTCCTCGAAGCCCTCCCACGTCTCGCGCATGCCGGGCACGCGGGCGGTGGCGCCGAGCCCGGACTCGCGGACCTCCCACAGCTCCTTCTCGATCTTGGCGTCGTCGATGAAGGAGATGTGCGGCGCGTGCTCGCTGCCCTTCAGCTCTTTCAGCAGGTCACACGCCTTGGCGTCCGCCTCCTTCTGGGAGTCGGCGCCGAAGGAGACCATCAGCCAGCCGCCGCCCTCCGGCAGCCGCTTGAGGGCGTCGGGATGCATGTGCTTGCGCCGCTCGTAGTCCACGAGCTTGTCGTCCACCCCCTCCAGCTGGAGCGGGCCGTAGCGGGCGATGCGCGGCACGGCGTCGGCGGCCACGTCGATGTCGTGGTAGCCGAGCAGGACGAGGCACTCAGCCTTGGGCGCGGGCACCAGGCGCAGCTCGGCCCGCAACACGGTGACCAGCGTGCCCTCCGACCCGACCAGCGCCCTGGCCAGGTCGAACCCGGCCTCGGGCAGGAGCTGGTCGAGGTTGTAGCCCGACACCCGGCGGGGGATGCCGGGGAAGCGGCGGCGGATCTCGTCGGCGTGCTCGTCCACGATCGCGCGTAGCTCGCGGTAGATCCGCGCCCTCGGCCCGCCCTCGGCGACGATCCGGTCGAACTCCTCCTCGCCGGTCGGCCCCACCCACATCCGCTGGCCGTCGTAGGTGAGGATCTCCAGCCGCGCGATGTTGTCGGCGGTCTTGCCGTACGCCTGGGCGGTCGAGCCGCAGGAGTTGTTGCCGATCATGCCGCCGAGCGTGCACTGGGAGTGGGTGGACGGGCGCGGCCCGAACGTCAGGCCGGTGTCGGCCAGCAGCCGGTTCAGCACGTCGAGCACGATGCCGGGCTCGACCACGCAGGTGCGGGCCGCGGCGTCCACCGACACCAGCCGGTGGCAGTACTTGGACCAGTCGATGACGACGGCGGCGTTGCAGGTCTGACCGCCCAGGCTCGTCCCGCCGCCCCGTGAGGTGATGGGCGCGCCGTGCTCCCGGCAGACGGCGATCGCCTCGGCCGCCGCGTCGACCGTGCGCGGCACCACCACCCCGAGCGGCACCTGCCGGTAGTTCGATCCGTCGGTGGAGTAGGCCCCCCGGCTGCCCGGATCGAACCTGACCTCGCCGTCCACCCGGGCGGCGAGGTCCCGCTCCAGGTCGCGCAGCCGCACGTACGGCTCGCGCGGCCGGGTGGTCACGGGCCCGGGAACGAGCACCTGGTCCGTCATGGCGTCACCGCCCCAATTGAGAGATCTTGTCCTTGAACAGCGTCGTCGCGATGGCCGCCTTGTGCGGCTGCCCCTTCAGGAACGCCTCGGCGAACTTGACCGCCTGGTCGCGGGCGACCTTGCCCGGCATGGGCGGCTCGTTCGGGTCGACGTCCACGTCCACCAGCGCCGGCCCCGGATGGGCGAGGGCCTGCCGTACGGCCTCGTCCACGTCGGCGGGGTCGGTGACCTTGCGGCCGTACCCGCCGCAGGAGCGGGCCCAGGCGGAGAAGTCGGAGGACGGCTCGCCGAACCTGACCCCGTGCTCGGGATATCCCAGCACCATCTGCTCCCACAGGATCTGGCCGAGCGAGTCGTTGTTGTTCACCACCACCGTGATCGGCAGGCCGAGCCGGGCCGCGGTGAGGAACTCGGCCATCAGCATCGCGAAGCCGCCGTCGCCGATGAAGGCGATCACCTGCCGGTCGGGGTGGGCGAGCTGCGCCGCGATCGCGTACGGCAGGCCGGGGGCCATCGTGGCGAGGTTGCCCGACAGGTAGAACTCCCGGTCGCCGCGGATCGTCCAGTGCCGGGCCGCCCAGGTCGCGATCGTGCCGGAGTCGCAGGTGAGGATGGCGTCGTCGGAGGCGGCCCGGTCCACGCAGCCGATCAGGTACTGCGGGGCGATCGGGGCGCGCTCCGGGTTCTCCAGCGCGGCCATGTTCTTGCGCCATCCGGCCATGGCCTTCTGGTACTTCTCCAGGTGCGCCCGGTCGTCGACGCGGCGCAGCAGCGGCAGCAGCGCGGCCAGCCCCTCCTTGGCGTCCCCGACCATCGGCACCTCGGTCGGCATGCGCACGCCCGCGCGGGCGGGGTCGGCGTCGATCTGCACGACGCGGACCTTGCCGGGCTCCGGCAGGTGCTTGGTGTAGGGGAAGTTGGTGCCGACCATCAGCAGGGTGTCGCAGTCCTCGACCAGCTCCTCGCCCGGCTTCGTGCCGAGCAGGCCGATCCCGCCTACCGCGTACGGCGAGTCGTCGGGGATGACCGCCTTGCCGGGCAGCGTCTTGATCACGGGGGCGCCCAGCGCCTCGGCGACGGCCAGCACCTCCTCGCGGGCGTGCAGGGCGCCGGCCCCGGCCAGGATCGCGGGCCGCCGGGCCGCGTTGAGCACCTCGGCGGCGGCCCGCAGGTCCTCCTGACGCGGCACGCCGGGCGGGGACAGATAGATGGGGGCGGTCGCGGGCGGCCGCGCGGGGGCGACGTGCTGGTAGGGGTCGGCGTCGGCGGGGGCCACCTGGACGTCGTTGGGCAGGCACAGGTGGGCCACCCCGCGCCGCGCGTACGCCGTGCGGATGGCGATGTCCACCACTCCCGGCAGCTGGGCCGGGTTGTCCACCACGAGGTTGTACTCCGCCACGTCCTCGTACAGCCGGTCGAGGTGGACCTCCTGCTGGTAGCCGGTGCCCAGCACGCTGGTCTCCTGCATGCCCGTGATGGCCAGCACCGGCTGGTGGTCGAGCTTGGCGTCGTACAGGCCGTTGAGCAGGTGGATCCCGCCGGGGCCCGAGGTGGCCAGGCACACCCCGATGCGGCCGGTGGCCTTGGCGTGCGCGGCCGCCATGAACGCGGCCGCCTCCTCGTGATGCACCAGCACGAAGCGGACACGATCGGCGTGGCGGCGCAGCCCTTCCATGATGCCGTTGATGCCGTCACCGGGGAGCCCGAAGACGGTGTCGACCCCCCAGTCGGCGAGCCGTCTGATGAGTACTTCTGCGGCGATTTCCGTCATACGTGCCGCGCTGCCCCCGGAATGGGAAGCCGAACACTCACCGCATGGAAAATCTTTCCTCCGATCCAGAGTCCGGGGGGCGCGCCCGGGTAGGGGGACGCCCGTGATCAGGGACCTCGTGATCAGGGACCTCCACGTGTCGGCCTACCGCGTGCCGACCGATCGCCCGGAGGCCGACGGCACGCTGAGCTGGGACGCGACCACGATGGTGGTGGTCCGCGCGGACGCCGGCGAGGCGGCCGGGCTCGGCTGGACCTACGCGCCGGCCGCCGCCGCGGCGGTCGTCACGGATCTGCTCGCGCCGGTGGTGCGCGGGGGCGACCCCATGGACGTGCCGGGCCTGTGGACCGCGATGGTCCGCCGGGTGCGCAACGCGGGCCGCACGGGCGTCGCCGGGTATGCGATCTCCGCGGTCGACGTCGCGCTCTGGGACCTCAAGGCCCGGCTGCTCGGGGTGCCGCTCGCCCGCCTGTTCGGCCTGGCCAGGAGGTCCGTGCCCGTGTACGGCTCGGGCGGGTTCACCACCTACGACGACGACGTCACGACGGCGCAGCTCGCGCACTGGGCGCACGAGCAGGGCATCCCCCGCGTCAAGATCAAGATCGGGGAGTCCGCGGGCGCCGCGCCCGCCCGCGACCTGCACCGCGTGGCGCTCGCCCGCCGCGTCGTCGGGGACGCCGCGGAGCTGTACGTGGACGCCAACGGCGGCTACGGCGCGAAGCAGGCCGTGCGGATCGAACGCCGCATGCGCGACCACGACGTGCGGTGGTTCGAGGAGCCGGTGTCCTCCGACGACCTGGCCGGGCTGCGCCTGGTGCGCGAGCGGGCCGACGCCGACGTCGCGGCCGGGGAGTACGGCGGCGACCTCGTCTACTTCACCCGCATGTGCGCGGCGGGCGCGGTCGACTGCCTGCAGATCGACGCGACCCGCTGCGGCGGCTACACGGGCTGGTCCGGCGCGGCGGCGATCGCCGCCGGGCACGGGCTGGAGGTGTCGGCGCACTGCGCGCCCAACCTGCACGCGCCGGTCGCCGCCGCGACGCCGAACCTGCGCCACATCGAGTGGTTCCACGACCACGTGCGCATCGAGGGCGACCTGTTCGACGGCGCGGCCGATCCCACGGGAGGCGCCGTACGCCCGCCGGACGCGCCGGGCCACGGCCTGTCGCTGCGCGCCGGAGTGGCCGAGCCGTACCGCGTCGCCTAGCGCGAGGCGGTCTTTGTGGACAGTGTCTACACCGGTGGTGTAGACACTGTCCACATGGACGTGGAGATCGGCCTCCGCGATCACCTGATCGCGGTGGCGAGGGGGATGGTCGCCGAGGGCGACCCCGGGACCGTCACCCTGCGTGCCATCGCGCGGGAGGCGGGGGTGTCGCACAGCGCGCCGCTCCGGCACTTCTCCGGGCGGGCGGCCCTGTTGTCGGCGGTGGCCGCCCTGGGGTTCGGCGACCTGGCGTCACGGGGCGAACGGGTCCTCGGCGCACTTCCCGCGCATGCCGGCGCCTTCGAGCGACTGCGGGCGGCCGCGAGCGAGTACGTGGGGTTCGCGCTCGAACAGCCAGGCATGTTCGCCCTGATGTTCCGGCACGACCTCGTCGATCCGCAGGAGCCGAAGCTGGCCGGGGCGAGCCTGGAGGTGTTCGACACCCTGGCTGCGCTGGTGGGCGCCTGCCAGGCGGAGGGGTGGAACCCGGCGGCCGACAACCGGCAGGTCACCGGCGCGCTGTGGGCGGCCCTCCACGGGCTGGCGCAATTGTGGATCTGGAACGCGCTGCCCGGCGCCACCGGGGCGCGGTCCTCCGATGAGGTCCTGGAGGTCCTGCTCGGCCTGCTCGGCCTGCCGGAGAACCGGGAGCGCCGATGACCGGCCCCGCCGCTTCGCGCCCTGAACGGCCCGTCGTCGTCTTCGATCTCGACGACACCCTCGTACGCGGCGACTCCTTCTCGCGTTTCCTGCGCATGCTGCTGCTGCGGCGCCCGTTACGGGCGACGGTGGCCCTGACCACGGCGGTGGTGCTGGTGCCGCTGTTCCTCCTGCCGCCCACCAGGCGGCGGGCGACGCAGGGGTTCATATGGCTGGCCACGGCCGGGGTGCCGCCGGAGCGTTTCCTCGACCTGGTGGAGGAGTTCGCCGTCGCGCACACCGCCGGGCCCCGCCGGATCAGCGTGGCGCTGGACCGGCTCCAGGCGCATCTGGACGCCGGTGATCGGGTCGTCGTCGCCACCGCCTGCGCCGACCCGCTCGCCACCGCCGTCTGCCGGAGTCTGGGCCTGGACGGGGTGGAGGTGATCGCCGCGCAGCTGCGTCGTGGCCGCCACGCATTCAAGGCGGTACGCGGCTGCCACGGCGCGGCCAAACCGGAGCGGCTGCGGGAGATCGGCGTCACGATACCGGTGGCCCACGCCTACACCGACAGCGCCGTCGACCTGCCGCTGCTGCGGGCCGCGGCACGGCGTTGCCTGGTCGACCCCAGCCCGCGCACCCTTCAGCGGGTCCGGGCCGAGCTGGGTGAAGAGGTCACCGTCCTGTGGTCCGCCGGGCAGGCCGGGACATAGCGGCGCCGCCACGACGGCCGCGTCAGCCGCCGGTGCCGTGCGGGTCGTCGAGCGGGTCGTCGTGCGGGTCGTCGAGCAGCCCGGCGTCGTGGACGAGCAGAGCGATCTGGACGCGGTTGTTGAGGCCGAGCTTGGCGAGGATGCTCGACACGTGCGTCTTGACGGTGGGGACGCTGAGGTGCAGCAGGGCGCCGATCTGGGCGTTCGGCCTGCCCTGGCCGACCGCCACCGCGACCTCCCGTTCCCGGTCGTTGAGCAGTGCCAGACGCTCCCGGGCGCGGGCCCGGCGCCGGTCCTGTCCGTCCTCGGCGACCCGGGCGATGAGCCGCCGGGTGACCGCCGGGGACAGGACCGGATGGCCGGCGGCCACCCGGCGGACGGCCTCCACGATCTCGCCCGGCGGGGTGTCCTTCAGCAGGAACCCGGCGGCCCCCGCGCGCAGGGCGCGCAGCACGTGCTCGTCGGCGTCGAAGGTGGTCAGCACGATCACCTCGGGCGCGCGGTCGCGGGCGCGCAGCGCCTCGGTGGCGGCCAGGCCGTCCATCACCGGCATCCGGATGTCCATCAGCACCACGTCGGGGTGATGCCGGCCGGCCAGCGGCAGCACCTCGGCGCCGTCACCGGCCTGGGCGAGGACGCGGATGTCCGGGGCGCCGCCGAGCATCATCACGAGCCCGGCCCGGACCAGGGGATCGTCGTCGGCGATGAGCACGCCGATCGGCGCGGCTTCTGGCGTGATCATGCAGGCCACGGTAGCCAGGCCCGCACGCGCCAGCCACCCGGGCCCCCGTCGCCGTCGCGACGCACGGGCCCGTGCTCCAGCCGTCCCCCTGCCAGCGTGACGCGCTCGGCCAGGCCGGCGAGGCCGTGACCCCCACCGGCGGCGTCCGATGCGACAGCGGCGGGGACGTCGTTGACCACCTCGACCGTCAGGCCCTCGCCGGGCGCGCCCGCCAGCCGCAGGCGGACACCGGCGCCCGGCGCGTACTTGCGGGCGTTGGTCAGGGCCTCCTGCACGACGCGGTAGGCCGTGTGGCCCGTCCGGTCCGGGACCGTCTCGCGCGCGCCGAGGTCGTCGCACAGCTCGACCGGCATGCCCGCCTGCCCCGACTCCGCGACGAGTTTTCGCAGTTCGGCGAGGGTGGGCAGGCCGGGCCGCGTGGGCGCGGAGGGTTCGCCGGTCGGGGCGCGCAGCACGCCGATCACCTCGCGCAGATCCTGCAGGGCCTGGTGGGCGCTCTCCCTGATCACCCGTGCCGCGCGGGCGACGTCGGCGGGGTCGGCGCCGGGATTGAACTCCAGCGCCCCCGCGTGCACGCTCAGCAGCGACAGCCGGTGGCCGAGCACGTCGTGGATCTCACGGGCGATCGCCTCGCGCACCTGGTGTTGCACCTGCTCGGCCCGCAGCCTCGCCTCGGTCTCCATCCGGGCCGCGCGGTCGCACTGGGCCAGCACCAGCCGCCGCCGGTGGTGGACGAACAGCCCCCAGCCGACCGCCGCGCCCTGGAGGGCCAGGCCCAGCATCAGCATCGCGAGCGGCGGTAGGTCCGGGTCGGGGCGCAGATATGTGAAGACGGCCGCGGCGAGCACGCTGAGCGCGAACACCGTCCCCGAGGTACGCGGGCGGCGGTGGACCCCGACGGAGAAGAGCGCGGCCAGCATCGGGCCCGCGATCATCTCGAAGACGGCCGACAGCGCGACGAGCGTCACCGCGAGCCCGACCGGCCACCGGCGGCGCAGCCACAACGCGGCGCAGGCGAGCGCGCCTGCGAACTGGTCGAAGGGGAACAGCCACGCCGGCGGCAGCGGCGCGGTGTCGAGGCGGTCCGCCGATGTGAGAAGCGTGAAGGCCACGGCGAGGACGAACATCACCGAGTCCACGAGCCAGTCGCGCCGGCTTCGCCGGTGCCGGGGGGTGGCGGAGGGGTCCATTACCTCCGCAGCGTACGACCTCCCAGGCGGCGCGCCCACGGCCGAGCGGCGAAGACCATACCGAAGTCGGGCGCCGTCCGACTTCGGTCGGACGGCCCGCCTCCCGGCCGGAGACCTTCGCCGGACGGGAGCATGCCGACGCCCGATCCCCGCAGGGTGCGCCGGTCCCTAGCGTCGGCGCCATGCGTGAAGTCATCCGGCTCGCCGGGGCGTTCCTGGTCGCCGCGGGCATCAGCGGGACCATCGACCACCTGGCCGTGCAGCCGTTCTGGGGCGCGATACTCAACGTCTTCAACCGCCAGGTCATCCCGCGCCTGGACTTCCTGACCGGCTATGAGATCTACGCCAACCTGCTCGTCGCGGTCGTCGGCGCCGTCGTCCTCGCCGCCGTGTGGAGGCGTGACGAGGACGCCTGACCGGTGGCGTCGAGGCGCCGGCTGAGGCCGGGCGGGCCGGGTGGGCCCGCCCGGCCCGCCCGGCTAGTCTCCGGCCATCACGGTGAAGGTGAAGCCGGTGCTCGTCGAACGGCGCAGCGGAATGTCGCACTTGATCCGGCGCAGTACCTCGTTCCTGCTGAGGCCGAGCCCGTGCGCGATGAGCCGTTCCGGGCGCACCGGCACCGGATCGTCGAAGACGACCTCCACCCGGACCGGCCACGCGTCGTCGAGCCGTGCGGACGGGGTGTCCAGCCGCCAGGCCCCCGTCCAGTCCAGGGTGAAGCGGCCCCGCCGGGCGAGCAGCGGATCCAGCAGCGTGGCCGCCACCAGTTCCGGATCGTTGACGCGGTAGCCGTGGAGCTCGGCCGGATCGAAGGATCTGACCGGCGCCCGCTCGTGCACGGTGAGCTTGCTCGTCCGATCGCAGGACACGCAGCGGACCAGCAGCCACACGTCCAGCAGCTTGCCGTTGGCGTTGACGCGGAACCTGCCCTCGCCGGTGGTGGCCGACCGCGACCCGCAGTCCACGCACCGCGACGACAGCAGAGGCAGCCTGGTCCGGCGGACGACCCAGGGCAGCACGATATGAGGATGTGAAGACATGATCTCTCAAGACCTGACACGAGGCCGATTGCGCGCGGCCTCAGACGCCGTATGACCGGGCGCACAAGGGCAGCCCGGCAGAACCGACGGGAGCGTCGGCTACAGGTGGGCGGAAGAACGTGTCAGATCTGAAGAGCAGGCGGGGTCACGCGGTCTTGTCCTCTGTCCTCACGGCGACGGGCTGCCGGCACCCTACGGGACTACGGGCGGAGGGCTCAAACGGTTTTCCGGCCGGAACTTCGACGGTGTCGCCGAGGCCCGGCCGGTCGCCCTCACCGGTGTCCACGGTGCTGGCCGGGAAGGCTCCGCGTCAGGCTGGAGCGAGGACGCAGAACTCGTTGCCCTCCGGGTCGGCGAGGACGATCCACGACACATCGCCCTGGCCGACGTCGGCGGGCGTCGCGCCGAGGGCCCGCAGGCGGGCCACCTCCGCCGCTTGGTCGTCACCGGGGTAGGGCAGCAGGTCGAGATGGACCCGGTTCCACACGGTCTTCACGCTGGGCGTGGTGCGCAGGAACTCCAGGTACGGCCCGACACCCGTGGCCGAGCGCAGCCGCGCGTGGTCGTCGGTCACCTCGTGCAGGGTCCAGTCCGTCGCCTGGCCCCAGAACCGGGCCATGGCCCGCGGGTCCGCGCAGTCGACCACCACCGTGGCGATCGGCCCGGTGTCCCGGTAGATCTCCCGAGGCTCCAGCACGCAGAACACGTTGCCCTCCGGGTCGGCCAGGACCGTCCACGGCACGTCGCCCTGGCCCACGTCGGCGGGCGTCGCACCGAGCTCCTTCAGGCGCGCGACCAGCTCCGCCTGATGGGCCGCGGAGGTGGTGGCGAGATCGAGGTGCACGCGGTACTTCACCGTTTCGGGCTCCGGGACGGTGACGACACAGACGCAGACGGCGGCGGGGTCCGGCCAGACGAAACCCAGGGGCCCAACGCCTGTCACACAGGGTCCCTCGCTGAAAACACCCCAGCCCAGCGCCTCCGCCCAGAACCGGCCGAGGGCCGCGTCATCCCGAGCCTTGAAATTCACCTGAGCAAGTCGCAGCGCCATGCCGCCCAACCCTACGGCCGAGTGAATCCCCGCGGCTTCGGGCGGGACCGCCCGCCTGGCCGACCGGCAGCCCGGCGGAGTGCCGCGACTGCGGCGTTCATCCTTCCCCGCGGACGACATCGCCGGGCTCCTTGTCGTCGCGCAGGCCCCGCCAGGAGGGGTGGCGCAGCCGCCCCTCGCCCGTCCACTCGGCGAACTGCACCTCGCCGACCAGGACCGGGTCCACCCACCGGCCGCCCCTGGCCTCCTCCCGGGGGATGTCGCCGAAGGGGGGCGTGTCCCGGCGCAGCGGCGCCAGGCGCTCGCCCAGCCGCCGCAGCGCCTCGTCGGTGAAGCCGGTGCCGACGCTGCCGGCGTACCGCAGGCGGCCGCTGTCGTCGTGGACGCCCACGAGCAGCGAGCCGACCGTGCCGGCCCGGCGGCCCTCCCCGGCCCGCCACCCGCCGACGACGACCTCCTGTGTACGGACGTTCTTGACCTTCACCCAGTCGGGGGAGCGGCGGCCGGGGTGGTAGGGCGAGGCGAGCCGCTTGGCCACGACGCCCTCCAGCCCCAGTCGCCGGGAGTCGGCCAGCGCGTGCTCGCCGCCGTCGGCGTAGCAGGGCGGGACGGCCCAGTGGCGGCCGGCGTGGACGAGGTCCTCCAGGCGCCGCCGCCGCTCGGTGTAGGTCATCGTGATCGCGGTCGCGGCATCGACGTGCAGCACGTCGAACAGCAGGTAGGTCACGGGCGTGGTGACCAGGAGCTGCCTGATCTTCAGCGGGTTGCGCTGGTGCATGCGCGGCTGCAGCGCCTCGAACGACGGCCTGCCCTGCTGGTCGAAGGCGACGATCTCCCCGTCGAGCACCACCGCGTGCCCGCCCGTGGCTCCGGCCAGGCCGGCGAGTTCCGGATAGGCGGCAGTGATGTCCTTGGCGTTGCGGGAGACCAGTCGCAGTGTGCCGTCCTCGACGTAGCCGAGCGCGCGGACGCCGTCCCACTTCATCTCGTACGCGTAGCCGCCCTCGGGCTCGGGCAGCGGCCCGAGCCGGGCCATCATCGGCGTGTACGCCGGAAGGGCGGCCATGCCCTGCTGGTACCCCGGCACGCCCGGCGCGTACCTCCTGCCGGCGGCAGGGCCGGGCCGTCGTGGTCGCCGTCGTAGTTATGGAGCGAGGGCTCGTCTAGGGGAGGATCTCCAGGCGGACGCCGAGGCCCTCGTACAGGTAGGGGGTGGCGGTGATGATCCGCCAGCTGCGGCGGGTGGCGTGGACGGCCGCGTGGGCGGCCACCAGGACGTCGGGCAGGAGCGCGTCGGCGGCGGACGGCCGGTGGCGCCGCAGGCTCGTCATGATCGCCTGCGCGTACGGCCCGCCTTCGACGGCGTCGTCGGGGGAGAGCGCGCCGGTGACCACCATCGACATGCGCAGGAAGCGTTCGAGCCGGGGCTGGATGGGGCCCAGCGACAGCACCTGGACGGCGAGCGCGGGGACGAGGAGGGTGACGCCGTGCGCCGAGGACTGCCGCACGACGGCCCTGCCGTACATGCTCTTGCCCTCGATCAGGTGGACCACGGCGTCGAGGTCCAGCACGTGGCCGGACAGGGCGCCGGCCGGTGGGACGGGGTCGCTCACGCGGCGTCCGCCGTGGCGTCGCCGCCGGTCATCAGGCGAGCCGCGCGGGCGCTGTCGTCATCGGTGATCCCGTCCTGCCAGCCCGGCCCCCATAAATCGGCCATGATGGCCAGGTCGCCCTGGATGCGCCGCCGCTCCCGCAGCGCCGCGGCGATGTAGGCCGAGGCGTTGCCGGACGCCTGCGCCTCGTCGGCGAGTTCGTCCGGCAAAGAGATCGTAATCTTCTTGGTCATACTTGGCAGGCTACCCAGTCATACCGTCGGTGGTCCACCGGTTCGCGGAAACCACTTCGCGGGAAACCACGTGGCGGGAAGCCAGGGGGTACGACCCGGGGCGAGGGGGTGGGGCGCATGCGGCTGGCGGGGGCGCGGGTGCTCGTCACGGGGGCGTCGTCGGGCATCGGCGCGGCCACGGCGCTGGAGCTGTCGGCGCGCGGCGCGCGGCTGGTGCTGTCCGGGCGCGACCAGGAGGCGCTCGCCGGCGTCGCCGCCAGGACCGGCGGGCAGGTCGTGCCCGCCGACCTGTCCGACCCCTCGGCCGACCCCTCGGCCGACCTCGCCGTACGCGCGGGACCGGTGGACGTGCTGGTGGCCTGCGCGGGCGAGGGCTGGAGCGGGCCGCTCGACCGGATGCCCGGCGGCACGGCCGAACGCATGATCGAGGTCAACCTGACGGCGCACGTGCGGCTCACCCGGCTGCTGCTGCCCGGGATGCTGGAGCGCGGCCGGGGTCACCTCGTCTACGTCGCCTCGATCGCCGGCGCGGTGGGCGTGCGGGAGGAGGCGGTGTACGCCGCGACCAAGGCGGGCCTGCTGGCCTTCGCCGAGAGCCTGCGGTACGAACTGCCCGCGGTTGATGGGAACGGGGTCGACGGGAACGGGAACGGCGTGGGCGTGACGTCCGTGGTGCCCGGGGTGGTCGACACGGCGTTCTTCGCCCGGCGCGGCAGGCCGTACACGCGCCGCAGGCCGGCGCCCGTCCCGCCGGAGCGGGTGGCCCGGGCCATCGCGGCCGCCGTTGAGCGCGACCGCGCCGAGGTGTACGTGCCTGCCTGGCTGCGGCTGCCCGCCCGCCTGCACGGGGCCGCGCCCGGCGCGTTCCGCGCCCTCGCCCGCCGCTTCGGCCGGCCCTGAGATTCTTCAGCCCCTGAGATTCTTCAGCCCCTGAGATTCAGCCCCTGAGGCTCAGGCGCCGCGCAGCGCGCGCAGGGACTCGCGCAGCGAGCCGAGGGTGGCGAAGACCGCCGTCGGCTCGTAGCCGCAGTGCGCCATGCAGTTGGCGCAGCGCGGGTCCCGCCCCCGGCCGTAGGAGCTCCAGTCGGTCTCCTCGACCAGCTCCCGATAGCTCTGCGCGTACCCGTCGGCCATCAGGTAGCAGGGCCGCTGCCAGCCGAACACCGAGTAGGACGGGATCGCCCAGGCCGTGCAGGGGAAGTCGGCCTTCCCCTCCAGGAAGTCGAGGAACAGCGGCGAGTGGTTGAACCGCCAGCGCTTGCGGTTGCCGTCCGCGAACGCGGCGCGAAACATCTCCCGCGTCTGCCGCACCCCCAGGAAGCAGTCCTGGTCTGGCGCCTTCTCGTACGCGTACCCGGGCGAGATCATCATCTGGTCGACGCCCAGGTCGTCGTTGAGGAAGTCGAGCACCTCGATCACGGTGCGCGGGCTGTCCCCGGCGAAGAACGTGGTGTTGGTGGTGACCCGGAAGCCGCGCCGCCGGCACTCGCGCACCGCCGCGACCGCCTCGTCGAACACCCCCTCCTTGCACACCGACGCGTCGTGCCGCTCGCGCAGGCCGTCGATGTGCACGGCCCAGGCGAAGTACGGCGAGGGCGTGAACCGTTCGATCTTGCGCGGGATCAGCAGCGCGTTGGTGCACAGGAAGACGTATTTCCTGCGGGCCACCAGTTCCTCGACCATCTCCCCGATCTGGGGGTGCATGAGCGGTTCCCCGCCGGCGATCGACACCATCGGGGCGCCGCACTCCTCGACGGCGGCCACCGCCTGCTCGACCGGCATGCGCTGCTTCAGCACGCCGGCCGGGTGCTGGATCTTCCCGCAGCCCGCGCACTTCAGGTTGCACGCGAACAACGGCTCAAGCTCCACCAGCAGTGGGAACTTCTCCCGCCGGCGCAGCCGCTGGGCCAGGATGTACGCACCGACACGCAGACTCTGGCGTACGGGCATCGGCATCAGGGCCGCACCTCCTTCGGCAATGTGAACTCGACGTTCTCCTCGGTCACCCGCCGTTCCTCCACCTCCAGCGGGCCGAGCCCGCCGAGGGCGGCCACGACGGCGTCCACCATCGCGCCGGGGGTGGACGCCCCGGCGGTCAGCCCGACCGTCCGCGCACCCCGCAGCCAGTCGAGCGCGATGTCGCCCGGATCGTCGATCAGGCGGGCGAGCGGCGCCTGTCGCGCGGCGACCTCGGTGAGGCGCAGGGCGTTGGAGGAGTTGGCCGAGCCGACGACCAGCACCAGGTCGGCCTGCGCGGCGACGGCCCGCACCGCGTGCTGCCGGTTGGTCGTCGCGTAGCAGATGTCGTCGCCGCGCGGGCCCTCGGCGTCCGGGAAGCGCCGCCGTATCGCCGCCGCGACCCGCCCGGCCTCGTCGGCCGCCAGCGTGGTCTGGGTCAGGTAGGCGACACCGCGCCCCCACGGCACGTTCTGCGCCGCCTCCGCCACCCCGGCCTCGTCCTCGACCAGCACGCCCGCGCCGGGCACCTCCCCGAGCACGCCCTCGACCTCCTCGTGCCCGGCGTGGCCGATCAGCACGACGAGGTCGCCGCGCGCGGCGAACCTGCGGGCCTCCGCGTGGACCTTCGCGACAAGCGGGCACGTCGCGTCGACGACGCGCAGCCCGCGCCGCCCCGCCTCCTCCCGCACGGCGGGCGCGACCCCGTGCGCGGAGAAGACGGTGACCGCGCCCTCCGGCACCTCGGCGAGGTCGTCGACGAACACCGCGCCGCGCCGCTCCAGGTCGCGTACGACGTGGATGTTGTGCACGATCTGCTTGCGCACGTACACCGGCGCGCCGAACCGGTCCAGCGCGCGCTCCACGATCTCGATGGCCCGCTCGACCCCGGCGCAGAACGAGCGGGGCGAGGCCAGCAGGACCCGCCGCGGCCCGGCCGCCGCCGCCCAGCGCGCCAGCACCGGGCCGATCCGGGCGAGCGTGCGCCGTGCGGCGACCGCGCCGCCCATCGTGGCGAGGTTCAGCAGGGGCGCGTCGGGAGTGTCCACGATGACCCGCACGGCCGCGAACGGCCGGGCCCCCGCCGCCTCGGCCAGCGGGGCGCTTTCCATGTCGACGGCGCAGGCGCCCTCGCGGGCCAGCGCGTGCCGCCCGCGGCCGGTGACGACGTGCGGGGAGGTGACGAGCGGGCCGGTGCGGGCCGGCAGCCCGGCGCGGAGGAGCTCTCCGGCGAGCAGCGGGGCCGACGGGCACGGCCAGACCCGGTCGCCGGAGCGGACCTCGGTGGCGACGAGCACGTCCCCGGGGCGCAGCCCGTCGTGGACGGCGCCGCCGAAGCCGGTGACGGCGAGGGCGGCGGCGGGCGGGAGCAGGGCCGCGGCGCGCGCCGCCCGGTCGGGGCCCATCCCGACCCGCACGACCCGGACCCGCGGATGGTCGCCCCCGAGCTCCGGCCGCAGGCCGCGAGCGACGGCCCGGGCCTCCATCCCCAGCGCGGTGCACACGATCAGATCGGTCATGGCGTCGCCCAGATCGGTCATGGTGTGGCCTCCGGTCCGGCCGTCTCGTGCAGGCGCAGGTAGCGGCCGAGCGCGCTGACCGGGAAGACGAGGCGGTAGAGGTGGTAGTTGATGGAGAAGTCGCCGGGGAAGCCCGTCCCGGTGTAGTGCGGCTCGTCCCAGGTGCCGTCGGGGCGCTGGGTGTCGGCCAGCCAGGCCACGCCCCTGTCCACGGACGGCCCTCGCTCCCCGGCCGCGAGCAGGCCGATGAGGGCCCAGGCCGTCTGGGACGCGGTCGGCTCGCCCCGCCCGATCCAGGCGGGGTCGCGGTAGGAGCGCATGTCCTCGCCCCAGCCGCCGCTGGGATGCTGGTGCGCCCGCAGCCAGGCGACGGCCCGCCGCACGCAGGGGGCTCCCGGCCGCACCCCGGCCGCCACGAGGGCGGGCAGCACCGCGCCGGTGCCGTACACGTGGTTGGCCCCCCAGCGGCCGAACCACGAGCCGTCGGCCTCCTGCGCCCGCAGCAGCCACACCACGGCCCGCCGTACGACGGGGGAGCGGGCCATGCCCTCGACCGCGAGCGCCTCGACCACGTGCGCGGTCACGTCGGCCGACGGCGGGTCGACGACCGCGCCGAAGTCGCAGAACGGCAGCCGCAGGCACAGCTCGCGGGTGTTGTCGGCGTCGAAGGCGGCGAAGCCGCCGTCGCGGGAGACCATCCCGGCCATCCACCGCAGCCCCCGCTCCAGCGCAGGCCGGGCATCGGGCCGGCGCAACCGGCGCAACGCGAGGATCACCTCGGCCGTGTCGTCGACATCGGGGTAGCCGTCGTTGTCGAACTCGAACGCCCATCCGCCCGGCGCGAGACCGGGACGCCGCACCGTCCAGTCGCCCGGCCCCCGGATCTCCTCGCGCAGCAGCCACTCGCCCGCCCGGGTGAGCGCGGCATGGTCGCGGGGCAGGCCGGCGTCCAGGAGGGCGGTCATCGCGAGCGCGGTGTCCCAGACCGGCGACTGACACGCCTCCAGCCTGCGCGTGCCGTCCTCCCTGATGGTGAACCTGTCCAGCCCCGCGAGGCCGGCGCGGATGACGGGGTGATCGATGCCGTACCCACTCAGGTGCAACGCGATCAGCGAGTAGACCCAGGGAGGCTGGATGCCGCCCCACGAGCCGTCGGCCTCCTGCCGGGCCATGACCCACTCGACGGCCCGCCTCAGGGCGGCGCGGCGAAGCCCCGCGACCGGGCGCCGTTCATACCGGTGCAGGGCGCGGTCGAGGGCCGCGAACGCCGCGTCCCAGCCGGTGCGCGGCGCCCGCCGCACGGGCCTTCCGGTGCGCAGCTCGGGCAGGCCGAACGGCAGCGGCCGGACCGGCCGGTGCGCGGTCACGATCGTGAGCGGGACGATGGTCTGCCGCGCCCAGCAGGCCCAGTCGTACACGTTCAGCGGGCACCACGGCGGCAGGAACATGATCTCCGGGGGGATGACCGGCAGATCCTCCCACCGCCACTGCCCGAACAGGGCGAGCCAGATCCGGGTGAAGACCCGGGCCGACTCGACGCCACCGGCCCCGCGCACGCACGCCGCCGCGGCGCGCATGTGCGGAGCCGAGGGCGGGTCGCCCGCGAGCCGCAGCGCGACGTACGCCTCGACCGTGGTGGACAGATCGGCGGGCCCGTCGTGGAAGTTGGCCCAGCTGCCGTCCTCACGCTGCTGCGACCTGATCCACCGGGCGGCCTCGGCGGTCTCCTCGTCGGTCCGCACGCCCAGGAACTCGCGCAGCAGGAGGTCCTCGGCGTCCATGGTCACGTTGGTCTGGAGCTCGCCCTTCCACCAGCCCTCGGGCGCCTGCAGGCCGAGCAGGTGGTCGCGGGCCGCCTTCAGGGCGGTCGCGGCGCGGGCGGCGCCGGTGGCGACCCCCGTGGCGACCCCGGTGGTGACACCCGTCTCGACTCCGGCGGTGACGCCGGTGGTGACGCCGGTCATCGCGCCAGCTCCCGTTCGAGATGCCGCCTGGCGAGGCGGGCCGCGTGGAGTCCGCTGCGCACGGCTCCCTCCATCGTGTCGGGCCAGCCCGTGTCGGTCCACGCGCCGGCGAGGAACAGTCCGGGCCACCGGGTGGCCGCGCCGGGGCGCAAACCCCCGCTGCCCGGGACCTGCCGGAAGGTCGCCCGCCGCTCCCTGGTGATGAACAGGTCCACGACCCGCGCCGCCCGCGCGGCCGGGAGCAGCCGCTCCAGCTCGGGCAGGAACACCTCCCGCATCACGGCCGTGGGCACGTCGATCCAGTGCCGCGCCGCCGACACCGAGACGGTGAGGTACTGGCCCCGGGTCAGCCCGCCGGAGGCGGTCCTGTCGAAGATCCACTGCACGGGCGAGCCGACGACGGCGGCGAACGGCAGCCGGGTGACGGGCCGGTCGTAGACGACGTGCACGTTGACGATCGGGCTCGCTCCGAGGCCCGCCCAGGCGTCCCGGTCCGGCGCGGCCTCCGGCGGCACGAGCCGCGCGGCCTGGCCGTGCGGGGTGGCGACGACGACGGCCGACGCGCCGACGCGCGCGCCGCCCACGAGGATCGAAGGTCCGCTCAGGCCCGGCAGGCACGGCAGCACCCGCTCGACCTTCGCCGCCAGCCGCACCTCGCCGCCCAGCCGGGCGATCGCGGACAGCGCGGCGCCGCCGTGCAGGTCGCCCAGGGGGACGGACGGCACGCCGATGTCGGCGGCGTCGGCGCGGCCGAGCAGGGCCGTCCTGAAGACCATCGCCGCCGGGCCCAGCGCCGCCTCGTCGGCCGGGATGTTGAGCGCGGCCACCGCGAACAGATCCCACAGCGCCCGCCGCACGGTCTCCCGCTGGCCGTTTTCGGCCAGCCAGCCGCCGAGCGCGGCCCGGTCGAGGGCGGGCTCCGCCGGGTCGAGCCCGCGCAGCGCGAACGCGCCGCGCGCCGCGCGCAGCCGGTCGGCGGGGGACAGCAGGCGGTAGCCCGCGAGCGCGGGCAGCAGGTGGAGCGGCCCGGGCAGCGCGGCCCGGCGCAGCCGTCCCCGTCCGCCGTGCGGGGTGAGCACGCGTACGTCGAAGCGCTCCTGCAGGCGCACCCGCCCGGTGCCGCCGAGCCGGTCCAGCAGCCCGCGGTAGGCGGTGCAGCAGCGCAGGAAGACGTGCTGCCCGTTGTCGGCCGTCAGGCCGCCCCGGGTGAAGGAGTGGGTGGCGCCGCCGAGCCGGGGCCTCGCCTCGTACAGGGTCACCGGCCATCCGGCCTCCGCGAGCGCGAGGGCCGCGGTGATGCCGGCGAGGCCGCCGCCCACCACGGCCACGGGCGGAACGGCCGCGCCCTCCCCGGCGCTCCGCGTGCCGTTCTCCGGGCCGTTCAGCTGGCCGTTCAGCTGGCCGTTCATCGGGCCGCTCCCTTGATCGCCCGCGCCGCCTCCATCGCCTTCGCCCACGGCGTGAGCGACACGCGCCCGGCCAGCGCCCGGCCGGGGTCGGCGGCGATGCGGGCGAGCAGGCGCCGGTAGATGCCCGCCATCGCCGCGGTGCAGGCCGCGCTGCGCCGGTCGAGCAGCGGGATCAGGCTCATCCCCTCGGCGTACCAGCCGAGCGCCCGCCCGGCCTCGTACCGGATGAGCCGCGCCAGCCGCTCGGGCGGGTCGGCGAACGCCCCCGACGCGTCCAGATCGAGCGTGCAGCCGAACCTGCGCAGGTCGTCGGCGGGCAGATACACGCGGCCCGCGCATCGGTCCTCGCGCAGGTCCCTGAGCACGTTGGTGAGCTGGAGCGCCACGCCGAGGGCGTCCGCGAGCCGCGCGGCCCGCCGCAGCGCCCCGTCCCCGCGTGCCGCCCCGTCGGCGAGGCCGAACACGCCGAGGGACAGCCGCCCGATGGATCCGGCGACATCCCGGCAGTAGCCGACCAGATCCTCGTAGGACTGGTAGCGCGCGCCCGCGACGTCGTCGGCGCATCCGTCGATGAGCTCCTCGAACGCCTCCAGCGGGACGGGGAAGCGCACGGCGGTGTCGCGCAGGGCCACCAGGACGGGGTCGGCGGGGTCCGGCCGCGGAGCGCGCAGCCCCGTCCGCGCCTCCTCAAGGGCCGACAGCCGCGCGTCCACCGGTCCGGCCGCGTCGCCGATGTCGTCGATCCGCCGGGCGAAGGCGTAGAGCGCGCTGAGCGCGCGGCGCTTGGGCGGGGCGAGCAGGCGGATGCCGTAGGCGAAGTTGCGGGCCTGGGTGCGGACGACGCGCTCGCAGTACCGGTAGGCCACCGGAACCGGCACGGCCACCCGAACCGGCACCCGAACCGGCACCGGTACGGACGCGGGCGTGACGGGGTGCAGCGCGGGGCCGGGCGGGTGATCGGGAACGGGATCAGGAATCGCGCCGGGAACCGTCACCGTTCACCTCCTTCAGCACGCGTACCCACTCGCTCAGCACCGCGCGGCGGCGCGCGCGGACCGCCCCGCCGAGGACGTCGTGCCGGCCTCGCTCCAGCGCCGCGAGCGCCGCGCGGCCGCCCGCGACGTACCCGGCGACCGCGGTGCGGGCGAACCCGCTCAGCGTCTCCAGCAGCGGCATTCCCTCGTCCAGCAGGGTGGCGGCGCGGCGGGCCTGCAGCGCGACGGCCCGGCGCAGCCGCGGGCACGTGCGCGGGGCGTCCAGGTCGGACGCGCGGCAGCCGAACCTGCGCAGGTCCTCGCCGGGGAGGTAGACGCGGCCGCGGGCGTGGTCCTCACCCACGTCCTGACAGTGCTCGATCACCTGCAGCGCCGAGCAGATGCGGTCCGACAGCCGCGCCCGCTCCGGGGTGGCCACGCCGAAGACGTGCAGGACGATCCGGCCGACCGGATTGGCGGACAGCTCGCAGTAGGCCAGCAACTGCCCGAAGGTGTCGTAGCGCCGCACCACCTGGTCGCGCCGGTTGGCCTCCACGAGGTGGAGGAAGGGCGTCCGCGGCACGCCCCGCCCGGCGACCAGCGGCGCCAGCGCGCCCACGGCGGGCAGCCGCGGGCTTCCCCCGGCGTACAGGCGGCCGAGATCGGCCTCCACCGCGTCGAGCAGGGCGGGGCGCTCGGCCGGGTCCGCCTCGTCGCCGACGTCGTCCACGTAGCGGGCGAAGCAGTACACGGCCATCAGGTCGCGGCGGTACGCGCGCGGAAGCAGGCGGGAGGCCACCGGGAAGTTTTCCCGGCGCGCGGCGTCGCGTACGTCCGCTGCGGACATGTCTGAAGAATCTCCATCGCAATTCACCACAAAACCCGACCGCCCGGCAGGCGCCTTTGCATGGGCAAACCCGCGGGAAAAGCGGCGCACGCGGCCGGGCGATATCAGGAAAAAACGGCAAAAGTGTGGTCGAGAATAACGCCGAGAGCGGGTGGCCTTTTTTCCGGGTGTTTATGCTTCCGGCCGCAGGTAAAAGCTTGCCGGGACCGGGCGCCGGTGGGGCCGCACGCCGCCGGGTACACCCACGCCGTGGGCGCCGAGCGGTCCGACACGGAGCCCGGCGGCGCGGCAGCGGCTGACCACGCCGGCGAGCGCGCCCAGTGCCGAGCGCCAGGAATCCGGGGCGGAGGTGTGGTCGCAGTCGTGCAGCAGCAGCGTCGCCCCGCCGCGCAGGCCGGGCTCCAGGGTGCGCAGCACCGAGCCGGGCGTGGCCCGTTCCGTCCAGTCCTCGCCCCAGGCCGTCCACAGCACCGGCCGCAGGCCGTGCCACCGGGCCGCGAGCAGCGCCTCGGCGCTGAGCACGCCGTACGGCGGGCGATACCACGAGGGGCGTGCGCCGGTGACGGCGGTGACGAGGCGCGCGGCCCTGCCCATCTCCGCCGCGACCCTGCCCGGCGGGGTGACCAGGGCGTTGTGGTGCCGCCAGCCGTGCACGGCGACCTCGTGCCCGGCCCGCGCGATGCTCCGCCCGGCCTCGGGGTGGCGGTCGAGCATCTCGCCGAGGAGGAAGAAGGTCGCCCGGCAGCCGAGCCGGTCCAGCTCGTCGAGGAACAGCGGGGTCGACCGGGGGTCGGGCCCGTCGTCGAAGGTCAGCGCCACGTGCCCGGGGTCGCCCTCGCCGGCGAGGGACGGCAGCAGACGGCGGACCGGAGGCAGCCAGGTGGCCCCCGGCCCGGCGTGCAGCAGGGCGGCCAGCAGGGCCGGCCCGGCGACGACGAGCGCGTGAGGTCTCATCGCATTCCAGTGTCCGTCACGCCTCCCCCCACCCGGAAAGGAGGGTCATGAGGGACAGGGCATTGATCGTCAGCGCCTCGATGGGAGCGGGCCACGACGCCGTGGCCGAGGAGCTGGCCCGCCGCCTGGGCGCCTCCGGCGCGCGTACGGAGGTCGTGGACGTGCTCGCCCTGCTGCCGCTGCGGCTGGGCGCGCTCCTGCGGTGGTGGTATCGCGGGGTCATGCTGCGGGCGCCGTGGCTGTACGCGCTGGTCTACCGCGTCTTCTTCGTCTCCCCCCGCGCCCCCGCCACCTCGCCTCTGACGGTCGTGGCCGCGGCCGGGCTGGCCCGGGTGGTGCGCCGCTTCCGGCCCTCCGTGGTGGTGCCGGTCTTCCACGTGGCCGCGCAGGCCGCCGGCCACCTGCGGGCGCGGGGGCGGCTGGCCGTGCCGAGCGTGGTCGTGCTGACCGACTTCGCCGTGCACCGCCTCTGGCTGCACCCCGGCAACGACCGCTACCTGTGCCCGGACACGGCCACGGCCCTCGCCGTGACGGCCGCCGCCGGTCGCCCGGCCTTCCGCTGCGCCCCCATCGTCCGCCCCCGGTTCGCGGCTCCGGGCGCCGCGGTGGCGGAGGTCCGGGCCCGCATCGGCCTGCGGGACGGCGACCGGATCGTGCTCGTGTGCGCCGGGTCCTGGGGGGTCGGCCGGGTGGCGGCGACCGCCCGGCTCCTGGCCCGCTCGGGCCGGTACGCGCCCGTCGTGCTGTGCGGGCGCAACGAGCGGCTGCGCCGCCGCCTCGGGCGCCTGCTCGGCCGCGCCGGCGCGGGGGCCGCCGTCGGCTGGCGGGACGACCTGGCGGACCTGCTCGCCTCCGCGTACGCGCTGGTGGACAACGCGGGCGGGCTGACCTGCAGGGAGGCGTTCGCGGCGGGAGTGCCGGTCGTCACCTACCGGCCCATCGCGGGGCACGGCAGGGACGGTGTGCTCGCGATGGCCCGCGCCGGGGTGAGCGTGCACGCGCGGCGCCGCGCGGACCTGCTGCGGGCGCTCGACCGGCTCGAACCCGGTCTGCCCGGGCGGGGCGCGCTCACCGCGCGGGCGGCCGCGCTGTTCACCTCGGCGCCGGCCGAGTCCCTTCTCCTCCCCGGCCTCCTGCTCCCCGGCGATGCCGTACCCCGGCCATGGGAGCCTGCTCCGTGAGCGGCGCGTACCTCGACAGCAGCACGCTGCCGTACAGGATGAGGGCCATGCCCGTCAGCTCGGGCACCACCCACGGGCCGGTGCGGATGTCCTCGCCGAACATCGCCACGCCGTACGCCGTGCTCGCCACGGGGTCGGTCACGGTCAGCGCGGGCTGCACGGCGACGAGCGGACCGCTGTGCAGGGCGTTCTGCAGCAGGAACAGGCTGCACAGACCGGCGGCCACCATGGCCCACAGCGACCAGGAGCCGGCGAGCGTCCGCACGCCCCCCGGCAGCTCCTCCACCGTGCGCTTCATGAGGACGGCGGTGTAGGCGAAGCCGAGGCCCGCGGCGACCCCGAGCAGCACCGCGCGGGCGTGCCCGCCGCTGGCGATGGCGACGGCCACACAGCAGGCGAGGAGCCCGGCGGTCACGCCCGCGGAGACCACCCAGGTCAGCACGCCGGGAAGCCGGCGACCGGGGGTGGGTGAGGCCGCCACGAGGAACGCGGCCAGGCCTGCCGTCAGCGAGCCGACGGCGAGCCATGTCTGCGGGGTGACGCGAACCCGGAACATCCAGCCCGCCACGAGCATCGTGATCGGCAGCTCCGCGACGAGCAGGGGCTGGACGAGCGCGAGCCCTCCCGAGGTCAGGGCGCCCGCCTGCAGCAGGAAGCCCGCGATGAGCGCGGCGATGCCGCCCAGCCAGGCGGGCCGCCGCAGGAGGTCCCAGATCAGGCCGAGCCGGAACGCCTCGTCGGCCGGAGCGCCGCGGGCGGCCTGGCGCTGCAGCACCGACGCGACGGCGTTGGCCGCCGCGGCGAGCACCGCCAGGACAACAGCGATCATGACCCCAGCGCCCCGTTTCCGGTCTCGTCGCGGGCCGTCCCTTCCGGGCTTATCGGTACCCTCCCCGGCTCTGCCCGCCGCATGTCGGCTTGGATAGGTCCGAAACGTATTTAACCGACAATGTCGAATAAGTACGGTAATTTTAATCAGAATCGAGAATGCGGGGATTCAAGGGGGTATGGCTGTCCGCGCAAACGCACGCGGCAGGAAAGGCGGAATCAGACATGGTTGGACCCACCGGCCTCGAACGTCATCCCGACGTCAGCGAACTGCGCCAGACCTACGATCGGGCGGGCTCGACGGCCCCCGCCCAGGTGTTGGAGGGGCTGGCCTTCCTGGCCGGCCTGTATCTGGCCCTCTCGCCGTGGATCATCGGGTTCTTCGGATTCCGGGGCATGACCGTCAACAACCTGATCATCGGCCTCGTGATCAGCGCCCTCGCGCTGGGCCTCGCGTCCGCCTACGGGCGCACCTACGGCATGGGGTGGCTTCTCCCGCTGCTCGGCGTGTGGGCGATCGTCTCGCCGTTTGTGCTGCGCGGGGGACGTGAGGCCACGGCGACGACCATTTGGAACAACGTCGCGATCGGCATCGTGACCCTGGCGCTGGGAGCCGCCGCGCTCGCGATGGCGCAGGTGTACCGCCGGCACGAGCGGGGCGAGGGAAGCACGCGCAGGCTCGGCAACTGGTGACGAGCGAACGCCCGGCCCGCCTCCCGGCGGGCCGGGCGCCGTTTCCGGACGTCCGGGCGGCCGATGGAACCTCCGCGGCCGCTCCACCTATCGGAGGGTGACGCTGAGGCGGGCCGAGGCGTCCCTGAGGTAGTCGGCGAACGCGCGCAGCGCGGGATTGGGATTGGTCGGGCGCAGGGCGGCGCCCACCCGGCGGTAGAGCTTGGGTCCCTCCACCTGGCACACCTGGATGCCCGCCGCGCCCTGCACGCCGAGGCTCGGCACGAGGGCCACGCCGAGCCCGGCCCGGACCAGGCCGAGCGTCACCTCGTAGTGGTCGCTGCGGCAGCGGATGGTGGGCGTCATCCCTTCCAGGGCGCCGGCCCGCTCCAGCACCGACACCGGGGTCTCGGTGCCGAACGTGGTGATCCACGGCTCGTCGGCCAGGTCGGTCAGCCGTACGCGGGACCGGTGTCCCGCGGGATGACCGAGCGGCATGACCAGGAGCTGCGGTTCGTCGAACAGGTGGACGACCTCGACACCCTTCGGCGCCTTCCAGGGGTCCAGCGCGTGCTCGAACACGACCAGCACGTCCAGCTCGCCGCGTTCCACGTCGGGAAGCAGCTCGTGCGGCTGCCCGAGCACCAGATCGAGCTCGACGCCCGGGTGACGCGCGGTGAAGGACGACAACGCCATCGGCAGCAGCCGGTAGCCGGCCGAGGCGAAGAACCCGATGCGCAGCTGCCCGGCGTCCGCCCGCGCCTGGGCGAGCAGGTCCTTCTCGGCCGATTCGATGAGGTCGAGCACCTCCTGGGCCCGCCCGGCCAGGCGGTGGCCTGCGGCCGTCAGCCGCAGGCTGTGCGCGGCCCGCTCCACCAGCCCGACCCCCGCCTCCTCCTCCAGCCGGGCGAGCTGGTGGGAGACGGCGGAGGGCGACAGCCGCAGGGACTTGGCGGCTCCGGCGATGCTCCCGGTTCTGAAGACCTCCAGGAGCACCTTGAGGCGGTGGCTGCTGAGCATTCCCCCAGTATCGGCGACGAGTATCGGCGAATCGGCATCAGACCTGGTCATATGCATCGCGGTGGTGCCGTTCCACCGCGCCGCCAGGCGGCGCGTGTTCACGGGCGACCTTCTGTGAAACGCGGCCGCCGCGCCTGACCGCGCGGTCGGCACGGGTCACCACTGGCTGATGAGCGGCGGGTCCGGATCGTGCTGCCGCCAGGTTTCGGTGAGGCGGACGAGAGGGGCGGGGGCGGCGATGCCGCGCACGCTTGCGATCTTGCCGCCTGTGATGTCGAACGTCATGGCGAGGACAACCCGGTCGTCGATCACGAAGAGAATGGCGGGGGCGCCGTTGACGAGCGCGTAGTGGATGGCGGGCGTGCCGCCGGCGACGCGCCGCTTCGCGGGTGTGGGTTTGAAGCCGGCTCGCACGACGGCGGCGATGCGCTGCGGAGTGTCGTACCACAGCAGCTTCTCGGCCTGGCCGGCGCCGTCGGAGACCGCGGTCGCGTCGTCGGTGAGCAGCGCCACCAGCCGTTCGGTGTGGCCCGAGGCGGCGGCGGCGAGGAATTCCTCGACGACCCTGCGGGCGGACGCCGGGTCGACTTCGCCGCCGCGGCGGGTGGCGGTGATGCGGCGCCGGGCCCGGTGGAGGTGCTGCTGGCTCGCGGACTCGGTGATGTCGAGGATCTCCGCGATCTCGGCGTGGCTGTGGGAGAACGCTTCGCGCAGGACGTAGACGGCTCGCTCGAGGGGTGACAGGCGTTCCATGAGCGTCAGCACGGCGAGGGAGACCGATTCGCGCTGCTCGAACGAGTCGGCCGGGCCGAGCATCGGGTCGCCGTCGAGGAGCGGTTCGGGCAGCCAGACGCCGGCGGCGCGTTCGCGGCGGGCCCGCGCCGAGCGGAGCCGGTCGAGGCACAGGTTGGTGACGACTCTGGTCAGCCATGCTTCCGGCACCTTGATCCGTTGCCGGTCCGCGGCCTGCCAGTGCAGGAAGGCATCCTGGACGGTGTCCTCGGCGTCGGCGGCGGAGCCCAAGAGCCGGTAGGCCAGTGCGGCCAGCCGGTTCCGGTCGGCCTCGAACCGGTCGGCCTCGAACCGGTCGGCCTCGAACCGGTCGGCCTCGAACCGGTCGGCCTCGAACCGGTCGGCCTCGAACCGGCTGGTGTCGAACGGGCCGGTGTCGAAGCGCTCCGTCTCGGTGCTGTCCACGGGGATCACCCTCCAGCGGGTGTTTCAGAAGTGAACGGGGGCGGCGATCCGATCGACGGCACCTGCTGAGCCGGCGGGTGCTGTGTGTGGTGGGGGGTCAGGGCGTCGCGTGCGTGGCCTGCTGCGCGGCCGTGTCCGCGACGGTCGCGGTGGGGCGGGTGCGCGGGCCGCCGGCCAGGTGGCGCTTGCGGCCGGGCATGCCGAAGGTCGGGTGCGAAGTGGCCCACAGCGACATCGCGAGTATGCCCGCCTTGGCCCTCGCGACCTTCCGGCCGCCGAGGTACTTCGGTTTTGCCTGTCCCTCGTCGCCGACCATCTGCAGGATCCCGTCTCGCCGTCCGAGGCTGATGTGGTTCAGCGTATAGATCAGCTTGGTGTTCGCGATCGCGCGGCCGGTCAGGCGTCCCACGATCGCCTCCACAGCCTGCCGGCCGATACAAGCGGCCGAAGCGCAGGACATCGGCAGCGGCCGGCCGTTGTCGCCGATGGCGTAGGCGCTGTCGCCGATGGCGTAGACGTTCGGGTGCGAGACCGACCGCATGGTGCGATCGACGACGATCTGACCGCTCTCGGTGACCTCCAGCCCGGCGACGGCGGCGATGGGGCTGACCGCGAACCCGGCCGCCCACACGGTCGCGTCGGACGCCAGGGCGGTGCCGTCGGCGCACAGCACCCGCGTCGCCTCGACGGCCTCGACGATGGTGTGCTCCAGGACGGTGATGCCCAGCCGGTCGCAGGCCTGGCGCAGGTGGCTGCGGGCCCCGGCGGAGAGCCGGGCGCCGAGCTCGCCGCGGGCGACCAGCGTCACCGACAGACCGGGCCGGGCTTCCGCGATCTCGGTGGCGGTCTCGATGCCCGTCAACCCGTCGCCGACGACCACCACCCGCCCGCCTTCGCCCCTGTCCTGGCCGACCATGCCGACCATGCCCAGCATGCCGTCGAGGCGCTCGCGCAGGCGCAGCGCCGAGGGCCTGGCGGCGACGTCGAAGGCGTGCTCCGCCGCGCCGGGAACGGCGTGGCCCGCGCCGCGGCTGCCGAGCGCGTACACAAGCGTGTCGTAGCCGAGCTCGCCGCCGCCGCCGTCATCGGCCACGGCGACGACCTGGCGCTCGGGGTCGACCACGGTGACGCGGGCCACGCGCAGCCGTATCCCCGTGCCCGCGAAGACGTCGGCGAGCATCGGCGCGTCGACGTGGCGGCCTGCCGCCAACTGGTGCAGTCGCATTCGCTGGACGAAGTCCGGCACGGCGTTGACGACGGTGATCTGGGTGTCCGCGGGGGACAGGCGGCGGGCCAGGGTCCCGGCCACGTAGGCTCCGGCATAACCGGCGCCGAGTACGACGATGCGGTGCTTCATGTGTTGCTCCTGTCGTTTCACCTGCTTCCGGTGAATTGAGCGGAGCAGCGCCCCGATTGCTGACAGGAACTCCATGTGGCCTGGGTCACAGCGGCGGCAGCGTCACCCGAGGCGCTCGCGACGGCCCCCGTCACCCGGCCGGGAGGACGGTCTCCGCTATGGCGAGACCGGCCTGGCGGATCGCCTGGACCAGGGCGTGCTCGCGGCCCGCGGGCCCGTGCGCGAGCACGGCGTAGCCCTCCCACCGCGCCCCGGCCATGACGCCCACGTCGGCCCGCGTCCCGGCGTCCGTGCCGGTCTTGTTCGCCACCCAGACTCCGGCGGCGTACGGCAGGGCCGCCGGCGGGTCGCGGTCCTCGGGCTCGTGCGGGAGGAGCGCGGGCACCAGCGCGCGGTCGGTGTTGTGCGCCATCCAGCCGAGCAGCAGCCGCTGCCACGGTTCACGCCCGTGCGCCAGCGACCGCATCAGGCCCGCCAGCTCGCGCGCCGTGCCCGAGGCGAAGGCCGGCGGATGCTCCGGGAGCCGGGGCTCGCGGATCGTGTCGTGGATCCGGGTCCTGGTCAGCCCGAGCGCGGCGGCGGCCGCGTCCACCCGGCCGAGCCCGAGCCGCCGCAGCAGCGCGTTGGTCGCGGTGTTGTCGCTGACGGCGGCGGTGAGCAGCGCGAGGTCGCCGGCCGTCCAATCGCGGGCCGACAGGCCCGTCAGCAGGCCCGACCCGCCCGCGTAGTCCTCATCGCGCAGCGTCACGCGCTCGTCCGGGTCAACGACGCCCGCCGCCACGTCCTGCGCGAGCGCCGCGAGCAGCAGCACCTTGCCGGTGCTGGCCAGCGGCAGCACCACGTCCTCGTTCAGGCCGAGCACCCCGGGCACGCAGACGGCCAGCGTGCCCGGGCAGGCGGCCGCCGCCTCCTGCAGCCGCGCTTTCTCCGGCCGCACCGCTTCCGGCGTGCGGCCGCCCGTGCCGCCCGTGCCGCCCGTGCCGCCCGTGCCGCCCGTGCCGCCGGCGGCCTTTCCGCTCATGACGTCGTCCCCCTCACAGGGCCAGTACCCTTCCCGGCCGGGCGCCGGTCTCCTCGCCGTCGCGTACCACGACCTCACCGGCCGCGACGACCGCGTCGATCCCGGCGGGCGGCAGCAGCGGTTCGGTGAACGTCGCCCGGTCGGCGACCGTCGCGTAGTCGAAGACCACCAGGTCGGCGTGCGCGCCGTCGCGGACCACGCCGCGCCCGGTCAGCCCGAAGCGCGCCGCGGCCATCCCGGTCATCTTGTGCACCGCCTCCTCCAGCCGCAGCAGCCCCAGCTCCCGGACGTACCGGCCGAGCACCCGGGGGAACGTCCCGGCCCAGCGCGGATGCGGGCGCCCGCCCGGCTTCGGCACGCCGTCGGAGCCGATCATCGCGTACGGCGCGGCCAGCACCCGCCGCACGTCCTCCTCGACCATCGAGTGACTGATGATCGTCACCTCGCCGGCCTCCGCCAGCAGCAGCTCGGCGACCGTGTCGAGGGGGTCAGCGCCCGCCGACGCCGCGAGGTCGGCGATGGTCCTGCCCTCGACCTGCGGGTGGCGGGGCGCGCACGCGACCGAGATCCGGTCCCAGCCGCCGTTGCCGACCGTGTTCTCCCAGCCGGGCACGCCCTCCGCGATGGCGCGGCGCATCCGGTCGCGCTGGGCGGGGTCGCCGAGCCGCCCGGTGAGCGCCCCAACGCCGCCGTCGTTCGCCCAGGGCGGCAGCATGGCGGCCAATGCCGTGCTGCCCGCCGTGTAGGGGTAGACGTCGCAGGTGACGTCCATGCCCTCGGCGCGCAGCGCGGCGATGCGCGGCAGCGTCTGCTCGGTGCGGCCCCAGGCGTACCGGCCCGCGGTCTTGTGGTGCGAGACGTGCAGCGCCGCGCCGCTGCGCCGGGAGATCTCGATCGCCTCCTCCAGCGCCTCCTCGACGCGCGACATCTCGTCCCGCAGGTGGGTGACGTACGGCTTGCCGTGCCGGGCGGCCACCGCCGCCAGCGCCACCACCTCGTCGGTGCCCGCGTACGAGCCCGGGGTGTAGATCAGGCCGGTGGACAGCCCGGCCGCGCCCTGCGCCAGGGAGGCGTCGAGCAGCGCGCACATCGTGTGCAGCTCGTCCGGGCGGGCGGGCCGGTCCACGGGGCCGAGCACGCCCGCCCGGAGCGTGCCGTGGCCGACGAGTGACGCCAGATGGTTGGCCCGGGGCACTTCGGCCTGCGCGGCGGCGAAGCCCGCGAAGTCGGCGTACGCGCCGACGTCGCCGCCGAAGGTGATCCGCGTCTCGGCCCGCATGGCGGCCAGCCGCTCCGGCGCCGCGGGGAAGAGACTGGACCCGCAGTTGCCGCAGATCTCGGTGGTCACGCCCTGCAGGACCGACGCCCGCACCAGCGCGGAACGGCCGCCGGACGGGCCGAGCAGTGTGACGCCGTCGGAGTGCGTGTGCACGTCGACGAATCCGGGGGCGACCACGCGCCCGCGCGCGTCGATCACCTCGGCCGCGCCCGTGCGCGGGGCCTCGCCCGGGGTCAGCACGGTCAGCCGCCCGGCGGCGACCCCGACGTCGGCGGGCCTGCCGGGGCGGCCGGTGCCGTCCACCAGCAGGCCGCCCCGGATGAGCAGATCGAAACCGCTCACTGGACCTGCCCGAGGAAGGCGCGCAGCCGCTCGTGGCGGGGCGCCGCGAGCACCTCGCGGGGGTCGCCGCGCTCGACGATGACGCCGTCGTCCATGAACACGAGCTGGTCGCCGACCTCGCGGGCGAAGTTCATCTCGTGGGTGACGACCATCATGGTCATGCCGGTCGCCGCGAGGTCCCGCATGACGGCCAGCACCTCCTGCACGAGCTCGGGGTCGAGCGCGCTGGTCGGCTCGTCGAACAGCATCAGGCTGGGCCGCATCGCCAGGCTACGGGCGATGGCCACCCGCTGCTGCTGGCCCCCGGACAGCTGAGCCGGGTAGTGGTGCCCCCGGTCGGCCAGGCCGACCCGATCGAGCAGCTCCTGCGCCTGCCGCCTGGCCTGGGCGGTGGACGTGCGCAACACGGTGACCGGCCCCTCCATCACGTTCTCGATCGCGGTGCGGTGCGGGAAAAGGTGGAAGCGCTGGAACACCATGCCGATGCCGCGCCGCTGCCGGGACAGCTCGTGAGGACGCAGCGTGTGCAGCCGTCCGTCGCGCTCGGCGTAGCCCATCAGCTCGCCGTTCACCCAGATCCGGCCCGAGTCGATGCTCTCCAGGCGGTTGACGCAGCGCAGCAGGGTCGACTTGCCCGACCCCGACGGGCCCACGACGCACACCACCTCGCCGGCGGGGACGTCGAGGTCGATGCCCTTGAGCACCTCCAGCGACCCGAAGCGCTTGCGGACGGAACGGATCCGCACCATCGGCTGGTCCTGCGCGTTCACGAGGGCTCCTTCGGCAACGGGGGCTCCTTCGACGACTCGACCGGCAGGGGCTCCTTCGACGGCAGCGGAGACAGGTTGCGGCGCACCCGGGAGGACAGCCGCACGTGGCCGCGCTCGAACCGCTTCTCGACGAAGTGCTGCCCGACGCTGGCGATCGTGGTGAGCACGACGTACCAGATCGAGGCGACCACGAGCATCGCGATGACCTCGAAGTTGCCGAGATAGATGCGCTGTGCCACGGTCAGCAGCTCGGCGCCGGCGATCACGGAGACCATCGAGGTGGTCTTCAGCATCGAGATGAACTGGTTGCCGGTCGGCGGGATGATCACCCGCATGGCCTGCGGCAGCACCACGCGGCGCAGCACCTGCCGATGCGACATGCCGAGCGACTCGGCCGCCTCCCGCTGGCCCGGGTCGACCGAGCGGATGCCCGCACGCACGATCTCCGCCATGTACGCGCCCTCGTTGATGGCCAGGCCGAGCAGCGCGGCGGTGAACGGCGTGATGACCGCGTTCGCCTGCCACTCGATCAGCTTGGGCCCGCCGAACGGCACGCCGATCGCGAAGGTGGGGAAGACCAGCCCGATGTTGAACCAGAAGATGAGCTGCACCAGCAGCGGCGTGCCGCGGAAGAACCACGTGTAGAGAGCGGAGGTGCCGCGCAGCACGGGGTTGTCCGACAGCTGCATGACGGCGGCCAGCACGCCCAGCGCCAGGCCGATGGCCATGGACAGCACGGTGAGCTGGATCGTGACCCACAGACCGCCGAGGATCCTGCCGTCGGTCAGGTAGGCGACGATGACGTCCCAGTGCAGGTTCTCGTTGACGATGACCGTGTAGGCCAGCCAGACGAGGAAGAGGAGGGCGACGGCCGCGCCCAGCCACCGGCCGGGCCGTACGGGACGCACGGCCTCGATCGGCAGTTCGGCTCCGGCCGCCTTCTCCCCGTTCACTTCCACGGCTGGGTGTTGACCAGCACGCCGTCGACGGCGTTGGCCGTCACGCCGTACTCGTCCAGGACGGAGGTGTAGCCGCCGTCGGCCTGGAGCTCCTCCATCGCCTTGGCGACCGCGTCGCGCAGCGCCGTCTTGCGCTTGTCGATCGCGATGCCCCACGGGCCGGCCTCGTACTGCTCGGGCAGCACGTCGTACTTGCCGGTGTCCTTGGCGTACATGACGGCGACGGGATAGTCCACGATCGTGGCCGTCGCGCGCCCGGAGTCGATCGAGAGCAGGCCGGTGGGCGCGTCCTCGCTCTGCATGATCTTCATCTTCGTGGCGCACTTCTCGTTCTGCTTCTCGCCGATGGCGAGGTTGGAGCTGCCCTTGGCCAGCACCACCGTGCGGCCGCACAGGTCCTCGAGGTTCTTGATGCCCTCCGGGTTGCCCTTCTTCACCATGATGGCGCCGCCGGCGTTGAAGTAGTCGACGAAGTCGACCGCCGCGCGCCGCTCCTCGGTGTCGCTCATCGAGGACATCACGATGTCCCAGCGCCCGCCCTGGAGGCCGGGGATGAGTCCGTCGAAGGCCGCGTTGGTGATCGAGAACTTCAGTCCGAGCTTGGCCGCGATGGCGGCGCCGAGGCCGGGGTCGACACCGGTGAGCTCCTGGGTGCCCTTCTTGTACATCTCCATGGGCGGGTAGCCCTCCGACGTGGCGACCCGCAGCGTGCCCGCCTTGCGCACGTCCTCGGGAACCAGGTCCTTCGCGGTCTTGCCCGTCGTCGTCGCCGCCGCGTTCTCGCCCGCGGCGGTCCCCGACGACGAACGCCCGCAGCCGCCGGCGAGCGCCGACACGACCAGCGCGCCGACTATGGCCACAGATAGGCGCTTTGTCATGGAACCTCCTGTTTTGCGAACGATTGAGCTTATGCTGGCGACAGGAGGTAACGGCCGTAAGAATCGTGAACGCTTGTGCTCCTCAGCATCGAAGTCTTCGATGCTCCCCGTGTCTCACCCCCGGTGTTCCACCCCTGTTTCCTCCCTGTTTCCCCCCTGGTCGTCAGCCCCCGAGCCCGTGCGCCGGGCGGGAGGCCGTCGCCGCGGGCCGTACGACCGCGACCCGGGGACGGTGGACGGCGGGCTTGCCCTCCGGGCGCACTCCGGCGGCCCAGCACACCGCGCCCGCGGCGACGGCCGCCACCAGCGCGAGCCATCCGAGGGCCCGCCCCGCGCGCAGGCCGTACCCGCAGGCGAGCCAGTACAGCGACAGCAGCAGCCTGCCGCGACCGCGGGGGCTGCCCAGCCGCCGCATCTCCATGGCGCCGAACGCGAAGTCGGCCGCCACGCGGGTGTCGTCGACGCCCGGCCGCAGCCGCTCGTACAGAACCGCCAGGCGTGCCGGGTCGGGCGCTCGATCGCCGGCCGGACCGGCACCGTGGTAGCCGGCACTGTGTTCGCCGGCGCCGTGCTCGTCAAGACCGTGCGCCGCCCATCCCCGCCACAGGTGCTCGTCGGCGATGACCCGGCGGCGACTCCACCACCGCACGGGCGGCCATCCCAGGCGCAGCCCGAGCCCGCCCGGAGGCGCGGCGAACACGCACTCCCGCAGGCGCAGCCCCTCGGGACGGCGCAGCCCGTCGAGTCCGCACGCCCGCAGGTCCACCCCGGTCAGCGTGAGCGCGTCCGCGTCCAGGCCGTCGAGCGAGGTCACGCGCAGCCGGCCGGAGCGCCGGGTGACGGCCGACAGCCCGGCGAGCCTCGCGTCCCGCAGATCGACCTCGGCGTCGGACAGTCGTGCGGCGAGCCGCCCGAGGACGGCCGCCGCGCGCAGCACCACACGGCACCCGCCGGTGTCGATGTGCAACGGCGCGCAGGCCCGTACGCCCGCGAGCGACAGGCGCCGCACGACCCGCATCGGGCCGAGGTAGGCCGCCCCCTCGAAGCGTGCGCTCTGGAACTCGGCGCTCGCCCCGCAGTCCGAGCCGCGGAAGGAGACGGCCCGGTGGAACCGGGCGCCGCGGAAGCAGGCCTCCCCGTGGAAGACGGCCGCGTCGAACGCGGCGAATCCGTGGAACTGCGCTCTTTGGAACGACGCCTTCTGGGATGACGCCTCCGGGAGAAGGCCGTTGTCCGCTCTCCCGAACGATGCGTTCCCCGTGCCCCTGGGCGGCGCCGCACCGAACTGTGCCGCGCCGAACAGGGCGTCGCCGCGCACCGTTACGTGGTCGAAGGTCGCGTGGCCGCACATTCGCGCGTCGTGCAGGGAGAACTCGCGCAGGAACCGGGCCTCGCGGAAGGAGACGTTGCGGAGGAACCGGGCGCCGTAGAACGAGGCGAGGTGGTCGAACTTCGCGTGGTCGAAGGTCGCGTCACCGGCGAAGACGACCTCGCCGAAGCGGGCCGGGCCGGTGAAGATCGCGCGATCGAACCTCGCCCTGCCCAGGTGGCGCTCCACGCCGTCGAGGACCCGCGCGAGCAGGTCCTCCGACACGAGGGTGCCGCGCAGATCGAGGGCCTGGCCGCGCGTCAGGCCCCGCAGGAACTCGGCCGCCTGCGCCGGCGTGAGGTGCGCCAGGCATCTGCCGTACGGCTCGTGGGCGACGCCGAGGCACTCGGGCACGGCGTCGCACGTTCTCCAGACCACGTCGAGCGGAGCGATCCGCGACCGGGGTGTCATGGCAACGTCATACCCGATGTCCCCTCTCAGGACGTTAAAGCGTGATGGATAGGTAACAGTGTGTATCCGTCGGGCGATCGCTCCCGGGCGACGCGCCGGCCGTTTGCCCCGGACGGGCAGGGGTACCCGACGTGCATGTCTGAGCAGCCGAACTCCACGCCGCCACCGCAGACGCAGCCCTACCCCGGCCGGACGGGCGAGATGACGCCCGAGCCCAGGGACGAGATGCGCGACTACGCCGGACGCGACCTGCTGGCGGGCAAGCGGGCGCTCGTCACCGGCGGCGACTCCGGCATCGGGCGGGCCGTCGCCGTGGCGTTCGCCAAGGAAGGGGCGGACGTCGCGATCGCCTACCTCACCGAGCACGAGGACGCCGAGCACACCAGGAAGCTGGTGGAGCAGGAGGGCCGCCGCTGCGTGATCATTCCGGGTGACCTCGCCGACCCCCGTCACTGCGAGGAGGTCGTGGAACGCACGGTCCGCGAGCTCGGCGGGATCGACGTGCTCGTGAACAACGTGGCCACGCAGTCCCCGGTGCGGTCATTGGAAGAGCTGCCGGACGAGCAGTGGGAGCGCACCTTCGCGGTGAACATCCACAGCTACTTCCGGGTGACCAAGGCCGCGCTGCGGCACATGCCCGAGGGCGGCTCGATCGTCAACACCTCGTCGATCAACGGGCTGCGCGGCAACAAGACCCTGATCGACTACTCGGCGACCAAGGGCGCGATCAACGCGTTCACCTACTCCATGGCCCAGGTGCTGGTCGAGCGGGGAATCAGGATCAACGCCGTGGCCCCCGGCCCGGTCTGGACGCCGCTGATTCCCGCCACGTTCCCCGAGGAGAAGGTGGACCAGTTCGGCAGTCAGGCGCCGATGGGCCGGCCGGCCGACCCGGACGAGATCGCTCCCTCGTATGTGTTCTTCGCCGCCAACCGGCTGTCGTCGTACTACACGGGTGAGGTCCTCGCCCCGATCGGCGGCGAGACGCTGCCCGGATGAGGGCACGGCCGTCCCTCCCGGCTCCGTCCCTCCCTGCCCCCGTCCCTCCCGGCCGTCGTGGTCGGCGACCCGCGCTCACCGTGCTCACCGTGCTCACCGCGCTCACCGTGCCGCGGGGTGGCGGATGTAGCGGGCCCGGGTGAGCTCGGACTCGTCCGGCGCGGCTCGCCGCCGCAGCATGCGCGCGGCCAGCACACCGCCCGTGGCGCATCCGGCGGCCAGCGCCGCCGCCGCGGCGAACACCGAGCCGGCCCGGCTGGACGCGGGCTCCGGCCGTACGGCGCGGGCCCGCCAGGCGCGCAGCCACATCGCCTCGGCCGCCGCGTCGAGAAGGTAGGTGGGCCGGATGCGGCCCGCGGGCACGTAGACCAGGTCGGCGGCGAGCAGCGTAGCCGCCGTGGCGATGCCGAGACGGCGCGCGTGGTCGGCGCCGCCGGGAGCGGACGCGGCCCGGATCTGCGTCCATCCGACGCCCACGAGCAACCCGGCGACGGTGCGCTCCAGCCAGCGGTCGGTCTTCGCGCCGAACACCTTCTCGAAGCTCGGCGGGTGCAGCAACGGCCACAGGCCGCCCGCGATGTTGAAGAGCCCGTGTGCGCGGGCCAGGGCCGTCGCGCCCCTGTCGTCCTGGATGGTCATAGGCCGACGATGCCCGCCCACAAAACGGACAAACCGGGCTCGGCCCGGCGAGAGGGCCGGCGAGAGGCCCAGCGAGCGGGCAAGGAGCGGGCAGAGGGCGGGCGCGCGTGGAGCGTCCGATCGCCGGCATCCGCCCACGCCCCGTACGCGGCGCCGCGTCCCCGCCCGGAGGTCGCGCCGGCGCCTGTCGCGAAGCCGGGGCGCGCCTGCCGCGGGTTTCCGCGGCCCGGTGTGACCCTCTGCGAAGCGGGCCGTAATTGCATTAACCGAAAGTGTGTTTCGGTTGCCGAAATTCTGGTATTTCGCGCCCGGATCGCCCCGTTGCGAATTCGCGCGATGACAGATGGAACATTCCGCCTATATCATCGCCGACCGTGGCTGAAAGCGATCTTTCGAGCCCGTCCCTTGTCGATGACCTGTACTTTGTCCTGCACGACAATGTGACGGGCCATCCGTTGCTTCATTCCCGGCTCACGGGGCTGGCACTGGCCGGCGGGGTCCTCGGTGAACTGATGCTCGCCGAGCGCGTGGCGCTCGACATCGCGTCGAACCCGGAACGCCTCTACGCGACAGCCGGGGAGATCGCCGGCGATCCGCTCACCCGTGCGGTTCTCGGGCACATCGTCGCCGAACCGCACCACCCGATCAGCACGTGGCTCCTGTTCTTCGCCCGGACGCTCTATGCCGACGTCACCGCCAGGATGATCGCGGAGAAGCTGCTCAAGCCGCCGGTCAGGCACCTGCTGAAGCAGCAGCCCCCGGCCCCGGCGGACATGAACAGGGCCGCGTGGCCGCTCGCCCGGCTGAATCTCGCCATCCAGCGGCGCAAGGCGCCGGTGGACCGGGACTGCGTTCTCCTGGGGCTCCTGGTCGCGGCCGGTTGCGCCCAGCGGGTCCTGTCCGAGCACGATCCCCGGTTCGTGTCCGCCACGACCGCCACGCTCCCCATGCCCGTGCGGAGCCTCATCACCCAGACCAAGGTCGCCGTCGGCCAGGCCGTCATCAGCCGTCGATGACCTCCACCCCCCCTCACACGGAGTTCCAGGTGTCCCTCACACAGCAACGGCCCAGCGCCGTCACGGCCGCACTGGCCGAAGACCGGCTCGGCGTGCCGTCCATCGTGTTCTTCGTCATCTCCGCGGCGGCGCCGCTGATGGTCGTCGCGGGTTCGGTCCCGACGGCCTATACCGTGACGGGCGTCATCGGTGTCCCATTCGCATTCCTGATGCTGGGCGCTATTTTCGCGTTGTTCGCCGTCGGATACGTGACGATGGCCAGGCACGTGGTGAACGCGGGCGCCTTTTACGCCTATGCCGCCCAGGGACTCGGCCGGACCCAGGGAGTCGCGACCGCCTGGGTGGCGCTGCTCGCCTACAACGCGCTGCAGCTCGGTCTGTACGGAATCATCGGATCGGCGGCCGAGCCGCTGCTCGTGGACTGGTTCGGCAGCTCGCCCCCGTGGTGGGTGATCGCGCTCGTGGCCTGGGCGCTGACCGGCGTGCTCGGCCTGCTGCGGGTGGACGTCAACGGAAAGATCCTGTCCGTCCTGCTGGTCAGTGAGATCGTCATCGTGCTGCTGTTCGACCTCGGCGACGTGACCCACGCCGCCGCGGGAGGGATCAGCTTCGAGGGCTTCACCCCCGGCGCCCTGTTCGTGCCCGGCGTGGGAGCGGCGCTCGCCACCGTCGTCGCGGGGTTCGCCGGCATCGAGTCGTCGGTGGTCTTCGCCGAGGAGTCCAAGGACCGCCACCGGACCGTGCCCATCGCCACCTATCTGGGCATCGCGATCATCGCCGTGCTGTACTCCGTCTCCGCCTGGGCGCAGACGGTGCCGACCGGGCCGGACGGGATCGTCAAGGCGTCCTCGGAGCAGGGGACCGAGCTCATCTTCAACCAGGCCGCCGCCCACCTGGGCTCCGCCGTCTCGACGATCGGCTCGGTGCTGTTCGTGACCAGCAGCATCGCCTGCATGATCGCCTTCCACAACACCACGGCCCGCTACATCTTCGCCCTGGGCCGGGAGCATGTCCTGCCCTCGATCTTCGGCCGCACCTCGGCCCGCACCGCCGCTCCGATCTCCGGATCGCTGCTGCAGACGGTGCTCGGGCTGATCGTGATCGTCGTCTACGCGGTCTCCGGCCTCGACCCGGTCACCAAGATGTTCTTCATCTTCGGCACGTTCGGCGGTCTCGGGCTGCTGACCCTGCTCACTGTCACCTCGATCTCGGTGATCGCGTTCTTCGCCCGTGATCCGCGAGGGGAGACCGCCTGGCGCACCCGCATCGCCCCCGTCCTGGCGATCCTGGCGCTCTGCGTGATCATCGTCCTCACGCTGATCAACTTCGACACGGTCCTCGGGGTCGAGCCCGACTCGATCCTCCGCTGGATCCTGCCCGGAATCTTCGTCGTCGCGATCGTCCTCGGCCTCGTCTGGGGGCGGGTGCTGAAGTCGACCCGGCCCGAGGTCTACGCCAACATCGGCCTGGGCGCCCAGGCCGTCAACGGGGGCGCCAAGTGACGGCCGAGATCACTCGGATGACGGACGCGGCCCTGGCCGGCGGGCTCATCGCCGAGACCTTCCACACCGACGAGATCACCAGGTGGCTGATCCCGCGGGCGGAGGACCGGCTGCCGATGCAGCGGCGATTCTTCACGATGTGGGCCGGGCACGCGCTTGAGCACGGCGACGTCTACGGCATCCACGAGTCGGGCGAGCCGGCCGGCGTGGCGGTCTGGTTCACCGCGCCGTTCCCCGAGATCGCCGGGGAGCAGGAGGCGATCGAGTCCTTCGCGGGCGACAACGCCGAACGCTACCGCCTGTTCGGGGAGGTGGCGGGCAAGCTCCATCCCGAGCAGCCGCACCACTACCTGGCGTTCATCGCACTGGAGCGGGGCAGGACCGGCCGCGGCCTCGGCAGCCTGCTGCTGGAGGAGCACCACCGCAGGCTCGACGCCGAAGGGATCCCGGCCTACCTGGAGGCGAGCAGCGAGGCGAGCCGGCGGCTCTATCTCCGCCACGGCTACGTCGACATGCCCGAGCTGCTGCGGCTGCCCGACGGCCCGGTCATGTACCCCATGTGGCGCGAGCCCCGCTCGTCCGCGCAGGCCGGATAGCCGCCGTACCGGTGGGGGACGGGCCGGCCGCTCAGCCGCCGCCCGTCTCCTCCGCCCGGGTGGACACGTACGCCCCCCGGCCCTCGACCGTGTAAACGAGGCCCTCACCGCCGAGCACCTCGACGGCACGGCGGACGTCCTCGGGGGCGAACCCGTGCTCGCGTGTCAGGCGCTCCTCGGACGGCAGGGGACGATCGGGCTCGATCCGGCCGTGGACGATCTCCTCGCGGAGCATCGCCGCGAGCCGCCGGTATGCGGGGATCGGCTCCTCGGGATCGTTGGTGACGGCCACGCCCCACCACTGCCCGGCCCCGCCCGATCCAACCCTCGCCTGTGGGCCGGGCAGGGCGTGCGCCTCAGTCGCGGGCGGGCTCGGAGCGGCGTCCGGACATGGGTTCGGATGTGGGTTCGGACGCGGGCTCAGGACGGCGCGAGCGCATCACCGGAGCGGTGAAGGCCACGAACAGCGCGAGCACGGCGGGCACCAGCAGCGCATGCGGAAGGGTGACTGCCTCGGCCAGGCCGCCGATGAGCACGGGGCCGGCGAGGAAGCCGGTGTAGCCGAGGCTCGCCACGGCGGCGAGCGCGCGGCCCGACTGAGCGGGGTCGCGATGACCGGCCGCCGAGAACACCTGCGGGATGATGCACGACAGACCCGCGCCGAACAGGCCGAATCCGACGACCCCCGCGACCGGATCGCCGGCGACGATCCCGGCCGCGAGACCGGCCCCGGCGAGAGCTCCGCAGCAGCGCACCAGCGTGACCGGCCCCAGCCAGGCGGCGAGGCGGTCCCCGGCGAACCGGCCGGCCGTCATCATGATCGAGAACGCGGCGTACGCGGCCGCGGCGAAGCCGGGGGAGGAGCCGAGGCTGTCGCGCAGGTAGACCGACCCCCAGTCGGCCGCGGCGCCTTCGCCGATCATGCAGCAGAACGCGAGGACGCCGAGGAGTAGCACACCGCCGCCGACGCGCCGGCGCGCGGGTCCGGCGTCGGGGGAGCCCGCCCGCCCCGCCTCCCGGGCCGGGACGTCGCGCATCGCCCAGCGGGCGCTCAGCAGGGCGATGATCATGATCACCGCCCCCATCGCGGCGAAGGTGACGCCGGGGCTCGTTCCGGCGTGGGCGAACATGCCGCCGGCCGCCGCGCCGGCGAACCCTCCGACGCTGAACACCGCGTGGAAGGACGACATCATCGATTTCCCGGACGCCCGCTCCACCACCACGGCGTTGGCGTTCATCGCGACGTCGAGCGTGCCGTTGACCGCGCCGAACGCGAACAGGGAGAGCGCGAGCGCCGGCAGGCCCGGCATGTAGGCGGGAACCACGAGGACGAGGCCCTGGGCGACGGCCATCGGCAGCATGGTCCGGTAGCTGCCGTAGCGGTCCACCAACCTGCCGACGACCTGCATGCCGGTGATGGCGCCGGCCGCGATGCCGAGCAGCCCCAGGCTGAGCGCGCCGTCGCTCAGCCGCAGGTCCGCCTTGATGGCGGGGATCCTGCTCGTCCACGTGCCGATGGCCATGCCGGCCAGCAGGAACAGTCCGTAGACGGCCACGCGAGCGCGCAGGAGTGCCGGGAGAGCGGGGGCGGACAAGGCCATGGTGTGCTCCTCGGGCGCTGGGAGGTTCGTACGATTCGTCGGTGTCATCACGGGAGTCGTCACGGGGGGTCATCGCGGGGCTCATCACGGGTGTCCGCCGCACATGTCGTCGCGGGTGTCGTCGGCGAGCTGTGCGAACGATCAGGAGAGGTGTGCGCGCTCTCCCCGTGCTCTCCCCGTGCTCTCCCGTGTTCCCCCTCGTGTCGCCCGCCTGGCGTGGGTGAGGTGAGGCGACGCGGGCGGCGCCGGTTCGCGGGGAGAGCGATGCTCAGGTGACGGGAACGGAGGCGGGGGTGGTGCGTACGGCGACGCCGGCGGCGGTGAGAGCGTCGTGCTGGTCCCGAGGGATGTTCTCGTCGGTGACGACCATGTCGAGCCGGTCGAGCCCGCAGACCGCGCCGAACGCCGTACGGGTGAACTTGCCCGAGTCGCACGCGACGACGACGCGACGGGCAGAGGCGATCGCCGCCTGTTTGATGGCGACTTCGGGCAGGTCGTGCGCGGTCAGGCCGTGTTCGGCCGACAGGCCGCAGCAGCCGATCACCGCGGTGTCGAACCGGAGGGCCTTGATCGACATCTCGGTGAGCGGCCCCACGAAGTTCATCTCGCCGTGCCGCACCTCGCCGCCGGGCAGGACCAGGCGGATGCGGGGTGCGCCTGCCAGCTCCTGCGCCGCCTGCAGCGCCAGCGGCAGGACGGTCAGGCGGCGCTCGTGCAGGGCTCTGGCGACTTCGAGCGCGGTCGTGCCGCCGTCGAGCAGCACGGCCTCGCCGTCGGCCAGCAGAGCGGCGACCTCGGCGCCGATCCGGCGCTTGGCGTCGATCGCCTCCCTTTCGCGCACGCCGAAGGGCGGCTCCTCGCCGCGCAACAGCAGGCTCAGGGCTCCGCCGCGAACGCGGCGCACCACGCCTTGCTGGGCGAGTTCGTCAAGGTCGCGCCGGATGGTCATCTCCGAGACGCCGTACGCCAGCGCCAGTTCGGCCACGGAGACGCTGTCACACGTACGCAACGCGTTCATGATGGCCCGGATCCGATCGGCACTTTCCATGTGTGCATTTGAACACAGCACATGTGCGAAATCAAATAAATCTACTTTGTAAAGGTGGCACACTGGGTCACATGCGTGCGAGCCGGTTGCTGTCTCTGCTGCTCCTCCTGCAGACCCGCGGCAGGATGACCGCGCCAGAGATCGCCGAAGAGCTGGAGGTGTCGGTCCGCACCGTCTACAGGGACGTCGAAGCCCTGTCGGCCGCCGGCGTCCCCGTCTATGCCGACCGCGGGCCGCTCGGCGGATACCGGCTGCTCGACGGCTACCGTACCCGCCTGAACGGGCTGACCGTGGAGGAGGCGTCCTCGCTGTTCCTGGCCGGCCTGCCCGGCCCGGCCGCCGAACTCGGGCTCGCCGACTTCGCCGCGGCGGCGGAGCTGAAGCTGCTGGCCGCGTTGCCGCCCGAGCCGCGTTCCCACGCGGCCAGGATGCGGGAGAGGTTCCACCTCGACGTGCCGGGCTGGTATCGCGGCGCCGACGAGGCGCCGTTCCTGATGGAGGTCGCCGAGGCGGTGTGGGAGGAGCGCGTCCTCCGGCTGCGTTACCGACGGTGGGGGCCGGCCGAGGTGGAACGGCTGCTGCATCCCTACGGGCTGGTTCTCAAGGGTGGCTCCTGGTATCTCGCCGCCGCCTGCTCGGGCACGGTGCGGACCTACCGGGTGAGCCGGATCATCGAGGCCGAGGTGCTGCCGGAGCGCTTCGAACGGCCGCAGGACTTCGATCTCGCCGCGTTCTGGCGCGGCTTCGCCGCGGAGTTCGCCTCGCGCATGTACACGGCCGAGGCGGTGGTGCGGCTCGCGCCGGGCGCGGAGGATCTGCTCCGATACACCCTCGGGGGAGACGTGGTCGACAAGGCGCTGGCCGACGGGCGGCCGGAGCCCGGCGGCTGGACCCGGCTGACGCTGCCGATCGAGTCCATCACGCACGCCCGGTGGCTGTTCCTGCGCATGGGCGCGCTCGTCGAGGTGCTGGAGCCGGCCGATCTCCGCGCACTGATGGCCGAGGCGGTCGCGGACCTGTCCCGCGTGTACGGCGCGGTCCCGGAGGGCGGCGGCCCAGTCCCGGAGGGCGAGACCGGTGCCGCAGGCGAAAGCTAAGCGGCCGGCACCGGCCCGGACTGCCGGTCGTTCCGCTGCTCAGCGGCTCAGTGAGGTCTCTCGTTCCACATGCGACAACTTGTCGGGATTGCGGACGAAGTAGACCCCGGTGACGAGGCCGCCCTCGATTCGCATCGCCACGACGCCGTCGATCTCCCCGTGGATCCGCATGACAAGACCCGGGTGACCGTTGACCCCCACCGGCTCGACCGACACCTCGGTGCCGAACCTGTCCAGGCCGGCGGCCAGAAGACGAGCCACCTTGCCGGCCCCCACGACGGGCCGGAGCAGGGCGTGTTTGATGCCGCCGCCGTCGCTCAGGAGGACGACGTCGGGGGCGAGGATGTCGAGCAGGCTCTGCAGGTCGCCGGTCTCCACCGCCTGCTGGAAGGCATGGAGGGCCTCGCGGGTCTGGTTCGGGGAGACGGTGTCGCGGGGGCGTCGGGCGGCGACGTGTGCGCGTGCGCGGTGGGCGATCTGGCGGACCGCGGGCTGGCTTTTGCCGACGGCTTCGGCGATCTCGTCGTAGTCGAGGTCGAACACCTCGCGCAGCACGAACACCGCCCGCTCGGTCGGCGACAGCGTCTCCAGCACCAGCAGCATCGCCATCGAGACGCTGTCGGCGAGTTCGACGTCCTCGGCCACGTCGGGCGCGGTCAGTAGCGGCTCGGGCAACCAAGGGCCGACGTAGGACTCCCTGCGCCGCCCCAGCGCACGCAGCCGGATCAGCGCCTGGCGGGTGACGATCCGCACCAGGTACGCACGCCGATCCCGCACCGTGCCGAGATCGACGCCCACCCATCGGAGCCAGGTCTCCTGCAGCACGTCCTCGGCGTCGGCGGCCGAACCGAGCATCTCGTAGGCGACGGTGAACAAGAGGTTGCGGTGGTCGACGAACGCCCCGGTGGCCGGGTCCGTGGCCGGGTCCGTGGCCGGGTCCGTGGGTTCCCCGCACACAAGCGGCTTGGCTGCGTCCACCTGTCCTCCGCTCATCACCGGCTCCTGCCTGATCGCTCTCGACTGTGCCACACGCACAAGATGCCGGTGCTCGCGGCTGTGTGACCGCGGTGACCGGTGGCGTATGTCACACAACCGTGCCGTCACAGGGAGCGGGGCAGCGGCATCTCGTGTTCGTCAGGACGCCGCGCGGACGATCCGCGCGGCATGTGACTCCAAGGGGTGAGGACGGATGACGAACTCGGAGCAGACCTCGGTGCTGATCACCGGAGGCAACAAGGGACTCGGTTTCGAGACGGCCCGGCGGCTCGGGGAAGAGGGGTGGACGGTCTTTCTCGGCTCGCGTGACGAGGGCCGGGGGCGGGCGGCCGCCGACAAGCTGACCGCCAATGGCGTCAACGTGATCATGGTCCCACTGGACGTGACCTCGGACGAGTCGGTGGCCGGCGCCGTACGGCTCGTCCGGGAGCACACCGACCGGCTGGATGTCCTGATCAACAACGCCGGCGCGCCGGGAGGGGTCGTCCCGCCTGCGGACGCGACGGTGGACGAGATCCATTCCGTCTACGAAACCAACGTGTACGGGCCGATCAGGGTCACGCACGCGTTCCTTCCCCTGCTGCAGGCGGCGGACCATCCGCGGGTGGTGATGGTGTCCAGCGCCGCTGGTTCCTTCGCGGTCGTGACCGATCCGGAGCAGCCTGTCTCGAGGATGCACGAGCTCGCCTACACCTCGTCGAAAGCGGCGCTGAACATGGTCACCGTCCGGTACGCCCAAGCCCTTCCGAAGATCAAGTTCAACGCCACCACTCCCGGAGAGGTCGCGAACCGAACCTTCGCCGCCACCGACATGAACAATCACACCGGTCAGCTGACGGTCACCGAGGGCACGGACTCGATCATCGGACTCGCGATGATCGACGCCGACGGGCCGACGGGGATCTTCACCGACCGCCTCGGTCCCGTCGCCTGGTGACGGCGCCTGGTGACGGCGGCCAGCGGCAGCGCCTGGGCGCCGCCGCGCACCCGGTGACCTCGCGGTCGTCTCCGGCGAGGGGAGGAAGGAGCCCGGCTCGTGCGATCCGAGCCTGGCCCCGCCCCGAGCCGGATAATGCCGTCGCGCGAGCCGGACAGGGCCGTCGCCCCGGTCGGCGTCAGGAGCTGGTGAGGATGACGAGTCGCTGGGTTGCCCGGGTCATGGCGACATAGCGGTCGACCGCTCCTTGGACGCCCTCGCCGAACCTCTCCGGGTCGATGAGGACGACCAGGTCGAACTCGAGCCCCTTCGACAGCTCCGGGGTCAGCGACCGGACGCGGGTGGTCTCCTCGAACGCGGGATCGCCGATGACGCATGCGGTCCCTTCGGCGTGCTCGGCGAGCCAGGTGCCGAGGATCCCGCTCAGCTCCGAAACGGATCCGCGTACGACGGGGAAGCCGCCGCTGCGGATGGAGGTCGGCACGTTGGCGTCCGGGAGCGCGGCCCGGATGACCGGCTCGGCCTCCGCCATGACCTCTTCCGGCGTCCGGTAGTTGATGCTCAGGGACGCGAGCTCGATCCGGTCGAGCCCGACCCGCTTGAGCCGCTCCTGCCACGACTCGGTGAACCCGTGCCTGGCCTGGGCGCGGTCTCCCACGATGGTGAAGCTCCTGGACGGGCAGCGCAGCAGCAGCATCTGCCACTCCGCGTCGGTGAGCTCCTGAGCCTCGTCAACGACGACGTGCGCGAACGGACCGGCGAGCGTGTCCGCGTCGAGCGCGGGCAGCTCGGACTCGTCGACCAGATTCCGCTGGAGGTCCTCCCGGCTCAGCTGCGTCACAAGGCCTTCACCGTCGTCGTCGGCCTCGATCAGGTTCTCGACGACCTGGGCCATCTGCTCGCGCTGGGCGGCGAGGGCGGCGTCCCGCCGGCGCTTGCGCCGTGACGCCTGCGGGTCGCCGAGCCGCTGTCGTGCGGCGTCCAGGAGCGGCAGGTCGGACACCGTCCAGGCGTGGGCGTCCGCGCGCTGCAGCTTCCGAATCTCCTCGGGGCTGAGCCAGGGCGCGCACAACCGCAAATAGGCGGGCACGGACCAGAGGTCGCCGACGAGATCGTTCGGTTCGATCAGCGGCCAGGCGCGGTTGAAGGTCGTGAGCAGTTCCCTGTTGCGCAGCAGCGACTTGCGGAGCAGGTCGGCGGGCGTGTCGCCGTCGTACTTGTCCACCAGGATGGTGAGCAGCTCCGCCCAGATCTGGTCGCGCGCCTCGTTGTGCGGAGTGCCCGGGTCGGGTGCCTCGAACGCCTCGGCCCAATCCTCGGCGCTCAGCCAGATGCCGGACCAGGGGGTCGTGACCGTCATCCCCGTGGCGGGCGGATTCTCGTAGAACCTGACGGCCGGCTCGATCGCCTTCACCAGATCCGCGGACGATTTGAGCCGGGCCACGTCCGGGTCGGTCTCGACCGCCGCCGCCGCACCCTCGGGGACGAGGTCCCGCAGGGTGCAGGTCTGCACGCCCTCCTCGCCGAGGCTGGGCAGGACGTCGGCGACGTACGCCAGATAGGGCTGGTGCGGGCCGACGAACAGCACGCCGCCCCGGCGGTGACCGAGGCGGGGATCGGAGTAGAGGAGATAGGCGGAGCGATGCAGCGCGACGACGGTCTTCCCCGTTCCCGGGCCGCCGTCGACCACGAGAGCGCCCTGGGACCCCGCGCGGATGACGGCGTCCTGGTCGGCCTGAATGGTGCCGAGCACGTCGCGCATCCGCGGCGACCGGCTGCTGCCGAGGCTGGCGATGAACGCCGACTGGTCGTCGAGCGCGGCGTGCCCCTCGAACCCGTCCGGGGTGAACACCTCGTCCCAGTAGTCGCTGATCCGGCCACGGCTCCAGCGATACCGGCGGCGGCTCGTCAGGCCCATCGGGTTGGCGTGGGTAGCTCCGAAGAACGGCTCGGCCGCGGGGGAGCGCCAGTCGAGCAGCAGCCGGCGACCCGCGCTGTCGGCGAGGCCGAGCCGCCCGATGTACACGGGCTCGGGGTCGTCCTCGCCGACCATGTGCCCGAGACAAAGATCCAGACCGAAACGACGCAGCACGCGCAGGCGCGCGGTCAGCCGATGGACCTCCAGGTCCCGGTCCATCGCCTGCCGGCCTCTGCCGCCGGGCGCCCTGAGCTCGGCGTCGAGGCGGCCGGCCAGGTCGGCGATCGACTGGTCGAGGCTGTCCGCGATGGCTGCGAAGTGCCGCTCGTCGGCGGCGATCAGCTTCGGATCGGCCTTGTGGGCGAGGCGGTCGGGAAGGTCGAACGCGCTGGTGGGCAGCGGGTTCACGCTATCAGCTCCGATCTGGGTCGGCTGCGACCGTTACGCGCACCAAGGCGCCCGAACCGCCGTGACGGCCAGGTGGCCATGACGGGCAACGCTGCCTCCCTGATCCATATGTCCACGACACCATACGCACGTTCGCATCCCCCGTTTTCCGCCGGCGCTGCTTCCGGCCGACGATTGTGCGGCACGACCGGGGTCTTGCCGCAAGTCCCCCTGGCCGCTATACGTTGAGAGTGGAGGGGAGTGGAGCCTCCCCGTTCCTCGCATCGTCCGCTGCGGACGGACAACCCTTCCTGCCCCGTCACCTTCCGGCCGCGTCAGCCCGGCTACGGCGGCGCGGTGCGCCGGGCGGGAATCCGGTTGTGGCGCTCGGACTCCCGCCAGGACGATGAGCATATGGTTTGGTTTGCTTTCGTCGGTTCCTGCCTCCTGCTCGCGATGATCCCGGGTGTCAGCACCGCGGTGATCCTGCGGCAGACGCTCAGGGCCGGGCGCTCGTCCGGAGCGGCCGCCCTCCTCGGCAACGAAACCGGCATCTTCCTGTGGGCGATGGCCGCCGTGTTCGGTCTGTCCGCGCTGGTCCTGGCCTCGGAGGTGGCGTACGGCGCGATGAAGGCGGTCGGCGCGGCGCTCCTGGTCGTGATGGGCGTCCAGTCGCTGTGGAAGGCCAGGCGCGCGTCCGTGCCCCTCGACGCGTCCGTGCCGTACGACGGGGGCGAGGCGCGGACCACGGGCGGCGGCTTGCGCCGCTCGTACGGTCTCGGGCTCGCCACGTGCGGCGCCAACCCCAAGGCCGCCGTGTTCGCGATGTCGTTCCTGCCGCAGTTCGTGCCCCAGGGCGCCCACGTTCCGCTGACGCTGACGCTGCTCGCCGGGATCTGGGTGGCCGTGGACGTCGTCTGGTACGTCGGGGTGATCTGGCTGATCGGCCGCGCCGGTGCCGTGCTCGGCAGACCCGCGGTCCGGCGTCGTCTGGAACAGGTGTCGGGGGCCGTCCTGGTCGCCCTCGGCGTCCGCGTCGCGTTGGAGGTGCGGTGACGGTCCGGCAGGGCCCTCCGCTCCCGAAGGTGTCCCCGGCCCCGAAGCAGCTGTGTGAGAAATCACGTCGCGGTTCGTGAACGCGCGGCCGCGTCGGCCGGCTCGAAACATCCTCCAGTCTCTGGAAATTTCCATGTGATGTATGTTTTGCGCATGGAGGAATCGCGCCGCGATCGTAAGAAGCGGCTGACCAGGCAGCGGATCGTCGCCGCGGCGATGAGGCTGTTCGCCGAGCAGGGGTATGAGCAGACCACGGTGGCGCAGATCGCCGTGGCGGCGGACGTCGACCCCAAGACGTTCTTCAACTACTTCCGCGCCAAGGACGAGGTCGTGTTCGCCGACACCGAGCACATCTTCGACATGCTGCTCGGCGCGTTGGCGGCGCCGCGGCCGCAGGAGGGGCCGGGCGAGCTGCTGACCAGGGCGGTGCAGGAGTACGCCGCCCGGCGCCGCCCCGAGGTGCCCCGCAAGGAGCCCGAGGAGCTGTCGGCGGGGGTCCGCCTGATGATGACGACGCCGGCGCTGCAGGCCAAGGGGTTGTACCTGATGCTGGACCTGCAGCGGAGGATGGCCGGCGAACTGCTGAAGGCGTTCCCGGACCAGTTGGATCCGATCACCGCCGCCGCGATGACCGGCTCCCTGATCGGCGCCGTCCAGCAGGCGAGCCTGGCGAGCGTCGAGCTCGGCCGGTCGCAGGACGAGCTGTGGCAGGCCGCGCGGCACGGCCTCGACGTCGCCGCGCGCGGCCTGCTCTCGGTCCGCGCGGACGCCGCAGAAGGGAGCGACCCGTCATGACAGAGAACGAACGGAGCCTCGCCCGCGACGCGCGGCGGGCGCTGCGCGAGGGCCCCGAGGGGATCGCGCGGCGGCAACGGGCCCGCCTGGCCGAGGCTGTGGCCTATGCCCGCGCCCACTCGCCCTACTACCGCGAGCTGTACCGGGCGCTGCCCGACGAGATCGACGACCCGGCGCGGCTCCCGGTCACCGGCAAGAAGGCGCTCATGGCGCGCTTCGACGACTGGGTCACCGACCCGGACGTGACGCTGGCCAAGGCCCGGGAGTTCGTCGCCGACCCCGCCCTCGTGGGCGAGCGCTTCCAGGGGCGGTACCTGGTGGCCACCACGTCCGGCACCAGCGGGCTGCGCGGCATCTTCCTGCAGGACGAACGGAGCGTGGCCGTGGGCAACGCGGTCGGGCGGCGCGCGCGAGCCGGGCTGGGGGTCGGCGACCTCGTGCGCCTCATGCGCGGCGCCGGCCGCACCGCCATCGTCTCCGCGCCGCCTGGCCACTTCTCCACCGTCGCCGCGGCCGCGCGGTTCCGGCGCGACCACCCGCGGCTGGGCTGGATGCTGCGGGAGTTCTCCATCCACATGCCGCTGCCGGAACTGGCCGCCGGGCTGAACCGATACAACCCCAGCTCGCTCGCCGGCTTCTCCGGCATGCTCGGGCTGCTCGCCGGCGAGCAGGAGGCCGGCCGCCTGCGCATCCACCCGGGGATGGTTATCGCCGGCGGCGAGGCGCTCACCGCGGAGAACCGCGCCCGGATCGCCGCCGCGTTCCACGCCCAGGTCCGTTCCGCCTACGCCGCCACCGAGTGCGGCTTCCTCGCCTACGGCTGCGCGCACAACTGGCTGCACGTCAACGCCGACTGGGCGGTGCTGGAGCCGGTCGACGCCGACCACCGGCCCGTCCCGCCGGGGCGGCCCTCGCACACCGTCCTGCTGAGTAATCTCGCCAACCGGGTCCAGCCGATCCTCCGCTACGACCTGGGCGACAACGTCCTGGTGCGGCCCGACGCCTGCCCGTGCGGCAGTCCGCTGCCCGCCGTCCAGGTGCAGGGCCGCGCGGCGGAGATGCTCGAGTTCCCCGCCGGTGACGGCGGGCACGTCCGCATCTCCCCCATGGCGTTCGGCACGCTGCTGGACCGCGTCCCCGGCATCGCGCAGTTCCAGGTCGTGCAGAGCGCGCCGGCCACGTTGCGGGTGCGGCTGAAGCAGGCGGACGGCGCCGATCCCGATCACGTGTGGCGGACCGTGCGCGAGGAGATCTCGCGCCTGCTGGCCGAACACAGGGCCGAGCACGTCGCATTGGAACGCGCCGAGGAGCCGCCGGAGCAGTCGGCCGGCGGCAAGTTCCGCAGGGTCATCCCCCTGGCCCGCTGACTGCGGCGCGGGCCGGCCTCGCCCCCGAACCACGCTCACCGTACGTGAGCCCGTCGTCCTGTCGCGCTCCGGCGTCGCCGACTCGGGCATGTGGGATCCCCGAGGTCACAGCAGCCGGTCGACCAGCCCGTCGATGTAGTCCGGGGTGAGCGGGCCCATGCCGAACAAGACGCGGATGTACATCGGGGCCAGGATGTGGTCCAGCACGCCGAACGCGTCGGGGGCGTGCTCGCCGCGTTCGCGGGCGCGATCGAGCATGGACTGCAGTTGCCGCATGCGTTCGGCGCGGAGGTCGTCACCAGCCTGCCGGCCCTGCTGGCCGTTGCCGGACAGGGCGACGGCCAGGTGCAGCACCGCCGGACCGTCGGGTCCGGTGATCTCGCGGGCCACGTTGGCCGCGTAAGTGCGCAGGTCGCCGGCCAGGCTCCCGGTGTCGGGCATCGGCGACCGTGTGTTGAGGCGGGTGAGCGCCACGTCGGTGAGCAGGGCTTCCAGGCTGCCCCACCGGCGGTAGATGCTGCTGTCGGCGACGCCCGCGCGGACCGCGACCTCGCCGACGGTGAAGTTGCCGTAGCCGTGCTCGCTGATCAGCTCGGTGACGGCCTGGTGCACCTGCGCGCCGACGCGGGCGCTGCGCCCGCCAGGCCGCCGGGCCCGCTGTCGCTCGTCCATGCCATCACCTTAACGCAGTCGCGACTTGCGTTTGTATGGCAATCCACCTTATGGTCTCCTAACGCAGTCTTTGACTGCTTTAGAGCGCTCAGGTGTATCGCCACCCGCGTCAGCCGTGGCCGGGCGCAACTCACGATTGAGAGGAATCCCCATAACCGCATCGCATGCGGCCGTAGGCAGTCGATCGAACCGGGCCGTGCTGCTCACGGTGACCTGCCTAGGCCAATTCATGGTCCTGCTCGACAACACGATCGTTGGAGCGGCGCTGCCCGATATGCAGCACCGGCTGCGCACTCAGCTGACCGGTCTGCAATGGATCGTCGACGCGTACGTACTGCTGGTCGCCATGCTGCTGCTGTCCGGCGGTATCTTCGCCGACCGGTTCGGCCGCAAGCGGGTGTACCTGACCGGCGTGGTGGTGTTCACCGCCGCGTCGGTGCTGTGCAGCCTCGCGCCCTCGGTCGGCTGGCTGGTCGCCGGCCGGGTGCTGCAGGGCATCGGGGCCGCGGCGCTGAGCCCTGCCTCGCTGGCCCTGCTCGCCGCCGCCTATCCCGTGCCGCGAGAACGAATCAAGGCGATCGGGCTGTGGGCCGGATTCAGCGGAATCGGCCTGGCCGCGGGCCCCGTGGCGGGCGGCGTGCTGACAGATGCCTTCGGCTGGTCCGCCATCTTCCTGGTCAACCTGCCCATCGGCGTGGTCCTTCTGCTGGTCGGCCTGCGCCATCTTGAAGAGGCCCGCAATCCGAGCGCCCCCGCAATCGACGTTCCGGGGACGGTGCTGTCCGTTCTGGCGGTGGGGGCGCTGACCTACGGGTTGATCGAGGGTGGTGCCCGCGGCTGGACGTCGCCGGTGATCCTGGGCGGCTTCGCCGCCGCGGTGATCCTCTTCGCCGCCTTCGTCGCCGTCGAAGCGCGTTGTTCGGCACCGATGCTGCCGCTGCGGCTGTTCCGGCAGCGGCTGTTCACCGTGTCCAACACCGCCATGATCGTGGTGGGGTTCGCGCTCATGGGCTCGTCGTTCTTCTTCTCCCAGTTCTTCGTGTACGTCCAGGACAGCTCGATCCTGCGCGCCGGCCTGCAGACCCTCCCCGCCTCCCTCGCCATGGTGATCGTCAGCCCGTTCGCGGGCCGGCTCGCCGCCCGGTACGGCTTCCGAATCGTGGTCACCACCGGCCTGGCCCTGGCCGGCCTGGGACTGCTGGCACTCGGCATGGTGCACGCCGACACCGGCTACGGGAACGTGTGGTGGCGGCTGGGAATCGTCGGCATCGGCTTCGCCCTGACCATGTCCCCGCTGACAGGCGCCGCCATCGAAGCGGTCAGTCCGCAGGAAGGCGGCCTCGCCTCTGGCATCAGCAGCACGACCCGGCAGATCGGCGCGGTGCTCGGCGTGGCGGTACTCGGAGCCATCGTCCGCACCCGGCAATCCGGCGGCGCGTCCTTCGAGGCAGGCATCGACAGCGCCTTCGTCGCGGCCGGCGCCATCACGTTGGCCACCGCCGTGTTCACCGGCCTGTGGCTGGCGAGGTCCAAGCCCGCGGAAGGCTCCGCGGCGCCGCAACGTTCCACCGATCCAGATGCGATCACCACATCGAACGAGGCATCCCTCAGGGCCGGAACCCCGGCCGACATCGAACGCATCGCCGCCGAGCACGAACAGGAGAAGTCCCGTTGAACCACGTGACCCAGGTATCCATCGAAGAGCGCACGGTGGCCGGCCGCGCGGAAGCCCCCGAACCGGTCAAGAGCCTCCCCACCCCGGGGGCCGTCCTGGTCGCCCTCGGCGCGTTGGAGGTCCGGTGACGGTCTGGCACGAGGAGCGGGGCTCCGGTGAGCCCGTCGTCCTGTTGCACGCCGGCGTCGCCGACTCGGGCATGTGGGATCCCCAGTGGGAGCCGCTGGGGGAGCGGTTCCGCCTCATCCGGCTCGACTTCCGGGGACACGGGCACACGCCGTGCGCGTCCGAGGGGCCGTACTCGGACGCCGGCGACGTCGCGGATCTGCTCGCGGCGCTCGGGCTGCGCCGGGTCCGACTCGTCGGATCGTCGTACGGCGGGCGGGTCGCGCTGGAGCTCGCGACCGGTCATCCCGATCTCGTCTCGCGGCTCGTGCTGCTGAACGCGGGCTGTGGCCTGCCGGCGACCCCCGACCTTGAGGCGTTCGGGGGAGAGGAGGACCGGCTGATCGAGGCGGGCGACGTCGGGGGAGCGGTGGACCTCAACGTCCGCACGTGGCTGGGTCCCGAGGCGGACGCGCCGACCAGGGCGCGGCTGGCGGCGATGCAGCGGCACGCGTTCGAGGTGCAACTGGCCGCCGATCCGCTGCCTGAGCGGCGGAGGGAGCCGATCGATCTGACGGTGGTCACCGCGTCCACGCTGGTGGTCACGGGCGGCCACGACCTGCCGTACTTCCGGGAGAGCGGGCGTCACATGGCGGAGGCGCTGCCGGATGCGACGCTGCTCGATCTCGACTGGGCCGGCCACCTGCCGAGCCTGGAGCGCCCCGCCGAGGTCGCCCGGCTGCTGGCCGGGTTCCTTTTTTAATCTACTTTGTAAAGGCGCCCGCTTGCTGCAAAATATAGAGATCGCCGCGATATCCGCGAAAAGCCAGCAAACAAGGCCGGGGGAGCAGGCATGACCGCGCGTACGAGTCGGCTGCCGTCTCCGGCGACGAGGTGGGTGATGCCCGCCCTGGTCGGATACTCCTTCTCCGTGGCACCGGCCTTGACCACCCTGACCGCGGTCTTGGCCGTCCTCGCCGGCGCGGCCCCGGTCGGCATCACCATTGGGATCGGTGAGCTGGTGGACGGGCTCACCTCGGCGATCGGCCAAGGGCTGGGCACCCCGGCGGCGCGGGAGTGCTATCGCTGGGTCGTCCTCATCGTCATGCTGTTCTTCCTCACTCATATCACCGAGTCTGCGCGGACGGCTCTGGGGCGGGCACTCGGCCGCCGGGTCACCGGCCGGCTCAGCGAGCGAGTGATGATGGCCGCCTCCGGGCCGGCGACCATCGGCCACCTCGAGGATCCGGCCTACCTCGGCCGGATCGAGCGCGCCCGGGGCAACGGGACCATCGACATGCCGCCCGGGGAAGCGATCTTCGGCTTCTCCACCAGGGCCTCGCTGTGGGTGAGCAGCATCGGCTCCGCGGCTTTGCTCACCCGTGTCACCTGGGGGCTGGGGCTCATCGTCTTCGCCGTCTTCGTCGTGATCCACTTCCGGCTGGTCCGGAACTACCGGATCGCTGTCATCGAGACCGTGAGTCAGACGACGAAACTGCGCCGTACGTCCTACTTGCGGGACGTGCCGACCACGCCGGGTGTGGCCCGGGAGGTCCGTCTCTTCGGCCTCGCGGCTTTTTTCCGCGATGCCTACCAGGCGGAGTGGCGCGTGAACATGATGGAGGTCTGGCAACGGCGGCGTGAGCATCGCTTGTTCGTCGTCATTGTGGTCGTGGTCACCGGCGTCACGGTCGCCTCGGTTTTCTACTACCTGGGATACCGGGCGGCAACCGGAGGTTCGACGGTGGGTGATCTGGCGCTCGGCGGCCTTGCCGTCCGGGCACTCCTCCAGGTGCTCCGGGCGGACGAGGACGACCTCCGCATCGGCTTCGGCTCGAAGGCGGCCGCCGAGGCGTTCGCTTTTCCGGTCGTGGCGACGCCGGTCGGGCCGGACACCGATCCCTGGTCGGCGCCGGTCGCGACCATCTCCTGCGAGGATCTGCGCTTCCGCTACGGTGGCGCCTCCGGCGAGGTGCTCCACGGCATCGACCTCGCCATTCCCGCGGGTCAGTCGCTCGCCATCGTCGGTCTCAACGGGGCCGGCAAGACCACGCTGGCCCGGCTCATCGCCGGCCTGGACGCTCCGAGCGGGGGTTGCGTGCGCGTCGGTGCGACCCCGATCGAGGACGCCAATCGCCAGAGCTGGCAGCGTCAGGTGGTCGCCGTCTTCCAGGACTTCGGCCGCTATGAGCTGACTGTGCGGGACAACATCGCCTTCGGTTCCCTGGCCCATGCGGACGACGAGGAGGGCCTGCGGGCTGTGGCGCGCCAGGCCGGGCTCCTGAAGATCATCGAGGGACTCCCAAAGGGCTGGGACACGGTGATGTCCAGTGGCTTCGACGGCGGGGTCGACGCGTCGGGCGGCGAGTGGCAGCGCATCGCCATCGCCCGGGCACTGTTCGGTCTGCGGCACGGCGCACGGCTGCTGATCATGGACGAGCCGGCCGCGAGCCTTGACGCCCGCGCCGAGGCCCAGCTCTACGACACGTTCCACGAGCTCACCGCGGGCGCCACCACCATCGCGATCTCGCATCGGTTCGCGACCGTGCGCAAGGCGGAGCGGGTGGTCGTGCTCGATAACGGCCAGATCGTCGAGGATGGCACGCATGAGGATCTGATCACCGCCGACGGCCGGTACGCCGAGCTGTTCCGCCTGCAGGCGAAGCGTTTCGAGGAGACACCGTCTTGATCAGCGCCCTGCGTTTTGTTCTCACGACCGGACCCCGCATCGACTGGGTCCGGTCCTTGCTCGTGGTGGCGGTGGCGATTCTCGAACAGGTCACCGGGGTCGGCCTCGCAGTGCTGCTCGGACTGTTCAGCGAGGTGGCGAGCCGGCATTCGATCAGCGGTGCGGGGACACTCGCGCTGTGCGTGGCGATCTTCGTGATGCTCACCCAGGGCACCTTCATCGCCGGCTATTTCACCCGCCTTCGCCTGCAGGAGGAGATCCAGAACGAAGTCGAGCGCCAATTCATCGACGTCGTCGGCACCACGCCGACGCTGGAGATCCACGAGCGTTCGAGCCGCTCGGAAAAGGCGGCGGCGGTCCGTGGTGCGCGGGGCGACATCGGGCCGGCCTTCGACCGGCTGCTGTGGCTGGCCGGAGCCGCGCTGGCCCTGATCGCCTCGGCCGTCCTGATGGCCTCGGTCGTTCCCATCCTCGCCGTACTGCCGCTTTTCGCCGTCCCCGCGGTGCTGGCCACCCAGGCGGCGGACAAGAAGCGCGGTCGGGCCGTGCAGTGCGCTACGCCTCGGACCCGGCTGGCCGGTCATCTGTTCACGCTCGCCACCACGGCCGCACCCGGGCGCGAGACCCGCCTTTTCGGACTGGCGAGCGAGCTGCGGCGCAGGCACCGCGAGGAGTGGGACTCCGCAGGCCAGGACATCGCCCGGACCGATCGACGGACCCGGGTGCCGGTCGCGCTGGCTTGGCTGTTCTTCGTGCTGGCGTACGCGACCGCAATCGTCCTGATGGTGCGGGCCGGCCTGGCCGGGGACGCCTCGCTCGGCCTCGTCGTCGCCGCCATCGCCGTCGCGAGCCAGATCACTGGGCAGGTGCAGAGCTCGTTGACCTTGACCTTCTGGACGCTGGAGTCGCTTCGGGCAGCCCGGGCGTTCCTCGACGTCGTGGAGGACGGCGCAGTGGAGCGGGCGGCCGTCGTGCCGAGCACGCCGGTGACGGTGCCGGCCCGGCTGGACGGCGGCATCAAGGTGGAGGGTCTCAGCTTCCAGTACTGGAACCGCGATCAGCCTTCACTGAACGACATCGACCTCGAACTCCCGGCCGGCGCCGTGGTGGCCCTGGTCGGCGAGAACGGCGCGGGGAAGTCGACGCTCGTCAAGATGCTCAGCGGTCTCTACCGGCCGAGCGCAGGGCGCGTCCTGGTGGACGGGGCCGATCTCACGCAGTTCGCGCCGGAGGACTGGCGCGCCCGGATCACGGCGGCCTTCCAGGATCCGGTACACATCGAGATGTCCCTGAAGGACACGATCGGACTGGGCTGGCTCGAGCATCGCGACGACCCGGAGCGGATCCTCGAGGCGCTGCGGACGGCCGGCGGCGACAAGCTTCTCGCTTCGCTGCCCGAGGGCCTGGAGACCCGGCTCGGGCGAGAATCGTGGGACGGCAAGGGGCTGTCGGGGGGCCAGTGGCAGACGGTGGCCAACGCCCGGGCGGCGATGCGGCAGGCGCCGCTGCTGAGGGTCCTGGACGAGCCCTCCGCCAGTCTCGACGCACGGGCCGAGGAGTGGCTGTTCCAGCGGTACTCCGACTTGAGCCGCCTGGAGGGCGGGGTGACCATCCTCGTCACGCATCGTTTCACCACCGCCCGGGCGGCTGATCTCATCGTGGTTCTGGACGGCGGCCGGGTCGTCGAGGCCGGCACTCACGACAGGCTGAGTGAGGCCGATGGGCTTTACGCGGAGTTGTTCCGCCTGCAGGCCCGGTACTTCGTCTGAGCCCGTAGTCGAAGGTTGTGTGTGTAACACGCCCGGTTGGAGGGGCGTACCACCGCGAAGACCTCGACATAAGGACCGTTTATGAGAGGAGCGCGTAACGCACGGGAGGTCCGCGAAGGTATCCGTGTTTGGGGCAGGCAGAAATCGGCGATCGGCGCGACGATGGGCTGGTGGTCAACAAAGGAGCGAACGATCTCGGCGGCTTTCTGCGTAGTCGACGCGAACGCCTGACGCCAGACGCTGCGGGTATCGAGCCCTGCGCTACTCGTCGGCGAGTCCCGGGGGCTGCGCAGGGAAGAGCTGGCCGAACTTGCCGGGTCAGTATCGGCTACTGCACGCGCCTGGAGCAGGGGGCCAGTGGCAGCGCTTCTGATGCTGTCATCGACGCGCTGGCCGCGGCGTTGCAGCTCTCTCCGGCTGAGCACGAACATCTGCGGATCCTTGCTGCTCCGCGACGCCCGACTCGTCCTCGTGCCCGTAGAAGCAAGCTGAGGCCCTCAGTGCGTGAACTGCTCGCCGCCATGCCTGGAACACCGGCGATCGTGATCGATCACCGTGCCGACGTCCTCGCGTGGAACCGCCTCGGACACGCGCCTCCGGTGATGTTAGGCGGTGCCTGGCCTGGTTCGATATTCCTGCTCTGCGGCGCCGGCCCCGACCGCTCTGGCCGGCGCCGCGGTATTCCGGGACCCCAGGCGCAGCCGTGTGCACCGGGAGTGTCCGTCAACTACAGGTTGACGATCGAGAATCGTCAATCTACGGTTGACGCATGAGCCCACTCAACGTCAGTCTCGCCGACCTGATCGCCCGTCTCGACGAGGAATTCCGCGACGCCGACCACCTGTCCCGCATCTCCGAGGCGCATCTGCGTGCCCAGACCCTGTCCGACCTCGGTGACCAGCTCATCGACCACTACGTCCGCAAGGCCAGGCAGGCCGGCGCGTCGTGGAGCGAGGTCGGCGACGCCATCGGGGTGTCCAAACAGGCCGCCCAGCAACGCCACGCGCCCAACGTGTTCGAACGGTTCACCGACCTGAACCGGCACAGCATCGTGCTGGCGCAGGAGGCCGCCCGGACGCACAAGCACGACTTCATCGGCACCGAACACATCCTGCTCGGCCTGCTCGGCGAGCCGCGGGGCCTGGCGTACGAGGTGCTGGTGGCGAAGACCGAGTCGGAGCAACGTATCCGTGACGCGATCGAGGAAGCGATGCCGCCGGCCGGGCAGAAGGCGCTGCGGGGTCACATCGCGTTCCGGCCGGAGAGCAAGGAGGCCATCGAGCAGGCATCGCGCGCGGCGGCCGATCTCGATCACGACTGGGTCGGCACGGAACACACGCTGCTGGGCTTGATCCGCGTCGAGGAGAGCCTGTCCGCGCAGATCCTGCGCAACCTCGGTTTCGCGTCGGACGAGCTGCACGAGACCGTCAAGACCGAGATCGCCAAGCGGTCCGCCAGGCACGACACGCAGTAAGGGGGGCCACGGCCGCGAGGGCGGCGTCCGCGGCAGAGCGGGGAGCTTCGGTCATCGAGGTGGAGACGAAGTCCTCGATAGCGTCCATGTGTTCGGGCTGCAGACCTCTGCTGGGTAACGGCGCGATCAGCAGGGCCCGGCCGCCCTTTGTCAGTTCGTCGTGGACCGGCCCGCTGGTGGGCACTTCGACGTCGTCGGTCCAGATGAGCCCCCGCCCGTGCGCCAGGACCTGCCGTGCGGCGGCGAGTTTGGCCGTCGCGGCGGCGGTGCTGGACAGTTGCTCGGACCAGGCGCGGGTCAGGCGGGGCAGAGCGAAGAGCCGTTCCATCTGGTCGGCGTCGGCGCACCAGGTGCTGCACCAGCGGATTTCGACACCGCCCGTCCGGTGCAGAGCGCGGATGCGGTCGAGCAGAGCCGGTGCCCACCGTATGCGGTAGGCGTCGCTGCCGGAGTAGGCGGTGCCGCTGCGCGGGGCGCCTCCCCAGCCGGGCCGGGAGGCGTTGATCACGCCGTCGACGTCGAGCAACCACACCGGCCGGTTCATCGGCCGGCATGCCTGGCGTGCGCGCGACAAGGGGTTGCGATGTTCATGCGCCGACTCCTGTGGGCCGCGGAGTGAGGTGGCGGTGCGGTCAGACGGCTCCCGCCTGACCCGGCCCATAGTGGTGGCTGAGAACGAGGGGCAGGAAGAGCTCGTCGACGATCGATCGGATGCGGGCGGGCTTCAGGGGCTCGAGGTCCATGAGCAGGTCGTGGCGCACCAGGTCGAACGGCATGGCGAGCACCGCGGGAGGGATCCGTTCCAGGTCGATCTCGCCGCGGTCATGGGCACGCTGGTAGATGGCCCGAACGCGTGGAAGCCGCTGGTCGCCGATGATCCTGTCGCGCACCTGGGTGGGGGTGAGCCCGGTGTCGGCCAGCAGCCCCGAGAAGGCGGTGGCTGCGGCGATGGCGGAGAAGCCGGCGCGTGCCTCGCCCATGCCGGTCAGCGCGGCGAGGAGGTCGCCGCGCAGTGTGCCGGTGTCGGGGAGGTCGACCGGGTGGCTGTTGCGATAGTGCTCCAGCGCGGCGAGCACGAGCTGGTCCTTGTTGGCCCAGCGGCGGTAGAGCACGGCGATACCGGTGCCGGCCCGGGACGCGACGGACTCCATGGTCAGCTTCGCGAAGCCGGCCTCGACCAGCTCGTCCCAGGCCGCGTCCAGCAACGCGGCCACAAGCTCGGGCCCGCGTCGGCGCTGGCGAGAGGGCTCGGTGCCAGATGTGGTCACGACCCCATCATAAGGAAGGTTTGCATTCCCTAGCAAAGGCACCCTACTCTCATAAGAGATGGATTCCACTCTTAATGTGAGGGCGGGGCGATGACAGAGACCACCGAGGCGAAGCTGTCGCCGCAGGTGAAGAACGCGCTGACCGCGCTGATCGTGGGCGGGATCGCGGCGATCCTCGACTCGACGATGGTCACGCTGGCGATCCACACGCTCGCGGTGAAGCTGCACTCGACCGCCGACACGATCCAGTGGGTCACCACCGGTTTCCTGCTGGCGATGGCCGTCGCGATCCCGGTCACCGGGTGGGCGGAACGCCGCTGGGGCGGCAGGCGGGCGTGGATGGCCGCGCTGGTGCTGTTCATGCTCGCCTCGGTGCTGTGCGCGGCGGCGTGGAACGACGCCGGCTTGATCGGGTTCCGGGCGCTGCAGGGCTTCTCGGCCGGGCTGATCTTCCCGCTGATGCAGACGCTCGCGGTGAGAGCCGCGGGCGGACGTGTCAGCAGCCGGCTGATGGCGGCCGTCAGCCTGCCGATCGCGCTTGGTCCGATCCTCGGCCCGGTGATCGGCGGCGTGATCCTCAACTGGCTGAACTGGCGCTGGCTGTTCCTCGTCAACGTGCCGGTGATCGCCGCCGGGCTGCTGCTGGCGTGGCGGTTCCTGCCCGCCGACCGTCCCGGCTCCTCCGCCGGGCGCGGGCGCCTGGACTGGATCGGCCTGGTGCTGCTCGCGCCGGCGCTGACGGGGATCCTGCTCGGCCTCTCGCAGCTGTCGGAGCATGGCGGGATCGGCCACGCCGGGGTGCTGGTGCCGCTGTCGGCCGGGGTCGTCCTGCTGGGCGCGTTCATCGCCTGGGCCTCCCGGCCCGGCGAGCGCGAGCCGATCGTCGACGTGCGGCTGCTGCGCGTGCGCTCGCTCGGCAGCGCGTCCGCGGTCCTGTTCACCGCCGGCGCGGCGATGTACGCGGGCATGTTCCTGCTGCCGCTGTACTACCAGCAGCTGCGGGGCGACAGCGTGCTGGACGCCGGGCTGCTGATGATCCCGCAGGGCGTGGGCGCGCTCGCCTCGCGCTTCCTGATCGGCAGGGTGGTCGACCGGTTCGGGGCGCGAGCCGTGACGATCGCCGGCTTCCTGCTCGCCGCCGTCGCCACCGTCCCGTTCGCGCTCGCCGGGCCGGACACGAGCCTGTGGTGGCTGGGAGCCGTGCTGCTGGTTCGCGGTCTGGGGATCGGGGCGGTGCTGATCCCGCCGATGTCCATCGCCTACCAGGACATCCAACCGGCGGGCATCCCGCACGCCACCATGAACACCCGCATCGTCCAGCAGGTGGGCGCCTCGTTCGGCACGGCGATCGTGGCCGTCGTCCTGCAGTCGCTCCTCGGCCAGAGCGCCACCGGCGCATTCCAGGGCGCGTTCTGGTGGGCGGCCGGCATCGCCGTCGCCGCGGTCATCCCCGCCGTCGTTCTCCCGGCCGGCAAGCCGACGGGCCGCGGACCGGCTGCCTCACGGTCGCGTCATGTCGGGCGGGCGGCGTCCGCCGCCGTGGACGCTCGGGCAGGTTGAGGTGCACGAGGCGGACGCCGTGCCGGCGATCCGCGAACGGTACTCCGTGGCCGGCGCGAACGTTGTCGAACGCGCCGGCTGACGGCGGCGGTGCCGGTCGGCGGCCGGTCGGCGGGCCGGCGTTACGAGCCGCGCGCCACGCGGGGGAGTCGCGGCGCGCTCCAGGTCAACCCGGGGATCATCGAGTGCGGCTCATTGGGCCGGCTCATTGGGCGGTGCAGAGGGTGCCGTTCAGGGTGAAGGCGGTCGGCAGGATGTTGGGGCCGCTGTAGGCGCCGACGAAGCCGATGGAGGTGCTCGCGCCGGGTGCGAGCTTGCCGTTGTCCGGGGTGCTGGTGACGTTCACCGCGGTCCCGTTCTGCGTCCAGTTGGCGCTCCATCCGCTGCTGACGGTCTGCCATCCGGTGGGCCAGATGAAGTGGAGCGTCCAGCCGTCGACGGCGGCCGTTCCGGTGTTGGTGACGTCCACGGTGGCGACGAACCCGTTGCCCCAGTCGCTGGTGTCCGTCAGGCGTACCGCGCAGGAGCTCTCGTCGGGGGTGCCGGTGGTGAAGGTGAGCGGCGCGGAGGCCCAGGAGACGCGGCCGGCGGTGTCGCGGGCGATGACGTTGACCGTGTAGCGGGTGCCGGGGACGAGGTTGCGGACCGTGAAGGAGGTGCCGGGGGTCTCGCCGAGTTGTTCGGTGACGGCGCCGTTCTGGCGGTGGATCTCGTACTTGGCGACGGGGCTCGCGCCGGGGGCGGCTGTGGGCCAGGAGATGGTGGCGGTCTTGTCGGTGACGCCGCTCGCGGTGGGCTGTCCGGGGGCCGCGGGGGCGCCCGTGGTGGTGGTGGCCGGGTGCAGCACCAGCGTGGTCAGCGAGTACGGCGGGAGGGTCTGGGTGGTGGCGGTGCCGGCGTGGCCGGTGCTGACCGAGGTGGCGCCGTTGGTGAGGGTCTGCACGGTGGGCGCCTCGGCGGCGGGGGTGAACCCGGCGTAGCCGATCTCCACCTGGTGTTCGCCGTCCGGGTCGCGGTTGATCAGCAGGACGGCGAGGTCGCCGTTGGGGCGGCGGGCGGCGTGCGCGACGACCAGCGGCTCGTCGGTGGCCGCGCGGACGAACCGGTCGCCGGGGCGGGCGAACGCGCTGACCATGGTGAGCGCGTGGTAGGGGGCGAAGGGCGTGTTGAGCGGGGGTTCGCAGGTGTCGCCCGAGCAGGTGCCGCTGGACAGCATGCCGAAGTCGCCGTAGTCGGTGTGGCCGGCGACGGTGCTGATGGTGCCGGCGCCGTTGTGGACGTTCCACCAGTCGACGGTGAACACGCCCTGTTCCATGAAACCGGCGTAGGCGTCGGCGGCGAACAGTGCGCCGGGCTGGGTGTTCGGCGCGATCCCGCTGTTGATCTCGGTGACCGCGATGCCGATGTCGCCGGCGCGGGCGCCGGCATGCTTGGCGATCTGCTTGCGGACCATGTAGATCATGTCGGGGATGTGGGCGGTCTTGGTGAGGACGTCGGCCACGTCGTTGTACGGGGGATACCAGTGCAGGATGACGAAGTCGATCTTCGAGGCGGCGATCGACAGGACGGTGTCGTTCCAGGTGGCCTGGTCGCCGGCGGCGACGATGCCGTCGGGCCAGTTGGCGGGGGTGGTGAGCACCGCACCGATCTTGATGGTGGGGTCGACGGCCTTCATGGCGTCGGAGTACTGCACGAGGTTCCTGGCGTACTCGGCCGGGCTCTTGTCGGCGTGGTCGTCGGCCTCCCAGTCGGCGCCGTAGTGGCCGTTGCCGTAGTTCTCGTTGCCGATCTCCCAGTACTTCACGCCGTACTTCTTGGTGACGTTGGCGTACTCGACCCAGTCGGCGGCCTCCTGGGCGGTGCCGGTGCCGTAGTTGGCGATGACGATCGGCTGGGCGCCGGTGCGCTTGGCTCCGCTGATGAAGGTGTCGAAGTCGGTGTCGGGGGCGACGTAGCCGCCGGGCGCGGTGTGGGTCTTCCAGTGGTAGATGTCGCTGTACGACCCACCCGGGTAGCGCAGCATCTTCACGCCGGCGGCCTTGAGGAGGTCGGCGGTCTCGTTCGTGCCGAGGTTGCTGTCCCAGATCGCGTGGTTGGTGCCGACGGCGGTGTCGGACGCGGCGGCCAGGCCCGCGCGGGTGTTGACGGTGACGTTGACGGGCGCGGTGTCGGCGGTCGCGGCGGGTACGCCGGTGAGGACCTGGGCGGCCACCGCTGCGCCCGTGAGGAGTGCGATGGCCGGCCTGGCGATGCGCAGGGTGCTCATTACGTCCCTTTTCTGGAGGATCTTGCCCGTGCGATCGTGATCAGGACGTACTGAAACGGTCAAGCGGAAGGCCCCCGGAGGGGCCCTGAGCTGCGGCGGAGTTAGGCGGGTCGTGCAACTTTCACGCGGAACGCCGCAGCGTGCCGGGCCGGGTGGTCAGGATGTGGGGCCGGACTGCGCCGCAGGACTATGGATGATCTGTTCCAGGCAGTCGCGGAACAGATCGTCGACGGTGCGGCCGGGCTTGAAGTACTCGGTCACGCCGGCCATCACGGTGGGGTACGCCGCGGCGTACGCGGCCATGTCGAAGCCGTCGAGGGCGTCGGCGTCGGGGCGGCCGGCCTGTTCCTCCAGGACGTAGCCGATGGTGAAGCGCAGCACCGTCAACACGATCAGGCGAGCCTGCCGCAGGGCGATGCCCCGCCCGACCAGTGTGCTCATCGCCAGTTCGGAGATGGCGGCCATCTTGAGGGACAGCTGGGAGACCGCGATGATCCGGGCTCCGTCCGGGTGGGCCAGCAGCGCGCGGCGCAGCCGCCCGGCCAGGCCGATCAGCCATTCGTGCCAGCGCTCCTCCGGCGCGGGCGGCTCCAGCTCGGGGAACTGCTGCTCGAGAATCGCCTCGGCGATCGCGGTGACCAGCGCGGCCTTGTTCGGGAAGTGCCAGTAAAGGGTCGGCGACTGTACGCCGAGCCGGGCGGCCAGTCTGCGCGTGGTCACGCCGTCGAGGCCTTCCGCGTCCAGTAGCGCGACCGCCTCGGTGACGATCCGCCGCTTGTCCAGAGCCAATTCCGGCACCTCCCTTGCGCACTCTAGCAGTGATAGGGTTCCCTATCGGTGATAGAGAAACGCGTGCCAGAGGAGGCAACGATGAGACACCGGCACTCGCTCCGCGACCTGCTGCACCGCGCGACCCACCGCATTCCAGGTGTTCCCGCGCACGCCGGGCAGCTGGCCGGGCACTCGGCCGGGCATCAGGGCCAGGCCCGCCACGCTCAGGGGTGGCAGGACTCCCTCACGCACCACCGTCCGCACCGCCGCTCGCACCATCACGGGTTCAACCACTCTCCGGCCCGTCCGCCTCGCGTCCTGACCGCGTGGCAGACGCGGATCGCCCGCCTGTTCGGACAGGAACTGGGATGAAGGCAGCCGTGCTTCACGAGGCCGGCGGCATCCCGCGCTATGAGGACTTCCCCGATCCGGTGGCCGCCGACGGAGAGGTGATCATCGACGTCAAGGCGGTCGCCGTCGAGAACGTCGACAAGGCGATCGCGGCCGGCACGCACTATGCCAGTGAGAAGTACATCGGCCGGTTCCCGGTGATCCCTGCCTTCGACGGCGTCGGCGCCCTCCCGGACGGCACGCTCGTCGGGTTCGGCGGCATCCGCCTGCCCTACGGCGCGCTCGCCGAGAAGACCGTGGTGCCCCAGGGCTCCTACGTGCCGATCCCCGAGGGCGTCGACCCGGCCGTGGCGAGCGTGATGGCCTCGGCGGTCACCGCGATGTCGATGAAGGCGGCCGCGGGGTTCGTTCCCGGGGAGACGGTGCTGGTGCTGGGCGCCACCGGGGTTGCCGGGCGGCTCGCGGTCAAGGTGGCCCGGCTGCTGGGCGCCGGCCGGATCGTCGCCACCGGCCGTGACGACGACCAGTTGCGCGAGGTGCAGGCCATCGGGGCCGACGCGGTGATCAACACCGCGGTCTCCGACGAGGCGCTGGCGCAGGCCTACCTCGACGCCAGGGGGGACGGCTACGACGTCGTCCTCGACTACCTGTGGGGCAGGCCCAGCGAGATCCTGCTGCGCGCGCTGGTGCCGCGGTCGTTCGCGTTTGGCAAGCCGACCCGCGTGGTCCAGATCGGCGAGTCGGCCGGCGCCGAACTCACCCTCGCCGCGTCGAGCCTGCGTACTTCGGGCGTGGAGATCTACGGCGCGGCCAAGGGGCTCGACCCGCGGACCATGGAGGAGGCGTACCAGCGGATTGTGACGTGGACGCGGTCCGGCGAGCTCACCTTCGACATGGAGAAGGTCCCGCTGAGCGACATCGAGACCGCCTGGCAGCGAACCGACCTCAAAGGCAGGCGACTCGTCGTGATGCCGTGACCGGCCCCGTCCACGTGCAGGCCAGCGGTGATCAGCGGAACCGTCCCGGGAGGCGCACTCTGACGAACGGGCTTCGCCTTACTGGACGGGGTGACTGGATGAACCGTCCACGCCGGTGGCGCGTCCCTCAGGTATGAAGAGATCGCGCTTGGCCGTCGTCGCGGTGCTCGTGTCGTTGTGCGCCTGCGGCCAGTCTGGTGCTGGTCCGATGTCCGCTGCGGCCGGGACCGAGACGATCGTGTTGTCCCGGGCCGATCAGCCCACAGTGCACCGGCCCACTCTGGAGGGGCTCGAGCGAGAGGCGGCGTCGTCGGGCCGGCCCCTGGAGGAGCTGGTCAAGCGGTACGCGACCCGGGTGGATCGATCAACTCAACGCGGAGTTCCCCGACGAGATCTCCGGCGTCGGGTACGTCGACGACCAGCGGGGGCTGCGCGTCGGCTTCAAGGGTCCCATCCCGGCTCGCGCGATCGAGCTGGCCAGGACCCTCCCCTTGGAAGTCACCCTGATCGGGGGCAAGGGATTCTCGGCCGCGGAGCTCCGGCGGGCCCAGGACACGGTCGTCTCCTGGCTCCGATCCCGTTCCGAGGTGGCCACGATGACGGCCCGCCCGGATGACGAGACCGGCCACATCAAGGTCGTCGTTCAGCCGAAGGTGATGCCGGACGATGCGGACGAGTTCACGCGCGGGCTTCAGCTCCCGCGGCTGGACAACCCGTACATCACCGTCGAGGTCACGCTCTCCGCCGAGTCGATGGCCGTTCTGCCAGGGTGAGGGCTGGCGCCGCAGGCGTCAGGCGGCGCGGGGGAGCGGCCCCGGACGGCGGGCCCCGGACCGCGGCGAGCCGGGGGTGCTCGCCGAAGGCCTCTCGCGGTTGTGGTCCCGTTGCGTCACGACCCGTGGCGGGCCGGCAGGTTCTGCCCGACCCAGCAGTTGTCCGGCTGGGATCCGCAGAAGGCGGACTGCACCTCGAACACGCCGTGGTCGGTGACGGCCTGCTGCGCCTTCCCCTGGACGAAGGTGGGGCTGACGACACCGGTCAGGTTCTGATTGAAGCGGCCCGCGCCGGACTGCCCCTGACCGCCGCCCGCACGCCCTCCTTTGATGGTCTGACCGCCGCCCGCGCGCCCTCTTCTGATCATCTGGCCGTCTCCGCCCGGGCGGGGGTTGCGGAGGGCGGTGAGCCCCTCGCGCGGGTGATGCGGGGCGAGGCGGGCGATCGCGGGCTGCGCGACCGCTATTCCCGCCCCGGCGATCACGAGCGCGGCCATGGCCAGCCGCCGGAACGAGAGGCCCAACGCGGGGACCTTGGTGTCGCGCGGGTCGCGCGCGCGGGAGCGGGACATCTCGGTGTGCGCCTTCCTGTTCCTGCCCCGGGGTTCGCTGTCGCTCGTCCGGTTCCAGCCGGGACGTGCCCCTCATACCCGGGCCCGGAACTCCGTAGCTGCGGCGCGAGGCCAAGCGGTGATCAGCTGTCGTCCATGGCGCCGGAAACCCGCAGGTGGACCGATCGGCGCGGTGGTGTCGCGACGTACGACCGCCGGATCAGCCGGACACGCTCGACCGCGCTGTCGGGTGGGGCCGCCGGGTCGCGGACGAGCGGCGCCGCCGCTAGTGGACGCTGAAGCCGCCGTCGACGCAGATGGCCTGGCCGGTGACGTACGACGAGGCGTCGGAGGCGAGGAAGACGGCCACGCCGCGGAAGTCGCCGGGGACGCCGTTGCGCCCGCTCATGGACCGGGCGGCCAGTTGCTCCACCCGTCCGGGGACGGCTTGGGCGGCCGCGGTCAGCGGGGTCAGGATGAAGCCGGGAATGATCGTGTTGCTGGTGACCCCGTGTGCCGACCACGCCTCGGCCTGCGAGCGGGTCAGGCCGCAGACGGCGGCCTTGGACGCACCGTAGGCGCCGCTGTCGCCGAAGGCGCTGATCGACTGCTGGGAGCCGATGTTGATGATCCGCCCCCGGCCCCGGCCGGCCATGCGCGGGCCGAAGTGCTGCCCGAGCAGGAACGGCGCGGTGAGGTTGACGGCGATGGTCTGGTCGTAGTCGTCGACGGTCAGCTCGGCCATGGGCTTTCGGATGTTGTTGGCGGCGTCGTTGACGAGGATGTCGATGTCGCCGAAGAAGTCCTCCGCCTCCTCGCACACGCGGGCGACGTCGGCGCGGTCGCCGAGGTCGGCGCTGATCGCGGCCGCGCGCACGCCGTGGCCGTGGAGCCTGCCGACGGCCTCGGCGAGTTCCTTGCGCCGCCGGGCGACCAGGACCACGGCCGCCCCGGCGCGTCCGAGTGCCTCGGCGACGGCGTATCCGATGCCGGAGCTGCCTCCGGTGACCAGGGCGACCCGGCCGGTGAGGGAGAAGAGTTCCTCGATGTAGATCGGCATATCGCCGGAAGCTAGCAGCAGGCCGGGGCGGGCCCGGCGGACGGGTCGGGCAGGCGGGTCAGGCGTCTTCGGCGTCTTCGGCGTGAATCTCGCGCATCACGTCCTCGATCTTGCGCATCACCGTCTCCATGGTGCGCAGGGTCTCGGTGTCGAGGCGCCGCAGGAGGCGGATGTAGCCGCCGGTGCCGGCTTCGATGATCTCGCTGGTGAGTCGCCGTCCGGCCTCGGTGAGCTCGACGCGGCGTACGCGGCGGTCGTGGGGGTCTTCGTGACGGCCTGCCAGGCCCTGGGCGACCACGCGGTCGACGATGCCGGTGACGGTGGCCAGGCCGACGCCGAGGTGGCGGGCGAGTTCCTGTCCGGAGGCGGGCCCGGCGAACGACAGGAACATGACGACCTTGAGTTGCTGCATGGTGAGCGTGGAGGCCAGCAGCGGCATCGAGCGGTCGCGGGCGAAGAAGCGGCCTACGCTGCGCTGTAGCTCCGCGAGGTGGGCGATGAGGCACCCGCGCTCGGGGTCCTCCCCGGCCTCCCTGAGGGTGGCGGGGTCTTTCTGCGGGCGGGGGGCGGCCGCCGCGCCGGCTGTGGCGCGGCACTCGGCTGGGCTGTCGTTCACTGTCACCTCTCGGGTCAAGAGGTTACCAGCCGTTAATACGACAGCGGAATGTTCGGACAAGGCGAAGTGTTAGGCTTGGGCAAATACTTTCCCCCGATGTCAGGAGCTCGGATGACCTCCTTGGCCAGGCTGAGCCTTGCCAACCGCACTCTCGTGATCATGATCACCCTGGTGCTCGCGGGTCTCGGCTTGTTCGCGATCCCCTCGCTGAAGCAACAGCTTTTCCCGTCGCTGGAGTTCCCGGCGGCGTTCACGGTGGCGAGTTATCCGGGTGCCGCTCCTGAGATCGTGGAGGAGCAGGTCACCAAACCGATCGAGAGCGCGTTCCAGGGTATCGCCGGCGTCACCGACATCACCTCCACCTCGCGTGAGGGGATGGCCCAGGTGCAGGTGGCCTATGACTACGGCACCGACATCGACCAGATGATCGCGAAGATGCAGCAGGCCGTGAGCCGGATCAAGACGCAGCTTCCGGCCGACGTCGATCCGCAGGTGGTCGCGGGCAGCACCGACGACATCCCGGTGATGGCGCTCGCGGTGGGCGACGGCGGCGACCAGCACGCCATGGCCGACAAGATCGAGAAGATCATGGTGCCGGAGCTGCAGTCGATCGAGGGAGTCCGGGACGTCGCGGTCAGCGGCGCCCGTGAGGAACAGGTCGTCATCACCCCCGACCAGGGCAGGCTCGCCGCGCGGGGGCTGTCGGCCGCGGCCATCCCCGACCTGCTGCGCGCCAACGGGGTGTCCATCCCCGCCGGCACGCTCAGCGAGGACGGCAAGTCGCTGACCGTGCAGATCGGCGACCCGGTGCGTACGGTCAAGGACCTCGAGAACCTCTACCTCGCCCCCGCCGTCCCCGCCGCGGGCCAAGGTACGACAGCGGGCCAGGGCGCCGCGGCCGGAGCGCGCGGCGGCGCGAGCGCAGGACAGGCCACAGGACAGACCGCCGGGCAGGGTGCTCAGGCCGCTGGGCAGGGCGCGGCGCAGCCGCGGACCCCCGTGGCCCGGCCGAAGCCGGTCAAGCTCAGTGACGTGGCCGACATCAAGGTCGAGGACACCTCCGCGACCACGCTCACTCGCACCAACGGCACCCCGAGCCTCGGCGTGTCGATCACGATGGTGCCCGACGGCAACGCCGTGCAGATCTCCCACGACGTGAACGACGCCCTGCCGGACCTGACCCGCGCCCTCGGCGACAGCGCCGAGCTGACCGTGGTGTTCGACCAGGCGCCGTACGTCGAGCGGTCCATCGAGGACCTCACCACCGAGGGTCTGCTGGGCCTGGCGTTCGCCGTGCTCGTGATCCTGGTGTTCCTGCTGTCGGTCCGCTCGACCCTGGTCACGGCCGTGTCGATCCCGCTGTCGGTGGTGATCGCGCTGATCGCGCTGTGGATCGGCGACTACTCGCTGAACCTGCTGACGCTGGGGGCGCTGACGATCGCCGTGGGCCGGGTGGTCGACGACTCGATCGTGGTGCTGGAGAACATCAAGCGCCATCTCGCCTACGGCGAGGAGAAGCGGCGGGCGATCCTCGGCGCGGTGCGCGAGGTGTCCGGCGCGGTGACCGCCTCGACGCTCACGACGGTCGCGGTGTTCCTGCCGATCGCCTTCGTCGGCGGGATGGTGGGGCAGCTGTTCAGCCCGTTCGCGATCACGGTGACCGTGGCGTTGCTGGCGTCGCTGCTGGTGGCGCTGACCGTCATCCCGGTGCTGGCCTACTGGTTCCTCAAGGCGCCGGCGCTCACGCCGCAGGAGGCGCAGGCCGTGCGCGAGGACGCCGAGCGCAAGGAGCTGCGCAGCCCGCTGCAGCGGGTCTATCTGCCGGTGCTGCGGTTCGCGACGCGGCGGCGGCTGGTCACGCTGCTGATCGGGGTGGTGGTGTTCGCCGCCACGATGGCGCTGGCGCCCAACCTCAAGACGAACTTCCTCGACAACTCGGGCAACGACACCACGCAGATCAGCCAGCGGATGCCGGCCGGGACCGACCTGGCGACCACCGACGCGGCGGCCAAGAAGGTCGAGACGGTGCTGGCGGCCGACGGCGGCGTGGAGTCCTACCAGGTGACGGTCGGCGGCGGGAACCGCTTCCTCGGCGGGGTGGGCGGCGGCTCGGACCACGCGTCGTTCTCCATCACGCTGAAGCAGGGCGTGGAGACCTCCGCACTGGAGGACCGGCTGCGAGACAGGCTGAAGGGCCTGACGGGAATCGGCGACATCACGGTCGGCGGCAGCGGCGGCGGCGGGTTCAACTCCAACCAGGTGCAGGTCATCGTGCAGGGCTCGGACCAGGCCGCGCTGAAGACGGCCGCCACCACGGTGCGCGACGCCATGGCCGGGATCGGCGGGCTGCGGGACGTCGCCTCCAACCTCGAAGACAGCGTCCCGAGGGTCGAGGTGCACGTGGACCGGGAGAAGGCCGCCGCCCGGGGCCTGACCGAGGCCGGGATCGGGCAGCTGGTCGCGCAGGCGTTCCGCGGCGCGCCGGTCGGCTCGATCGACGTCGACGGCCGCTCCAGCGACGTGATCCTGCGCGCCGGCGGTGATGCGCCCGAGGACATCGCGGCGATCAGGAAGCTCGCGATTCCGACGGCGACGGGCATGGTGAAGCTGGGCGACGTCGCCGACGTGGTGCAGGCCGACGGGCCGACCCAGATCACCCGCCAGGACGGCGACCGCACCGCGACGGTGTCGGGCACCGCCGAGGCGTCCGACCTCGGTGCGATCACCACGAAGGTCACCGACACGCTGAAGACGCTGACGCTGCCGGCCGGGGTGACGTACAAGATCGGCGGTGCGAGTTCCCAGCAGCAGGACGCGTTCGCCGACCTGGGGCTGGCCATGCTGCTCGCGGTGGCGATCGTCTTCATGATCATGGTGGCGACGTTCCGCAGCCTGATGCAGCCGCTGATCCTGCTGGTGTCGATCCCGTTCGCGGCGACCGGCGCGATCGGGCTGCTGCTGGCCACCGACACGGCGCTCGGCGTGCCCGCGCTGATCGGCATGCTGATGCTGATCGGCATCGTCGTCACCAACGCGATCGTGCTGATCGACCTGATCAACCAGTATCGCGAGAAGGGGCTGGGCGTGGTCGAGGCGGTCATGGAGGGCGGCCGGCGACGGCTTCGCCCGATCCTGATGACCGCGATCGCGACGATCTGCGCGCTCACCCCGATGGCGCTGGGCGTGACCGGTTCGGGCGGGTTCATCTCCCAGCCGCTGGCCATCGTCGTGATCGGCGGCCTGATCTCTTCAACGCTGCTCACGCTGGTGCTGGTGCCGACCCTCTACACGATGGTGGAGCGCCTGAAGGAGCGCATGCGCCGTACGCCGGAGCAGCCCGCATCGGGCGGCGGCGACGGTGACCTGACCGTGTACGGCAAGGAGGCCCTCGAACCGGCCAAGTGAGCCAGCCGCAATGAGCCCACCGCAATGAGCCCACCGCGGAGATGAACCGCGAACAGTCCTTCGTGAAGAGGTCTTCGCGAAGGACTGTTCGCGGTCCCGGGCGGCCGAGCCTGCCCGGTGAGGGCCGTCAAGTGAGGGCGTTGGGTGAGGGCGTCAGGTGAGGCGGCGCCGGTGCCCGCCGCGGCTTGCGCCCCTCACCCGTGCCCGCCGCGCCCGCCGTGCCCGGCACCTGCGGACAACGGGAGGGAACGGGCTCAATAGACTGAGCCAACGTGAATGCCAAGCCGCGTATCCCGAATGTCCTGGCCGCCCGTTACGCTTCGCCGGAGCTGGCCCGTCTGTGGTCTCCCGAGCACAAGGTGGTGCTGGAACGCAGGCTCTGGATCGCCGTGCTCAGGGCCCAGGCCGACCTCGGGATCGAGGTGCCCGAGCAGGCGATCGCCGACTACGAGAAGGTGGCCGAGCAGGTCGACCTGGCCTCCATCGCCGAGCGGGAGAAGGTCACGCGGCACGACGTGAAGGCCCGCATCGAGGAGTTCAACGCCCTGGCCGGGCACGAGCACGTCCACAAGGGCATGACCTCCCGCGACCTGACCGAGAACGTCGAGCAGTTGCAGATCCGCGACAGCCTGCTGCTGGTGCGCGCCAGGGTCGTGGCGCTGCTGGCCCGGCTGGGCCGCCTGGCCGCCGAGCACTCCTCGACCGTCATGGCGGGGCGCTCGCACAACGTCGCCGCGCAGGCGACCACGCTCGGCAAGCGCTTCGCGACCGCCGCCGACGAGCTGCTGGTGGCCTACGAGCGGCTGGAGGACCTGCTGGAGCGCTACCCGCTGCGCGGGATCAAGGGCCCGGTCGGCACCGCGCAGGACATGCTCGACCTGCTCGGCGGCGATGAGCGGCTGGCCGAGCTGGAGGACCGCGTCGCCGCGCACCTGGGGTTCGCCCGCCGCTTCACCAGCGTCGGCCAGGTCTACCCCCGCTCGCTGGACTACGACGTGCTGACCGCGCTGGTGCAGCTGGCCGCCGCCCCGTCCTCCCTGGCCAAGACCATCCGCCTGATGGCCGGGCACGAGCTGGTCACCGAGGGCTTCAAGGAAGGCCAGGTCGGCTCGTCGGCGATGCCGCACAAGATGAACACCCGCTCCTGCGAGCGCGTCAACGGCCTCACCGTGATCCTGCGCGGGTACGCCTCGATGGGCGGGGAGCTCGCCGGCGACCAGTGGAACGAGGGTGACGTGTCCTGCTCGGTGGTGCGCCGGGTCGCCCTGCCCGACGCGTTCTTCGCCTTCGACGGCCTGGCGGAGACCATGCTGACCGTGCTGGACGAGTTCGGAGCGTTCCCGGCGGTCATCGAGGCCGAGCTGGGCCGCTACCTGCCGTTCCTCGCCACGACCAAGATGCTCATGGCGGCCGTACGGGCCGGGGTCGGCCGCGAGACCGCCCACGAGATCATCAAGGAGCACGCGGTCGCCTCGGCGCTGGCCATGCGGTCGCGCGGCGTGGGCAACGAGCTGCTCGACCGGCTGGCCGCCGACGAGCGTTTCCCGCTCGGCCGGGCCGAGCTCGACGCGCTGCTGGCCGACCGGGCCTCCTTCGCGGGCGCGGCCGCCGGCCAGGTGACGGCCGTGACCGCGCGGGTCGGCGAGATCACCGCACGCCATCCCGGCGACGCCGCCTACGTCCCGGGCGCGATCCTCTAGGGACACGCGTGCGTGAGCTGGTCAGCGAGGCCGAGGTCGTCGCCGCCTCGGGCGACGACGACCTCGTGGTGTGGGCGGCGCAGGGCATGCGGCCCGGCGTACGCGCCTGGGCCTACGGGGACGCGGTGGCGGTGGCCAGCCCCGCGGCGTCCCGGCGCGACCGCCTCGTGGTGCGGGGCACAGCCGGGGGCACGGCCGCCCGGCTCGTCCCGCTTGTGCGGCACGCCCTGGCCGAGGCCGGGCCGTCGTACCGGCCTCTCGGCGACGCCGCGCTGATCGAACAGGTCGTCGCGGCCGTGCCGGAGCTGGAGCCGGCGGCCGGCTTCTCCTGGATGGGCACCGAGAAACTCGCCCCGCCCCGTCAAGAGGTGACAGGCCCAGAGGTGACAGGCGCTGAGAGGGCGTATCGGGAGGGGACGGCCTCGTGGCTGGCGGACTCCGCCGCCCCGGAGGTGGCAGCGCTTCTCGCCGCCGCCAACCCCGGCTCCTACGCCGTGCCGGGCCTGCCGCGCGTACGCCGCTGGGCCGGCGTCCGCGACGACGGATCGGGCGCCTTGCTGGCGGTCGCGGCCGACGCGTGGTCCGCGCCGACGGTGGGCCTGCTCGCCGGCGTCGCGACCGCCGCACCGGCGCGGGGACGGGGGCTGGGGGAGCGGGTGTGCAGGTTCGTGGCGTCCGCGCTGCTCGCGGAGCACGGCCGCGCGGCGCTGATGGTGGACGACTCGAACCGGGCGGCCGTCGTCGTCTACGAACGGCTCGGCTTCGCCCGCCGCCGGGTCGCCGCCACCGGCCTACGCGCCTGAGCCTTGGGCAGTTCAGGGACGCGGTTCAGGGACGCGGTTCAGGGCCGCGCTTCAGGCAGCGCGGGACCGGGCGGCGCGGGACGGGCCGAGCAGGCGCGGGCTCAGCGCGGCCAGCACATCGGGCAGGTCGCGCAGGGTGGTGATCCTCGTCACGGCGGGGGAGGAGGCGCCGGGCTCGGCGCGGTAGCGGTCGAGCCACACCCCGCGCATCCCCGCCCGGGTGGGCGCGACCGCGTCGAGCAGGAGGTTGTCGCCGACCATGAGCACCTCCTGCGGGCGCAGGCCGAGCTTCGCCGCCGCCTCGTGGTAGCACTGCGGGGCGGGCTTGAACGCACCGAGCGTGTCGGGCGTCAGCACCACCTCCATGCGGTCCATCAGCCCGATGCGGCGAAGCTTGGCCTCCTGCTGCACGGCCACCCCGTTGGTGAGCACGCCCAGCACGGGGGCGTCGTCGAGGGCCGCCAGCGCCTCCAGCGTCTCGGGCACGTCGGCGAAGGCGGCCCAGGCCGACTCGTAGTGGGTCAGGAAGCCGGCGAAGGCCGCGTCCGGGTCCGGCGGCTCGGGCAGCCCGAGCCGCCGGCAGAACTCGCGCAGCCGCCGGCGCCGCTGCTCGGCCAGCGAGCACTCCCCGGACTGCCACGCGGGCACGTGCTTGTCCTCCAGGTCGAGCCACAGCGCGGGTGTCTCCGGCAGCAGCTCGTGACCGGGGCAGACCGACTCGGTCCAGCGGGTCGCGGCGTGCGCGACCGCCCGGCGATGATCGAAGAGGGTCTCGTCGAGGTCGAACAGAATGGCCCTGATCACGAGTCCCCATCTTGACTGGGCCGTGTTTCCAACGCGTTTCCCGGCTGTGAAGCCCCCAGAGACACCCGGCGCGCCTGGTCGTTCCAATGCAGGGACGGCAGGCGCCGGCTCTACCGTCAGGCGTGCGGCGCCGCGTTGGCGTGGATCGCGTCGCGGACGTAGCGGCTCAGCCCCTCGGCGACCCGCTCGTAGTTCGCCGCGAAACGCGGATCGGCCACGTACATCTCCCCGAGACCCTTGTGGATCTCGTACGTGCAGTCGTAGAACCAGCGGGTGATGTGCGCGCGGTGCCGTTCGGCCACGCCCATCGCCCGCTCGCCGTCCGCGGGCGCCCCCTCGGCGAAAGCCGCCGCGAACGCCTCCAGCACCTCTCCGGCCTCCGCCGTGACGGCCCGCCAGTCGTCCTTGGTGTAGCGGGCCGTCCGGCGGCGGCTCTGCTCGAACGCGTCGCTGCCGCCCCAGCGTTCCTCCGCCTCTTCGGCGTACTGCTCGGGATCGACGTCGCCGAACACCTCGAACCGCTCCTGCGGCGTGAGGGAAATCCCCATCTTCCTGGCCTCCATCGCACGTTCGACCGCCGCCGCCATCGCCTCCAGGCGCCCGATCCTGCGCCGCAGCAACTCGTGCTGGCGGCGCAGGTGGGTCACCGGGTCCACGCCCGGATCGTCGAGGATGACGGCGATCTCCTCCAAGGAGAACCCGAGCTCCCGGTAGAACAGCACCTGCTGCAGCCGGTCGAGGTCCGGGTCGCTGTAGCGCCGGTATCCGGCAGCCGACCGCTCGCTGGGCCGCAGCAGCCCGATCGCGTCGTAGTGGTGCAGCGAGCGCACCGTGATCCCCGCGAAGCGGGCGGCCTGGCCGACCGAGTAGCCCATGGGCTCTCCTCCCTTCCGAGGTCCAAGCCTGCGGCCTCCCGTTACGTGAGGGTCAACCGATTACGCCCGTACGCCCCTTGCGGCCCGACGGCGGCGCGATGGTTGCCCGATGGTGGCCGGCCGGCGGTACCTTGCGGGGTCAGACGGCGACCGGGCGGCCACCGCCCGCGCCCACTCGTCGTGGTGGGCCCGGGTGATCGCCTCCTCGGCGTCGCTCACTGGAACGGCCGCACCTCGATCTTCCGATCGCAGACCTTCGACGCCTCGGCGGCGAGCTTGAGCGCCACATCCAGATCGGGGGCCTCCCACACCCAGACACCGGCGAGGTACTCCTTCGACTCCACGAAAGGCCCGTCGCTGAACACCGCCTGCTCGCCCCGGTTGTCGATCACCGTGGCCGCGTCGGTGTCCGCGAGCCCGCCCGCGAAAACCCAGTAGCCCTCGGCGATCAGTCGCTCGTTGAACGCGCTGATGGCAGGCTGCCTGTCCGTGCTGCCGGGATTGCTCTTGTCGTCGATCACGGAAACCAGGTACCGCATCTGAAGGTCGCCTCCTGAGGTGTCGGGACAGCATGAGTTCGACAGGATGGTTCGACAGCATTGTTCGGTGGGCAGGGCCTTCAGGCCGTGGCATATCGCGGGCGCCCATCCGGCCGGTAGACCCGGCACGACACCGGCGGCCCTCACCGAAGCCCCCGATCCGGGCGCCGCAGCAGTTGCCGCACCCGGGCGGCCTCTCGGGTGAGGTGGTCGCGTTCCGGCACGCTGGTGGCGGCGCGGGCGGCCTCGGCATACAGCTCGGCGGCCTGCGTAAGGTCGCCGGCGCGTTCGAGGAGGTAGGCCCGCACCGCGGCGTGGCGGGGCAGGCCGGGGTCCACGCCGGTCAGCGCCGCCAGGCCCGCCTGCGGTCCGTCGGCCTCGCCGACCGCCACCGCGCGGTTAAGCCGCACCACCGGGCTGCCGGTGAGGAGCAGCAGCTCGTCGTACCACTCCACGATCTGCACCCAGTCGGTCTCGCAGGCGCTGCGGGCGTCGGCGTGCAGGGCGGCGATCGCGGCCTGTGCCTGATATTCGCCCAACCTGTCGCGGGCCAGCGCGGCCTGCAGGATCGCCACCCCCTCGGCGATCAGGCGGGTGTCCCAGCGCGATCGGTCCTGCTCGGCGAGGGGCACCAGGCGGCCTCCCGGGCCGGTGCGGGACGCGCGGCGCGCATGGTGCAGCAGCATGAGCGCGAGCAGCCCGGCGACCTCGGGCTCGCCGGTCAAGGTGACGAGCTGGCGCGCCAGGCGGATCGCCTCGGCCGCCAGGTCGACGTCTCCTCCGTACCCCTCGTTGAAGACGAGGTAGAGGACCCGCAGCACCGTCCCGAGATCGCCGGGCCGGTCGAGCGGCAGCCCCGCGATCCGCCGCTTGGCCCTGCTGATCCGCTGCGCCATGGTCGCCTCGGGAACGAGGTGGGCCGCCGCGATCTGCCGCGTGGTCAGGCCGCCGACCGCGCGCAGCGTCAGCGCGACGGCCGAACTCTGCGGCAGGGCGGGGTGCGCGCACAGGAAGTACAGCCGCAGCGTGTCGTCGGCGGCGGGCGCGGGACCGGCGGGAGGCTCGGCCTCCACGGTCAGCTCCCGCCCCCGCCGCGACGCCTCGGCCCGCGCCGCGTCGAGGAACCTGCGCCAGGCGGCCGCGACGAGCCAGGCCCTCGGATCGCGCGGCGGGTCGCCGGGCCAGGTGTCCAGCGCCCGGATCAGGGCCTCCTGCACGGCGTCCTCGGCCGAGGCGAAGTCGGCTCCGCGCCGGACGAGGACGCCGATCACCGCGGGCACCAGCTCCCGCAGCAGTGACTCGTTCACTCGGTGACCGTGGGCGGCTCGGTGAGGAACGGCCGGACCTCGAGCCACTCGTGGATCGGCTCGCCGCGGGGCCCGGGAGCGGCGGACAGCTCCCCGGCCAACTGCACCGCACGATCCCACGAGTCCACGTCGATGATCATCCAGCCGGCGATGAGGTCCTTGGTCTCGGCGAACGGACCGTCGGTCACCGGTGGGCGCCCCTCGCCGTCGTACCGCACGAACGTGCCCCCGGGCGCCAGCGCCTGTTCGCCGACGTACTCGCCCGTCTCTTCCAGGCGGGCCGCGAAGTCGCGCATGAACTGGATGTGCGCGTCGACCTCCTCCGGCGTCCACTGGTCCAGCGACCCGTAGTCGACGACGGGGGCCGGGCCACCTCGGTAGTGCTTCAGCAGCAGGTATTTCACGGTGGTTCTCCTTCTTCGCGCGGCCCGTCGTGGCCGCTCCTGCCCCTGGGACGGAGCCGCCACCGCATTCTCGACACCCGGCGCGACAACTTTTCCAGAAATCCCGCGGTGGACTCTCCCATGTCAGGTGTCCGGCCCGGCCTCGTCGTCCTGCACGGCCTGGCCGCGCCGGCGGCGCAGCAGCGGATGCGACCCCATCGCCACCTCCAGCTCCCCGGGAAGGTCGTCCCGGTAGCGGCCGAGCGTCGACAGATCGCTGTGGCCCAGCACCCGCCGTACCGCGTCCATGTCGGTGCCGTCCGCCAGCAGGTGCGTCGCCGTGGTGTGCCGCAACCCGTGCGGGGTCACCTCCCGGCGCCGCCCCGGATCCACCTGCCGTTGCACCCGGTCGATGACGGCCTGCACATCGCCCCGCGCCAGCCGCCTGCCCCGCCACGACAGCAACAGCGCCTTCTCGCCGTCGCCACCCGCCCGCACCGCCAGGTACGCGTCGAGCGCCACCGCGACGGCATCGGGCAGCGGAACGTCCCGGGTGCGCCCGCCCTTGCCGAAGATCCGCCAGTAACGCACCCCGTCGTTGGTGTAGAAGTCCTCCACGTTGGCCCGCACCAGCTCCGACACCCGCGGGCCGAGCGTGGTCAGCAGCAGCACCACCAGCGCGTCACGCACCTCCGTACGCTGGTCGGCCCGCCTGCGGCGCCCAGAGCCGGGACCGGTCGCCTCCACGGGCGGCGCGCCGGGGGAGCCGGCGGCCTCGATCAGGCCCTCGGCCTGCTCCCGTGTCAGCGCCCGCCGCTCAGGCCGCAGCCCGCCCCGCTCCCGCGCCCGCACCGAGGAGGCCGCCATCGGATCCAGATGCACCCAGCCCGCCGACGTGGCGTGCCGGAACAACGCCGACACCGACCGGCGGAACCTCGCCTGCGACGCCGCGCTCTGCCCCGGTTCCTTCCCCGTGCTCTTCCCCGCGGCCTCCCCCCGGCCGTTGATCTTCCTGCGCTCGTCCGGTTTGCGCGCGAAGGCCAGCAGCACCGCGTCCACGTCCTCACCGGTCAGGTCGTCCAGCACCCGGTCCGGCCCGGCCAGCCGAACGAACGTGGCCACGTCCCGCGCGTAGACCTCGGCCGTGGCGGGCGACAGCGCACCGGTCACCGTCTTGGCCCGGACCAGCTCCACATAGCGGTCGGCGGCCTCCTGCACGGTCAGCCTGTTCACCTGTACGGGCAGCATGATCGACACCGTACCGAGCCGCACCGACAGCGAACGCCGCGGCGGCGCTCTCCTACGCCCCGCCGCCCCCCGCGTCGCCCCCCGCGTCGGTGACGTCGATCGCCTCGACGAACCGCTCGGCCTCCGCCTGGCCCATGCCCGTCTCGCCGCGCACCAGGAACACCGCCTGCTCGCCGCGCCCGGCCGCCTTCAGCTCCCGCACCCGCGACGCCAGGTCCGGCCGCGCGTGCCCCGGCGCCACCGGCAGCGGCCGCCCGGAGGCCAGGGCGTCGGCCAGGTCCTTGGCCTCCGTCAGGCCCAGCCCGGTCTGCTCGCGGATCACCTTGATCGCCTCGATCTTCTTGCCCTCGGCGTACAGGTCCCGCACCCGGTGCTGCAGGTCGGCCGAGACCGGCGGCAGCAGCCCGGGGCTGCGCCAGGCCAGCGGCCCGGCCGGGCGGGCGCCGGCCCGCATGGCCGCGAATCCCACAGCGAGCAGCGCGATCACGATGACGGCGAGGATCAACACCTCGACCGTGCCCAAGCCGAACATGTGGTGATCGTATGCCCCGGTTCATGGAACAGTCAGCCCCTCCCGGCGAGCGCCATACCGCGGTCGTGTGCCTGACCACGACATGGACAGGCACACGACAGCCGCGCTCTCGAATACTCAAGTCATGAGTTCGACCGCGACAGCTTCAGCCCAGGCTCCGGGATTCGCGCGCACCAGCGTCGGTGCGATCACAGTGACCACCGTCTACGACGGGGCGCTGCCCATCCTCGCCGTCGACATGCACGGCGAGTCGCCGGAGCGGATCACCGAGCTCCTGGCTGACGGATTCCTCCCGCCGGACGGCGACCTTCTGACGGCCGTGAACACCTTCCTCTTCCAGACGGGCGGACGCACAGTGCTGGTCGATGCGGGCGCCGGCACATCCCTTGGACCAGGCACCGGTCATCTGCTGGAGAACCTTCGCGCCGCCGGAGTCCGCCCGGAACAGGTCGACGACATACTCATCACGCACCTGCATCCCGATCACGCTTTCGGTCTCGTGACCGCGGACGGGGAGGCAGCCTTCCCGTCCGCGACCGTGCATCTGTCGAGACTCGACGCTCAGCACTGGTTGAACGACGCCGCAGCCGCGAACGCCGAGGGTGTGCAGGCACAGATCCACCGATGGGCCGTGCAGGCTCTGACGCCATATCGCGCCGGCGGCCGGTTCTCCACCTTCGCCTACGGTGAGCAGCCGGTGCGGGGCGTGACCGCAGTGGATCTCCACGGCCACACCCCAGGCCACAGCGGCTACCTGGTGAGCGGTGAAGGGGAGCAGCTGCTGTTGTGGGGTGACACCATGCACAGTCACACCGTTCAGCTGCGGGCCCCGCACGTCGCGATGGACATCGACAGCGATCGGCCCGGTGCCCGCGCCGCCCGCATGCGCGTCCTGGAGGAGATTCGGACGCGGGGGTGGGTGGTCGGAGGCGCACATCTTCCCTTCCCCGGCATCGGGCGGATCCGATTCCGTGACGGTGAGGCCCGGTGGGTGCCCGCGCCGTATCGCCCACTGGAGCCCGCATGACCACCGGCCCTGAGAGCGGTTCCCGGCGCGACCAGGCCGCCCGGGCGACGAGACATGATGGAGGGGTGATGACCGGCAAGTCCTCGTCGGAGGAGCTCGGTGAGTTTCTCCGGGCACGTCGTGCCGCGGTGACCCCACAGGAGCTCGGCATCACCCCCTCCTACGGGGACCGCCGGCGGGTGCCGGGACTCAGACGGGAGGAGCTCGCCGAGCTGGCCGGGCTCAGCACGACGTACTACACCCGATTGGAGCGAGGCGAGAGCCATCAGGTCTCGGATGCGATCCTGGAGTCCGTCGCACGGGCACTGAAGCTGTCACCCGACGAGCGCGCGCACCTCTACCGCCTGGCACGGGCCCTCCCGCCCGTGCGGGGGACCGGCCACGAGGACCACGTACGCGGTTCCATCCGTGATCTCGTCGACAGCAGCCTTGGCGCCGTCGTGCTCGTCGGACGGCGCACGGACATCCTCGGGGGTAATCCGCTCGGATACGCGCTGTGGTGCCTCACGACCGACGAGATCGCCGCCATCGGGACACCTGACGCACCGAATCAGGCCCGGCGGGTCTTCCTCGGCGCATATTCCCGCGATCTGTTCGCCGACTGGGAGCGCCAGGCCGAGGATCTCGCGTCCTACCTGCGGCTGGCCACGGCGGAGCGGCCCGATGACCTCGCCCTCCACCGGCTCGTCTCCGAGCTCGCCACCGGCAGCGACGACTTCGCCCGCCTGTGGCGCGACCATCCGGTACGCGACTGCCTGCACACCGTTCGCCGCTATCGGCATCCTCTCGTCGGCGAGCTGGAGCTGAACGAGGAAATCCTCCGCCTGCCAGACGATCCGGGGCAGCGTCTGATCGTCAGCGCCGCCGGGGCCGGCACGCGCTCGGCCGACCGGCTCGCACTTCTCGGCGCCCGCGCCGCCGGCTGACCGGCCGGGTCCGCGCCGCCGACCGCCGGCCTGCGCGCACGCCGGTCGCCAACACATCGCAGATCCCACACGCAAGGAACACTCATGATCGTTGTCTCATCCGCCGCCAGCAACACCGGCTCCGCCGTCGCCGACGCGCTGCTCGCCGCTGGACACCAGGTTCGGGTGCTGGGCCGCGACCGCGACCGCCTCCGGCGATTCGTGGAGCGCGGCGCCGAAGCGGCCGAAGTACGCACCGACGACCCCCACAGCCTCCGGGAGGCCTTCGCCGATGCCCACGGGGCGTTCGTCATGATCGCACCCGGTCTCATCCCCGGCAGCAGTGACTTCCCCGCCCACCAGCGGCGCGTGATCAGCGCCTACCGTCGGGCGCTCGACGCGCTCGACGGCCTCACCCGGATCGTCGGTCTGAGCGGCTGGGCCGCGAACTATGCCGGTGCCCGTGGTCCGGTGTGGGGGCTGCGGCCACTCGAAGAAGCGCTCGACACCCTGACCGGTGTGGAGGTGACCCACCTGCGGCCCGGGTGGTTCATGGAGAACGCCCTGCCGATGATCGAGGAGGTGCGGGCCACCGGCACCGCCCACGGACTCATTCCCGGGGACCTTCCGCTCCCGGCCATCGCCACGGCCGACATCGGCGCCGTCGCTGCCGATCTTCTCGCCGGGCGCCGCAAAGCCGGCGCCGGCGCACTCGAACTGCAGGGCCCCCGAGAGATCACGCTCAACGAGATCACCGCCGCGATCGGCGAGGCGGTCGGACGACCTGGGGCTCGCTATGAACGGATCGACGCCGCCACCATGCGCGAAGGTCTCCTCGCGGCGGGATTCTCCCCGCACATGGCAGACGGCACCACCGCCATGACCATCGACGTCGCCGAGCGCCGGATCGCCATGACTCAGCCGCGTGACGCCGAAACCGCGACCCCGACGACCTTCGAGGAATTCCTCGCCCGCCTGATCAACTGAACCCCCGCACCAGCCCTTGCGGGTCAGCCCACCCGCCGGGCGATCGTGACGCCGTCGCGCACCGGCAGCATCACCGACTCGACCCGCTCGTCACGCGCGATCGTCTCGTTCAGGCGGCGTACGGCCACCTGCGCGTCCCCCTGGAAGGCCGGGTCGAACACCCGCCCACCCTGGAACACGTTGTCGACCACGACGAGGCCGCCGGGGCTCAGCCGCGTGACCACCTCCTCGTAGTAGTCCGGATAGCTCTCCTTGTCGGCGTCGATGAAGGCGAAACCGATGACCGGCTCGGCCGGAAGCGCCCGAAGCGTCTCCAGCGCCGGCGCGATCCGCAGGTCGATGCGGTCGGCCACGCCCGCGCGCTCCCAGTAGTTCCTGGCGATCGAGGTCCACTCCGTGCTCACGTCGCACGCCAGCAGCCGCCCGCCCGCGGGCAGCCCCCGGGCGATGCAGATCGAGGAGTAGCCGGTGAACACCCCCACCTCCACCGCCAGGCGGGCGCCCGACATCCGCGCCAGCATCGTCAGCAGGGCGCCCTCGTCGTGGGAGACCTGCATCCCGGCCGCGCCGGCCGTCTCCTCCCGCGTCCTGACGACCAGATCCCGCAGCACCTCGTCGGCGGGGGAGCAGTGCGTGAGCAGGTAGTCGTCCACGACCGGGGACAGGGTCCACGCCGCGTCGCCCCCGACCGGCGGCGACCAGTCGACCACGAGCTCCTCCTGGGCGGCGAACCGCAGCAGGTGACGGGTGACGACGTCCTGCACCCCGGCCAGCGGCTCCTCGCCGGCGGCGGTCGCGATCATCTCGAATCCGCCGCGGCGGGGCCGCAGCACGCACCGCGCGGACCCCAGTTCGATCACCGCCCGGCCGTCGCCGCCGAGCACGGCCTCCACCTTGTGATTCATGTGCGACACGAGCTGCTTGATGTAGCGCTCGGGCCTGTCGGTGACGACGTACGCCGTCGAATGAGGCATCGGCTTCCTCCAAGTGAGACATCAAGAGTCGAGACTTTTCGACGCTTCCGACCCGGCGATTCTGCTGGCCACCCCACCCGTTTGTCAAAGCATCGACGATCCTCGACACTTTTCTCCGTGAACGACGAGACGACGACGGGGGAGCCCCCCGCCACACCCCCGCACGACCCCGACCTTCTGGAGCTCCGCACCCCCGCGCAGTTCAAGGCCCTCGGCCACCCCGTCCGTCACCGCATCGTCAACCTGCTCCGCCAGCGCCCCGCGACACTCGGGGAGCTGACCACGGCACTGGGGGCCGCCAAGGGCACCGTCGGCTACCACGTCCGCGTCCTGCGCGACGCCGGCATCGTCCGCCTCGCCGGCACCCGGCACGTACGCGGAGGCACCGAGCAGACCCTCGCCCTGGTCAGCCAGGGCTTCCGGCTGCACGAGGAGGCCGCGGCAGGCCCCGACTTCCTCATCAGGGCCGCCCTCGCCGAGATGCTGCCCGCCCGGCCAGGCCAGGCCGAGCACACCCTGCTGAACCACCTCTGGCTCACCCAGCAGGAAGCCCACGCCCTCATCGCCCGGCTCCGCGACCTCCTGCCCCCTCCCGGCCGCACCCCGCCCCCCGGCGGCGAGCCGTACGGACTGCTGCTCTCGCTCTACCCCGCCGACATCCCGACCCTGCCGCCCCGCCCCTCCGACGAAAGCGCCGCCAGGAACAGCACCTCATGACGCGCGATATGCGCGCTGTCGGTGAGATACAGCAGATCGTGCCCCTCCGCGAACATGAGCAGCGAACGCCTCGTGACCCGCCGCCGCCTCCGCACGCATGTGGACGACCAGATGCTCCAGCCGGGCCCGCGCCGTCCGCGTCAGCACCTCCCGGTCCCGCACACCGAGCCCGTAGCCGTCGGCGAACACCCGCAGCCGCCGCGCCTGCTCCTCCACTCCCGGAGCGCTCCGGTCACGGCCGGGATCATGCAACGGCACGAACCGGTAGGCGGCATACGCCACATCCCACACCCGCGGCCCCGGATGCGCGGTGTCGAAGTCGATGAACGCCACCGGCCGCCCCTCCCGGAACACGCAGTTGTACGGCGCCACGTCACCATGACAGACCACCTCCGCCGGAGCACGCGGCGGAAAGCACCACTCGGCGCCCTCCGCAGGCGCGAATCCCACCGTCGCGTCGTGGTAGTCCCGCAGCAACGCCCCGGCGCCGGCCAGCGCCTCATCCGCCATCGCGTACGCCGGCAGGGGATAGTCCGGCACCTCACCCGGGAGGAAATCCAGCACCTCCCGGCCCTCGCCGTCGCACCCGTGAGCTCGCGGCGCGCCACCGAACCCGGCCGCCGCCAGATGGTCCAGCAGGGCATGCACCGCCCGCGTCCACCGGCGGGCCGGTCGGCGCACCGTGCCGCCGACCCGCACGACACGGTTGACCCCACCCCCGGTCAGCACCTCCTCGCGCTCTTCGGGGACACGCGGGCCGGCTGGACCGCCGAGCGCCGCGCGTAACCTCTCCGCGAGATCGGCCGCCTGCCGCCGCGACCACGGGATCACCCCGTTCTCCGTCATCAGCGCGTGGAACTGCTGCCGCTCGTACGGCGTCCCAGGCGGCAGTGGCGCGATGTGCCAGTGCAGGTGGGCGTTGCCCTGCCCGCTGCCCAGTGACAGCAGATACGTACGCTCCGAGGGGGCGACCGCCTCGACCGCCAGGGCGACCCGGCGCACCGTCCGCATCAGCCGCACGTACGCCTCCTCGTCCAGGTCCCGCACCACATGCTCGACGTGGGCTTTCGGCGCCACCAGGACCTTCCCCGGCAACGTGGGGTAACGGTCGAGGAAAGCGATGTGATGATCGTCTTCGAACACGACCTGTTCGAAGTCGTAGCCGGGGTCGCCCGCCACCACCGCGCAGACGAAACAGGGACCACCCCTGACGCGCCGCACGTAGGCGGCGACATCGAAGTCCTCCCTATTGTGGGGGATCGGCCCATCCGGCTCGGGCCCCTCGGGATGACGCCGGTCGAGCTCCGCCATGCCGTGATCGTACGAGACCCGGCGTGCTGGGCTCCAGCGCTGCATAGTGTTCGCGCTGCAGGGTAGCCGCGCTGCCGAAGCAGCCGGTCCACCACTGGGCGGACGCGCCGGGATCGACACGGCGACCCTCGGAGGTGACCTCCGACGGCCAAGGCCGCCTCACCGTACGGGACGAAAACGCCTCAGGCGGGCAATGGCTGTGAACAGAGCCCGGCAAAGACTGCGAAGACAGGGACACCTTGCCGCGTTCCGAGGGCATCCATCCGGATAAGGAGGGCCGACATCGTGGGCGAAGCCCGCCGGGTGCGCGACAGATACAACGCCGCGTTCAATGCGCATGACATTGACGCGCTGCTCGGCACGGTCAGCCCTGACGGGGCGTTCCTCACCCCGGAAGGCATGGCCGAGGGCCGTGAGGAGCTGGGCTCCTACCTGGAGGAGTTCTGGGCGGCCTTCCCCGACGTGCACACGGTGGTCCTGGAGTCGTTCGACGTCGACGACATGACAGTCGACGAGCTGGTGCTCATCGGCACCCACAAGGGGCCTTACCTGGGACCGGGCGGCAAGATCATCCCGTCGACAGGCCGCCCGCTGAATCTCCGCTGCTGCTATGTCTGCGCCATCGAGAACGGGCTGATCGTCAGCATGCGCCTCTACTTCGACCAACTGGAACTGCTGGCCCAGCTCGGCATGCCGATCGGATGACCCGCCGCCGCGATGCCCAGCCGCCGGCCGGCGGGATCGACGACCCCGCCGGCCGTGACAGATCACGACGTGGGGGAGTAGGGCGGGGCCACCCCCCAGCCCCAGCGGGGGACGGGAGCCTGCTGGGGAGGGCGGGCGCCGGGCTGGGAGTTGGCGAACGCGAGGCGGGTGCCCCACTCGATGTAGCTCGCGAAGGCGGCGCGGAACTCGGGATCCGACGGCAGGCCGACCACGTCGGCGGCGTCCATGAGGAGATTCACCCAGCGGCGGCGCTGAGGTTCGGTGATGGCCTTGCCGAGATGCTGGACCAGCATGTGATGGTAGCCGCCCCGCTCGTGGGTGTAGCGGGACGGCCCGCCGAAGACCTCCGCCAGCCACATCGCGACGTACTTCGGATGTCCCGGGTCCATGTGGGCGAAGAGGGGACCGATCAGGTCGTCCTTGAGCACCTGCTCGTAGAACGTCTCGGTGAGCCGCTCCAACGCCTCGATGCCGCCCGCCCAGTCGTACATGCTCGGGACCGAGGAGCCGGCGCCGCGCACGGCGGTGCGCTCGTAGTGCCGCATCTCCTCGATCTGCTGGACGTAGGGTTTGATCGCGGAGAAGAACGCCGCGAAGTGCTCGCCACCGCGGAAACCCTGCAGATGATCATCCGCCGAGGTCCACGTGATGCGCAGCACGTACCACTCGGGCTCATCCACGCACCGGGACAGTTCGTAGTCCACACACTGCGGCGCGGCCGCCAGGGAAGCCGCGGCACGTCCGTAGGCGACCTCGAACTCCTCCGCGTCCGGCCGGCCGATCCGGTAGCGGATGTACTCGACAATCATTGATCTTCACCCCAGAGGTCGCACTGCCGAAGAAAAGGTAACCGTTGCAGTGTAATCATGTAACTCCCACCGAGTGCGCGGAGCGGCGACGGGTCGGCGCCGCCACATCCGGCTGATCACGCGGAGTCGCCGGGATCGGTGCCGATCAGCTCAAGGACGGCCGTGGCCGGTCCCACTCCACCGGCGTGCGCGCCACGCCCCCCGGCGCGCACGCGCTGACCGAGGAAGACGGCCGCGCGGTCCAGCGCCTCGTCCGCCTCGTCCAGGACACCGGCGAACGACTGGAACACATGCGGCACGTCGGCGGTGACGTCCAGGATGACATCCACTCCCGCCGCCCTGGCGCGCGCGGCCAGGCGGGTGGAGTCGTCCAGGAGGATCTCATTGGTGCCCACCTGGAGCAGCATCGGAGGAAAGCCGGTCAGATCGGCGAGGACGGCCGGGCTGAGCAGGGGCTGGTGCGGGTCGGCTCCGGCGAGGTACATGGCTCCGGTGCGTTCGACGGCCTCGCGGGTGAAGATCGGATCGATGCCCTCCTTGGTGTCCATGCTCTCGCCCGTCCGGGTGGCGTCGAGGCCCGCGGAGAAGGCCACGATGGCGGCGGGCAGCGGAAGACCCGCGTCGCGGGCGGCCAGGCAGGTGGTGACGGTGAGGCCGCCGCCCGCGGAGTCGCCGGCGAACGCGATCGTCGAGGGATCTTCCCCGCTGTCGAGGAGGGCCCGGTAGGCGCCCAGGGTGTCTTCGATTGCGGCCGGGAACGGATGCTCGGGGGCAAGCCGATAGTCCACCGAGTACGCTCCGAAGCCGGTCTTGGCCACCAGATTTCCGGTCAGCGACAGGGCGGTCTCCGGAGAGCCGAAGACCCAGCCGCCGCCGTGGAAGTACAGGATCGTTCCGGCGCGGTGCCCGTTGTCCGGCTCGACACGCAGTGCGGGCCGGTCGCCCAGCGTCGTCCGCGTGACGCGGATGCGGTCAGGCACGATCATCCGGGCCATCAGCGCCTTGAACCCGGCTCGGATCGCCTCGACCGACCGGGGGCCATCGGGCCGCGGCTGTCGCATCATCGCGTCGATCTGGGCGCGCTGTTCCTTGCTCATTGGTGTGCTCCCGCCGTAAGTAGCTTCCATTGCACTATATTCCATGGAATCTACCGTGAGCGGTGGCATGGACGGCCTCCGGGGCCTTGACTGACGTGGGTTCCCGAGGTGACCGCCCGAGCAGCCCCGATTTCCGGGCGCCCCGTCCCGGGACGGGGCGCTCAGCGGGTTGTTCTGCTCGGGCGGTCAGGGGCCGCTATGGCCTGATCAGCGCAGCCTCGTGCTCCCCGCCCGGGTTCCAGCGACCCAGCCGGTGAGGCGGCGCAGGAACGTCACGGCGATGGGGGGCGGGTCCTGTGCCATCACGCTCGCGTGAAACGCGTGCGGCATGCCCTCATACAGGTCGAGGGTCACCTCGACACCGGCGGCCGAGGCGGCTGCGGCGAAGCGACAGGTGTCGTCCAGCAGCACCTCCGCGGTCCCCGCCACGAGCAGGAGCGGGGGCAGGCCGTGCAGGTCACCGTGGAGCGGAGACTGAGGAGCCTGATCGGCGCGGGCCCCGGCCAGATACTGGGCGGTGACGTGTTCGGCGACTCGGCGGTCGATCACATCGCGGCCGTCGCCCGAGTCCAGAGACCGGCTCGACAGGGTCAGGTCGGTCAGCGGGGAAATCGCGACGGCCGCGCAGGGGAGGGGATCACCCGCCTGCCTGAGCGCCAGCAGCGCCGACAGGACGAGCGTGCCGCCCGACGACTCGCCGCACACGATGACGCGATCGGCGGGAACGCCCTGCTGGAGCAGGCTGCGATAGACGGCCACGACGTCGTCCAAAGCGGCGGGGTACGGATGGGCGGGCGCCAGGCGCTGGTCCACCTTGAACGCGGGACGCCCGGTCGCCTGCGACAGGCGGCAGGCCATGAGGGGCTCCAAGGTCGGCTGGGTGTGCTCGAAGCCGCCTCCGTGCACGTACAGCGTGACGCCGTCCTCGGTGGCCGACCCGCCGGCCGCGCTGACCCACCGTCCCGGTACGCCTCCGGTATGGGGGAGCGCGGGCGTCACGTCGGCGGCGAGCGCCGGAGGGTCGGTGACCAGAGCCCGGATCGAGGCCGTCACGGCCGCACGGTCGTCGGACGTGGCGGGGACCCGCGTGACGTCCAGATGTTCCTCGCGCCGGTGCCCTTCGGAACCGGAGCGCGGAGTCAACGCGACGACGGGCAGGACGCGCCCGGACCTCGTTTGATAGTCGGCCCAGCCGGAGTCCGCCTCCACGGCGCGGGCGAAGAGCCGCTCACGCTCCGCGCCTTCCACAACAGTGGCCTCGGCCTCGATCGTGAAGACGCCCGTCTCCACGGTGACGTGGGGGTTGGCACGCACATTGTGATACCAGGCAGGGTGGCGCGGCGATCCGCCGGCCGAGGCGATGACGAGCATTCGGCCCCCCTCATCATCCAGGTAGCCGAGGGGCACGGTGTGGGGGGCTCCCGAGCGGGCGCCGGTGGTGGTCAGGAGGAGCAGCCTGGCTCCCTGGAAGGGGCCGCCCACTTTCCCGCGGTTCGCGCGGAATTCCTGAATGATTTGCTGATTGAAGTCGTGCGGCATTCTCTGCTTTCTTGTTTCGGGCATGGCGAATCGACCGCGTCGCCGAATGAGGGACGGCGGTCACGAAGGAATGAAGGAACCGCGCACGGCAAAGGGGAGGCGCGGCGGAGATGTCGCCGGCGCCGAGGGGCGTGCCGACACGCGGGAAGAAGAATTCCGAATCAGGAGGTCGCAGATGCGGCGGGCCTCGCGCCCGCCCAGCCATCACGCCGTGGCCGGGTGCCTCACTCGCTTATGGCCCATGGCCGACCCGGCAGTCACGGTGTGACGTTATCGTCACCGCAGAAATGTGGCAACACCACATCTGCGCCAAAATCCCTGAGTTCGGGTCACTACGGTTCTTCGAACGGCACCTCGGTCAGGGCCACCGCGTCGTCACTCCCTGACCGGCCGGCAGGCGGGGGAGCGGCGTTCCGGGCGGCCGTGTTCAGACCGAGGGATCGAGATCGCCGGAGCGAGCCGACCGGCCCGCGGATGGCCGAGGTGCACGCCCGTGTGACGGCACCCTTATGCGGTGCGTACGGCAGCCGATCGAGCAGTTGCGGGGCCGACGACAGAGAGATCGGACACCACTCTCTAACCGAACAGAATTCACCTTCTGTCCGGTATGAGCCAGAATCGGAGTGTTTCGCCCATGGTGGGGGTTTTTGCGTCCCGGCGGAGAGACGCGAGAGCGTTCCCGTTCGGCGAGGCGGGCAGCCGGAAGGAGCATCTCGGGACCCCGGGTGCCGAGAATGCGACTCCCGGGGGTCCCGCTCGGGCACTCCGGCCCCCGAAAAGGATCACCGTCGCGGCGGCCGAACAGCTCAGCCGGCAGCCCGTCGCGGCGACGGCCCGGACGCCGTCATCGGGGCGCTGCGTCATTTGCGTACCGCGTCATTCGTGCACGGCGTAGTCCGCCGGGCGAGCCGGTGAGCAGTCCGCCGGACGATCGGACAATCCCTGTCGAGCGGGCCCTTCGAGCCCCTTTCTCTGTTGCCCGATAATGAACATTATGTCAAGTAAGCTGTTCCTGCCGCTCCTCCCGCCGCCCGATCCCGCGTACTCTTCGCTCGCGATCCTGACCCGTCACCGCATCACGACGACGCCGGGCTCACAGCGCTCGTGCACTCGGGATTGGGCGGCCCGGGACCGAGCCGGTCGTGCTGCCCCGAGGGCGGGTGTGGCAGCGAAGGCCTTCAGGCCCGACGAGGTCAGCGGTGACGGGCTACTCCCCCTGTCGCGCCGACAGATGATCATTTGCGGATGACTCGGGACACACCCGAGTCATCCGGCCGGACCATCCAGCCCCTCTCCCCCGCTGTTCAGCCGCTCGTGGCCGCGTGCATGAGCGCGACGTGTCGCCGTTCGGGGCGCCCGGCCGGTTCGGATGGTGGGGTTCGTCCCTGAGCCGGGCGCGGAGCGTTGGGGAATCGTGGGGTCAGGTGGTGGTGCCGGGCAGGCAGACGGTGATGGCCTGGGGCACGACTTTGACGGTGATGCGCTTGACCCGGTCGCGGGCTCCCCCGTCCAGTTCGTACGCCATGGGGGTGCGGAGTTTGACCGATACCTTCCGGGCGCGGGTGATGCGGACGAAGGGGGATTTCTCGGCGTTGCCGGCGCTCATGCGGCCGAGGGCGCGGGCCCATTGGATGGGGCCTTCCGCGGTGGAGACGCCGACTTCGAGCCAGCCGTCGTCGTATTGGGCGTCTTCGAAGACGTCGATGCCGCCGGTGACGGTGCCGACGTTGCCGATGAGCACGCAGCTGGCGTCGCCCTCGAACCAGTCGTTGTCGTCGATTTTGATTTTCATGGGGGTGACGGCGCCGCCGACGTGGCGCAGGCCGGTCCAGATGTAGGCGAAGCGGCCGAGGCGATCCTTGAGGCCGCGGTCGGCGTCGGCGATCATCTCGGCGTCGAAGCCGACGCCTGCCATGACGGCGAAGTGTTCGCCGTTGATCTTGCCGAGGTCGAGTTTGGCGCGGCGGCCCTCGAAGCCGATCCGTACGGCCTCGGGGAGGTCTTCGGGGATGCCGAGGTTGCGGGCGAGGAGGTTGGCGGTTCCCGCGGGGACGATGGCGGCGGTGGCGTCGCTGCCGGCGAGGGCGTCGATGCAGCGTTGCACGGTGCCGTCGCCGCCCCAGAGGAAGAACAGCTCGGCGCCTTCTTTGAGGGCCTGGCGGACCTTCTTGGGGGCCTTCTTGCTCTTGGGGACCTCGTACCAGAGCAGGTCGTCGACGTCGTAGCCGGTGATGATCTTGCGGAGCTCGTCGAGGCCGCCGCCGAGGGTCTTCTTGCGGTGCGCGATGACGGCGACGCGGGGCACCGGGGTCCGGGGGGTGGCAGGCGCGGCGGCGGGGTCGTCCGCGGGCCGCCGGTCAGCGGATTTCACCATGGACCGGCGGCTACCCGGATGGGGGCGGGTTAGGCCTCGGGGAGGGTGTAGTCGATGAGGTAGTGGTGGCCGTCGTCCACGCGGATGGTGCCCTCGCCGGTGAGGCCGGCCAGTTCGCCGGTGCCGCTGGTGGGGACGATCTGCCATTTCATCCACTGTTCGCCGTTGTGGCTGCCCGCGCTGTGCTGGAGTGCGAAGGTCCCTTTGCGGCCGTGGAGGGTGCCTTCGACGTGTTCGACGCCGACGTAGGCGGCGGGCCCATCGGGGGTGACGACGGTGAGGATTTCGGTGGTGCTGGTGCCGACGAGGTCACCGTGGAAGGCCTTGGTGATGTGGTTGCGGCCGAAGGTGGTGCCTTCCTTCTCCTCGGTGGCCAGTTCGGTCCAGTTGGTGATGTCGAAGGCGCCGGTGGCGTGTCCGTTCATATGTCCAGCGTGCCGCGTTTTCCTGACACCTTCCGTCAGGTACGGCGGTGTCCATGCGGTGCTGTCCAATGGTGAGCGGGAGGAGAAAGTCAGACGAATGCCGTCAAGCCCGTCACTTTTCAGCCGTTCATGACAGATGATCGGAGGCATGTGTATTCCCCGACCGGCCGTCCCGGTCCTCGCCGGCCGGTCCGCCGAGGCCCGGCCGGTGTGATGCTGATCTCTCCCTTCCCTTCACAGGAGGGCCGCAGGATCGCCTACAAGGTGTTCGGGTCGGCCGCGAGCGCCCCGCAGCGGGCCCGCGCGTTCGTGCGGTGCCAGTTACGGGGGTGGGAGCTCGCGGACCTGGCCGAGACGGCGGAGCTGGTCGTCTCCGAACTGGTGACGAACGCGGTGCGGGCGACGGACGCCGTGGTCAGCCCGCCGATGGCCTCGTCGATGTTCCCGGTGGTTCTGCGTACGGTGGCGCTGCGGGTCCGGGTGGCGCCGGAGCGGCGCAGCCTGTTCATCGAGGTGTGGGACGTCAGCGACCGCGAGCCGGTGCCGCACGGCGAGGGGGAAGGCGACCTGGGCGAGACCGGCCGGGGGCTCGTGCTGGTCGGCAGCCTGGCCCTGCGCTGGGGCCACTATTCGGCGCCGGATCGGGGCAAGATCGTGTGGTGTGAGCTGGCCATCGCGCCGGTGGAGGTGTCGCGTCCGCCGGGGGCGGCGGGTGCTCCGGCCGCCGGTTCCGGGCCGCGCGGGCGGACGGCGGCAGCGGCGTCGGCAGGGGCAGGAGCAGGAGCAGGAGCAGCGGCAGGATCATCGGCCGCAGCGTCGGCGGGGGTGTCGGCGGGGGTGTCGGCGGGGGTGTCGGCGGGGGTGCTGCCGCGGCGGGGGCGGCGGCATCCGGTGGGCGCGCGGACGGACGGCCCGGACGAGGCGACGCTGCTGCGGGTGCTGGAAGGCCTGCGGGCGCTGGACGTGTCGGACCCGGACCGCCGCCGAGCTTGAGCCCCGGTGGATGTGCGGTGGATCAGGGAACGACGGTGACCGGCCAGCGGCCGGTGCGGACCAGGCGGAGCGCGACCGAGCCGATGAAGCGGTGGCCGGCCTGGGTGGAGGCTCCCACCACGACCGCGTCCGCCCTGATCTCGTCGGCGATCTTGGCGAGGACGCCGGCGGCATCGCCGTATTCGGTGCGGAAGGTGTAGTCGACGCGTGAGTGCGTGGTCTGGGCGAAGTGCTCCACCTGTGCGCGCAAGTCCGTGGCGACCTCCTCCCCCGCCTCGATGACCGAGGCCGACGCGGCCGGCATCATCGTGCTGATCGCGCCGGGGTTGGTGACGTAGACGAGGACGACGTGCGAGCCCTGGCGTCGGGCGAGCCCCCAGGCGTACGCGGCGGCGCGCAGGGAGGTATCCGAGCCGTCGATGCCGACGAGGATCACTCGCGGGCCGTCGGTGCCCAGCTCGAACGTGTTCACGCCAGTCAGCGTACGGCTCGCGGGGGGCCCCTGGATACGGGGCCGGGGCTGGGGGCGGGTCGTGGTGGATCAGGTGCGGCGTGACCGTCTTCGCGGTGGTCGCCGGGGAGGTGGGGCAGGGCCGGTCGGGGTGGCGCGGATAATCTGTTGCGGAAATGTCGGGGCCGTTGGTTAGGGTCTCGGATCGTGGCTGGTCAACCTTTGATCTACGCGCGTGGCCTGGTCAAACGCTTCGGGGAGTTCACCGCCGTGGCGGGGATCGACCTCGATGTGGCGCCGGGTGAGGCGTTCGGGTTCCTCGGGCCCAACGGGGCCGGCAAGTCCTCGACCATGCGGATGATCGGGTGTGTGTCCACGCCGACCGCCGGGGAGCTGCGGATCCTGGGCATGGACGCGGTTCACGACGGGCCGAGGATCCGCGCGCGTCTGGGGGTGTGTCCTCAGCTCGACAATCTCGATCCCGATCTGACGGTGCGGGAGAACCTGGTGACCTACGCCCGCTATTTCGGGCTGTCGCGGGCGGAGAGCCGCAGACGGGCCGACGAGTTGCTGGAGTTCGTGCAGCTCCGCGACCGTGCGGGCGGGAAGGTGGAGCCGCTGTCGGGGGGCATGAAGCGGCGCCTGACGATCGCGCGGGCGATGGTGAACGAGCCTGATCTCGTGCTGCTCGACGAGCCGACGACGGGGCTTGACCCGCAGGCTCGTCATCTGTTGTGGGAGCGGTTGTTCCGGCTCAAGCAGCGGGGCACCACGCTGGTGCTGACGACGCATTACATGGACGAGGCGGAGCAGTTGTGCGACCGGCTGGTCGTGATGGACGGCGGCAGGATCGTGGCGGAGGGGTCGCCGAGGTCGCTGATCGAGACCTATTCGACGGCCGAGGTGGTCGAGGTGCGTTTCCCCGGCATGCCGGAGGCGGGGGCGCGGTACGCGGGGGCGCTGGAGGGGGTGGGCAAGCGGGTCGATCCGCTGCCCGATCGGGTGCTGGTCTACGTGGACGACGGCGACGCCGCGCTGGCCGAGATCCAGCGGCGCGGGTTGGAGCCGTCGAGCGTGCTGGTGCGGCGGTCGACGCTGGAGGATGTGTTCCTCCATCTGACGGGCCGGACGTTGGTGGACTGAGATGGCACTGCGGACCGAGACGGCTGCGGCGCGGGTGGTGCATCCGACGGTCGCGGTGCTGGAGCGGCACCTGACCCTCTACCGGCGGTTGTGGCAGGCGTCGGTGTTCTCCTCGTTCGTGCTGCCGGTGCTGTTCCTGCTGAGCATCGGCATCGGGGTGGGGGGTTATGTCGGCAGGGTGCAGGGGGTCGATTACCTGTCGTGGATCGTGCCGGGCGTGCTCGCGTCGACGGCGTTCCAGATCGCGGTGGGCGAGTCGACCTATTCGGTGCTGGGTGACTTCAAGTGGGTCCGGGCCTACCACGCGATGCGGGCCACGCCGGTGGAGCCGGTGGACATGGTCCGGGGGCATCTGCTCTACCTGGTCTTCCGGGTGACGATCGCCGTCGTGGCCTTCCTGGTCGTGGTGGTGTTCTTCGGCGGGCTGCACTCGCCGTGGGCGCTGGTCACCCCGCTGGTGTGCGCGTTGCTGACGGTGTCGGTGGCGGCGCCGGTGACGGCGTTCGCCGCCACGATCGACCATGACAGTTATTTCTCACTGCTGTTTCGGCTCGTGGTGCTTCCTGCGTCGTTGTTCTCGGGGGTGTTCTTCCCGGTCGAGCAGCTCACGGCGGTGTTGCGCCCGCTGGCGTACGCCTCGCCGATGTGGCATGCGGTGGAGCTGTGCCGGGCGGCGACGCTGGGCAGGGCCCCGGCCTGGCCGGTTCCGGTGCATGCCGGCTACCTGCTGGTGTGGGCGGTGGCGGGTCTTTTCCTGGCGGTGCGGGCGTTCCGCCGGAAGCTGGAGGACTGATGGTGACGACGCTGGTGGCGTCCCGGGTCTCCCCCGGCCGGGTGGGCGCCGTCATCGGCCGCAATGTGGGGGCGCTGCGCTCCGGGCCGTCGTACTGGATCGTGCTGCTGTCGGGCTTCTTCGAGCCGTTGCTGTATCTGCTGTCGATCGGTGTCGGTGTCGGCGCGCTGATCGGTGAGCTGACGGTGGACGGGCGGACCATGCCGTACGCGACGTTCGTCGCGCCGGCGATGCTGGCGGTGTCGGCGATGTCGGGGGCACTGGCCGAGACGACGTTCAACTTCTTTTTCAAGTTGAAGTACATGAAGACGTTCGAGGCGGTGCTGGCGACGCCGGTGCGGCCCATCGAGATCGCGGTGGGCGAGCTGGTGTGGGCGATCGTCCGGGGTTCGCTCTACACCGTGATCTTCCTGGTCGTGATGGTGGTGATGGGGCTGGTGGAGCCCGGCTGGGCGCTGGCCGCGTTTCCGGCGACCGTGCTGGTGGGGCTGGCCTTCGGCGGGCTGGGCATGGCGGTCAGCACGCTGATGCGCGGGTGGCAGGACTTCGATCTGATGGGCACCGGGCAGTTCGCGTTGTTCCTGTTCTCCGGGACGTTCTCCCCGGTGCAGGGCTACCCGGTCGGGGTCGAGGTGCTGATCCAGCTCACGCCGCTCTACCACGCGGTGGAGCTGGTGCGGGGCCTGTGCATGGGGGTGCTGGAGTGGGGGCTGCTGGGGCACGCGGCCTACCTGGTCGTGCTGGCCGGGGCGGGGGTCTGGTTCGCCTCCCGGCGCCTGGCCAGGACCTTGTGTGACTGACCGTGTGGGGAAGGTCAGCCGGTGTAGAGGGCCGCGACGTCCAGGACCCAGACGACGCCGAAGGGGTCCTTGAGCATGCCGTAGAGCGGCGCCCACTGCGCGGGCTCCAGCGGCCGCACGACGGTCGAGCCGGCGGCCAGCTTCTCCCACAGGGCGGTGATCTCGCCGGTGTCGTCGCCGCGTACGGAGACGAAGACGGCGTTCTCACCCTGGTTCCACGGTGTGTGGGAGGGCGCGTCGTAGGCCATGACGTGGAAGCCGTTGTCCGCGATCACCTGGCCCCACATCACCCAGTCGGCCTCGTCCGGGTTCTGCGCGGTGCCCGCGTCCTTGTAGGTGACGGCGGCGACGTTCCCGCCGAAGACGGAGTGATAGAAGTCGAGCGCTGCGCGGGCGTCGCCGCGGAAGTTCAGGTGGGTCGTGGTGGTGATGGACATGACGGCTCCTCGCCTGGATCACTGGGACAAGCGCCGGAGGGGCTCGCGTCACAAGCGGCAGGGCGTGTGTCGCTGCCGCGGGTGCGGCCCCCGGTCCGGCGTCGGTGACCTCAGGTTTCCACCGGTAGCGGACAGGGTGTGTCCGCTACCGGGAGCAGGATGGGCCTCATGCCGAAGACGTCCGCGCGACTGCTCGCGCTTCTGTCGCTGCTGCAGACCCGTCGTCACTGGTCGGGCGAGGACCTGGCCGAGCGGCTGCGCATCAGTGCGCGTACGGTCCGCCGTGACGTGGACCGTCTGCGCGAGCTCGGTTATCCGATCACTACCTTCAAGGGGCCCGACGGCGGATACCGGCTCGATGCCGGTTCGCGGCTGCCTCCGCTGCTGTTCGACGACGACCAGGCCGTCGCCCTCGCCGTGGCCCTCCAAACGGCCACCACAACCGGCGCCGGCATCGGGGAGGCCGCGGCGCGTGCGCTGAACACCGTCCGGCAGGTCATGCCCGCGCGGCTGCGCCGCCGGATCGACACCCTCCAGGTCACCGCCGTCGAGGGGCCCGCGACGCGGCCGGACGTACGGGTCGACGGCGGCGTGCTCGCGGCGCTCAGCGCCGCCGTCCACGCCGGTGAGGTGCTGCGTTTCGACTACGCGGCCGCGTCCCCGCAGGAGGCGGACGACGACGGGGTGCTGACGCCGCCGCGCCGGGTGGAGCCTCATCATCTGGTCACCTGGGGCGGGCGCTGGTATCTGGTCGCCTGGGACCTCGACCGCGAGGACTGGCGCACCTTCCGCGCCGATCGGATCACCCCCCGCTCCCCCACCGGGCCGCGTTTCCCTCCGCGCGAGGTGCCCGGAGGTGATGTGGCCGCTTTCGTGGCCGGAAGGTTCCGGGGCTTCGACGGCTCCGGCGACTGGCCCTGCCGGGGTGAGGTGATCCTCGACCTGCCGGCCGCCACCGTGTCCGGATACACCCGCGACGGAGTCGTGGAGGAGCTCGGCCCGGACCGCTGCCGGCTCGTACTCGGCTCATGGTCGTGGCCTGGCCTGGCCGCCGCCGTCGGCAGGTTCGACGCCGACATCGAGGTCGTCGGCCCGGCCGAGCTCAGGGAGGCTTTCGCGCAGCTGGCCCGCCGTTACGCCAGGGCCGCGATCGGCGCGAGGGGTGGCGTGGGGAGGGCCGATCCGATGCTCAGGTCATGTAGGTGAGCCGGCGCCCGTCGGGGCGGGTGCCGTCCGGGCCATAGAGGCGAGGATGCGGAGTTTCTCGTCGCTCTCGCTGCCCTGATCGGCGTAGTAGAGCACCAGGAGCAGGCCGTCCACGGGGAGCTTGTCCCGGTGCAGGCGCAACTCACCGACGACGGGATGGTTCACGGTGGTGGTGCCGCCGTCGAGGGTGCGGATGTCGTGGCGCGCCCAGAGGGTTCGGAAGCGCTCGCTCGACAGGGCGAGCTCGCCGACCAGTTCCACGAAGCGCGGGTTGTCGATGTCGTCCCCGGCGGACTTCCTGAAGGCGGCGATGAATCCTTCCGCGGAGCGTGTCCAGTCCTGCTGGAACGCCTGCTCCTCGGGATCGAGTAGCAGCGACCGCAGACGGTTGTACCCGGGCTGGAGGCGCGGAGAGAGCGCGACCGCGAGCCGGTTGGAGGCGAGCACGTCGAACGCGCGGCCCTCCACGAAGGCGGGGACCTGCACGCTCGCGAGGAGCTGGTGCAACCGCGCGGGGACGCGTTCGGGCTTCCTGCGCGGCCGGGACCTGGGACGTGCGGCGGCCAGGCCGAGAAGGTAGTCCTGTTCGAGCTCGTCGAGGTGCAGGACCCGCGCGAGCGATTCGAGCACCTGCGTTGAGGGGTTCCTGTCGCGGCCGCGCTCCAGCCGCAGGTAGTAGTCGGCGCTGATGCCCGCGAGCATGGCGACCTCTTCACGGCGAAGCCCCGGAACGCGCCGGTTCAGGCCCGGCGCGAGCCCGGCCTGCTGCGGGGTGACCAGGGCCCGCCGGGCACGCAGGTAGCCGCCGAGCAGATTGGCACGCGTGTCGTCGCTCATGTTCGCCATCGTATTTCGGGCTTTCCGCGCCAAGGGGGCCCTGGCAGGACCCCGGAAGACGGGGGCACTGCCTCCAGCCGGAGAGCGGATCGACACTGAAGACGCCGCGGCGCAGGAGCCGCGATCCGGAACTTCGACGAGCGCGCCCAGCGGCTTTGCCGCCGACGGGCCCGCCCTGAGCAGGAGCGATCAATGGACATCACCAACCGCACGGTCTTCATCGCCGGCGCCACCTCGGGAATCGGTCTAGAGCTCGCTCGCCGCTTCGCCGCGGCCGGCAGCTCCGTCGTCCTGGGCGGCCGGCGGGCCGACCTGCTCGACCGGCTCGCAGCCGAGGGGTTCGGCACCGTTCCCATCGACGTGACCGACCAGGACAGCGTCGGCCGTGCCCGCGACGCGATCCTCCGCAGCCACCCGGGCCTCGACACGATCGTGACGATGTCCGGGATCGGGATGCCCGAGGACCTGCGCGATCCCGCGCACTTCGGCGCCGCACGGCAGATGATCGACACCAACCTCTTGGGCACCATCCGCGTCATCGACGCGTTCACCCCGCACCTGGTCGGGCGCGGCGCCGGCGCCGTCATCACGGTCACCTCGGGTATCGGGTTCCTGCCGTTCCCGGTCATGCCGACGTACGCGGCGTCGAAGGCCGCGGTGCACGCCTACACCGAGGCGCTGCGCGCGCAACTGGACGGCACGGGCATCGAGGTGTCCGAGCTCGTCCCCCCGGCTGTGGCCACCACGCCCGAGCAGGCTCGGCTCAACCCCCGCGCGCTCGACCTCGCCGAGTTCGCCGCCGAGGTGATGGATCTGCTCCAGGCCGATCCCACTCCGCGCGAGATCCTCGTCAAGGGCGTGCTGATGCACCGCTGGGCCGAGCGCGACGGCACGTACGCCGGTCTGGTCGCCCAGCGGTCGCAGGCGCTCGCGATGCTCCCGAGCCGTCAGTAGGCGCGGACGGGCAGTCCCGGACCGGTCATGGTTGGGGCGGGGCCGCCTCGAGGAGAGCACGTCCGGCCGTGGTGAGCTCGTGCGTGGCCGGGCGGCGGCTACTCGCCGCGGGACTTCGGGGACGCCTCGCCGTCGTCGCCGGGCGGTGGCGAGGGTCGGACCTCACCAGCGATCAGGTCGAGGCCTCGCCGGTCAGCGGGGGCACGGCGTACGGGCGGAGGACCATGAGCGGCTCCTCCAAGGCCGCCACCATGGCGAAGGGGAACCGGTCGAGTTCGAGGCAGAGCGCGACGTCATCGGCATGGGCTCCTTGACGCACGCCCTGCGCCAACTCGGCGGCGGCGCGTGAGGTGCCGGCGCGGCGGAGGAACTCGGTCGGATCCGTCCTGGCCCCGGTGGCCCGCTGGGCGATGTATTGGGCGCATGCCAGATCTTCTTCGGCGTGCCCGTCGTCGCCGGTGACCACGAACGTGACACTGCCGCACTCGCGTGTCAGTAACAGCCGGGCCGTTGCCTCCGCCACCACGAAGGCGGCGCACAGCACGAGCGACGCCTCCTTGACCGCAAGAGCGCCGACCGTCCCTGCCGTGGTCTTCTGCACGACGGTCCGCCCGGCAAGGTCGACCGACCGCAGCAGGCCCGGTGAGTTGACGGTGTCGAACCCGGCCGCGGGCGGACCGTCCTTGAGCGTCACCCAATCCGGGTGGCGAGCCTTGAGCGCCAGGGCTTCGTCCAGCGATTCAGCGAGAACGATCTTTTCCGCTCCCCGGGCGAAGGCCCAGGCGGCCACGGTGAAGGCACGCATGACGTCGACGACGACCGCTGTGGACGGGGTCTCGGCCAGCTCAGCGATCCCAAGGAAGCGGACGTCCATCCAGTCATGATCACACATTCCCGATCCGGAGCACCCGGGCGGGTCGGCGGCAGGCCCGCTCAGGACACGCACACGCAGAACTCGTTGCCTTCGGGATCTCGCCAGACCTGCCAGAGATCCTCGTGCATCTCCCCTGCCGGGGTGGCCCCGAGCGCGGTGGCGCGGGCGACCGCGGCGGCGAAGTCGTCGGTGACCAGGTCCAGGTGGACGCGATTCTTCGCGGTCTTGGGTTCGGAGACCCGCTGCAGGGCCAGGTCGGGACCGAGACTGATCCAGTCGTCCTCGCGACGGGTGATGTCCCGCTCCAGCAGGCGGCTCCAGAACGCGGCGAGCCCGTCGAGGTCGTTGACGTCGATGACCACGCCACCCACGCGAATGCTCATTGCTCCCCTCTCGGCGTACGGATCGATTATGTCCGGGCCCGGTTGTCCGGCCCGGACCGGATATCGACCATGACAGAAGGAGGATCTTCCGAGGGGGCGTGAGCATGAGCCCGGTTGCCATAGGCCGTCTCAGCGGTGAGGACTGGCGCACCTGGCGTCGTCTGCGCCTGCCGGGGCCGTCGAGTTGTTCGGCATGTGGGTGCGTCCCCGGGCCAGAGGCGGTCGGATCGCCGAGCGCCTGGCACTGGAGGTGGTGGCCTGGGCGCGCGAGACAGGGCGGTCCCGGACTCGTGACGCTGCCGCGCTGATGGCGTCCTCCCTCGGAGGAGCTGGACGCGGGCGTACCTCAGTCCCCGTCCGCACCGGGGCCGGGGGGTGGTGCGGATGCGGTCATCCGTTCGATGATCTTCTTCAGTGCGCTGTGCAGGTGGCGCCGCTCCTCGTCGGTGAGGGTCGCGGTGGCATGTTCGGCCAGCAGGCGCCTGGCCTCGGCGATCGGTTGCTCCGCGGCGCGAGCCTTCGGGGTCAGGTGCAGCCGGACGAGCCTGCCGTCCGCCGGGTCGCGGCGCCGCACGAGCAGTCCGGCCGCCTCCATCCGGGTGGCGGTGTTGACGACGGTCGGGGTGGTGACCTGCAGGCGGGCCGCCAGCTCCCCGGGTGTCAGCCCGTCGGTCTCCCATAGGACCTCCAGCACGAGGTTCTGCCCCACGCGCACGCCGTGGCGGCTCATCGCCTCGTCCGCCGCCGCCCGCAACAGCTTCTGGGCCCGCGTGAGCAGCCTCAGCACTTCGGTCACCTGGCCATCCTACGATTCGTTTGCGCGCTAATGATCCCGCCGCTACGCTTATCATTAGCTTGCTATCGATTTGGAGGGATCCGCATGATCCTCGTGACGGGCGGACGCGGCTTCATCGGCGCGCACACCGTGCGTGCCCTGCTCGACCTCGGCGAACGCTGCGTGCTCGGCCAGCGGGCGGCGGGACCCCCGCCGGCCCTGGTGAGCGAACGGGAGGTGCGGGAGGGGCGGGCCGTGGTGGAGCCGATGGACTGCACCGACCCCGGCAGCGTCCTGGCGGCAGGCAGGCGTCACCGCGTGACCGGCATCGTGCACCTGGCGGCGGCGGGGATGGGCGCATCGGCGCCGCTGGACGAGCTGTCGGCCAACGCCGCCGGGCTGTTCGCCGTGCTGCGCGCGGCGCGGGAGTGGGGCGCCGGCCGCGTCGTCGTCGCGAGCACGATCGGCGTGTACGCGGGGGTCACGGACCAGGTCCTCCGCGAGGACGCGCCGTTGCCGGTCGCGAGCCCGCATGCGATTCCCGCCGGCAAGAAGATCGCAGAAGTGGTCGCCGACGCCGCCGCGTCCTCCGGGCTGGACGTCGTCGCCGCCCGGATCGGGGCGATCTGGGGCCCGCTGGGCAGGCCGTCCTCGCCGTTCCTCGCCGCTCCCCGGCTCGTGCACACCGCCGCGCGGCATGCGATGGCGGCCGGCGGCGCGAGCGTCTCCTCTACCGCCCGCGCGGGGGAAACCCAGGCCGCAGGCGAGGGCGGCGTGCCAGGCGAGGCGGCGCCTTCCTACGCGGAGGACGCCGTCGACATGTGCTACGCGCGCGACTGCGGGCGGGCCCTCGCGCTCCTGCAGACGACGGCGACGCTGCGCCACCGCACCTACAACGTCGGCGGGGGCCGGGCCGTCGCCAACCGGGAGGTCGCCGCCGCCATCGGCAGGGCCGTGCCGGGAGCGGCACCCGCGCTGCTCCCCGGGCGCTCCCAGGGAGCGCCCGCCGTGGACGCCTGTCTCGACATCTCCCGGCTGCGGGAGGACACCGGCTACGCCTCCGAGTGGGACCTCGACCGGGCCATCACCGACTACGTCGGCTGGCTGCGGGCGGGCAACCCCCGCTGATCGCCGCGCCCACGGGATAATGCGGGCCATGTACCGGGAGAGGGTGTCGCGGGTGCCGGACGCGGTGCTGTGGTGGAGCACCGCCCCCGGCACCGCGACCGCCGGGCGACGCGTGCTGCCCGACGGATGCATGGACGTGATCTGGGCGGACGGCGCGTTGCTGGTGGCGGGCCCGGACACCGCCGCGCACGTGGTGACCGACCGGCCCGGCGCCCGCTACGTGGGGCTTCGCTTCGGGCCAGGCACCGGCCCGGCCGTCTTCGGGGTCCCGGCGCGTGAGCTGCGCGACCTGAGGGTGCCGCTGGACGACCTGTGGCCGGACGCCGAGGCGCGGCGGCTGACGGAGCGGGCGGGCGAGGCCGCCGATGCGGGCCCTGCACTGGGCCCTGCACTGGCCCCTGCACTGGCCCCTGTTCTGGGCGCGGTGCTTGAGGAGGAGGCGGCGCGCCGCCTGGGCGCGACGCGCCGCCCCGTCGACACCCCTCTCGTCGGCTGCGTCGTCGAGGGCGTGCGCGCGGGCCGGCCGGTCGCGCGGATCGCCGCCGACACGGGGATCGGCGAGCGGCGGCTGCACCGCCGGTGCCTGGACGCGTTCGGGTACGGGCCGCGGACGCTCGGCCGTATCCTGCGGATGAACAGGGCGGTGGACCTGGCCCGTGGGGGCACGCCGCCGGCCACAGTGGCCGCCGTCGCCGGGTACGCCGACCAGGCCCACCTGTCTCGTGAGGTGAGGTCGCTGACCGGCGTGACCCTCGGCGCGCTGATCCGCTGAGCTGTGCCGCCCGCAATCCGGGTCACCGCCGACCCGTGTGACCCGTTACCTGGGGACCCGCTGGTCTGGGGCCCCGTCAGGCGGTGGGCAGGGCGGCGAACAGGTCCACGCCGTTGCCGTCCGGGTCGTGCACCACCGCGTAGCGCTGCCCCCAGAACGCGTCCCACGGCGGCAGGTATCCCTCGTATCCGGCCTCGACCAGGTCCGCGTACAGGCGGTCGACCTCCTCGGGGCCGTCGCAGCGGAAGGCCAGCGCCATGCGCGGCCCACCGCTGCCGGGTGACCAGGCAGGGTCGAACGAACGGACGACGTCAGCGGTGTCCCATACGAGGCGCAGCCCGCCGGGCAGGGTCACCTCCACGTGGGGCTCGGTGTCGGCGGAGGACGGGATGTCCAGCCCGAGCCGGCGGTAGAAGGACAGGGAGGCGGCCATGTCGGTCACGACCAGGCCGATGAGATCGAACGTAGGTGCCATGACGACCACGCTAGGGGCCGGGCCGGTCGGTCGTCTTGAACGAAACGGACACTCAGCGGGAGAAGGGCGTGACGGCCGTGACGGCGGTCACCGGGATCGGCCCGTAGATGTGGGGGAACTCCTCGTCCGCCCCCTCGGGCACCTCTCGCCTGACCGGGCAGCCGAGCCGGTCCTCGTCGATCTCCAGCAGCACCAGGGGCTCGGTGACGTGGCCGTAGTAGCGGCCTGCCACGCCGCGCGCCTGGGCCGGGTCGGCCGAGGCGTGGATGTAGCCTTCCTCCTCCAGGGTCCGGCCGAGGGTCGAAACGCGGTATTCGCCCGTGATGACGGCCGCGTCCCAGTCGGCGGCCAGCGCGAGATGGAAAATCATGGGCCGACCCTAGCGGGCGGTCCGAGTGCGGCCAGCGCGCGGGCCACCGCCTCCCGGGCCCGCTGCCCGCCGTCGGGGCGGGCCTCCACGACCTCTTCCACCCACAGTCCCGACAGCAGACCGGCGACGAAGCGGACCTCCCCCGGCCCGCAGGGGTAACCGGCGCATTCGAGCACCGCGGCGACGACGTCGTCGCAGCCGTCGGTCCAGGCGCGGGCGATGGCCTGCAACGCCGGGTCGCGGCCGGCCTGGAGGTACAGCTCCCACAGGCCGAGCTGGCGCAGCCGGTCGGAGGCGTACACGCCGGTGAGGGTCTCGGCGACCGCCGGCGGCGTACGGCCCGCGAGGTGGTCCACCGTCGTCCGCATGCGGGCGAGTTCACGCTCGACCAGCAGGGCGAACGCCTCGGCCAGCAACTGGTCGCGACTGGTGAAGTAATAGGAGGTGGCGGCGAGGGGCAGTCCTGCCCGGCGGGCGACGGCGCGGTGCGTCACGGCCGCGAAGCCGCCGTTGCCGAGCAGGTCGACGGCCGCGTCCAGCAGCGCCTCCCTGCGGCGTACGGCGCGCTCCTGCGGGCGCCGCGACTGGGGCGAGACGGCCCGCACGGCGACGCCGCGTGCGGGGGCCGCCGCCGGGACGGGTGCGGGCCGGTCCTGATCGGGCACGCCGTGATCCTCCCCTGGATCGTCGGGGCTCCGCCGCCGGGCGGGGAGCCGTCCGGATCACCCTTAGCGGGCGTGTGCCGCCGGGTCAAACGATCGGTGCCCGGTCGGTCAGTGCGCGCCGGAGAGGTTGAGCACGGCGACCCCGGCGATGATCAGCGCGATGCCGGCGGCCTTGACGAGGTTCATGTGCTCGCCGAGGAACAGGGCGCCGATCAGCGCGATCGCCGCGGTCCCGGTGCCCGCCCACACCGCGTACGCGATGCCGACGGGCATACGGAGCTTGAGCGCCCAGGCCAGCAGGAGGAACGAGGCGATGTACCCGGCGGCGACCACGATGGTCCAGCCCCAGCGGGTCAGGCCGTCGCTGAGTTTGAGCGCGGAGGTGGCCAGGACCTCCGAGGCGATCGCGCCGACGAGCAGGAGCCAGGCCATGGGAACCTCTTCAATAAAAACGGTACGCTTGTCCCAATTTTACGTGGCGTCGCCCCGCAAAGCCATGGGCCGGCCAACCAGGCGCTCCAGGCTTGTCGACCGGTCGCGCAGACGGGGACCATCCCCGCGCCCTGCCGCGCCCGGCCGGTCCTGGGCGCCCGTCCCGAGGACGAGCACCGCGTCATCGGCCGCGTTTCACAGGGTCACCGGCAGCGCGGTCAGCCGCCACGTGCCCGGGTCGGGGGCGCGCAGCTCGTCGGCGGGGACGGCCAGGGCCAGGCCGGGGAAGCGGCGCAGCAGCGCGGCGATCGCGACCTGGGTCTGCACGCGGGCCAGGGAGGCGCCAAGGCAGAAGTGCGGGCCGTGGGCGAACCCGAGGTGGCCGGCGCCGGGGGCCCGGGTCACCTCCAGCCGGTCGGGGTCGTCGAACACCCGCGGGTCGCGGTTGGCCGCGGCGATCAGGGCGGTCACCTTCGCACCCTCGGGCACGGTCACGCCGTGCAGTTCGACGTCTTGGCGGGCGTGGCGTGGGATCGCCAGCAGCGTGGGGCCGCACCAGCGGATGAGCTCCTCGACGGCGCCCGGCATCAGCGCGGGATCGGCGCGTACGGCGGCGAGCTGGGCCGGGTGGGACAGCAGGGCGGCCACGGCGTTGGCGATGAGGTTGGTCGGGGTCTGCCCGGCGATGACCAGGTGCCAGACCAGGGTGACGATCTCAGTGTCGCTCAGCCGGTCTCCGTCTTCGGCCTGGACGCGCACCAACTCGCCCAGCAACTCGCCCGGCACTCCCCCGGGCTTGTCGGAGTAACCGGCGCGAGCGGCGGCGACGGCGTCCGCGGCGCCCGCCATGATGCCCGGAATGGCCCGCGCGAAGTCCTGGCCGGCCCCGGCGGCGACGGTGGCGCCCCACTCGCGCCAGCGCGGGCGGTCCTGCTCGGGAATGCCGACCAGGGCGCAGATGACGTCCATCGGCAGTGGCCGGGCGAAGTGCCGCAGCAGGTCGACCCGCCCGCCGTCCGCCTGGGCGGGCAGATTGTCGAGCAGGTCGTCGAGCAGCGCCTCGACGAGGGCCTCGATCCGGGGCCGGAACTGGGCGGCCCGCCGGGGGGTGAAGGCCGGGGCGACCAGCCGGCGCAGCCGCGCGTGCCCGGGGCCGCTCATCTCGCTCATGGTCCGCATGTACGGCAGGCAGTCGTCGGGGACCTGCGGGCGCATGAAGCTGTCGGCGGTGAGCTCGAAACGGGCGTCCGCCAGCATCGCCCGCGCGCCATCGTGCCTGGTCAGAGCCCATATCGGGCCGAGGCCGGGAATCAGCAGCCGGGCGAGCGGCGCACGTTCGCGCGCCCGTCCGTACGCGGTGAAGGGGTCGCGCAGGACCTCGGGATCGGTGAGGTCCACCTCGGGCACGGGGGTCACAGGCAACTCCAAATGTTCATTCCAGATGGTCTTATCATCTGAGTGGCGACGGTATCTTGGGTCCCGCCGTACGGCAAGCGGGCGTACGCGGACGAGGAGAGGGATGGAACGCCTCACCAGGGCCGAGCTTCAGGCGCGCAACCGGGCCAGGGTGCTGACCGCCGCCCGCGACGAGTTCACCGAGCGGGGGTTCCGCGACGCCAAGGTGGACGCGATCGCCGACCGGGCGGGGCTCACCCGCGGCGCGGTCTACTCGAACTTTCCGGGCAAGCGGGCCCTGTACTTCTCGGTGCTGGCCGACCTGGCCGAGCGGGAGGCCGAGCCGGACGGCCTACGGCGGTCCTCCCCCGCGTCCGGCGAAACACCCGTCGGCGAGGCCGATGCCGAGACGAACGATGCCGGGACGGTTGATTTGGGGACACCCGCCGCGGCCACGGCCCGCGAGGCGCTCGGCGCGTTCGCCCGCGCCTGGGTCTCCCGGCTTCCGCTGGCCACCGACGGTCCGGCCAGGCTCGGCATGGACCTCATGCCGGAGGTGCTCGCCGACCAGCGGATCCGCCAGCCGTTCGCGCAGCTCATGAAGCTGAACGCGATCGTGCTCGGGCTCGCGCTCGAACGACTGGACGGGCACGCCCGCGCGCGGCGGCGGGTGCGGGTCGCGGAGACGGCCCTGACCACACTGCACGGCGCGAGCCAGATGGCCGACGCGGCGCCCGGGTTCGTCGAGCCGTTCGACATCGTCGCGGCGTGCGCCGGGTTGGCGGACCTCGATCTCGGCGACCGGTGGGATCCTCCTCACCTGCCCTTCGTGCCCCGCGCGCGGCCCGCCCGCGAGCCCTGGTCGCCGCCGCTCGCGGTGGACGCGGTGCGGGGCGAGCCGGTCCCGCTCGCGCGTGACGGCGTGGTGGCGGTCCTCGGGCTGCACCGTCTTGAGGCCGTGGAGGAAGCGGTGCGGGCCATGCCACCCGGCGGCGAGGTCACCGCGGTCCTGGTCACCGGCGATGCCGGCGAGCTGGGGCCGCTCGCCCGGCTGACCCTCGCCGACCTGCGCGCCTGCCTGCGGCAGGTGTTGCCCGCGCCGGCCTGGCCGCGCCTGCGCGTGGTGCACGACGAGGAGGGAGCCGTGGCGGCGGCGGCCGGGGTGACCGCCGTGAGCGACGGGACCGAGGCGGCCGTGCTGGTGCGGTCGGGCCGCGTGGTCGCCCGCGCCGACGGGTACGGCGCCTGTCACGCCGCCGCCTCCGCCGAACTCTGATCGACGCGCCGACCGCTGGGCCGACCGCCGGGAGGCCGGGCGACGGGCGGCGCGCGCGGGCGTGGACACTTGGCGCGAGGGTCGAATGCGTGTTCTACTGAACCTCATGCGTCGCGACGCCACTTCTTGCGCGGAGGACCAGCCCGATGCGCGGCCCCGCGGGCAGCAGCAGACGGTGCGCCGGTCCGGGCAGCAGCAGGCGCGGCAGCCCGAGCAGACGGCGCAGCAGCCCGGACACTCCATGAGACAGCCCGAGCAGCCTGAGCAGTCCGTGCGACAGTCCGAGCAACCCGCGCAGTCCGGGCGGCAGCGAGGACCGTCTGTCCAGCAGTCGCTCGTCGGTGAGGGGCCCGCCCGCCCGCGCATCGAGCGGCAGGCCGTCACCCGCGTCTTCGACGGCATCACCTGCTACGAGGTGCCGGCCCGCGCGGCGCTGGAGCGGGTGCCCGAGGCCGCCGAGTTGCCCTTCACCTGGGGCGCGAGCCCCTATCGCGGCTGCGAGGTCGGCTGCGGCTACTGCACCGCCCGGCGCGGCCACCGCTACCTCGGCCTGGATCCCGGCTGCGACTTCTCCACGAAGATCGTCGTCAAGACCGACCTGGCCCGCCGCCTGCGGCGCGAGATGGACTCCCCCCGCTGGAGCGGCGAGCCGGTCGCGCTGGGCCTCACCGGCGACTGCTACCAGCCCGCCGAGGAGATCTACCGCCTGATGCCCGGCGTCATCCGGACGCTCGCCGACGCGGCCAACCCGTTCACCGTGCTCACCAAGAGCCCGCTCGTCCTGAATGATCTGGACCTGTTACGCGAGGCCGCGAAGGTGACGCAGGTCGGTGCCCTGGTGTCGGTCGGCTTCGTCGACGACCGGCTGCGGCGCGCCGTCGAGCCAGGGGCCGCGACGCCGCAGCGGCGCCTGGAGGTCTGCGCGACGCTGAACGAGGCCGGCATTCCCTGCGGTGTGCTGATGGCGCCGATCCTGCCGCTCATCACCGACTCCACCGATCACCTGCTGGCGACCGTACGGCGGGCGGCCGAGGCGGGCGCGGTCAGCGTGACGCCCGTAGTGCTGCGCCTGCCCGCCGGTGCCCGGGAGTGGTACATGGGGTGGCTGGAGCGTGAGCATCCTGGTCTCGTGCCGCGCTACCAGGCGCTGTACGGCAGGGGCCAGGTCGCCGAGGACGGCTATCGGCGGCGGATCGCCGAGCAGGTGCGCGCCCTCGCCGAGACCTACGGCATCGGCAGGGACGCCCGGCGGTGGCGGCGGCGCCGCTCCCCCGCCCGCCAGCTCGCCCTCGTCTGACGAGAATGCGGACGAGGATGCGCCGGAGCCGTCGCGGCGCTAGCCCCGTCACCGCTGCGCCACCGCACCGGCGAAGCGGCCGGGCAGCCCGCGAAGGTGCCGGGTGAGTACAGCGACAGCATGCGGAGCAGGCGGGCCGGGGTGTCCGACATCCGTCCATGGTGATGGACATGTAGGACGGCAACTGTCCTAAACAGACGGGAGGCTGGCCGCCATGAGCACACCACAGCCGTTTCGCGTCGACGTCCCGCAGGCCGACCTCGACGACCTGACCGGCCGTCTGGCCCGCACCCGCTGGCCCGATGAGCTTCCCGGCGTCGGCTGGTCCTACGGGGTGAACAAGGACCACCTCATGGGGCTGGTCGAACACTGGTGCACCGGCTACGACTGGCGCGAGCACGAGGCCCGCCTCAACAAGGTCCCGCAGTTCACCACCGAGATCGATGGCCAGAACATTCATTTCCTGCACGTACGCTCCCCCGAGCCCGACGCCACCCCGCTGATCATCACGCACGGCTGGCCGAGCACGGTGTACGACTTCCTGGACATCCTCGGGCCGCTGACCGACCCCCGGGCGCACGGTGGGAATCCGGCGGACGCCTTCCACGTCGTCGCGCCCTCGGTGCCGGGTTTCGCGTTCTCCGGGCCGACCCGCGAGACCGGGTGGGGGGCCGGCCGCGTCGCCCGGGCCTGGGCCGAGCTCATGCGCCGCCTGGGATATGAGCGTTTCGGCGCGCAGGGGGGCGACTTCGGCAGCATCGTCTCCCCCGAGCTCGGCCGGATCGCGCCGGAGCGCGTGATCGGCGTCCATGTCAACGCGCTGGCCACCGCCTCGACGCCGATCGACCCCGGCGAGCTGGACGCGCTGTCCGGCGACGAACGCGAACAGGCCAGGCGGAACCAGTCGTGGTGGTACGGCCACTCCGGCTACGCCACCCAGATGTCCACCCGGCCGCAGACCCTGGCGTACGCGCTCAACGACTCCCCGGCCGGCCAGCTGGCGTGGAACCTGGAGTGGTTCGTGGACTGGGATCCCACCCGCACCGAGCGAACCCCCGTCGACCGCGACACCGTCTTGACCAACGTCACGATCTTCTGGCTGACCGCCACGGCGGGATCGGCCGCGCGGCTGTACCTGGAGACCGCGTCGGAGGCGTGGGGCCGGCGGCCCCCGCCCTCGCCGGTGCCGACGGGGGTGGCGAACTTCCTCGGTGACCGGGCGATCCGCGGGCTGGCCGAGCTGTCGAACACCGTCGTCCACTGGTCGCGGTTTCCCCGTGGCGGGCACTTCGCCTCGCTGCAGGCCCCGGATCTCCTGGTCGCCGACATCCGGGACTTCTTCCGGAGTCTGAGAGCCCGGTAGGGGCATGGCCGGCGTGTACGGCCCACACCGGCCACCGGCCACCTACCACCGGCCGACGAGGACGACGGCTTCGACCTGCCGGTTTTCGTCACGTCGGCGTCGGGCAACGTGAGCCTGTGGTCGATGATGACCGAGAGCGGCGATTCACTCCGGCTCGGGTAGGTCCATCGCCGCGAGCCTGGCCGGGTCGATCACGACCGTGATGCCGGTGATCCGGCCGTCGGCGATGGTGAACGCCATGACCGACAGCGGGGTGCCGTCCGCGCGCCACGACACGTATCCGGGAAGGCCGTCGACGAGCACCGCCCGGCCTCGCACGGCCGCGCCGGCGGCCACACGGCTCTGTGCGCCGGTGGCGACCTCGGTGGCGCCGAGTACGACGACCACGCCGCCGGGGGTGTCGGCGGTCAGCTTCACCTCGGGGTCGAGCACGCGCAGCAGTCCCTCGAAGTCGCCCCGGTGTGCCGCCGCCAGGAAGGCCTGGACCACCTCGCGCTGCTGCGGTCCGGCGGGCGCCGGGTGCTCGGTCGTCTGCACCTTCCTGCGGGCGCGGCTGGCGAGCATTTTGGCGGCGGCGGCGGATTTGCCGAGGATCTGGCCGATCTCGTCGAACGGCACCGCGAACAGGTCGTGCAGCACGAACGCCAGCCGCTCGCCCGGCCCGAGCGACTCGAGGACGACGAGGAGCGCGAGCCCGACCGAGTCGGCGAGCGCCACGTCGTCCTCCGGCGCGGGGCCGTCGTCGACCGTCACGACGAGCTCAGGCAGCCGGTCGTCGTAGGACGCCTCGGGGCGGGCCTGGCGCGATCGCAGGACGTCGAGGCTGATCCGGCCGACCACCGTGGTCAGCCAGCCGGCGAGGTTGTGGATGGCCGCCGTGTCCTGCCGGGAGAGCCGCAGCCAGGCCTCCTGGACCACATCCTCGGCGTCGGCGTGGGATCCGAGCATGCGGTAGGCGACCGCGCGCAGCCGGTCGCGCTGGGCCTCGAACGTCTGGGCCACCAGGTCCGCCGGGCTGGTGTCGGACATGTTTGTTACCTTCCTCGAATGCGCTTCGTCATCGGGATGACGGGCCCGGACGGGCCGAGGTAACCGATGAAGGAGCATCACTGATGGAAGCACGCATGAAGAGCCCGGCGAATCCCGACGTGATCACGGCAGTCCAGCACCTCTACAAGGCGATTCACGCCGGTGGCGTCGACCCGCGCGTCCTCGAGCTGGTCCACCTGCGCGCCAGCCAGATCAACGGCTGCAGCCCGTGCGTGTTCGCCGGGGTCGCGTCGGCGAAGAAGCACGGAGAGACCGACGAGCGGCTGCACAGCGTGGTGGCGTGGCGCGAGACGCCCTTCTTCACCGAGGCGGAGCGGGCGGCGCTCGCGCTGACCGAGGCCGCCACCCGCATCCAGGACGGCGCGCCGGGCGTGACCGACGAGATCTGGGAGGCCGCCGCCGCCCACTTCGACGACGGGCAGCTGTCCGCGATCATCCTGAACGTCTCGCTGACCAACTTCTTCAACCGGATCAACCGCGCGGTCCGGGAGCAGGCCGGCACGACCTGGTGAGCCGGGCGGGGCGTCATCAGCCGGTGACAGCAGGGGCGACAGTCGAAGGCCGGCGCCCCGCCACACGCGGCGGCCTTCGTCGTGCTCAGTGCGCCGCGCGCACCGCCGAGACCAGTCCGCCGCTGCCCTCGTCCTGCTGCGGCGGGGTGAGCACCGGACGGCCGTAGGCCTCGGCGCGCTCACGCAGGGTGAAGGTCTCCGCCTTCCAGCCGAGGCCGTCCAGCCAGCCGACCGGGTCCTCCGGCATCTCCGAGACCCACATCGACGCTGCCGATCCCGGAGCGGCGTCCCCGCGGAAGCGTTCGACCACACCGCGCGGGCCCAGCGTCAGGCCCATCCTGCTGCCTGCGGCGGACAGCGCGCCCACCCGTTCGAGCAGCGACTGCACCGCGTCCTTGGGCAGATAGATCAGCAGTCCCTCGGCGATCCACACTGTCGGCTGCGCCGGATCGTGCCCGGCCGCGGCCAGGGCGCCGGGCCAGTCCTCGCGCAGGTCGACCGGGACGGTGATCCGCTCGCAGCGCGGAACGGCCCGCTCCTGACGCAGCACCGATGCCTTGAAGCCCAGCGGTTCGGCCGTGTCGACCTCGAACAGCCGGGTCCCCGCCGGCCAGTCCATCCGGAAGGCCCTGCTGTCCATCCCGGCTCCGAGCAGCACGACCTGCCGGACGCCGGACGCGACCGCCTGGTCCAGCAGGTCGTCCAGGAACTTCGTCCGGATGACGATCGAGAGGGCCACACCGAGCCAGCGGCGCCGCGCCGCCTCGTCCGCGCGCGGGGGCGGCGGCGTCCCTGGGCCTCTCCCACCGGCCGTGGCGAAGGCCAGCGCCAGTGGGTCCCGGAACAGCGGCTGCTCGCGTGCCGTCTCCATCGCCCTCACCCGGGCCACGCCCACGGCTGTGGCCCACACCCCGGACGGCTCGACCCTTCCGGCCGCATCAGTCATGCGTGCAGCCTAGCCAGGCCGCCGGGGCGTCACACCGGCGCGGTCGGGAACAGCGCTCCGGGGCCAGGTCCAGCCTGGTGGCGACGACGTCCTTGGGCGGGGTGAGGTCCAGGTGCCGGTCACCGAAGCGGCGTAGGGTACGCGTGATCAGCGGGCTGACGGTGGCCAGGTCGTCGGGGTCCACGAGATGGCCGGCTGGTTCACCTTCGCATCGGGAGGCCGCTCGGCGAATCGGTGGTGCTCTAGCCCGCCGAGTACGCCGCGCTGAGTCCGGAACGCGAGGACTACCTGCGGACGCAGCTCGTGCACCGATGAGGTTTCCGCGCCGCGCCCGTCTGTACGTGTGAGATCGACTCACGAGAGGCTGGCACGATGCGGAAACTGATCTTCGGCATGAACCTGAGCCTGGACGGCTACATCGCCGCGCCCGGCGACGACCTCGGCTGGGGCGTACCGAGCGACGAGCTGTTCCAGTGGTGGTCCGACCGGGTGGGGGCGACCGGCCTGGCGCTGTACGGGCGCAAACTGTGGGAGACGATGAGCTCCCACTGGCCGACCGCCGACCAGCAGCCCGGCGCCACACCGGCGCAGATCGAGTACGCCCGCCGCTGGCGGGACATGCCGAAGGTGGTGTTCTCCTCGACGACCAGCACGGTCGACTGGAACACCCGCCTGGTCACCGGCGACGCGGTCACCGAGATCACCCGGCTCAAGGCCGAGGACGGCGGCCCAATGGACATCGGCGGCGCCACGCTCGCCGGGGCCGCCATGCGGGCCGGGCTGATCGACGAGTACGCGCTGGTCACCATGCCGGTCCTGGTGGGCGGCGGCACGCCGTTCTTCACCGCGCTGGACAGCTGGGTGAACCTGCACCTGGTCGAGACGCGGGCATTTCCCGGCGGCGTGGTGCTGACCCGATACGAGACGAGGCGATGAGGGAACCCTCCCCCAGGCCCTTCCTCGCGTTCCAAGTGAGCAGCAGAGAGGAGGGCGACGGCGTCGTTGATCCTGACGATGATCGTCGGGCATGAAGACGCCCCGCCGGCAACGCCGGCGGGGCGGTGGTGTTCGCGTCGCCGCGTTGGTGTCCCGCTGGCCGGGGTGCTCATTCGGCGGTGGCTTCGGTGACGGCGGCCCGTGCGCTGGACTCGGCGACGACGGGGCCTTTGTTCGATGACAGTGTCGGGGGCAGGCCCAGCCATGGTTTGCCGGTCGCGTCGAATCCGGTGAGCTCGGCGAGCTTCCCGTCGACGATGTGCAGGACCGCGATGTTGAACAGCCGGTATTCCGGGTCGTCGGGGGTGCGGAGGTACAGCACGGCGGCAGGCATGCGGTTGACCGTCGTGGCGATGCAGCGCCAGTCGTTGTAGCCGCGCTGGAAGAGCCCATTGGAAACCCAGCCGTCCACCGCGTCCTTGGCCGTGACGCTCAAGGTGCCCGGCTCGGGCAGCATCGTGAAGCGCAGGTCGTCGCGCAGCAGGGCCATCAGCCCGTCGAGGTCGTTGCGCTCATGGGCGTCCATATACGACTTCACCGCGCCGCGCTCGTCATCCGACAGCTCGTGCGTGGCAGGGCTCCGCCAGTCGAGGCGGCGGTCGGGCAGCTGCTCGCGCATCGTCACGCGCGCCCGCTGCAGTGCGCTGGTCACCGATGCGACGGTCAGTTCGAGGGCGTCGGCGGCCTTCGACGCCGGCCAGCCGAGGACGTCGCGCAAGATGAACACCGCCCGCTGCCGCGGCGGCAGGTGCTGGACGGCGACGATGAACGCCAGCTCGATCGTCTCCCGAGCCACCACCGACTCCTGTGGGTCCTCCGGGAGCATCCGGTCCGGGTAGGGCTGCAGGTAGCGCATTTCCGAGCCCGCGCCCGGCAGCTCGGCAGGCACGGGTGTGCGGTCGTTGCGCTTGTCCAGGAAGTCGAGGCAGGCGTTCGTCGCGATCCGGTACAGCCAGGTCCGCAGCGCAGCGTGGCCCTTGAACGACTCCCGCTTGTGCCACGCCCGCAGGAACGTCTCCTGCGTCATGTCCTGGGCGTCCTCGTAGTTCGCGAGCATCCGGTAGCAGTGCACCTGCAGCTCACGCCGGTGGCGCTCCGTGATGAGCGCAAACCGCGCTGCGTCACGTGAGCGGGCCGCCGCGATGAAGGCGGCCTCGTCGTCGCCCAGCGGTCTGTCGTCGGTCATGGTCGTCAATCCTTCCGCGGGTGGCGAGGGGCTGCCAGAACTGACGACGTGGCGGAGGATTTCTGAGCGGTGAAGCCGCTGACACCGGGCCGTTCGTCGGGAACGTTCACCGGGGTGGGTGGAGCGGAGCGGGCTTCGCGAGGACCCGAGGTTCCTTCTGGCGCAGTGACCGGCCAAGGTTCGTGGACACCCCATGAGAAAGGATTTCGCGCCGCTCATAATGGTATTTCTGGCGAATGATTCCGCAATTTTCTTGACTGCTTCTATTCTTCGTAGAATCTCGGTGTGACCGCTACCCCCCACGACCCGTACGCGGCCCCGCGTCCCCGCCCGGAGGTCACGCTGGCGCATATCGCGAAGCTGGCCGGCGTGTCCGCCCCGACCGTCTCCAAAGTGATCAACGGCCATCCCGGTGTGGCGGCCGGCACCCGCCGCAAGGTCGAGGAACTGGTGCAGGAGCACGGCTGGCGGCGCCGGCCGGACGCGGTCGACTCCAGTGCGGTGGTGGAGGTCGTCTTCGAGTCCCTCGACAGCCTGTGGGCGCTGGAGCTGATCCGGGGCATGGACGAGGTCGTCCAGGACCGTGGCATGATCCTGGGCCTGACCGACATGCGCGGTCGGCGCTCCCCGCACTCGGGCTGGATCGACCAGGTGCTGGCCCGCCGCCCGCTCGGGGTGATCGCGGTCTCGGCCGACCTCAGCGAACGCCAGCGGGCCCGGCTGGCCAGCCGCTCCATTCCGCTGGTCGCCCTGGACCCCCGCGGCGAGCCCGACCACCGCGTCCCCTCGGTGGGGGCCACCAACTGGAACGGCGGCCTGGCCGCCACCCGCCACCTGCTGGAGCTGGGCCACCGCAGGATCGCCATGATCAACGGGCCGGACACGCTGATGTGCTGCCGGGCCCGACTGGACGGCTACCGGGCCGCCCTGGACTCGGCCGGCGTCCCGGCCGATCCCGGCCTGGTGCGCACCGGCCCGCTGTATGTGGAGGGCGGCCGCACGCAGGCCCAGGCGCTGCTGGCGCTCGCGGATCCGCCGACCGCGATCTTTGCCGCCAACGATTTGCAGGCCCTGGGGGTCTACCAGGCCGCCCACCGGGCCGGGCTGCGCGTTCCCGAGGACCTGAGCGTCGTCGGGTTCGACGACCTGCCCCTCGCGCAGTGGGCGGACCCGCCGATGACCACCGTGCGTCAGCCCTTGCAGAAGATGGGGACCAGCGCCGCCGAGATGGTGCTGGCCCTGGCCTCCCGCGCAGCCCCGGTCGAGGACCGGGTGGAGCTGGCCACCCGGCTGGAGGTGCGCTCCAGCACCGCTCCCCTCCTCTGACCCAGGTTTACCGGCCATCCGCAGGCCGGCCCAGGAACGAGTGTTTCGTGCAATTTTCAGAAGCATTCATTCCATTATCCGCGTTCACCTGCGGAAACGGTCGCCACAACCAGCGTGGGGTGTTCGCCGCATAGCCCGCTGTTTCACCATTTGGGCACGCGAACTCCCAGAACGCCCTAAGGGGTCAATGGTGAACAGATCAACATCCCCGCGCGCGGCGGCGCCGGTAGTCCGCATCCGCGGTCATGATCGTCCATTGGAGCCGTCGAAACACCGTCGGCAGGGAGCAGCGGCCACAGACCCTTCCTGCGCACGGGCCCGCCGCGGCCGCCGCCCCCGCCGGAACCAGACCCGAAGCGCCGACGAGCGGCCGACGGCGCGAGTGGCGCGGGCCGACGGACCTGATCACGCGGATATCCGCGTGACCCGATCGGATCGCGTCACATCCATGGAGGACATATGAAACACCGGATCGAGTTCGGGCGGCTCCGAACCATGGTCATCTTCGTCGCCGGTCTCCTCGTGTGCGCGGCGCTGACCATCTCCCCGCAGGCCGCCACCGCGGACGCCTCAACCAAGTACCTGGGGGTGTTCCGCGAGACGAGCCCCTCCCAGATCCTCTCGGGAACCGTCAGCCGGTACGGGGTCACCCCGGCCAGCGTCCAGTGGTTCGACAGCTGGGCCACCGGCAACGCCTTCAACGCGGCCGAGGCCAGGGCCCTGTGGAACCAGGGCGTCATGACGCACTTCACCTGGGAACCCTGGAACCCGGCTCTCAGCGTGAGCGACTCCAACCAGATCCACCTCCAGGACATAGTCAACGGCAAATGGGACAGCTACATCAGGGCCCGCGGCGCGGAGTTCGCCTCGGTCGGCGCGCCGATCATGGTGCGCTGGGGACACGAGTTCAACGGCGACTGGTACCCCTGGGGCGTCGTCAACAACGGCAGCAACCCCGCTCTGTACATAAGCGCCTACCGGCGGGTGCACGACCTGGTCGTCGCCGCCGGCGCCACCAATGTCCAGTGGGTGTGGTGCTTCAACAACAGCTCCACCCCCAACTCCTCCTTTAACGACCCCGGGCAGTCCTACCCCGGTGACGCCTACGTCGACTGGGTCGGCATCGACGGCTACAACTGGGGCCTCGGCCCGTCCTGGGACCCCTCTGGCAACTACTGGACGAGCTTCGACTCGATGTTCGCCAGCCCCTACGCCAAGGCACGCTCCGTCGCCCCGAAGCGCCCGGTCATGATCGGCGAGGTCGGCTCCAGCGAGGACGGCGGCAACAAGGCCCAGTGGATCAACGACATGGCGTCCGTCCTGCAGTCGGGCCGCTACCCCGACCTGAAGAACGTCGTCTACTTCGACCAGGACAAGGAGGAGCGGTGGTCGGGCACCTCGTCGTCGGCCGTCCAAACCGCTTTCACCTCGTGGGTCAACCAGACCTACATGAGGGGGACGGGAACGAACCTGGCCAAGGTGGCCGCGGAGTACAAGGGAACGTCTCCGAGCCCGTCACCCTCGCCGTCCCCGAGCCCGTCGGTTTCACCGTCCCCGAGCCCCTCACCCTCAGCCTCGCCATCAGCCTCGCCGTCCCCGAGCCCGTCGGTTTCACCGTCCGCGAGCCCCTCGGCTTCGCCGTCGGCGAGCCCGTCGCCGGTCGGCGGCGCGTGCTCGGCCACCTACACGACGATCAACTCGTGGCCCGGCGGATTCCAGGGCGAGGTGACGGTACGCGCCGGGACCTCGGGGATCAACGGTTGGGCGGCACGCTGGACCTTGGCCGGCGGGCAGACGATCAGCCAGCTCTGGAACGGCACCTTGAGTGTCAGCGGTTCCGCGGTGACGGTGAAGAACGTGAGCTGGAACGGCTCGCTGGGCGCGAACGCCTCCGCCACGTTCGGGTTCCTTGCCAACGGATCGCCGGCATCGCCCACGGTCACCTGCACCAGCCCGTGACCCGACGAACGCCTCATCACGCCGTCAGGCCACCTCGCACCGACCCGGTGGCCTGACCGGGTCGCCTGCATCGACGGCACACCCGCCGCGGAACGTCGCGCCGCGAGGCGTCCGGGCTCGGCGGGTGAGGCGCCGGATAAATCGATCGACACCCGGCGCCGGAGCTCGCTAGCGTCCGGCCATGGCTGTTTTCACCGATGCCGACCTCGACCGCTTCGTCGCCGAGGGCTTCCTCAAGGTGGAGGAGGCGTTCCCGCGCGAGACGGGGGACGGGATCAGGGATCTGCTGTGGCGGCAGATCGGCCTGTCCCCCGACCGGCCGGAGGACTGGACGCAGCCGGTGGTGTGGGCCGCCCCCGACCCCGCCGGGCAGGGCCCGTTCGGGGAGGCGATGCGCGGCCCGCGTCTTGCCGAGGCGCTGGACCTCGTCGCGGGCAAGGGCGGGTGGGTGCCGCGCGGCACCATCGGCAACACGCCGGTCCGCTTCCCCCACCCCTCCGACGCCGGGGACACCGGCTGGCACATCGACCAGAACGACCCCGGCCCGGCCGGCGCCTGGGGGACCGTCGCCCTCGCGTCCCACACGATGCTCGTGCTGGTGTTGCTGTCCGAGGTCGGTCCCGACGACGCGCCCACCCGCATCAGGGTCGGCTCCCACCTCGACACCGTCCGCGTCCTGGAGCCGCACGGCGCGCAGGGGCTGGAGTTCTTCGCCTCCGGCCCGGTGCTGGACGAGGCGACCGCGCATCGGCCCGAGACCCGCGCGACGGGACTGCCCGGCGACGTCTACCTGTGCCACCCGCACCTCGTCCACGCCGCTCAGCCCCATCGCGGCACCCGGCCTCGTTTCATGTCCCAGATTCCGTTCTTCCTGACCGAGCCGCTGACCTCCGGCGACACCACCCCCCTCGCGCGGGCCGTACGGCTCGGGCTCGGCGGCTGACCGGCGCGGCTTCGGGCCGCACTACCGCGTACGGCGGCGGGCACGGGCCGCTCCCAGCGGCTCTCGGCGGCTCTCGGCGGCGAGGTCAGTGCGAGTGGGTCTCTTCGTGAGCCTCTTCGAGAGAACGCCCCTCCAGGATCGCCCCGACTCCACTCGCGAAGTTGGAGCACTCGAAGATGTCCTCGTGCGGGCAAGCCAAGCCGTGGGCGATGGCGGTGCGGGCCACCTGAGCCCGGGCGATCCGTTGATCCAGCTCGGCGAGCTTGCGGTGGTACAGCTCCCGCCAGCCGTCGCCGGCCGGCGACCGGGACGCGACGAACGTCTTGACCTCGCGCAGCGTGAAACCGACATCCCGCAGCATCAAGACCACACCGACCAGCCCGACCGCCGACGGCGGATAACGCCGTTGGCCCGAGACCCGGGCCGGCTTCACCGGCCTGCGGGTCGAGACCCTCGACCTCGACCCGCCCGTCACCTGCGTCCTCGCCGCCGATCCAGCCGGCAGGCCGTCATGACCGCCAGGACACGCGAGATGACCGGTGCCCGGGAGGGTCAGCCGGCGGGCGTGCCGAACCAGTGGGAGAGGTGGGCGTCAAGATCCTGCTGATCGTCGCCGATCCAGGCGACGTGGCCGTCGGGGCGTAGCAGGACGCATGGGACGTCCAGCGCCGCGGTGGGATCCGCGAGGTAGTCGATCCGGTCCGACCAGCCGCCGGCGCTCAGGCGTCCGGTGCGGTCCAGCAGCAGGCCGCGGCCGCGATGCAGCAGATCGTAGAGGCTGCCCTGTTTCACGTCGATGTCGCGCAGGCGGCGGCCGAGCAGGTCGGGGCCGTCGCCGAAGTCGTAGCGGATGCCGATCGCGGTGATCTTCTCGATCAGATGGCGGTTCACCACGTCGAAGTCCATCAGTTCGCTGAGCAGTCTGCGTACGGCCTGCGGGCCCGGTTCGGCGGACAGCAGTTCCCTCTGGGCGCGGGTGTTGTCCAGCACGTCCTCGGCGACCGGACGGCGTTCGGCCTGGTAGGTGTCCAGCAACGCTTCCGGCGCCCAGCCGCGGATCTGCGCGGCCAGTTTCCAGCCGAGGTTGACCGCGTCCTGAACGCCGAGGTTGAGGCCCTGTCCGCCGATGGGCGGATGGATGTGTGCCGCGTCGCCGGCCAGCAGCACCCGCCCGGCCCGATACCGTTCGGCCAGCCGGGTGGCGTCCCCGAAGCGGGACAACCAGCGTGGGGAGTGCACGCCGAAATCCGTTCCGGCGATGGCGCGCAGCGCGTGTTCGAAATCCTCGAGGGTGGGCGGTTCCGCGCGATCGACGACTCCCACGGCGGGGACGACGACGCTGTAGACCCCACCGCCGAAGGGCCTGAGCCAGAACGGTTTGCGGGTCTCGTTGATCTCGGCCACCTTGGCGGTGATCTCCTCCTGCGGCACACCCACTTCCATCTCGCCCATCAGCGTCTCGGTGCGGGAGGGCTCGCCGGGGAAGCCGACGCCGAGCAGTTTGCGCACCGTGCTGCGCGCGCCGTCACAGCCGACGAGATAGCGCGTACGCAGCCGTTCCCCGTCGGCCAGCTCGACGGTCACCCCCTCGTCGTCCTGCTCGAAACCGGTCACCGCGCGACCACGCCGCACCTGCGCGCCCAGTTCGGTCGCATGCTCCTCAAGCAGGCGTTCGATGACCGGTTGCGGGATGCCCAGCAGATAGGCGTGCGCGGAGTCCAGCCCTTGGGGCGCGGGTTTGTCGATGGCGGCGAAGAAGCCGCCGGCCGGACGCCGTCTTGCATGCGGGAGAACGCGCTCCAGCAGTCCGCGCATCGCCATCAGCTCGATACTGCGAATGTGCAGACCGACGATGCGGACGAACGACTTGGGCTCGGTCTCCTTCTCCACGACGAGCACCCGCATGTCGTGCAGCCGCAGTTCGGCGGCCAGCATCGCGCCGGTCGGCCCGCACCCGGCGATGATCACGTCGAACACGGGTGCGCGATCGGCGTCGGTGGCGGGTGCCCGGACAACTGCGGGGACCTCGCCCACGGTGAAGTCGCGATCGGCCATGTCGCTCGACGACGGCTCGGCGGTGAACTGAGAACGCATAGGTGTTGCCTTTCGGGAGTGCCGTGATGGCGAGGCACTCCCGGCGACACCTACGTCAATCGCCCGGCCGTGACGGGAAGGGGGAGCACCCACGTCGATGCAGCGTTCATGGGTCTCACCTCCTCGGACGGTGTCACGGTAGACCGCACGCTACAAGCCCGGGCGTGATCTCGTCCAATCCTTTTTCCGGCCCTCCGATCAGCAGATGGGCCGGGCGACGCGGGTAGTAGTCTGCGTTCATGTTCCACCGCAAACCCCTCGAAGAGCGCATCGCCGAGCGCGTCGCCAAGCGGCCTCCGCTCAAGGAGGGCAAGCACTTCGAGCACCGCCCCGCGCTGATCGTGTTCTGCGTGGTCATCGCGCTGGTCGCGCTGAAGATCGTGGGCGCGTTCGCCCTCATGAAGTGGGGCGTCAAGTAGGACCGCGGCTTCCCCTCACGCCGTGCGGCGGACGCCGGTCCCCTGGGGAAGCAGCGCGTCGCCGAGCATCCGCCAGTACGGCATCGCCGACCGCCCCGGCTCGATCCCGATGACCTGGATCGCGACGTGGTCGGCGCCCGCGTCGAGGTGCGCGCGGAGCTTGGCCACGATGGTGTCGAGGTCGCCCCAGAACACCAGGTCGTCGATGAGACGGTCGCTGCCGCCGCCCGTGATCTCCTCATCGGCGTACCCCAGCCGCCGGAACTTGGCGATGTTGTACGGCGTGTTCAGGTAACGGTGGAGGTGCTCGCGCGCGGCCGCACGGGCCCTGGCGGGGTCGGACTCGAACAGCACCGCGTGTTCGACGCCCAGGAACGCGTCCGGCCCGAGAATCTCCCGCGCCTGTGCGGTGTGCGCCACGGTGACGTGATAGGTGAGCGCGCCGGCGGAGCGGTCACGGGCCAGTTCGAGCATCTTGGGCCCGTACGCCGCGAGGATGCGGCGCATCGGCGTCCGCGGCAGCGGGTTGGGCGTCGTCAGCCCGTCCATCTCGTCGAGGTAGCCGGCCATCGCCGCCAGCGGCGTGATCCCCGGCCGCGGCACGCCGCCGAACCCCAGGCCCAGCACGTGCCGCCCGGGGTAGGCGTCGGCCAGGAGCAGCGCGGCGCCGTACGCCCTGGGGGCCTCGCGCGACCAGATCTGCGCGATGCCGTTGACGACGGTGATCCGCCGCGTGCAGGAGAGCAGGTAACCGGCGTGCGTGAACGCCTCACGCCCCGCCAGCTCCGGGATCCAGAACGCCGGCCATCCCCGGTCCTCCAGTTCCTGCACCGACTCGCGCATCAGCGCGGTCGGTTGGTGCTCGAAGTCGAAGGTGTAGATCCCGAACCTGCCCAGGTCCAGGCCGTCGAGGTCGCCCATCGATGATCTCCTCGCGCTCGTCTCCGCATCAGTACATATCGAAGTATCGCAGATTATCGATATGAGGTGCGATGCGGAGTCCCTCGTCGTGCGGCGTCGCGGTTCTAGAGCGTCTCCATCAAGGTGGCGAAGAGCTGGGCGATGCGCTGATCGTCGCGCTTGTAGTGGGTCCATTTGCCCACCCGTGTGGCCTTCACCAGGCCCGCCCGTTGCAGCTCGGCCATGTATGCCGACACCGTCGACTGTGCGAGTCCCGCCCTGGCCTGGATGTGGCTCACGCACACGCCGACTTCGGCCGGATCGGCGATCGCCTCCTCCAGCGGGAAGTGACGCTCCGGCTCACGCAGCCACATCAGCATCTGCAACCGCACCGGGTTCGACAGCGCGCGCAACGCGTCGACCAGCCCGGGATCCGGTGAGATCGCAGTCTCCTCCATGAACCCAGGCTACAGCTCCCCCACCGATAGTTCGCATTTCCTCGATGTGATCGAGGAATCACGATTCCAGCGCGCTGCCCTGCTGCCACTTGCTGAACGGCATCTGCCAGAAGCCCCAGCCGTTGTTCCACTCCAGGATCCGGCTGGTGCCGACGATCTTCACGACGTCGCCCCGGTGGAAGTTGTCGTAGAACCACTTGGCCTGGGAGGGGCTGGCGTTGACACACCCGTGGCTCACGTTGGCCCGGCCCTGCGAGCCGACCGACCAGGGCGCGCTGTGGACGTACTCGCCGCTGTTGGAGATCCGCACGGCGTGGTTGACGACCTCCTTGTAGTAGCCGGGGTCGCCTTCCTTCTTGCCGGGGGAGATCATGGTGACGGGGTTACCGCGTTCCATGGTCAGGTGGATGCCCGTGGTGGTGGTGTACTCGCGGGTGGTCGCCATGCCGGCGCTGATCTTCATGGTCTGCACGACCTTGCCGTCGCGCCGGACCACCATCATGTGGCTCTTGGTGCTGACCGAGCTGATCCAGGCCGCACCGATCTTGATGGTCGTCGTGTGGTCCTCGAGGCCGTAGGTGTCCGGCCCGGCCTTCACGCCGGTCAGGTGCGCGGTGAACTTCACCTTCTGGTGCGCGGGCCAGTATTTGGACGTCCGGTAGATGACGTACTGGTCGTCGATCCACCGCCACGCGCCCTTGACCGGCTTCTCCGCGTCCACCTCGAGGGCCTGCTCCACGGCGGCCTTGTCCTGCACCGGCGCGTTGAACCGCACCATGATCGGCATGCCGACGCCGACGGTCTCCCCCTTGATTCCGGGCGTGACGTCCACGACCTCCAGCCCGACCTTGGGCTTGAGCGTGGTGAAGCGGCTGGTCGCGGTCGCCGGGCCGCCCTTGCCGGTGGCCTTGGCCGACACCGTGTACTTGGCGGAGGGCTTGAGCGGCTCCTTGGAGGTCCACTTGGTGTGGGTGGAGTCGAACTCACCCTCGACCGCCTCGTCGCCCGCCTGGACGACGACCTCCTCCAGCTCGCCGTCGGCGGCCGTGACGACCACGGTCTTGTCGGGGCGCACCTTCGCGCTGCCCGTCGCCGGGCTGATCGCGATCTTCGGGGCGGGGACGGCGGGCGCGGTGTCGCCGGAGTCTCCGCCCGCCGCACCCGGCGTGCCCGGCGTGCCCGACCCGCCGGAGCATGCCGACAGAGCCGCGGTCAGCGCCACGGCGACTGCGGCGATCGGCCACCTCGAACGACTTCCAGTGCTCAGCACAACTACTCCCCCATGAGCGCGAAGGGCACCATAAGACCTTATGCGGGGTTGCCTCCTATGTTGGCATTTTCTCCAGGGCTCAGGTCACATTTCGGTCGCTTCTTCGGTGGACGCGTCCCTGTAGACGGTAAGGTGCACGTCAAGACTGATCAAGTGGCGAGTCAGCACCCGCTGCGGCGAGGGCCTGCACATCCGCGTACGACGGAAGGCCCGTGGGCATCTGCCCGCCCGCGGCGACCGCCCGGGCGGTCTCGGTCACCGCGTGCAGGGCGGCCCGCAGCAGCAGCGACCCGGTGCTGATCCGGCGGACGCCGAGCGCGGCCAGGCCGTCGACCGTGTGGCGGCCGGGCAGGAACAGCACGTTGAGCGGTAGGTCGACCGCGTCCACCAGTGCCCGCACGTCGTCGTCGGCGGCGACCCCGGGGACGAACACCCCGTCGGCCCCGGCCTCGGCGAAGGCCCGCAGCCTGGCGACGGTCACCTCCAGGCCGCCGGCCCCCAGCCAGTAGGTGTCGGTGCGGGCGTTGACGAACAACCGCGGCGCCCGCGACTTGACCGCCGCGATCGTCTCGCACCGCTCGGCGAGGTCCGCCAGCGTCCCGGCCGGCCGGCCGTCCTCGATGTTGACGCCGGCCACGCCGAGGGCGGCGAGTTCGGCGGCGATCTCGGCCACCCCCTCCGGCGTCTGCGCGAAGCCGCCCTCGATGTCCACCGACACCGGGCACGGCAGCCCGGCCAGTCGCCGGGCCAGTGACAGCGTCTCCGCCGCGGTGTCGCCGGTCGCGTCGGGTTTGCCCGCCGCCGCGGCGACGCCGAGGCTCGTGGTCCCGATCGCGGCGAACCCGGCGACGGCCAGAACGGCCGCCGAGGCGTGGTCCCAGGCGTTGGGCAGCACCAGGGGACGCGGTGCATGATGCAGAGCCCGGAACGTCTCGGCGTGGGTGGTCATCGGGGTCCTTCCGTGGTGGTGGCGCCCTCCAGGTAGAGACGGGCGGGCACACGCAGGTTCGGCGACGGCTCGTACGGAACCTGCTCGTACGGAACCTGCTCGTGCGGATTCGGGGGGCCGGCGAGGCGGTGCGCCAGCACAGCCTCGACGACGCCCGCCGCCAGGGCGAGCGCGGCCCGCTCCCCCGGGCAGGGCCTGATCCCGCTGCCGAAACCCAGATGCCCGCCGCCCCCGCCGCCCGGCTCGAAACAGGCCGGGTCGAAACCGCCCGGCAGGAAACGGCCGGGGTCGAAACGGTCGGGGTCGGGGAAGACGTCGGGGTCCCGGTTGGCCGCCGCCAGGTCCAGCAGGAGGACGGCCCCCGCGGGCACACGCACTCCCCCGGCCGCGGCATCCTCGGCCGCCACCCGGCGCGTGAGCCGTACGGGCGGGTCCCACCGCAGGGTCTCGGCGAGCAGCGCCTCGACCGGCCACCGCGCGGACAAGCCGGCGGACAAGTCAGCGGACCAGCCGGAGGGCGGGCCGGCGGGCAGGCGGGCCACGGCGACGAGGGTGTTGCCCACCAGGCCCGCGGTGGCGTCGCACGCCTGGATCAGCGCCCCCGCCACCGCGGCCAGCAGGCCGGGCTCGGGCTCCTCCCCGTCGCCCAGCGCCGCCGCGAGCACGCCCACCGCCGCATCCCCCGCGGGCGCCGCACCCGCGGCAGGCGGGAGGTGGTAGGCGGCGGCCATTGCGGTCACCGCGGCGACCACCTCCTCCCGCCGGTCCTCCGGGACGCCGAGCCGCGTGGCGAGGACGCCGACGGGGACCCGGCGGGCGATCCTGGCCATCACGTCCACACGGGCGCCGCTCGCCAGTTCGGCGCCGGTCCGCTCGAACGCCTCCCGGCGCAGCCGTACGGGGTCGAGGGCGCCGAGCATCCCCGTCACGCGCGCGCGGCGGCGGCCGTGTTCGGCTCCATTGCTGAACCTGCTCACCGCTCCCCGCAGCCAGGCCATTCCCGTTCCCGGTCGCGCGGCGGGGGCGGCGGGTACCAGAAAGCGGGGATCGGCGAGCACGGACCGCACGTCCGCGTGCCGGATGAGCCGCCGTTCCGGTACGGCGGGCGGATCTACTGTCATCGGTGGCCGGGGGCCGTGGAGGCCGCCCCCTTCCCCCCTTTCTGTGGTGCTCGTCGCCTCCCCGGCAGGCTAGGGCCGTGATCCTTCGGCAACCGTCGAAAGATGAACGTTTCACGCCTAAATGTGCGCTGTGCGGCGTATGGGCCTTTGGGTCTTCTCAAAGATCGGCCCGCGGGTTATCACAGGGCAGGAGGGTTGATCGTGATCCCCGCGCCCTTCTAGAACGTTCCACCGCTCCACGACCGGGCACCACTCGCCGGGCATCCGGCGTCGGCATCTCGTACGCCCACTGGGCACCACCGCGATGGAGGACGGCATGCGCCTGTTACGCAACGTGTTCACTCGATTACTTCTACTGTTCGCGATGGTCGCCGCCGGCGCCGTCGCCGGGTCGGGGACCGCGAACGCGGCGGTTCCCGACGCGTGGGGGTTCGCCTACGTCGACACCAGCTCCGGCGTGCCGAACCTGTCCTACCAGGCGGGCAGCTGGACATCCGGTGCGGTCTCCGTCACGCCCGGCGTTCCCGGGGAGTACTTCGTGCGGTTCCCGCAGATCGGGATCCCCCAGGGCGGCGGGATCGCGCACGTGACCGCGATCTCGCAGTCGGCCGAGTGGTGCCAGATCGAGAAGTGGGGCCAGGTCGGCACGGACGAGATGGTGGCGGTGCGGTGCTACCGGTACGGCGGCGGCCCGGCCAAGGCGCTGTTCTCCATCGTCTTCGCAAGCAGCAGCGGGGCGCTGTTCTCCGCGGCGCAGGCGTTCGGCTACGTCTTCTGGAACGGCAGCTCCATCGGCTCCGACTACAACTCCTCGCTCGGGGTGAACTCCGTCTTCCACAACGCCACCGGTGACTGGACCGTCTGGCTGCCCGGTCTCGGCTCGTCCGTGCAGGCGGGGAACATCCAGGTCACCGCGGTCGATTCCGGGCAGCCGGCGCGGTGCAAGGTGGGCGCCTGGAGCTGGGCGACGTCCGGGCAGAAGATCCAGGTGCTGTGCCACGACGCCACCGTCAACCCACTCGACACCGGCTGGACCCTCACCTACCAGCGCGAGCGGGCCATCACCGGAGCGTTCGCGCCGCCGAAGCTGTTCGCCTACACCTTCGACAACACCCCGGCCAACCCCGGGCCGTACGCGCCGGTGCCCCCCGCGATCAACTTCAACTACCCCGGCGCGGTCAACACGATCCAGTCGGCCGGGACCGGCCTGCGCCTTGTGACCTTCCCCAAGGTCGGGGCGTTGCCCAACGACGTGCAGGTCACGGCGTACGGCCCCGGTCCGGGGTTCTGCAACCTGCTCACCTTGTGGACGACCTCGGGTTCGACCGCCGTTGTCCGTGACGTCGCCTGCTACAACGCCACCACCAGGGTCAACCAGGCGTCGTTCGTGACCTACACCTCGGTGTACTGACGACCGACGGCAGGGGCGGGCGCGCCGGCCCGGATCATGAAAGATCAGGGCCACGAAAGATCAGGGCACGCGGAGGCGGTGGGTCAGCCCCGTGTGGCGGCGGCCCGCCCCCCGCGTGCGTACGGCCTGGCCGAGCGCCCGCCGCGACCCGACGATGACCACGAGCTTCTTGGCCCGGGTGATCGCGGTGTAGAGCAGGTTGCGCTGCAGCATCATCCAGGCGCTGGTGGACAGCGGGATGACCACGGCCGGATACTCGCTGCCCTGGGAGCGGTGGATGCTGACCGCGTAGGCGTGGGCGAGTTCGTCGAGCTCGTCGAAGGAGTAGTCGACGTTCTCGTCCTCGTCGGTCAGCACGGTCAGCTTGCTCTCCTCGGGGGCGATGGCGGTGACGACGCCGACGGTGCCGTTGAACACCCCGGCCGCGCCCTTGTCGTAGTTGTTGCGCAGCTGGGTGACCTTGTCGCCGACGCGGAAGACCCGCCCGCCGTACCGGCGCTCCGGCATGCCCTCGCGGGCGGGGGTCAGCGCCTCCTGCAGGGCGGTGTTGAGCGCGCCCGCACCGGCAGGGCCGCGGTGCATGGGCGCCAGCACCTGAACGTCCCTGCGGGGGTTGAGCCCGAATTTGCCGGGAATGCGGCGGGCGACCACGTCCACGGTCAGGGCGGCGATCTCCTCGGGTTCCTCGCAGGGGAACAGGAAGAAGTCGGGGAAATCCCGGACCAGGGGGTGCTGGCCGGTGTTGACGCGGTGGGCGTTGACGACCACGCCGGACTCCTGTGCCTGGCGGAAGATCTGCGTCAGGCGCACCCGGGGGATGCCGGGGGCGGCCAGCAGGTCGCGCAGCACCTCTCCGGCGCCGACCGAGGGAAGCTGGTCGACGTCGCCGACGAACAGCAGGTGCGCGCCCGGGGCGACCGCCTTGGCGAGCTTGTTGGCCAGCAGCAGGTCGAGCATGGACGCCTCGTCCACCACGACCAGGTCGGCGTCGAGGGGGTTGTCGCGGTCGAAGGTCGCGTCCCCGCCGGGGCGCAGCTGGAGCAGCCGGTGCACGGTGGTGGCCTCGTGCCCGGTCAGCTCCGCCAGCCGCTTGGCCGCCCGGCCGGTCGGGGCGGCCAGGATGACCTTGGCCCGTTTCGCGCGGGCGAGGGTCACCACCGAGCGCACGGTGAAGCTCTTGCCGCAGCCGGGGCCGCCGGTCAGGACGGCGACCTTCTCCGTGAGCGCGAGCCGTACGGCCTGGGCCTGCTCGGGGGCGAGGTCGGCGCCGGTCCGGCCGCGCAGCCAGTCGAAGGCGGCCGGCCAGTCCACGTCCTCGAACGCTCCGAGCCGGTCGTGGCCGGAGGTCAGGAGGGTGCGCAGCGTGCCGGCCAGCGACAGCTCGGCGCGGTGGAAGGGGACGAGGTAGATCGCGGGGACGGTGCTTTCGCCGTCGTCCCCGTCCCGCTCACCGTTTCCCCTGGCCGGGACCTCCTCGCGGACCACGCCCTCCTCGGCGATCAGCTCCTCCAGGCACGCCGAGGTCAGGTCGGGCGGCACCTCCAGGATCTTGACGGCGTCGGCGACCAGGTTGGGGGCGGGCAGGAAGCAGTGGCCGTCGTCGGCGGCCTGCGACAGCGTGTAGCGCAGGCCGGCCTTGACCCGCTCGGGGCTGTCGTGCGGGATGCCCACGGCCTGCGCGATGGTGTCGGCGGTCTTGAACCCGATGCCCCACACGTCGTCGGCGAGCCGATAGGGCTCCTTGCGGACCACGTCGATGGAGTCCTCGCCGTACTGCTTGAAGATGCGCACGGCGATGGAGGTGGACACCCCGACGCCCTGCAGGAAGATCATCACCTCTTTGATGATCTTCTGTTCCTCCCAGGCGGCCGCGATCATCTTGGTCCGCTTGGGCCCGAGACCGGGGACCTCGACCAGGCGCTTGGGCTCCTCCTCGATCACCCGCAGCGTGTCGGTGCCGAAGTGGTCCACGATCCGCTCGGCCATCTTCGGGCCGATGCCCTTGATCAGCCCGGAGCCGAGGTAGCGCTGGATGCCCTGGATCGTCGCCGGCAGGACGGTGGAGTACGACCAGACCTCGAACTGCCTGCCGTACCTGGGGTGGGAGCCCCAGCGGCCGGTGAGCCGCAGCGACTCGCCCACCTGCGCCCCGAGCAGTGGGCCGACGACGGTCAGCAGCTCGGTGCCGGACCGTTCGGTGGCGACCCTGGCGATCGTGTAGCCGGTCTCCTCGTTGGCGTAGGTGATCCGCTCCAGCACGGCGTCGAGCTGCACGCCGGGCGGCCTGCCCGCGGCGCCTCCGGGAGGATTCGTCATGGGTCGCATTGTCTCCCAAACGGCGGGACCCGCCCGACCGGAACCCGCGCCGCCGGGGACGGACCCCGCGCCCGGCGTCCGGGCGGTCAGCGCGGCAGGCGCAGTCCTGCGATGAGCAGTCCGGCCAGCCGGCGTGCGTCGTAGTGCGGGTCGTGCTCGGCGCCGATGCAGAGATTCCCCACGCCGCGCATGAGCTGGATGGCCGGGATGTCGGAGCGGATCTCGCCGACGGCGGCCGCGGCGTCGAGCAGCCGGGCGCACACGGGCACGAGGCGGTCGAGGAAGTAGGCGTGCAGGGCGTCGAAACCGGCGTCGTCGGAGCGCAGCACGGCGGCCAGTCCGTGCTTGGTGACCAGGAAGTCGACGAAGAGGCCGATCCAGCGCTCCAGCGCGGCGTACGGCGTCGCGCCGGCCTCCAGCAGGGCCGGTCCCGCCTCGGCGCAGGCTTCGACCTGGTGCCGGTACACGGCGATGATGAGATCGGCTCGCGTCGGGAAGTGGCGGTAGATCGTCGCCGTCCCGACACCGGCCTTGGCCGCGATGTCGCGTACGGGCGCGTCCACACCTGAGGCGACGAAGACCGCGGCGGCCGCGTCGAGCAGGGTCTTCTCGTTGCGCTGTGCGTCCGCCCGTTTGGGCCGGGCCGCCCGCTCCGCGCCCCGGTCGCTGTCGTTCATCGCGCGGCTCCCTCCGTCGCCCGGCTTGCTAAACGGGACACTGTTTCGTATCGTCAAAACGGAACGCGGTCCCGCTTGCTCATCATGCCAGAGCGGCGGGCCGGCGACCAAGCCATGCGCGTCGCCCCCGCGTATCCCTCCCAGATGAACGACGGCGGCGCGCGCCCCACTCCGGTGCCGCCGGTGCCGAAAGGACCGATCCGATGCCGCATTCCCTTCACCCCACTTTCGGGGTCATGACCGCCCCGCAGCAGGTCACCTACCACGACGTCCTGCGGGTCTGGCGCGAGGCGGACGCGATCCCGCAGATCGAGCACGCGTGGCTGCTCGACCACCTCATGCCGATCGGCGGCGACCCGGACGGGCCGGCCTACGAAGGCTGGACGCTGCTCGCGGCCCTCGCCGCGCAGACCCGCCGACTGCGGCTCGGCGTGCTGGTGACCAGCAACCGGTTCCGGCCGCCCGCGATGCTCGCCAAGATCGCCGCGACCGTCGACGACATCTGCGGCGGACGGCTCGACTTCGGCATCGGCGCCGGCTCACGCCCCGGCCACCCTCTGGCCCGGCGTGAGTACGACGCACACGGCCTGCCCTTCCACGACGCCGCGCACGCCGTGGAGAGCCTCGCCGAAGCATGCACGGTGATCCGGCGGTTGTGGACCGAGGCCGAACCGTTCGACTTCGACGGCGCCCACGTCCGGCTCACCGGTGCGTTCTGCAGCCCCAAACCCGTCCAGCGCCCCCATCCGCCGATCCTCATTGGCGGACGCTCGTCCCCGACGCTGCGCGTGGCCGCCGAACACGCCGACCTGTGGAACATCCCCGGCGGCGACATCGACGACGTCGTCGGCCGCAGCGCGCTGCTCGACCGCTACTGCGCCGAGATCGGCCGCGACCCCGCCTCCATCACCCGCTCGATCCACCTGCCCGTCTCCTACGACCGGCCCGGCCCCACCCGGGACGCGATCGGCGAGGCGATCGACGCCGGTTTCCGGCACATCGTCCTCGGACTGCCATCGCCCTACCCCGCCGGCGTCGCCCGGTGGGTGGCCGACGAACTCATCACCTCACGAAACAACTGAGAGGAAAACCCACCCATGAGCCACACAGGCACGGCGACCACGGACATGGCCGTCGGCGCGCCCACCGCGGTCGTCTCGGTGAAGCCGGTGGTGCTGCCGGCCCCCGGCCGCGGCGAGGATCTGCGCGTGCGCGTGTCCGCGCCGGCGACCGGGAGCGAACTGCCGGTCATCGTCTTCTCGCACGGCTTCGGGGAGTCGATGGACGGCTACGGCCCGCTGGCCGACTTCTGGACCGCCCACGGATTCGCGGTGATCCAGCCCACCCATCTCGATTCGAGGACGCTGAACCTTCCTCCCGACGACCCCCGTACGCCGCTGATCTGGCGGTCGCGCGTCGAGGACCTGAAGCACGTCCTCGACGGGCTGGAGCTCGTCGAAGCCGCCGTTCCCGGCCTCGGCGGGCGGCTCGACCGAGGCCGCGTCGCCGTGGCCGGGCACTCCTGGGGCGCCCAGACGGCGAGCATGCTCCTGGGCGCGCGCGTCCTCGATCCCAAGGGCGAGCCGGGAGAGGACCTGTCCGACCCGCGGATCACGGCGGGTGTGCTGCTCGCCGTCCCCGGCACGGGCGGAGCGGACCTGACTCCGTTCGCCGCCGAGCACTTCCCCTTCATGAACCCGGGCTTCGCGGAGATGACCACACCGGCTCTCATCGTCGCGGGAGATCGCGACCAGTCCCTGCTGTCGGTCCGGGGGCCGGACTGGTTCACCGACGCGTACGTCCTGAGCCCGGGCGGCAAGAGCCTGCTCACTGTCTTCGGGGCGGAACACTCGCTCGGCGGGATCTCCGGATACAACGTCACGGAGACGACGGACGAGAACCCTGCGCGGGTCGCCCTGATCCGGCGGCTCACGTGGGCCTACCTCCGCACCGCGCTCGGCCTCGACGATTCCGCCTGGCCGGCGGCGCGTGCCGCGTTGGCGGAGGCCGGCGACCCGCTGGGCCGGACCGAATCCCGATGAATCCCTGACAAGCGCACCGCGCGCCCCCTTAACCGCCTCGTCACCGGCGGGGGCGCGCGGTCGCTCACCGGCCGGGGCGACGCACTGGCGGCGCGGTCAGTAAGGGGACGCCGAGTTGCTCGCGGCCCAGTGCTTCTCGGCGTCGGAGCCCGCCGGAGGCGGCGCGATCCCGTTGATCATCCAGAGGTCTTCGCTGGTCTCGTCGACGTGGAACTCCCAGTGCAGCGCCGCGTGCCCTTCGAGGTGGGGCTGCAGCATGCCCTTGATCCACTGGGCGGTCCGGCGCCGGCTCTCCTGGTCGGGGTTGCTGCGCGCGATGTGGTCGACGGTGATGCGGACACCGGCCGGGGTGGGCTCCCCGCCGACGTAGAAGTCCTCGGGCCGGGTCTGGTGGAACAGCGTGATCACGTAGAACTGCGGCAGCCCGATCTGTTCGTAGTGGTCGGCGATACGGGCTGCGAGCCGGTGCTTCTCCGTGTCGGTGAAGATCCCGGGCGTGTGATGAATGGTCCACAGTGGCATGGCGGTTCGGTACTCCTTGGGTGCGCAGATGCGGTCTCAGCGGGCGGTCGAGAAGGTCAGGTTCTCCACGGGGCCCGACAGCGCCGCCTTGGCGGCGACCGTGACGTCGTCGGCGAGCACCTCCGCGGCCCCGGACTCCAGGCCGTCGACGATCCGCGCGGCCACGTCGGCCGGATCGGCCTTCGGCAGTTCGAGGGCGGAGACCATGTCAGTGTCGATGAACCCCGCGTGCACACCGACGACCTGGGTGTTCTGGCGCGCCAGTTCGATCCGGAGCGAGTTCGTGAGGGACCACGCCGCCGCCTTGGACGCTCCGTAGGCGCCGCTGCCGGCCAGCCAGGACAGCACGGAGTGCATGTCGACGAGCGCGCCTCCGCCGTTCGCGGCCAGGATCGGTGCGAAGGCCCGCGCCATCCGCAGGGGTCCGAAGACGTTGACGTCGAACGTCACGGTGACGTCCTCGAAGTCACCCGTCAGCAGTGGGGCGGGCAGCAGGATCCCGGCGTTGTTGAACACGATCTCGGCGTCGGTGGCGATCTCCGCGAGGGCGGCGACCGACGCCGCCGAGCGGACCTCCAGTTGGGCGGCGACGACGCCTGGACGGTCGTCGACGTACGCCGAGCGCGCGGTCGAGTACACCTTTCGCGCCCCGCGGGCCAGCACCTCGTCGACCAGCGCGGCGCCGAGTCCACGCCGGCCCCCCGTCACCACAACCACCCTGCCCGCCACCGCGACCATGACGTCCCCCTGAGTAACGACTTCGTTAGCGAGATTGCATCACACCCTGCTGACTAACGCAAGCGTTAGCTACAATGCCGGGGTGGCGATGAAGTTCGAGGAACGGCTGAGCGACCGGGACGCGTGGTCCATCGGCGACGGATGCTCGGCCGGGCGGGTGCTGGACCTGCTCAGCACCAAGACGGTGTTCCTGGTGGTCCGCGAATGCTTCTACGGCACAACGCGGTTCGACGACTTCGTGACCCGGGTCGGGGCCTCGGCGCCCGCGGTGTCGCGCGCGCTCAGACAGCTGAAGGCCGCGGGCATCGTCGCGCCCGTCGTCTATCGGGAGCCGGGGAGCCGGGCCCGCGACGAATACCGGCTGACGGAGGCCGGCGAGGACCTGCTGCCGGTGTTCCTGTCGCTGATTCAGTGGGGCGACAGGCACCTGCAGGACGGCCGCCCGCCCCTGTCGTTCGTCGAGGCCGGCACCGGCCGTCCGATACAGGTCCGCGTCAGCGCCGAGCCGGCGCCGGAGACGGCGCCGGAGACGGTGTGCGACGACATCGAGATCCGGGTGCACCCCGCCTGGGACGCGGCTAGCGGCGCACCTTGAACCTCAGGTGCAGCACTCCGTCGCCCTGGACGACCACATGGGGATCCTCCAGCGGATGCGGCCCGTCGTTGCTGCCGAAGTAGCGTTTGCCCGATCCAAACACCACGGGCACCACGTCCATCGCCACCTCGTCCACGAGACCGGCCGCGAGGATCTGGCCGCGAGGATCTGGCCGCCCACGTCGCCGGCGTTCACGACGACGGTTCGCTCCCCGGCGAGCTCATGGGCCTTGTCGATCGCGGCCGCCACGCCATCGACGAAGTGGTACGACCCCTCCGGGTGCCAGCCGTCGGGCCTGGGCCGGTGGGACACCACGATCACGTGGTCGCCCGCGGGCGGCCGGCCCTCCCATCTTGAGTGGCCAGGTGATTGCCGCTCACTCCGGCGTCTTCGGCCAGCGCACCGACCGGGACCGCGCCGTAGGAGGTCTCCAGACGCCCGCCTGTGTGCCGTACCAGGTCGAGACCGCGCCCCGCCTCGGCGAATCGCGATCGCAGCTCCTCCTCCACCACCCGCAGCGTCTCGGTGGCCGATGCGATGTCGCGGCGGTGTCGCGGCACCCCGGTCAGGCAGTAGATGTCGTCGATGAACCGGTCGAACGGCGGCGCGGGCACCCGGCCGACGTATTCCATCGACCCAGTGTGACCGACGAGAAATCGATCTCGCACGTCACCGCGTCGCAGTTAGATGTCACTGTCCGTGCACGCACGCCTACATGTTGCCTTAAGCAAGTTAGCATGTTAAGTTACTCGCATGGAGCAGAACCTCAGCCTCAACCTGCATGTGCTCACCGCCCGGCTGGACCGGGCCGCCGACCGGATCCTGCGGGCGGAGCACGGCATCTCCTACAGCCGGTTCCTGGCGCTGACCCTGGTGGGAGAGCTGGGAGCCTCGACGCAGCGGACCCTCGCCGAATACCTCGGCGTGACCGAGCCGTCGGTGAGCCGCATGACGACCGTCCTGGCAGCCGACGGTCTTCTCGACGTCCAGCCCGACCCCGCCGGGGGGAACCGCCGGCGGCTGAGCCTCACCGACGAGGGAAAGCGGCGGGTGACCTCGATCCGGCAGGAGTTCGAAGATCGGCTGGCCATGGTCGTCGCCCACAGCGGCGTGCCGTACGCCGAGTACGCCGAGCACACCGCGCGGCTGCTGGCGACGTTCGACCGGCTGGAGCGGGAGGCGGGCAAGTGAGCAGGACCATCGACACCCCGCCCTTACGCCGAGGCACGGCCGTCTCCGCCGACGGCACGGCGATCGGCTACCAGACGCTGGGCACGGGCCCCGACCTCATCGTGATCGGCGGAACTCTGCGGACCTCCGACGACTACCTGCCGCCGGCCGCCACGCTGGCCCGCTCGTTCACGGTGCACGTCGTCGACCGGCGCGGACGCGGCGCCAGCGACCCCCAGGGACCCGGCTACTGCCTGGCCAGGGAAGTGGAGGACCTGCGCGCCGTTCAGGCCGCCACCGGGGCGCGCCTGGCCTTCGGCCACAGCTACGGCGGACTGGTCGTCCTGGAGACCGCACGATCCTTCCCGCTGTTCGACCGCATCGCGGTCTACGAGCCCGGAGTGCCCTGCTCCCCCGTCCCCACCGCCTGGATGGCGCCCTTCCGGGAACGGCTGGCCGCCGGCGACCACTACGGCGCGTTCATCCACTTCATCCAAGGCTCCGGCGGCGCGCCGGACTTCATGACCAAGCTGCCGCACTGGTATCTGCGCATGGTCTTCCGCATCGTCTTCCGCGGGCCGGCCTGGCAGCGGATGCGGCCCCTTCTGGGAGCCTGCCTGGCCGAGCACGAGCAGCTCGCCGCCCAGTATGGCCGGCTCGCCGAGTTCGCCGACGTCACCGCCCCGGTGCTGCTCCTCGTCGGCGGCCGCTCCAAGCCCGGGCACCGAGCGGAGTTCGCCATGCTCCGCGACACCCTTCCCGAGGCGACCCTCGACACCATCGACGGACTGAACCATCTGTCGCCCACGGAACCGAAAACGGGCCCGGTCGTGGCCGAGCGGGCCCTGCCGTTCCTCCTGGGACGATGACGTGGACGCTCGTGTCGCCGGACCACGCCCGCGATCTCCGATGAGGTGGCCGTCATGGCGCTCAAGGGCCGGCGGGTTTCGGTGATGAGCGGCGGTTCGGGCATCGGGGAGGCGAGGGCGCCGGCACCTTCGCGCGTCGTAATCCCGTCGTGGCGCGGGCGCCGACTGCCTAGGGTTCTGCCGGTGAGAGATCTCCGCCTGTTGCCCAAGGCTCACCTGCACACCCACCTGGAAAGCACCGTCCGTCCCGCGACGATCCGCGAGCTGGGAGGCGAGCCGCCGGTCCAGGACCGGCCGTTCAGCGATTTCAGGGAGTTCGCCGACCAACGGGCCATGGTGCGCGCGCTACTGCGCGACCATGAGCACTTCCGTCGGATCGCCGAGGAGTTCTGCCAGGACGAGGCCGCCCAGGGCGTTCGTTACGCGGAGGTCACCTTCACCGCCGCCGCGCACGGCGAGCGTCTCGGCGATCCGGACATGCCGCTGGAGGCCGTGCTGGAGGGACTCGCCGCCGGCGAGCGGCGGTACGGCATCCAGACTCGGGTGATCCTGGACCACTCCCGCCGTCGTCCCGTCGAGCGGCTGTGGCGCAGCCTCACGCTGGCCACCCGCCACCCCCGGGTGGTCGCCGTCGGCCTGGCGGGAGACGAGGCCTACCCGGCGGCGCCGTTCGCCGAGGTGTTCCAGGCCGCCCGCGAGGCGGGGCTGCACCTGGTGCACCACGCCGGGGAGACGGCGGGCCCGGCCAGCGTCCGGGAGGCGTTGACGGTGGGGCACGCGGAGCGGATCGGCCATGGCATCCGCGTCCTGGAGGATCCGGACCTGGTGGCCGAACTGCGCGGACGCCGCGTGCCGCTGGAGGTCTGCCCCTCATCGAACGTCCTGCTCGGGCTGGTCCCCTCGCTGGCGGAGCACCCGCTGCCGCGCCTGGTCGAGGCCGGTCTGACGGTCACCCTGAACACCGACGGGGAGACGTCGCCGGCGGCGGAGTATCAGCGCGTCAGGGAGGTCTTCGGATGCAGTGACGCCGAACTGGCGAACCTGGCCCGCGCCTCGGTCGAGGGCAGCTTCGCACCCGCCGAGGTGAAGGCGCGGATCGGCGCCGAGATCAGTCGTTGGCTGAGCGGATGAGAGCCCGCTCCGCCTTCCCGAGACGATGCGCGCCCTGGGCCGACTACCGGGCCGCGTGGACGGCGGGACGCTAGCCTGGTGCGGATCACGGAGAGGGGACGACCGGAATGGTGCTGGAGGGGACGGCCCGCGCGCTGCTGCGCAGGCTGGCGGCCGAGCAGGCGGAGGCACGGGTGCCGTCGATGGTGGCGGCGATCGTGCGGGGCGGCGAGATCGCCTGGTTCGGGGCGCGCGGCCGGGTCGGCGGTGAGCCGCCCACCCGGGACACCCAGTACCGAATCGGGTCCATCACCAAGACCCTCGTGGCGACCGTCGTCATGCGGCTGCGCGACGAGGGCCGGCTCGACCTGCTCGACCCCCTGGACAAGCACGTGCCCGGCACACCGCTGGGTGACGTCACCGTCGCCCAGCTGCTGTCCCACAGCGGCGGATTGACCGCCGAGTCGCCCGGCCAGTGGTGGGAGCGCACCCCGGGTGTGCCGGTGGGCGACCTGATCGCCGCGCTCGGCACCGAGTCCGCCCGGCACCGGCCCGGCCGCCGCTACCACTACTCCAACCTCGGGTTCGCGCTGCTCGGCGAGCTGGTCGCGCGTAAGCGGTCGGCGCCGTGGGAGGAGGTCGTACGCGAGGAGGTCCTGGAGCCGCTCGGCATGCGCGACACCACCCCGCGCCCCCGTGCACCGCACGCCACCGGGTATGCGGTGCACCCTTGGGCCGACGCGCTGCTGCCCGAGCCGGAGAACGACCACGGCGCCATGGCCCCCGCCGGGCAGATGTGGTCCACGGCCGCCGACCTGGCCCGGTGGGCGGCCTTCATCGGCGGCGACACCGGCGAGGTGCTGCGCCCGGCCACGGTCGCCGAGATGCGCGAGCCGGCCGTCGTGGAGGACGGCGACGCCTGGATCCGCGGCTACGGGCTCGGCCTCCAGCTCACCCGGCACATCGGCCCCGGCGGCCCGCGCCGGCTGGCCGGCCACACCGGGTCGATGCCCGGCTTCCTCGCCACCGTGTGGGCCGACCCCGCCGACCGCGTGGCCGTGCTGTGGATGGCCAACACCACCTCGGGCGTGCGCAACATCGACACCGCCCTGCTGGACATCCTTGCCGAGCACGAGCCGCCGCTGCCGGCCGAGTGGTCGCCCTCCCCGGTGGACGAGGACCTGCTGGCGCTGACCGGGCCGTGGTACTGGGGGCCGACGCCGTACGTGCTCCGCGTGCTGCCGCAGCGCGGCCTTTCGCTGACCCCGGTGAGCGGGCAGGGCCGCGCCTCCCGGTTCGCCCCGCGGGCCGAGGGCACCTGGGTGGGGCTCGACGGCTACTACGCCGGGGAGACCCTGCGGGTGGTCCGTTCCCCCGGCGGGGTGACCCACCTCGACCTCAACACGTTCATCTTCACGCGTGAGCCGTACGACCCGGCGGCCCCGGTGCCGGGCGGCGTCGACCCGGCCGGCTGGAGGTAGACCCCTCAGGTGGTGGCCAGCGCGACCGTCGGCGACAGGCGGGCCGCGCGCATCGCCGGGTAGAGACCGGCGAGGGTGCCGATGACGAGCGTCGCGCCGACGGCGCCCGCGAACGCCCAGGCCGGGACCACCGGCGGCCAGTCGCGCGACAGCGCGTAGCCGGCGGTGGCCAGGCCGCCCAGCACCGCCCCCGCGATCCCGCCGAGCGCCGACAGCAGCAGCGACTCGGCGAGGAACTGCAGGCGCACCTGCCCGCGGGTGGCACCCAGCGAGCGGCGCAGGCCGATCTCCTTGCGCCGCTCCAGCACCGAGATCACCATCGTGTTGGCCACGCCGACCCCGCCGACCAGCAGCGCGACCGCGCCGAGCCCGAGCAGCAGGTTGGTGAACGCGCTCGCGGCCGCCGCCCGGGCCGCCAGCGCGTCGGAGGGCCTGCTGACCGTGACCTCCTCCGGGTTCTCCGGGTTGACCGTGCGCGGCAGCACGGCCCGTACGGCCTCCACCGACTCCTCGGCGGACCGCTCGTAGACGGTCGTCGGGTGAGCGTCGAAGGCCAGGTACTTCTCGGCGGCCGGGAACCCGACGAGCGCCGAGCGCTCGATCTCCGGGGCGAGCGGCATCGGGCCGAGGACGCCGACGACGGTGAACCACCGTTCGCCCATCCAGACCTGTACGCCGGTCCTGGAGATGCCGAGCCGCATCGCGGCCTTGGCGCCCAGCACGACGGCGGGCCGCGCCTCGGTTGCGGCGTTCAGCCAGGCGCCCGTGACGACCCGGCCCTCCAGGGTGGTGAGCAGGTCGGCGGTCGCGGCCTGGACGGCGATGCCGCCGGTCACGGCCTTCGGGATGCGGTCGGTGCGCCGGATCGTGGTGTCGACCGTGCCGGTGGCCGAGGCCGTGCGGACCGGCCCGATGCGCCGGACCATGCCGAGCGCCTCGACGGGCAGCTTGGCCTCCTCGCCGAACATCGTCTGCCCGGGCGCGACGGTGAGCAGATTGGTGCCGAGCCGGTCGAGCTGGCGCAGCAGCTGCTCGCGGGAGGAGGACGAGATGCCCAGCACCGCGATCATAGTGGCGATGCCGATGGCGATCCCGAGCGCGGACAGGACCACCCGCGCGGGGCGGGTGCGCAGCCCGGCCGCGCCGGTCCGCAGGACGTCGGACGGCCCGAGCCTGGCGGGGGCCGGTCGCTGACGGGTCATCGTGGTGCTCCCTTCGCCGCTCCCGCTGTTCCGGCGTCCGGCGCCGGTTCGGGGGTGCGCTTCGGATTGGGTCCGGGAGGGCGTCGTCCGGTGCCCGCGCCGGCGTCGGCGACGACGCGGCCGTCGCGTACGCGCACCTGACGGGGGCACCACTCGGCGATCTCGGGGTCGTGGGTGATGACCGCGATCGTGGTGCCGGCGGCGTGCAGGTCACGCAGAACCCCCAGCACCTCGCCGCCCGCCGCCGAGTCCAGGTTGCCGGTCGGCTCGTCGGCCAGCAGCAGCGGCGGGTCGCCCGCCACGGCGCGGGCCACCGCCACCCGCTGCTGCTCGCCGCCGGACAGCTGGCTGGGGCGGTGGCCCAGCCGGTGACCGAGGCCCACCCGCTCCAGCGCGGCGGCGGCGCGTTCCCGCCGCGCCCGCAGCGGCGTGCCGGTGTAGAGCAGGCCGTCGGCGACGTTGTCCAGCGCGCTCACCCCGGGCGCGAGGTGGAACTGCTGGAAGACGAAGCCCAGGTGGCGGGCGCGCAGCGCGGACAGCTCACGGTCGGAAAGCCCGGCCACGTCGTGCCCGGCGATCCGTACGGTCCCCGTGGTGGGCCGGTCCAGGGTCCCGATGAGGTGCAGCAGGGTCGACTTGCCGGAGCCGGACGGCCCGGCGATGGCGACCAGTTCGCCGCGTTCGACCAGCAGGCTCACCCCGCGCAGGGCCCGCACGCCGCCGCCGTACTCCTTGGTCACCTCGCGCAGCTCCACCACGTAGGGCCGCTCGGGCTGCGGGACGCTCATGTGGCGGGCACCCCGACCTTCATGCCCTCGGCGAGCCCGGCGCCGGTGATCTCGACCATGCCGCTGCCGAAGGCGCCGAGGTCGACCGGGACCAGGCGGGTGGAGGCGCCCTCGACCACCTCGACGCCGAAGCCGCCCTCGCGCAGGGCCAGCAGCGCCTCCACGGGGACGGCCAGCACGTTCTCGCGCCGCTCGCTGACCAACTCCACCTCGACCGGGGCCCTGTCGAGGCGGGTCTTCGGGGTCTTGCTCAGGGTGATGTCGACGTCGATGGTGCTGCCCTCGTCCTGGCCCTGACCGGACGAGACGGCCTCGGCCACCGTGCCGACCGAGGTGATCTTCCCGGTGACCCGCTCGCCGCCGGGCAGTTCCACGGTGACCTTCGCGCCCTTCCTGGCCAGCGACTGATCGTCGGTGGACAGGTCCACGTGCACCAGCCGCCGTACGCCCGACACGGTGAGGGCCGGACGTCCGGGGGCGGTCCTGTCGCCCACCTCGACCTTGGCGTCGGTCACCCGGGCGGCGGCCGGCAGGAAGACCACCTGGGAGGCGTCCACCTGCCCGGTCTCGGGGAGCCCGGCGTCGTCCTGCCACTCCTTGACGGCCAGATAGGTGGCGTAGCTGAAGTGGTCGTCCACGGTCAGGTCGTCGCCGTGGCCGAGGACCTTGAGGTTGCGTTCGAGCTGCTCGACGTCCGGGCCGTCGTCGACGCCCTGCCGCAGCGGGCGGTACATCGGCAGCGATCCGTACATGAGGACCACCGGCCTGCGGTCGACCCTGAGCAGCGGGCGGCCGCGCCGGACGAGTGCGCCCTCGGCGGGCGCCCAGGTCACGGTGCCGGCGGCGTCGGTGCTGACCTGCCGCTCGCCGGAGTAGGTCAGCGACCCTTCCACGGTTTTGGTGTCGACCAGGTCCTGACGCGCGATCGACGCGGTGGCGGGGACCGGGGGCGGGGACGACTCGGCCGCGCCCGCGCCGTCGCCGCCCGCCACGGCGACGGCGGTTCCCGCGGCGGCCAGGGCGAGGACACCGGCGCCCGCGATCACCAGGCTCTTCCTCACGGCTTCCTCCCGGGTGCGAGCTCCTCGCAGGCCTTCTGCGCCTCCTCCATCGCCTTCTCCTGGCCCCGCTTGATCTTGACCTGGATGCCCTGGCCGGGGGCCGGGTCGGGCATGTCGATGCCGTGCTCGCGCATGCACTGGGCGAACTTCACCATCCGGTCGCGCGCCTGGGGGTCGTCGCCGCCGAGCTTGTCGCCGACCGCGTCCTTCATGAAGTGCCGGCAGGCCTGCATGGCCTTCTCCATTGAGGCCTGGTCGCCCTTCTTGCCGATGATGCGGACGCGGCCGTCCGGGCCGGGGTCGGGGATGTCCACGCCGTGCTCGCGCATGCACTGGGCGAACTTGAGCTGGGCCTCCTGGCGGTCCACCGGGGCCGACGCCGACGGTCCCGCCGTGGCGCCGCCGCCTGACGTGGCGCCGCCAGCGCTGGCGATCCCGTCGTCCGCGGGCGCCGCGCCGCAGCCGGCCAGTGCCAGTGCGAGCCCCACGGTGAGCCCCAGTGCCGGGCCCAGGGCCCGTACTGGTCGTAAGCGCATGGGTCGTAAGCGCATGGGTCGTTCCTCCTCTGTCGCTCCTTCTCGTCCGGGGCGTCCGCCCGGGACGGGGCCCAACTTCAGCGGAGGCGGTGCTAAACGCGGATAAGCGAGCCCGGCTTATCCGCGGCTAACACCGCCTGCGCCACTCTCGGAGCCGAGTGGGAGGTTGGTGGGGATGCGGGTGCTCGTGGTCGAGGACGAGGAACAGCTGGCCGAGGCCCTGGCACGGGGGCTGCGGCTGCACGCGATCGCGGTGGACGTGGCCTACGACGGTCAGGAGGCGCTTGAGCTGGCCGCCTACGTCGACTACGACGTGGTCGTGCTCGACCGCGACCTGCCCGAGGTGCACGGCGACGAGGTGTGCCGGGAGCTGGTCACGGCCCGCGGGGCGAGCCGCATCCTCATGCTGACGGCGGCCGGGCGGGTGCGTGACCGGGTCGGGGGCCTGTCCCTGGGCGCCGACGACTACCTGGTCAAGCCGTTCGCGTTCGCCGAGCTGGTGGCTCGGATCCGGGCGCTGGCCCGGCGCTCGCCCCGGGCGGTGCGGCCTGTGCTGGAGCGGGCCGGGATCCGGCTCGACCCCGCCCGCCGTACGGTGCTGCGCGACGGGCGGCAGGTGGCGCTGGGCCGCAAGGAGTTCGACGTGCTGCACGAGCTCATGCGCGCCGGCGGAGGGCTGGTGACCTCGGCCCTGCTGCGCGCGAACGTGTGGGACGAGCACGCCGACGCCGGCACGGGCGTGCTGCGCGTCACGATCACCTCGCTGCGCCGCAAGCTGGGCGAGCCCGCGGTGATCGAGAACGTGCCGGGCCGGGGGTATCGGCTGTGACCCGCGTCCTGTCCTCGTGGCGCAGGCTCGGCCTGCGCATGCGGCTCACCCTGCTGTACGGCGGGCTGTTCTTCCTGGCGGGGTCGGTGCTGCTGTGGTTCACCCAGCTGCTGACCGCGCGGGCGCTCAACCAGCGGTTCGTGGTGGCGGTGGCGTCGAAGGTGACCGGTGCCCCCAGTGTCAACGGCGGTGCCGTGCTGGGGGGCAAGTTGCCCGACAGCGACGTGCTCGCGCAGCGGGTGCGCACCAACGTCGAGCAGGGGGCGGCCGACGCGCTGAGCGACGTGCTCAGGTCGTCGATGATCGTCATGATCCTGGTGGGGGCCGTCGCGGTGGTGCTGGGCTACCTGGTGGCCGACCGCGCGCTGCGCCCGCTGGACCGGGTGACCGAGACCGCGCAGCGGCTGTCGGAGAGCACGCTGCACGAGCGGATCGGGCTGCGCGGGCCGCAGGACGAGATCAAGCGGCTCGCCGACACCTTCGACGCGATGCTCGACCGGCTGCACCGCGTGTTCGACGCGCAGCGCCGGTTCATCGCCAACGCCTCCCACGAGCTGCGCACCCCGCTGGCGGTCAACCGTACGGTCCTGGAGGTGTCGCTGGAGGAACCGGCGGCGTCGGAGGACCTCAAGGCGCTGGCCCGCGCGCTGCTCGGCACCAACGCGAGGTACGAGCGGCTGATCGAGGGCCTGCTCATGCTGGCGCAGTCGGAGCAGGAGCCGACGGCCCGCAAGCCGGTCGACCTGCGGCAGGTCGTCCGTACGGCGATGGAGCAGATCGACCTGCAGCCGCGCCGCAGGAAGGTGGTCGTCCACGAGGACCTGAGCCCGGCGGTCGCGCACGGCGACCCGCTGTTCCTCGAACGCTGCCTGGTCAACCTGCTGGAAAACGCGATCAAGTACAACGTGCGGGACGGGGAGGTCTGGGTCCGGTTGCGGGAGGAGGAGGCCGGGGTGAGCGTGACGGTGGAGAACACCGGGCCCCTGGTCCCGCCGTACGAGGTGGACGACCTGTTCGAGCCGTTCCGCCGGCTCGGCGGCGACCGCGTCCGCTCCGCCCGGGGGTCGGGGCTGGGCCTGTCCATCGTCCGGGCCATCGCCGTGGCGCACGGCGGCGAGGTGGAGGCGCTCGCCCGGCCGGAGGGCGGCCTGGCGGTGACCGTACGACTGCCCGGTCAGCCCGGATCCTCCTGCCGCCGGTGATCACCGGCGGGCCCTTTACCCCCAAGTGCGAGGTCTGCTGCCTACTGCCCGGTAAAATCTGGGTTGTTCTAACTTGACCGGTTTGACCTGGTCTATTACGTTTTAGGCAACTCGGGGGCACTTGCTCATCTCAATGGTCAAGAAGCCCTCCTCAGACCGACGCGACCGGCCGATCCCGGCCGGTCGCCCGGCCGCCGAGTCCGCGTCCGCGCGGAGCCGGGGACCCACCTCTCCTGGGGTGAATCGGCATACGTGCCGTAGGGCGACTTCCAGCCCGAACCCGTCAGCTAACCCGGTAGGCGGCATGGAAGCAAGGGAGTACGCCCCACCATGCACGTCGTCAACACCTGTCTTCGCGCTGCCCTCGCGGGCGGGGTCCTCGCCTCGGCCGTGCTGATCGCCTCACCGGCCGCGCACGCGGACAACCCGGCCACCGGCAAGGGCCCGGCGGTCGCGAAGTCCACGTCCGAGATCGCCTCCACGCTGCCCAGGATCAGCGCGGCCGACGTGCTGACCCTGGCCAGGAGCCAGATCGGGATCAGTGAGAACGCCAAGGGCGGCGGGACCAAGTTCCAGGAGTGGTACATGTCCACGCCCCGCGCCCGCGAGACCCTCGCCCGCGACGGCGGCACACTGAAGGGCTACCTCAACGCGGCCTGGTGCGACATGTTCGTCTCGTGGGTGGGACAGCAGCTCGGCATCGCTCCGGTCATGGGCTCCGACGCCTACACCGTGGAGCACGCACGCTGGTTCGCCGAACACGGCCGCTGGGGCCACACCCCCAAGCCGGGCGCGGTGGTGTTCTTCAACTGGAACGGCAGCAAGGACATCGACGACATCGAGCACGTGGGGTTCGTCGTCAAGGACAACGACGACGGCACTATCCAGACGATCGAGGGCAACACCGGCGACGGCGGCGCCGTCGAGGCCCGTACCCGTCCTACCTGGCAGGTGGCCGGATACGGCTACCCGGTGTATCCCGGGGACACCTCCGCCTCCTCCTGACAGGCGACGCCCGAAGCGCGCCGGTGATCCCGGCGCGCTTCGGGCGTCCCCGCCGAGGGCGCCGGGCCTTGATCACATTGACCTGTGCGGTCGTGAGCTGCGAGCCTGGCGGCATGCACGCGTTCGACGTCCTCGGCGATCCGGTGCGCCGCCGGATCCTGGAACTGCTCGCCGAGGGCGAGCGCTCCGCCGGGGAGATCGGCTCCATCGTGCAGGAGGAGTTCGGGATCTCCCAGCCCGGGGTGTCACAGCACCTGCGCGTGCTGAGGGAGAGCGGCTTCGCGACGGTCCGGGCCGAGGGCACCCGGCGCCTGTACACCGTCGACCTCGCGCCGCTGCGCGAAGTCGACACCTGGCTCGACCACTTCCGCCGCTTCTGGAACCAGCGCCTGGACGCCCTGGGCACCGAACTCGCCCGCGGGAAGCGGGAGCGCCGCCTGCAGGACGACGCCCGTCCGTGATCGCGCGCCACCTGACCCGTGCCGGGCACTCGCCGCTCGCATTCGGCGTCCTCCTCCCCCTGGCTCGGCACCGGAGTGTTCCCCGCCTGCCGCACGGAGCCTGGGGAATGATGCTGGTGTGCTGATCCGTATCGAGGCATCCAACCTGCCAGGGCGGGAATGCGGGCAGACACCCGATTTCCCCGGCTACCGCAACATCCATGTCGGCGTGCAGCGGCGCGGCCGCCGTGACGAACTGCTCGACCTGCATGCGGGAGACGCTTCCTCGGCGGTTTGGAAGCTGAAGGTGACCGCGGCCCGCAGGGAGACCGGATGGGATCTCCGGGGCCCATGTGTGCAGGGCAGGCCGGGCGCCCGGTTTGTGTACCTGTCGTGGGGCACTGTCGATGACGCCGGGGTGTTCGCGATGTTCCGGCGGGCGAAGCTGTCGTTCGACGGCATCCCCGGGGCCGTGATGGACGCCGCAGTGGGCAACGACCTGCTGGTGGCCCGGCTGGGGCTGACCGATTCTCGCGGTCAGCCGCTGTGCGCGGCGGTGCGCCCGCCGCTGGTGGAATGGTCCGCCCCCACCGTCTGACGGCGTGCCGTGCCCCGACAGGCAGTGAGGTCTCCGGTGGAGGACCTTTGGACCAAGAAGAACCTGAACACCGGAGACCTCGACGGCCCGGGTCAGGCGCCGACGTAGGCCGCGAGGTGCTGGCCGGTGAGGGTGGAGCGGGCGGCGACGAGGTCGGCCGGCGTGCCTTCGAAGACGATCCGGCCGCCGTCGTGACCGGCGCCGGGACCCAGATCGATGATCCAGTCGGCGTGTGCCATGACCGCCTGGTGGTGCTCGATCACGATGACCGACTTGCCGGAGTCGACCAGCCGGTCGAGCAGCCCGAGCAGCTGCTCGACGTCGGCCAGGTGGAGGCCGGCGGTCGGCTCGTCGAGGACGTAGACGCCGCCCTTGTCGGCCATGTGGGTGGCCAGCTTGAGCCGCTGCCGCTCGCCGCCGGACAACGTGGTGAGCGGCTGGCCGAGGGTGAGGTAGCCGAGCCCGACGTCGGCGAGGCGGTCGAGGACGGCGCGCGCGGCGGGCGTGCGCGCCTCGCCGGAGCCGAAGAACTCCTGGGCCTCGGCCACCGGCATCGCGAGCACCTCGCTGATGTCGCGCCCGCCGAGCTTGTGCTCCAGCACCGCCGCCTGGAACCGCTTCCCCTCGCACTCCTCGCAGGTGGTGGAGACCCCCGCCATCATCGCCAGGTCGGTGTAGATGACGCCGGCGCCGTTGCAGGCGGGGCAGGCGCCCTCGGAGTTGGCGCTGAACAGCGCCGGCTTCACCCCGTTGGCCTTCGCGAACGCCTTACGGATCGGGTCGAGCAGTCCGGTGTACGTCGCCGGGTTGCTGCGCCGCGAGCCGCGGATGCCGCCCTGGTCGACCGACACCACACCGGCACCGCCGGGGACCGACCCGTGGATGAGCGAGCTCTTGCCCGACCCGGCGACTCCGGTGACGACGACGAGCACCCCGAGCGGGATGTCGACGCCGACGTCGCGCAGGTTGTTCGCCGTCGCGCCGCGGATCTCCAGCGTGCCGGTGGGCGTGCGCACGCTCTCCTTGAGTGCGGCCCGGTCGTCGAAATGGCGGCCGGTGATCGTTCCGCTGGCCCGCAGCCCCTCGACGGTGCCCTCGAAGCAGACCGTGCCGCCCGCCGTGCCGGCGCCGGGGCCGAGGTCCACGACGTGGTCGGCGATCGCGATCATCTCCGGCTTGTGCTCCACCACCAGCACCGTGTTGCCCTTGTCCCGCAGCCGCAGCAGCAGGTCGTTCATCCGCTGGATGTCATGAGGGTGCAGGCCCGTCGTGGGCTCGTCGAAGACGTAGGTGACGTCGGTGAGCGAGGAGCCGAGGTGGCGGATCATCTTGACGCGCTGCGCCTCGCCGCCGGACAGCGTGCCCGACGCACGGTCGAGGGACAGGTATCCCAGCCCGATCTCCACGAACGAGTCGAGGAGCTGCCGCAACGTGGTGACCAGCGGCGCGATCGACGGCTCGTCGAGGCCGCGCACCCAGTCGGCCAGGTCGCTGATCTGCATCGCGCAGGCGTCGGCGATGCTGATCTGCTTGATCTTCGAGGACCGGGCGGCCTCGCTGAGCCGGGTGCCGCCGCACTCGGGGCAGGTCGTGAACGCGACCGCCCGCTCCACGAACGCCCGGACGTGCGGCTGCAATCCCTCCTTGTCCTTGGACAGCATCGACTTCTGGATGCGTGGGATCAGACCCTCGTAGGTGAGGTTGATGTTATCGACCTTGATCTTGGTCGGCTCCTTGTAGAGCAGGTCGTGGAGCTCGGTCGTGGTGAAGTCACGGATCGGCTTGTCCGGGTCGAAGAAGCCGGAGCCGCCGAAGATGCGGCCGTACCAGCCGTCGACGCTGTAGCCGGGAATCGTGAGCGCGCCCTCGTTGAGCGACTTGGAGTCGTCGTACAGCTGGGACAGGTCGATGTCGGAGGTCCGGCCCAGGCCCTCGCAGCGCGGGCACATGCCGCCGGTGACGGTGAACTCGCGCCGCTCCTTCACGGTCTTGCCGCCGCGCTCGAACTTGACCGCGCCCGCTCCGCTGATCGAGGCCACGTTGAAGGAGAACGCCTGGGGCGAGCCGATGTGGGGCCGGCCGAGCCTGCTGAACAGGATGCGCAGCATCGCGTTGGCGTCGGTGACGGTGCCGACCGTGGAGCGGGGGTTGGGGCCCATCCGCTCCTGGTCGACGACGATCGCGGTCGTCAGCCCGTCGAGCACGTCGACCTCGGGCCGTGCCAGCGTCGGCATGAAACCCTGCACGAACGCGGAGTAGGTCTCGTTGATCAGCCGCTGCGATTCGGCGGCGATCGTACTGAACACCAGTGAGCTCTTGCCCGAGCCCGAGACACCGGTGAACACCGTCAGCCGGCGCTTGGGGATCTCGATGCTGACGTCCTTGAGGTTGTTCTCGCGCGCGCCGTAGACGCGGATCAGATCGTGGGTGTCGGCAACGTGCAGCGCGGGGGACTGCGCATCCGTCCTGGTGGTCATGCTTATCGTGTTCTCCATGTGTTCAGGCGGGGGCCGCCTCGGTGGTCTCCGTCGGCGTCGCCAGGCTCGATCCAAGCAGCTTCGAGCGGTACGTGTGGTTCTCCGTCTGGTTCTCGTGCCGGCGTGGGGGACGCGGACCCGGCGGTGCGGCGCGGCCGGTCAGCGCAGCTCGTTGATCCGGATCAGGTTGCCGGCGGGATCGCGGAAGGCGCAGTCGCGGACCCCGTACGGCTGCTCGATCGGCTCCTGCACCACCTCGGCGCCGTGGGCCGCCAGCCGCTCGAAGAGGCCGTCGAGGTCCTCGGCGGAAAGTGTGATCATGGCGTAGGTGCCCTTGGCCATCATCTCGGCGATGGTGCGGCGCTCGTCGTCGGTGATGCCGGGGTTGCCGCCCGGCGGGTAGAGGATGATGGACGTGCCGGGCTGGTTGACGGGACCGACGGTGATCCAGCGCATGCCGCGGTAACCGGCGTCGCCCCGGACCTCGAACCCGAGGACGTCGCGGTAGAAGGCCAGCGCCGCGTCGGGGTCGTCGTGCGGGAGGAAGGCCGAGTGAATGGTGACGTCCATGGTAGTCACGCTAGCTGCGGCTCGGTGGCGCGCGCTTCTCGATTCCTGACGGGCCTGGTGACCTGTTTCGCCAGGCACGGCGGCATCCCGGCCGTCCCGCTCGCCGCCTGGCGCCGGTAGGTGCTGGGGGGCACACCGACCAGTTCGGTGAAACGGGTGCTGAAGGTGCCCAGCGACGAACAGCCGACCGCGAAACAGACCTCGGTGACGCTCATGTCGCCACGGCGCAGCAGCGCCATCGCGCGCTCGATCCGCCGCGTCATCAGATAGCTGTACGGCGACTCCCCGTAGGCGAGGCGGAACTGGCGGCTGAGGTGCCCGGCGGACACGTTCACGCCCCGGGCGAGCGCCTCGACGTCCAGCGGCTGGGCGTACTCCCGGTCGATCCGGTCGCGGACTCGGCGCAGCAGCGCGAGATCACGCAGGTACTGTGCCGGGGCGGGTTTGCTGGTCACGCGAGAAGCGTACGTCCTGCCACCGACAATCCGGCGTGCCGGGCGACGTGCACCTGCCTCCTGACCTGCCGCCTGACCTGCGGCGCGGCCGGATCACCGCGGCTCACCCCGGCGCCACCCCATCAGACGGACCCGAACGTCCGCGTGAGGCCGTGGCACGCGGGAGATCACTCAGGTGCTCGGCGACCCGGCCGCCACCAAGGTTCAGTAGCCGATGGCTTCGCGGAGCAGCAGGACGGTGCCGCGCCCGGGGTGAGGTTCCGCGTTGAGGATGAGCAGGCGGTTGAGGGCACTGGGCTGCCCGTAGGCCTTCATGGCGCGCTCGTTCTCCAGCGGAAGGCAGTGGTCTTCGACGCGCCGCAGCGCGGTGCCCAGGTCGGGCACCACCTTCTGCGCCCCGACGATCCAGATCGCGCGGGCCGCGGCGCCCGAGTAGCCCGCCAGCTGGCTTCCGCTGGCCGAGGCGGCCACAAGGGATCCGGTCTCGGTGACCGCGGCGACGCTGCCCACGACGACGTCCGGGCAGGCGATCATCCGCCAGATCTCGCCCAATTGGGTGGCCCGGTCCATGGTCGTGCTGCGTGCCTTGACGGACGCGTATCGCCCGCTGCCGTTGATGTCCTCATCGATGCCGGACAGGCGTAGGGTCTCGCTGGCGCCGGTGAAGACGCTGGCGCCCTCGGGTATCAGCTCTTTGACGCGGGTGCGCGCGGCGGCGGCGTCGTCGAGGATCTCGACGGTGAACCCATGCGCGGTGAGCGCGGCGGCCGCCCGCTCCAGGCGCGGCGCGGGCGCCGGGTCGGCGAAGGGCGCCGCCGGCATCGAGGTAGTCATGATGTCTGAACTTCCTGTTCGCTGGATGACGTGTGTTCGTCTCAGCGGTCCGACAACACAGCCCCCTGGAATGTGAGGCGGCGCACCGGCCTCACATTCCGGTGCGCCGCCTTGTCGAACCGGTGAGGGAAGACGCGACCGAGGGAGCCGTCGGCACCATGACCACCCAATCCCGGCCGGGACACGGCCGGCCCGATCCCGGCCTGGACGCGATCACGAGCGAGCGGGGCCAACTGATCAATATCGCCTACCGGCTCCTGGGCTCCCTGGCCGAGGCCGAGGACGCCGTCCAGGAGACCTACGCCCGCTGGTATGCCATGTCGCCGCAGCAGCAGGACGCCATTCGATCTCCCGGCGCCTGGCTGACGACGGTCGCCGGTCGCATCTGCCTCAACCTGCTCGGCTCCGCCCGGGCCCGGCGAGAGACCTACGTGGGCGAGTGGATCCCCGAGCCGCTACCCGAACGTACGGAGCGGAGCACCGGCCGGCCGAACGGCGCCGCTGTCGACCCGGCCGACCGGGTCACCCTGGACGAGTCGGTCAACCTGGCCTTCCTGGTCGTGCTCGACTCGATGACCCCGGCCGAGCGCGTCGCGTTCATCCTGCACGACGTCTTCTGCCACTCGTTCGCCGAAGTGGCCGAGATCGTCGGCCGCACCCCGGCCGCGTGCCGTCAGCTGGCCTCTTCGGCCCGCCGCCGCATCCGGGCCTCGCAGCCTTCCGCGACTCCGGCGGCCCATCGGGCCGGCATCGTCAGGGACTTCAAGCAGGCGTGGGAGGCCAAGGACATCGACGCCCTCATCGGCCTGCTCGACCCCGACGCCACGGCGATCGCCGACGGCGGCGGCCTCGCCGTCACCTTCCTGCGCCCCATCGAAGGCGGCGAGCAGATCGCGCACGCCTGGATCGAGATCGCCCGCAGGAGGACCGGCGCCATGACGTTCCTGGAGCGTACGGTCAACGGTCAGCCGGGCCTGGTGGCTCAGCAGGACGGCGTCACCGTGACGGTGTACGCCTTCGACGTCGCGGGCGACCGGATCAGGCGCATCTGGGTGGTACGCAACCCCGAGAAACTCCGTCGCTGGACGACGGGCTGACCCGCGTCTCCACGCCACCGGTCCGCTCACCGCCGCGACCCGCCGGGACACCTTCACCGGCGGGACACCTTCAAGCGAGCGGGAACGAGGCCGGGCTCGATTCTCCACCTGCCCTTACCGCGAGGCGACCCCCTGATCGGCCGGTGAAGGGAGACCGGCCGCCTCGGAGGCGGCGCTCGCGTACAGCATCTCGCGCAGGCCCGGGAGCGCCTCGCGGTCGGCCCTCCACACCAGGCGCAGGCTCAGGCCGGGGACGTCGAACGCGAGCCGGGCGAGGGCGCCGGCGGCGACCCGGTCGGCGACCGCGAACCACGGCAGCAGCGTCATCCCGAGGCCGCGCTCCGCCCACGCCCGCATGACGGGCACGCCGCCCGCCCGCACCCGCTCCACCCGGTCGCCCAGCAGGCGCTCCCCCGCCAGCCAGAACGAGCAGGCGGGCACGTTCACCAGCAGCCGCCGGCCGTACAGGTCCTCCTTGCGCAGGCGGGACGCGCCGGCCAGCGGATGGTCCGGCGCGGCGACAAGCGCGAGCGGCACAGGACCGAGATCGAGGAAGGCCAGCGGCGCGGCCGGCGCGCCGAAGCCGAGCCCGCCCAGATCGTTCCCGGTGTCGAGCAGCAGCGCCGCGTCGAGGTCCGCGGCGGCGACCGCGTCCATGAGACGGTCGCGGGCGCCGTCCGACCGCACCTCCACCACGAGGTCGGGACGGCGCTCGGCCAGCCGTGCCAGGACCGCGGGCACGTGCACGGCCGCAATCGTCTCCAGGGCGCCGAGCCGCAGCACCGGGCGGGTCTCCTGGACGTCGCGCCGGGCCTGGTCGGCCTGGTCGAGCAGACGGCGCGCCCAGCCGCGCAGGCGCTCGCCCGTCGCGGTCAGGCGCATCCCCCGCGGACCCCGCTCGAACAGTGCGACTCCGAGGTCCCGTTCCAGGGTCCTGATCTGCTCCGACACCGACGACGGCGCGAGATCCAGGGCGACGGCGGCGTCGGTGACCGTCCGATGTGCCACAACCGCCTCGAAGGTGCGCAACTGCCGCAGTTCCATGCCGCACCGAACAGGCCGGGAGCGTTCGGTTATTCCGAACGCCGCCTGCGGCCCGGGCGGTGGAGCCCTTCGGCGTCCGACGCCACAGTGACCCCCAGTTCGTCTACCTCCTGGAGATCCTTGTGCCGTCGACTGTTTCCGCCGCTCCCCCGGCGGCGCCCGCCCGGGCCCGCGCGCTGACCGGGATCGCGCTCGGCTATTTCATGGTGCTGCTCGACACCACCGTCCTGTCGGTGGCCGAGCCCGACCTCGCCCGGTCCTTCGGCGGCGCGGGCGTCGCGGGGCTGCAGTGGACCGTGACCGGCTACACCCTCGTGTTCGGCGCCGCGCTGCTGACGGCCGGGTCGGTGGCCGACCGGTACGGCGCGCACCGCGTGTTCCGGGCGGCCGTCGCCGCCTTCGGCCTCGGCAGCCTGCTGAGCGCGTTCGCGCCGTCGCTGTGGGCGCTCGTCGGCCTGCGGGCGCTGCTCGGCCTGGCCGCGGCGGGCTGTGTACCCGCATCGATGGCGATGATCGCCCGGTTGTACCCGGTGCCCGCCGAGCGGGCCAAGGCCGTCGCCGTCTGGGCGGCGACCAGCGGTGCCGCGCTCGTGGCCGGTCCGGTGGCCGGCGGGGCGCTGACCGACCTGGCGGGCTGGCGGGCGATCTTCCTGATCAACGCCCCGCTCGCCGCCGTCACCCTCGCACTCACGGCCGGAGCCGCCGTACGCTGCCCGCGCGGCGACCGGCGTATCGACTGGGCCGCCCAGATCCTGGCCTGCGCGGCCGTGGCGCTGCTCACCGACACGCTGATCGCGCTCGGCGCCCACTCCTTCGTCCACGCCGCATGGTCGGCGGGCGCCACGGCCGTGGCGGTGTGCGCCTTCGCCGTACGCGAGCGGCAGGGCCACGCGCCGGTCCTGGCGCCCGCCGTGCTGCGGAGGCCCGGCGTCCCCGGCGCGCTGCTGGCGGGGGCGGCGGTCAACTTCGCGATGAGCGGGGTGCTGTTCGTGCTGCCGCTGCTCTTCCAGCAGGCGCTGGGCCTGACGCCGGGGCAGATCGGGGCGGCGCTGCTGCCCATGACGCTGCCCTTCGCGGTCAACCCGCTGCTGACCGGCAGGATCGTCGCCAGGTCCGGGCCACGGCCGCCGGTGCTGGCAGGGCTCGGCCTGCTCACGGCGGGCGGTGTCGCGTTCGGCGCGGCCGTCTGGGCGGGCGCCTCCTACCCGCTCCTGCTGACCGGGCTGGTGGCCACCGGCTTCGGTGTCTCGTCCGCGCTGCCCGCCCTGGCCACCCTGGTCGTGACCGCCGCTCCCGAAGGCGCCGCCGGCGTGGCCGGTGGGCTGCTCAACGCGGCCCGGCAGTGCGGTGCCACGATCGGCGTCGCCGTGACGGGCGCGTTCGTGACCGTCGGCGTTCCCGATCAGGGACACCACGGCGCGGCGTACGCGCTGATCGCGCCGGCCGTGGTCTGCGCCGCGGCCGCCGTCGCCGTCGCACGGCCGGCCCGTCGCCCGGCCCGATGAGGCGCGACCGACGAACGCTCGGCGTGATGGTCTCGGGCGCGTTCATCTCTTTTTCCGTCGCCCGGCCGAGGGCGTACCCCGTTGACCCGGGCTCTCGCGGGAATGGGACGCGGTACGGCCGCGGGTGAGCGGCCCCGCATGCCCGACTGCCTGGACCGGAGGACGAGGTTTGGGAAGGCCCCGTGGTCATGAGGTCAGAGATCGACTATGAGGCGGTGTTCAGGACCGGCCCGGCCCTGTCGGCGGTGCTGACGCCCACCCTCGTCATCGTCGCCGTGAACGACGCCTTCCTGGAGGTGAGCGGGCACCGCCGGGAGGACCTGCTGGGCCGCGACCTCTTCGACGTCTTCCCGCCCAACCCCGCCGCGCCGGAGGACTCCGAGCACCAGGGTGCGCAGATGCTGCGAACGTCCCTGGAGCAGGTGATGACCACCCGCCGCCGGGACTTCATGCCTCTGCAGAGGTACGACGTCGAGATGGCGGACCGGCCCGGCGTGTTCGAGGAGCGGTACTGGAGCACGGTCAACACGCCCGTGCTCGGCTCGCACGGCGAAGTGCGGTGCATCCTCCTCATCTGCGAGGAGGTCACCGACTTCGTCCGCGCGCTGCGGCGCTCCGGCCCGGCCTGCGAGCAGGACTCCCTGGCCCTGCAGCTACAGACACTCAACGACCAGCTCAGGCGGGCGCATCGGGAGCAGCGCGAGACGACCTCCGCCCTGAGCGAGGCCATCGAACGGCAGCGGCGGCTGGTCCAGGACGCTTCACACGACCTGCGCAACCCCATCGCGGGCCTGCTCACCGAGTTGCAGGTCGCGCTGTCCGATCCCGGCATCGACCTGCAGACAATCTTGCGCAAGCTGTTGCGGGACGCAGAACGGCTCAACGACATCGTGACCGACCTGCTCGCCCTCGCCCGGGTGGACAGCGAGACGCGCGAGAGCGAGCGCCTGATCGAACTCGCCGTGTTCGTCGGTGAGGAGCTCGATCGCCGCACTCCGGGCACCCCCGTCCTCAGCCGCCTCGATCCGCACGTGTGCGTACGCGCCTCGGTTATCCGCCTGGCCCGCCTGCTGGGCAATCTGCTGACCAACGCCGAGCGGCACGCCCACACCAAGATCGAGGTAGTGGTCACCGCCGACCCTCCCGACGCCGTCCTCGAGGTCCTCGACGACGGCCTGGGCATCCCGCCGGAGGACCGCGAACGCGTTTTCGAGCGCCGCTACCGCCGGGAGGAGGCCCGCGTGCGGGATCCCGGCGGGTCGGGGCTCGGCCTGTCCATCGCCCGGGAGATCGCCCAGGAGCACGGTGGCCGGCTGTATGCCGCCGAACACCACGGCGGAGCCCGCTTCGTCCTGCGTCTCCCCCTCGCCACCGAGCGGTACCGCTGAAACCCGGTGGCTGGCGACGGTGCATGCCGCCCGATCTAGGATCGTGTCATGCCCTTGACCGTGGACGACGTCGACCGGTTCGAGGCCTCCAGGCCGCGCCTGCAGGCCATCGCCTACCGCCTTCTCGGCTCCGCGGCTGAGGCCGAGGACGCCGTGCAGGAGACGTTCCTGCGCTGGCAGGCCACCGACGTCGACCACATCGAGGTCCCCGAGGCCTGGCTGACGAAGGTCCTCACCAACCTGTGCCTCAACCAGCTCACCTCCGCGCGGGCGCGCCGCGAGACCTACGTGGGCCAGTGGCTCCCCGAGCCGCTGCTCGCCGGGGACCCGCTGCTCGGCCCGGCCGACACCGCCGAGCAGCGCGAATCGGTCTCATACGCGGTCCTCACGCTCATGGAGCGCCTGTCGCCCAACGAGCGGGCGGTGTACGTGCTGCGAGAGGCCTTCGACTACCCGCACCGGGAGATCGCCGAGATCCTCGACATCACCGAGGCCGCCAGCCAGCAGATCTTCCACCGCGCCAAGAAGCACGTCTCCGACGGCAAGGCCCGCACCGCGACCGACGAGGCCGCCGCCCGGCGCATCGTCGAGGAGTTCCTCACGGCCGCGACCACCGGCCGGATCGAGTCGCTCGTACGCCTGCTCACCGAGGACGCCGTCGCGGTCGGCGACGGCGGCGGGAAGATCCCGGCCCGTGCCAAGGCGTTCCAGGGCGCCGTCGCGGTCGCGAAGTTCCTGCGGGGCCTGTTCAAACCGGCCGAGGTCAAGCGCGCCCTGGTCGGCGGTTCGCCCGAGGTCTACATCTGGACCGCCAACGGCGAGCCCGCCGTCGTGGTCGTCGTGGACGGCCGGGTCGTCGGGGTCATGTGCCTGGAGGTCACCGCCGGGGGCATCTCCGCGGTCCGTAGCCAGGTCAATCCCGACAAGCTCGAACGCGCGACCGCGCAGTGGGCGGCCGCCGACCACGGGGAGCCGCTGCTCAGGTGGTCCGAGGAGTGAAGCGGCCGCTGCGGCCCGCGCACCTACGCCAGCCGGCGCCCTGAGTGAGCGTGAACGTCACGCGCGGATTGGCAAATCTGGAAGCACGTACTAATGTCGTGCCACATAATGAAGGATGTAAATACTTACGAGAGCGACTCTGACGGCCTCCTCTACGATCCTCGGGTCAGGGCCGCGATGACCCAGTTCACCGACAGCGACGACGATCTGCTCACCTTCGAGGCGGGCGCCGCCGTCCGCACCGCCAACCTTGCCGTCGAGCGCATGCGGGCCCACGGCTCCCAGGGACGAGGGGTCAGCGCGGGCGCGCTCGACCTGCTGATCCGCCTCAACGGCAGCGAGCACGGCATCAGCATCGGCGAGCTGGCCCGGACCGCTGGGGTCAGCTCCCGCAACGCCACCGGCTTGGTCGACACGCTGGAGCACGACGGGCTGGTCCGCCGGGTCCCCGACCCGAAGGACCGGCGTTCGGTTCTGGCCGAGATCACACCTGCCGGGCGGGCGTGGATGAAGGCGTTCCGCAAACCGTCGCAGCTTGCCATGCGGGCGATGTTCCACGGCTTCGCCCCTGAAGAGCTGGTCGTTCTGCGCGACCTGTGCCTGCGGCTGGCCGCCAACCAGCATCGCCTCGCCGACCGTCTGCGCCAGACCGGACAGCAGCCGTGACCACGGCCGCTCAGGAACAGACCCGTCGCACCGCGCGCCGAAGAACACGCCGGCCACGGGTGGCGTCCCCTGTCTGCCGCCGAGGAACCGCCCCATCCCCGAGAGGAGTCCCCCACCTCATGGCCTCCATCCGCCACGAGATCGTCATCGACGCGTCCCCTGACCACATCTGGGATGTGCTGCGCGACGTCGGAGCCGTACACGAGCGCCTGCTGCCGGGCCGTGTCACGAACACCCGGCTGGAAGGCGACCAGCGGTTCCTGACCTTCCCTGACGGGCACGTCATCCGCGAGCTGATCGTCGCGATCGATGACGATTCCCGCTGCTTGGCCTATTCGGTTGTTGACGGCGCGAGACCTCCGCTCGAGCACCACCACGCCTCATTCGAAGTTCGCCCGGAGGGCGACGAAGCGGGCCGGCTGATCTGGACCACCAACGTGCTGCCGCACACGCGCGCCACCGAGGTCCGCATTCGCGTCGAGCACGGCGCACGGGAGATGAAGCAGGCGATCGAGGCCGCGGCACGCGGCTGAGCCACCCACCCCTGGGAACCCCTTCGCAGTGTGAGGTGCTTCACACCGCGTTCCTGTCAGGAAACGGCGCACCGCCCGGTTCAAGAGGCAAATCGCGCAAGACAGGAGCATGGGCATGCAGCACCGCATCATCGTCCTCGGAGGCGGATACACCGGAGCCATCGCCGCCGGGCGCCTGGCCAAGCGGCTCCGCCGCGAGGACGTCGCCATCACCCTCGTCAACGCCGAGCCCGATTTCGTCGAACGCGTCCGCATGCACCAGCTGGCGACCGGCCAGGACCTCAGGCCCCGGCCGTTCAGCGAGATGTTCGCGGGCACCGGCGTCGAACTGCGGCTCGCGAAGGTCACCCGCGTCGACGTCGACCGCAAGACCGTAACCGTCAGCGACGCCGACGCGAACGGCGCCGATGTGGCCGCGCCCGGGTCCGGCGCCGAAGAACTCGCCTATGACACGCTCGTCTACGCCCTCGGCAGCGGCTGGAACTCCCAGGCCGTCCCCGGGGCGGCCGAGCACGCCTACGAGATCGCCGGCCGGCCCGGAGCACTCCGGCTGCGCGAGCGCCTGACCCGCCTCGACGCCGGGCAGACCGTGGTCGTCGTCGGCGGCGGCCTCACCGGGCTGGAGTGCGCCACCGAAATCGCCGAAGCCCGCCCGGACCTCCACGTCTCCGTCGTCACCGGCGGCGGACTCGGCGACTGGCTGTCGCCCAAGGGCCGTGAGCACCTGCGGAAGGTCTTGGGCACGCTCGGGATCACCGTGCACGAGCACGCCACCGTCACCGGCGTCGAGGCCGAGCGCGTGCTCACCGCCGACGGCACGGCCGTCCCCGCCGCGGTCACCGTGTGGACCACCGGCTTCGCGGTCCATCCGATCGCCAAGGCCACGAGTCTGGAGGTCACCGGCACCGGCCAGATCGTGGTCGACGGGACCATGCGCTCGGTCTCCCACCCGGACGTGTACGCCATCGGCGACGCCGCCATGGCGATGGGCCCCGGGAACAAGCCGCTGCGCATGTCGTGCGCCTCGGGAACCCCGGCCGCCTGGCAGGCCGCCGACGCGATCGCGGCGCGCCTGACCGGCGGGAAGCTCCCGAACGCGCCGATCCGCTACTTCAACCAGTGCATCTCGCTGGGCCGGAAGGAGGGCTTGATCCAGTACGTCACCGCCGACGACCGCGCCGTCCGGGCGGTCCTGACCGGATGGCCGGCCGCCGTCTACAAGGAGCTGGTCTGCAAGGGCGCAGCCTGGGGCGTCGCCAACCCGACGCTCGGGCTGCCCACCCGGCGCCGCCGCGTCACGCGGCAGCCGGCCGCGGCGGACTCGGCCGTCAAGGCGTCGGCGTAGCGCGAAGCAGGCGGCCGGAGCAGGTGACGAGGCAGGTGACGGAGCAGACGATGGGGCGGGCGACGGGGCGTCGTCACGGGCCGGGCGGGAGCTCGGGAGCCTCCGGTCGCAGCCGCAGCTCCGCGGCGACCGCGCGTTCGCGCAGCTGGGCCGCCTCGGCCCTGGCCACGTCGAGCTGCGCGCGCAGGTCGGCCAGCCGGGCCCGCTCCAGCGACAGCTCCGCCTGGATCCGCTCCCGCTCCGCCGTGGCGGCCCGGGCGTCCTGCTCCGCCCGAGCGGCCTCCGCGTCCGCCGCGCCGGCGCGCGCCTCGGCCTGCGCCCCCTCCGCGCGCAGCCTGGCGGCCTCCGCGACGACCTGCTCGCGGGCCGCCTCCGCCGCCTCGGCCCTGGCCAGCACCCGGTCACGCTCGTCGTGGGCCTGCGCCACGGCCCGGTCGCGTTCGGCCTCCGCACGCGCGACCGCGCGGTCGCGTTCGGCCTCGGCCGCCTGCGCGCGGGCCAGCGCGGCGGCGCTGGACTGCTCGGCCTCGCGATGCGCGCGGCGGGCCAGCTCCGCCTCCGTCCGCGCCGTCCGCGCGTCGGCTTGCGCCGCGTCGCGTTCCTGAACGGCCTGCTCGGCCTGTTCCCGGGTCAGGCGGACCTCGGCCGCGGCCTGGTCCACCCGGTCGGCCAGTTCCCGTACGGCCTGCTCGCGGGCGGCCTCGGCGGTCTCGGCCCGGTGCACGGCCTGGTCGGCCTCCTGCCTGGCCCGGCGTTCCGTGCTCGCCGCCTCCCGGAGCGCGGCCAGGGCCTGCTCGCGGGCGGTCTCCGCGTCGGCGAAGGCGTTGTCCCGCTCGGCGTAGGCCTCCTCCGTCCGGCGGCGGGCCTCCTCCGCCTCCCGCCTGGCCTCCTCGGCGGCCTCGCGGGCCAGCCGTACCTGCTCCAGCGCCTGCTCGCGCTCGGCGCGGGCGATGGCGACACTCGTGTGCGCCTCCGCCTGGATCGCGCTCAGCTTCGCCTCGACCCCTGCCGGGCTCAGCTCCTGGGCGAGCACCTGCGCCAGCGGCTCGATCGCCGCCGCCAGGCCTTTCTCCATGCGTTCGTACAGGTCCTCCACGCGCGCCAGCGCGCCCTCCAGGCCCGGTGTGGCGCGGCGGAGCTCCCGCTCCCTCTTGGCCGCCGCCTGGCAGTCGCCGTCCGGGCAGTACTCCCGCGGCCTGCCCCGCCGGGCCGGCTGCTCGATGGGCGCACCGCAGTGCTTGCAGGCGGTGACGGTCACGGAGGTCTTCACGGAGGCCCAGCGTAGCGATTTATCGAATTTCTGGAAATAGAAAACAGAAAAGGAGATCTGTTGTGTGCCGGTGCCGCTTGGATAGCTTGTGAGAAGGGTAATTCCCGCAAGCTATTCGAACCGGGCGGTCTCCCCCGTCTCCGGCGGGTTCAACACGCGCCCAGGGTGGGCGGGACGGCATGCCCAAGTGGCAGAACCGGCCGCTGGACGCCGTCTACCGGTGGTGCTCAATGATGCGCTTGTCGTTGACGCGCGGCGCCTTGGCCTCAATGGCGCCGGCTGGTGGTAGCCGTTGCGGACGACCAGACGGCCTCCCGCCTCCCCGTGTGCGACTCTCGCAGAGGAGCACCGTTGGGGGCGGGCAGGCCGTCGGCGGCCGTCACCCGGCTACTCGCACAGGTGCACGCTGCCCGGATCGATACCGGCCGATTCCGGCGCCGACAGGTGCCAGGGGTTTCCCTCCTGCCCGGATCCGTTGCAGGAACCATAGGCGCTGGACCACAGGCCGCCGCTTCTCGGCGCCCGGCTGAACATCAATGACGCGCTCGAACTCGGGCAGGCCGCCGCACGGCTGACCGGCGGCGGCCTGTCGCTGTGGCAGGACGCGCACGCGGTGATGCTCGCTCGGCTGCAGGGGCCGACATCCTCACGCTGGACCTGGCGCAGCGCCCGGGCCCAGAGCCCAAGACGAACTTCGCCGCCAGCTCACCGATCAGAAGCAGGACCAGTTACCCGACCAAGGTTGCGTGATGGGACACTAGTCGGCTCGCTCACATCGGCAAGTCGGATGCCGCCCGGGTCGCTTCCGTCGGTGGACAGGTGCTCGACTGCGCCGAGGAAGTCGTGGAAGGCCTGGTCGGTGCGGGTGGCGTCGCCGGTGGCATCGAGGTCCATGAGGAGACCACGGATGACGGCGAGAACGAGCGTCGCGAGATCCGGGCGACCGATGCTGCGCAGGCCGTCCTCGAGCGGGCCGAGCCAGTCGGTCGTCGCGGTGCGCCGGAAGTTGGGCCACAACTTCTGCTCCGCGCTCTCGCGCAGCTGACCGAACATCCGCAGGTACGGCTGCCCGTCCGGGCCGGTGATGGAGGTCCAGGCGCGATACAGGGTGACCGTGTACGGCTCGTCGGGTCGCACCCGCAGGAGGTCGCCGAATGTGTCGAGCTGACGTTGCCGCGCGCGCCCGAGGACGGCCCGCAGCAGGGCGTCGCGGGTGCCGAAGTGATAAATCAGCATCCGGGCTGAGGTGCCGGTGGCGGTGGCCAGCGGCTCGAGCCGGTCGGGGAGGCCATGCGCGAGGACGTGATCAGTGCAGGCATCGAGCAGCCTCTCCTTGATATGCGGTTCCGGTCGTCTACCCACAACCCCACCTTTTCACGTAACGACTATTACGTCTACCGTTGGTCTAAAGGCAGTCAAGGCAGACGCGGAGGTAGCGATGAGGGTCGTGTTCGTGCATGGGGCCTGCGTGCGGGACGGGTCGTGGTGGTGGCACCGCACCGCCGAGCTGCTGCAGGAGCGAGGGGTGCCGAGCGTGGCCCCGGCGCTGCCGAGTTGCGGCGAGGCGGGCCTGCCCGGTGGCGCTGACGGTCCGGGGCTGTCCGAGGACGTTGCCGCGGTGCGGCAGGTGCTGCGGGAAAGCGACGAGCCGACCGTCGTGGTCGCCCACAGCTACGGCGGCATCATCACCGCGGAAGCTGCAGCGGGAATCGGGTCGGTACGCCACCTGCTGCTGGTCTCCAGCTACCTGCCCGAGGTGGGGCAGAGCCTGTCGGAGTTCGGGGACGGCGGCCCCGCCCCGTTCCTCGACGTCGACCCCGACGCCGGCACCTTCGGGGTTCGCCCCGAGCTGCTCGTGGACACGTTCCTGCAGGACTGCGACCCCGTGGTCCAGGCGCAGGCGGCGGACCACCTCGCCCGGCAAAGCGTGCGGGTGACCGGGCAGCCGGTCGGGGCGGCCGCATGGCAGCAGGTGCCCTCGACGTACCTCATCTGCGGCCAGGACCGGGGAACCCCGCCGCGGCTACAGCGCGAGTTCGCTCGCCGGGCCGGCAACGTCGTCGAACTCGAGGCCGGCCACCACCCGTTCCTGTCCCAGCCCGCCGCGGTCCGGGACCTGCTGCTGAGCCTGTGACGGCAGCCACGGACGAGCCGGGCCGGCAATCGACAAGCTGACCTGGTTGCCCGCGATCGACGCGCACCCGATGGATGTGTCGGTGCTGCCGAACGAGCGCCGCCGGTTCCTGGCGCAGGTCGCACGCCGCTCGACCAACCAGGGGCTGGAGCGGCGCAAGAGCGTAAGTTCCCGATCATGCTGGCGTTCGTCGCCCAGGCCACGGTCGACCAGCTCGACGAGGTGGTGGCCCTGTTCGACCAGGCCGTGTCCGCTCGGAGTCGCGGGTGAAGTCCAAGACCGACGAGGCGCTGATCGAGCGCGCCACACCTACCTGCGCCAGTTCACCCCGAACGTGCTGGCCACGAGCGACTTCCAGGGGCCGGGCACGGGCGAGCTGATGGAAGCTGTGGTCGTTGTGAAGGAGATGAACCGGCTCGGCGGCCAAGGTGCCTGCAGGGAAGCCGACCGTCTAAATACGCCGACTACCCGGCCACCTACCTGTACACGCCGGAGCAGTGGTCGCCCCGGCGCAGCGAGTACTGCCGCCTGGTGGGCAAACCGCCGACCGCGGCAGACGCACTGGAGCAGGGCAAGGAGGAACTGCACGCTGCCTTGAAGAGATTACGGGGAGCCAACACGACGACGGCCACCTAACGACCAGCCGTCAGGCTCCGCGGTGTCTTTGTGTCATATTCCGGCTGCGCCCCTGTTGCAGCAGCAGGCAGAGAGGTTCCGGTCAAGCAGGTAGTACCTCTACCGACTTGGTGCGTGCGTCACTTCATCGCGGACCCGGTATCGGTAACGCAGCGGTGACACCCCTACCTCCCGTTTGAACGCGGTGCTGAACGCGCTTTCCGACGCGTAGCCCAGTTCGGCCGCCAGTGACCCGACGCGGACATCGCCGTCACGAAGAGCGCGTTGCGCCAGCAGCATCCGCCAGCGGTTGAGGTAGGTCAGCGGCGGTACGCCCGCCACAGCCCGGAAGCGTACGGCGAACGACGTCCGCGACATTGCCACAGTCCGCGCCAACTCCTCCAAGCTCCAGTGCCTTCCAGGCTGGGCGTGCATGAGGCTGAGTGCTGGACGCAACCGTTCGTCGGTCAGCAGTTGCAGCCATCCCGGGGGTAGCTGGGCCTGGTCGACGTAGGCGCGCAGCACATTGAGCAGCAGGAGCTGACCGTACTGCCGAATCGCGAACGCCGAGCCCAGCCGGTTCCCGGTCACCTCGTCGAACAGCCGGTCGAGCGTGCCGCGCAGGTTCCTCGCCGTGGCAGCCAAGGCCCGGACGTGGCCGAGCGGCGGAAGCGCCTGCAGCATCAGCGCTCGACCTGCCGGGTTGATGTCGACTGCGACTCCGATGACGACGTCGTCGGTGCCGCGGTCGGCACCGACGAGTCGGGCGAAGTTCTCCTCGGGCTTGATCTCGCGGCGTGGTTCGTCGCCTATGCCGCCCTCCTGCTCCAGCCACGACCGGTTGTTCAGGATGGCGACGTCGCCCGCTTCCAACTCGATCGGCCTGTCGCTGCCGTCGGCGATCAGCCGGGACCGGCCGTACACCATCGCGATGAGCTTCAGCGGGTCCTCGATGGGCGCGCGCGCCACCCAAGGGCCCCGCACCGCGAAACCGCCTGACACCAGGCCGCGGATCTTGACGACGTCGAACACTTCCGACAGGGGATCAGCGACCATTTCCGTACTATCGCGCAAAAAAAGCGAACGGACAACTATTCAGAGTTTGAGCAGCCGTACGCAGACTGCTGGCATGACACATAAGCAGCACCCCATTGGATCCGGCTTCACCGCGGCATCGACGGCTGACGAAGTTCTCGAAGGCATCGACCTGTCCGGCACGAACGTCGTCGTCACCGCGGGCCACGTCGGCCTGGGCCGGGAGGCCACCCGTGCGCTCAGCAAGGCCGGCGCATCCGTCACGGTGGGCTCGCGCAACCCAGACCGTGCCGGGCCTGAGCTGGCCGGCATCGAGCGCGTGGAGATCGGCCGGCTGGACCTGCTCGACCCTGCGTCGATCGACGCCTTCGCTGCCCGCTACCTCGACTCCGGCAGTCCACTTCACATCTTGATCAACGGGGCCGGCATCATGGGCGGCCCCCTGGTCCGAGACACGCGCGGGTACGAATCTCACTTCGCGACCAACCATCTCGGCCACTTCCAGCTGACACTGGCCCTGCTGCCCGCGCTGCGCGCCGCCCATGGCGCCCGGGTTGTCAACGTGACGTCCGGCGCCCAGCGGATCTCCGACATCCGCTGGGACGACCCGCACTTCACCACCGGCTACGACGGCCACCTCGCCTACGCTCAGTCCAAGACCGCCAACGTGCTGTTCGCCGTCGAGCTGGACCGCCGATGGGCCGGAGAGGGAATCCGCGGCTATGCCGTACACCCCGGCATCATCGTTGGCACCAACCTGGGAAGCTCGATGCCCGAGGACCAAGCGCGGGCCGTCAACCTGGCCATGGGACTCATTGACGAGTCCGGCCGGCCGATCATCGACCCCGACCGTGAGAAGAAGACGCCGCAGCAGGGGGCCAGCACCATCGTGTTCGCCGCGACCAGCCCGTTGCTCGCCGAGATCGGCGGTGTCTACCTGAGGAACAACGACATCTCGCCGCTGGATCACGATCCGAAGCCCGTCACCTTCGGCCCCGAGGGAATCGTCTCGTCCAACGTCGTGCCGCACGCCATCAATCCGGAGTCGGCGCGGCGGCTCTGGGAGCTGAGCGAGCAACTACTCAAGGCCTGACGCCTGCCGCGATCTCGGCGAGGGGCGAGGCCGTCCGCCGGCGTCACTTGGGCGCAACCGCGCGCCGAACACATTCGTGGAGCAGGGTGCGGCGCCGTTCGTGTACGTCTGAGGGCTCTTGGGCAGTCGCCGCATAGACGTTGCTGACCGGTGACCAGGCCATGGACATGGCGATGACCATGGCCATCACGTCGAACGGGTCTCCCTGGCGCACTCGCCCAGCGGCTTGGGCTTCGGCGATGACACGGAGCTTGTGATCGTCGAGGCGATCGTGGTCCTCCACGAGGTGGCCGGTTGGCCGGCGCTCCAGTCGCGCCCAAGTGGCCAGCCGGATGAGGTCGGGGCGGCGGAGATACTCGTCGTAGAGGCGTACGGCCCAGTCCGCAAGGTCGGCGGCGTCGATTGGGACGACGTTCACGATCCGCTCCAGCGAGCCGAAGAAGATCGTGTCGAAGAGCTTGTCCTTGTTGCCGAAGTAGGCGTAGAGCTGGGCCTTGTTGGTGCGCGCGGCGGACACGATCCGCTCGATGCGGGCCCCAGCGATGCCATGCTCGGCGAACTCCCGGGTAGCCACGTCGAGAATGCGCTGGTAGGTCGCGGCTCCGCGCGAGGTCACGGGTTGGTCCACCATGCCGCGACGCTACCAGACAGAACGGTTGGTTTGTTGCGATGGTGGATGGCGCGTACTCTTCTGATAGACCGAACAGTCTGTTTAAGGAGAGTTGTTGTGCGGACCACGATCGGATGGCGGGCGGACGGCCCGGCGGCGGCGCTGCGTCGGGCCCCGCTGGAGCGGCGCGACCTGCGCCCCGACGATCTCGCTGTGCGGATCGACTACTGCGGCGTCTGCCACAGCGACCTGCACGCGCTGCGCGACCACGACGGCGCGGCCGAGCATCCGTTGGTGCCGGGTCACGAGTTCACCGGCGTGGTGACCGAGACCGGGCCCGCGGTCACCCGCTTTCGCGTCGGCGACCGGGTCGCGGTCGGCAACATCGTCGATTCGTGTGGCGAGTGCCCCATGTGTCGGGCCGGTCAGGAGAATTTCTGTCACGCCTTCCCGACCCTGACCTACGGCGGCACCGACCGGCAGGACGGATCGACCACCCTGGGGGGATTCTCCCGCGAGTACGTCGTCCGCGACCGGTTCGCCTACCCGCTTCCCCCCGGTCTGGACCCGGCGGCCGCCGCTCCCCTGCTCTGCGCCGGCGTCACAGTCTGGGAACCCCTGCACGCGCTGGGCGTGGGTCCCGGCAGCCGCGTCGCCGTGGCGGGGCTGGGCGGCCTGGGGCATCTCGCGGTCAAGATGGCAGTGGCGCTCGGCGCTACCGTATCGGTCATCAGCCGCTCACCCGACAAAGCAGACGACGCACGCCGGCTCGGCGCCCACGGCTTCATCGTGTCCACAGATCCGCAACAGCTGGCCTCGGCCCGAGACGGGTTCGATGTTGTCATCGACACCATCTCCACCTCGCACGACCTCAGCCCGTACCTGCGACTGGTCGCCTTGGACGGCACGCTCAGCCACATTGGGCATCTCGGACCCCTCACCGTGGAGACCATGGACCTGCTCGTGGGGCGCAAGAAACTTACCTCCGCGGGTAGCGGCGGCCGTCCCGCAACTGCCGCCATGCTGGATTTCTGCGCCGACAAAGGCATCACCGCCGAGATCGAACTGCTCCCCTCGTCGCAGGTCAACGAGGCCCTCGACCGCCTCCGCCGCAACGATGTCCGCTACCGTTTCGTACTCGACATGTCCGACCTGAGCTGAGCGGCCAGGGCCACAGCGCCCCAACCGGCGTACATCTAGGGCAGGTGCGGCACCCGTTCGTCAAAAAAGTATTAAAGAAGCAGCTGGGACCAACCGCATTCTCCGGCTTCCCTACCCCAGGTAATACCTGATGGCTACACTCTGGGTATGGCGAAGGATAAGACCTCAATCAGCATCGCCCCCTGGATTCTGGAGAAGGCGCGGGCGCACGCGGAGGCGAACGGGCTCAGCGTGTCGGCCGTCATCGAGCGGGGCATCCTGCGCGAGCTCGCCGCATCCCACGACCAGTCCGCGCGCGCCGCGTATTACGGCTCCCCCGCGATCGCCGCCCAGGAAGCCGACGAGGCCGCTCTGCACGACGACATCCGTGCCCATCTGAAGGACAAGCAGGGCGGGGCCGCCGCGTGAGCCACCGGTTCGGGGAACTCTGGACGGTCCAGCTCGGCGACCGCGAAGAGGTACGTCTCGTCGTATCCGGCGACTTCTACCACACCCTCTACGGCGACAACGTGCTCACCGCATACGTCGAAGCCGCCGACATGGCCAGCGCGTTGACGGCGTTCTCCATCGACGTGGGTGGAGGCCGGGCGGCGATGGTCGACCGCATCGCAACCGTGCACAGCGGCCGGCTGAAGGAGAAAGTGGGCGACCTGCCTGAGGCGCGGCTCGCCGACGTACGAGGCATGCTCGCCGCCATCTTCGGCTTCGCCAGCTGATCCCACGCGTATGCCCCCCGGCGATTCACCCCCGGGGGCTCCTCATCCATGAGCCCGATACATGGCGGACGTGACGCAACACGGGAAGGGCCCATGCCAACCTCGGCCAGGGTGAGGGCCGGATAGCGTCGGCGCATGTCCTCGACGCACGTCTGGTTCGTGCCGCATCCGAGCTCTGGAACATCAAGCCGTCTGCTCTGAGTGCCCGCATGACCTTGTGGCCCGGTGGCGTTCGCGATGCCGAACTCTGCGATCGCGGCGACGAGCGATGGGACGCGCTCGCCACGCTTGACGCCCCGGACACCCGGGAGCTGCTGCGACTACCCGGCAGCGGGCCCGTCGACCGTGGCATGGCCGGCCGCGCGGTCGGTGTCCTGCCGGTCGATGTGGTCGGCGTGGTAGATGCCCTGGGTCAGCAGTCGGCGGACGTGCTCGTCGGCCGCGCTGTAGTAAACGAAGGTGCCCTCGCGGCGGCCTTTGACCAGGCCGGCCAGGCGGAGCTTGGCCAGGTGCTGGCTAACCGCGGTGGGCGCGGCGTCGGCGAGTTCGGCCAGGCAGGCGACGTTGGACTCGCCCTGCAGCAGCGCCCAAAGGATCTTAATGCGGGTGGGGTCGGACAGCAGCCGGAACGACTCGGCGGCCAGGTGCACCTGTTCCTCGTTCGGCATGTCGAAGTCCGGCAGCGACGTGTGCATGCCCCCATCCTACCCACCATCTTCTTACTTGCGTATCTGCGTGAATGCGCATGTACGATGGCGCGGTGATAACCGAACTGGCAACCGCCGATCCCCGGCCGGCGACCGCCGCATCACCCCCGGCCGCCGGCGCGTGGTGGCGGTCCGGGGCGTGGTCGCTGGCGGAGGTGCGCTGGGCGGCGGCCGCCAGCGTGCTGTTCGCCGCCGGCGGCGCCGCGCAGCTGGGCGCGGCTCCGCCGTGGCTGTGGTGGAACCTGTATCTGGCCTGCTACGCGGCCGGCGGCTGGGAGCCGGGCCTCGCAGGGCTGCGGGCGCTGCGTGAGCGGACGCTGGATGTGGACCTGCTGATGGTCGCCGCGGCGATCGGCGCCGCGGCGATCGGGCAGGTCTTCGACGGCGCGCTGCTGATCGTCATCTTCGCCACCTCCGGCGCCCTGGAGGCGGTGGCCACCAAACGCACCGCCGACTCGGTGCGCGGCCTGCTGGATCTGACGCCCGAGCAGGCCACCCGTCTGACCGGTGCCGGAGACCATGCCCGGGAGGACATCGTCGACGCGGCGGTGCTGCAGGTCGGCGAGGTGATCCTGGTCCGGCCCGGGGAACGCGTCGGCGCCGACGGCCGGGTGCTGTCGGGGGCCGGCCCGGTCGACCAGGCTTCCATCACCGGAGAGAGCCTGCCGGTGGACAAGCAGGCCGGGGACGAGGTCTTCGCCGGGACGGTCAACGGCACCGGCGTGCTGCGGGTGCGGGTGACCCGCGCGGCGGGTGAGACCGTGATCGCCCGGATTGTGGCCATGGTGGAGCAGGCCAGCGCCACCAAGGCGCGCACGCAGCTGTTCATCGAGAAGGTCGAGCAGCGCTACTCGGTGGTCATGGTCGCCGCCACGCTGGCGCTGTTCACGCTGCCGCTGCTGTGGGGCGCGAGCGTGCACCACAGCCTGCTGCGCGCGATGACCTTCATGATCGTGGCCTCGCCGTGTGCGGTGGTGCTGGCCACCATGCCGCCGCTCCTGGCCGCGATCGCCACCGCCGGCCGGAACGGCGTGCTCGTCAAGTCGGCGGTGGTGATGGAACACCTGGCCGACATCACCCAGGTGGCCTTCGACAAGACCGGCACGCTGACCGAGGGCCGCCCGCACCTGACCGGCGTGCACGCGCTGCCCGGCGCCGAGGTGTCCGAGGTCCGGCTGCTGGCCCTGGCGGCCGCGGCCGAGCAGGGCAGCGAGCACCCGCTGGGGCGCGCGGTGGTGCGGGCCGCGCGCGACCGCGGTCTGATGTCGGCGCCCGCCGAGGAGTTCGGCTCCGAGCCCGGGCGCGGGGTGCGAGCCCGCGTGCAGGCCCACCTGGTCGAGGTGGGAAGCCCCGCCCAGCTGCTCCACGGCGACCGCAGACAGGACACCGCCGCCGCGGCAGTGGTGGTGGCCGGCTTGGAGGACAGCGGGCACACCGCCGTCGTCGTCCGCGTCAACGGCGCCTTGGCCGGGGTGCTCGCGCTGGCCGACCGGATGCGCCCCGGCGCCGCCGAGGCGGTCGCGCAGCTGACCGACTTGACCGGGGCCCGACCGGTACTGCTGACCGGCGACAACGCCCGCGCCGCCGAGCGCCTGGCCGCCCAAGCGGGCATCGACGAGGTCCGCGCGGACCTGCTGCCGGCCGGCAAGGTGACCGCGGTGCGCGAGCTGCAGGCCGGCGGCGCACAGGTGGCGCTGGTCGGCGACGGCGTCAACGACGCCCCCGCGCTGACCACCGCCCACGTCGGCATCGCGATGGGCCGCGCCGGATCGGACCTGGCTCTGGACACCGCTGATGCGGTCATCACCCGCGACGAGCTGGCGGCCGTCCCGGCGGTGATCGCGCTCGCCCGCCGGGCCCGCCGCCTGGTGATGGCCAACCTCGTCATCGCCACCACCTTCATCGCCGTGCTGGTGGCCTGGGACCTGTTCGGCGACCTGCCGCTGCCACTGGGCGTGGCCGGGCACGAAGGCTCCACCGTCATCGTCGGCCTCAACGGGTTGCGTCTGCTTCGCGACGCCGCCTGGCGCCGCGCCGTCGCCGCCAGCCGCACAGAAGGCTGATCTGCGCCATGACCACAACGCCCGGCGGCATCACCGTCCCAGCGCACCTCCAGCTCACCGGCTCAGGTCTCATCCTGCGCGAATGGGACGACGGCGACGTGCCCGCCATGACCGAACTGTTCGACGACCAGGCCGTCGACCGGTGGACCCCGCTCCGGGCCCCCTTCGACCAGACGGCCGCCCGCGCCTACCTCGATCAGGCCCGCCGGCGGCGCGCGCACGGCGCCCGGCTCCAGCTCGCCATCACCACCGACGGCCACCAGCCGCTCGGCGAGATCCTGCTGTTCCCCACCGGCGCCGGCCGGGAGGTGGAGCTGGCCTACGCCGTCGGCGCCGCGTACCGCCGCCGGCACCTGGCCGTCCGAGCCGTCCAGCTGATCACCACCTGGGCCTACGACACCCTGGACGCCACCCGCGTGATCCTGCGCATCCCGCCGGGCAACAGCGCCAGCGCGGCGGTCGCCCGATCGGCGGGCTTCGAGCTGACCACGGCACCACTGGTCACCCGCGATGGCGCCCGCGACCCGCTGCGCACCTGGCTGCATTGCCGGGCGGGGCAGCCCGCCACAGGTTAGCCCCGACCGCCGTTCATGTACGTGGAAACGGCCTCTCATCTGCGGCATCGGCTGGTGGTGCCCAACAGCCAGACCCCGCCGCGCTCGAAAATGACGATCGACCGTCTGATCGCCCACCGTGAGGTCGGCCTGCGCGAGAAGACCTTCTACCGGATGCCTCTTGATCATGTTTCCGGTAATTGCCCGAGACGTGGGAATTCGGAAACTGGGGATTTTACATGGAAACGGATGTGCAAAAAAGATTGCCGCATACTTTACTTAATTGTCATTCGATCTTAATATCGAGCCTATGGGAGCGCTCCCACACGCCGATACGGCGATGCGGCCGCGATTGCGGGACGACGTTCGGTTCGTCGAATGCCCAGAGGGGGTGTACGTCCACAGCGACTACGGATCGTGCACGCTGCGGGGCCGCCAGGCGTACGCCTGGCTCAGCAGGCTGGCTCCGGTGCTCACCGGGCGGCACAGCTTGGCGGAGCTGACCGCACAGTTGCCGGACGACAAGCGCGACATGGTCGAGGGCCTGGTGCGCCGGCTGGCGGAGCAGCGGTTCGTCGTCGATGCCCGGCAGGCGCGGCCCCACGGCCTGACCGAGGCCGAGCGGTGCACGTACGCGGAGGAGATCGCCTTCATCGGCTACGTACTCGACTCCCCCGAGTGGCGGTTCGAGCGGCTCCGCCGCTCCCGGCTGGTCGTTACGGGCGACGGTCCACTGCTGGTGGCGCTCCTGGAGGCGTGCGCCGGGGCGGGCTGGCAACGGATCACCGTGATATGCCCCGACACGGAGGCGGTCGCCCAGGCCACGGACCGCGCCCGCCGCGATCCGGGGCAGGAGATACACGCCGTTTCCGCCCAGGACCACCCCCGCGCCCTCACCCGGGACGCGGACGTCGTCCTCCAGGTCGGCACCGACATCGACACCCTCGTGACGAGCGCCCGCGCCTGCGAGGCGGCCGAGGTCGTCCTGGGGCAGGCCCTCGTCCGCCCCGCGGAGGTGTGGCTCGGCCAGGTCGGCAGGCCCTCGATGACGGCTGCCGAGTCGGGCTGGCACCGGCTGGCCGCCATGCCCGCCGTGACCCCGCCCCGCTCAGGCGAGGACTGGCTGGTGGGCCCGGTGCCCGCGGTGGTGGCCTCCATGCTGGCCCTGGCCTGTTTCTCCCATCTGACCGGCCTCGACACCGTCGGCACGAGCCAGAAGCTCCAGCTCACCCGAGTCGATCTGCGCAACCTCGACACCGTCCCGCACCGGTTCGTCCCCCATCCCCGCGCGGGCGCCCGTGCGGCCGCCCCGCGCGCCGATGCGGTGCGGGACGCGGTGCGGTCGCCGGCGTCGGGCGCCTCGGTCGACGCGGGGGAACTGCTCGACCGGGCGGCGGAAGCGGTCGACTCCCGGCTGGGCCTCCTCGGCATGCTGGACGAGCGGGGACTGGCGCAGGCCCCGCTGTCTGTCTGCCTGGCGACCGTCTCCGACCCGTTCGGGGCGCTGCCGCGCTGGACACCGCCTCCTCGGGTCGTCGGGTGGGGCGAGGACCGGCGGACGGCGCGGCTGCGCTGCCTGCTCGCCGCGCTCGCCACCTACGGCGTCCTCGCCGCCGGGCCGGCCGCTCGCGCCGGTGGGGAGGACGTCCTATGGGGCGTCGAGCTGCCGGGCGGCCGGCCGCGCTCTGTGCCTGTGGCCGCCCTACACCTCGCCGGGGCCGGGGCGCTCCAGGTCTCCGACGGCGCGGGGGCAGGACTGAGCTGGGCCGAGGCGGTCGCCGCCGGGCTGCGGACCCACTGCGAAACCCTGCTGGCCGCGCGCCTGCGGCAGGACCCTACGGCGGAAGCGGGCCTACCGGTGGATCTCACTGCCGATGGGCCGGCGCGGCAGCTCGCGCTGGCCGGCGAGCGACCGGATGTGCGCGACCACACGTCCGTCCTCGGCGTACCCGCTCTGTCTTTCACCGTTCCCGGCGGGCCGGTCCTGGTGTCGGCCGCGGCCACTGCACCGGCCGCGCTGCGGGACGGCCTGGAACGGCTGCTGCTGCGCTGGCAGTCCCGGGCCGAAGGGCAGAGCGCCTACGCCGGGGCCCGTCCCCTCTGGGCGCCCGCAGGGGACCCCGCGGAGGCCGTGCGGTTGATGGCGGGCGCGTTGCGCGCGACCGGCAGGGTGCCGGTCGCGGTGCCGCTCGGCGGCGATGCCGAGGCTTCGCGGCTGCTCCCCTACGTCACACAGGTCGTGCTCCTTGAGGGCTGAGAACGCGCCGACGAGCGCGCTCGCCGAGTCACCGGCCCTCGTGACCGTGCTGGGGATCGGCAGGCTGCGCGCCGCGATCCGCGCGGCCGTCACGGCTCCGGGACCCGCCGGTCCGGGCGGCGGGACGATCGTCGTCGCGAGCGACGCCGACGACGTCCGGCCCTATCCCTCTGTGGCGCGCCGCGCGGCCGAGCAGGGTGTGCCGTGGCTGCCGGTCCGAGTCGACGCCGGCTGGGTGCTGGTCGGCCCGGCGGCGCGCCCGCCGCTGCCGGGCTGCCCGAGCTGCGTCGAGCGGCGGCGCAGGGGCAACCGGCCCGACGCGCTGGGGCGTGACGCGCTGCGTGAGCGGTACGGTGCGGAGCTGGACACCCGGCCGTGCGCCCTCCTCACGCCGCTCGTCGCGAAAGCGGTCGCGGCGCTGGTGGCCGACGAGGTGGACCGGCTGTGGCGCGACCCCGCGTCCGCGCGGACCACGGGCGCGCTGCTCAGGGTCCACGTGCCGACCGGCACGGTGCGCCGTCATCTGTTCCTGCCCGACCCGCTCTGCCCGGACTGCGGCGCCCGACCCGACGACGGGCCCGACGCCGGCCGCTACGTCCCCGCGCCGGCGCCCAAACCGCATCCGGGGGCGTTCAGGGTCGGCGCCATCAGCGGCAGGGCCGGGGAGCTGGAACGGCGGTTCGTCGACGCCGAGACCGGAATCGTGCAGGCCTTGGTCGCGGAGGAGCGCGGCGGCAGCGCCATGGCGGTCGCCCGGCTCAGCCCGGCGCGGACCGCGCACGAAAGCCACCACGGGTACGGGCGCAGCGACGACTTCGCCTCGGCGCGGGCGACCGCGGTCGCCGAGGCACTGGAGCGGATCGCCGGCATCCATCCGCGCGGGCGGCGGACCGTCGTGCGCGCCGCGTACGCCGACGTCGCCGACCGTGCCCTCGACCCGAGGACACTGGGCCTCTACCCCGACGACTGGTACGACCAGCCCGACTTCTGGTTCACCCGCTTCCGGCCGGAGCTGCCCACGTCGTGGGTGTGGGCGTACTCGTTCCAGCGGGACGAGCCGGTTCTGGTGCCGGAGAGCTACGCGTACTTCGGCCCTCGGCCGGCGGGGGACCTCGGGTTCGCCTACGAGTGCTCCAACGGGTGCGCCCTCGGCGGCCACCCCGCCGAGGCGATCCTTCACGGCCTGCTCGAGGTGGCCGAGCGGGACGCGTTCCTCACCACGTGGTACGCCCGGATGCCCATCCCCCGCGTCGACCTGGCGTCGGCGCACGACCGGCGCATCCCCATGATCGCCCAGCGCATTCGGGATCGGCTGGGCTACGACGTGTACGCGTTCGCCGCCATGCTGGAGCAGCGAGTGCCGGTGTTCTGGGTGATGGCCGTCGAGGCGACGGGGCGACCGGATCGGCCGCGGGCGCTGTGCGGAACCGCCGCCGATTTGATGCCCGAGCGTGCGCTGCGCCGGGCGCTCGACGACCTCGGCCCGATGCTGGTAGGGCACATCGAGCGCTACGACCCGGCGGAGGCGGCCAGGCTGGCGGCCGACCCCGGCGAGGTGCGGCTCCTGGAGCACCATCCTCTGCTCTACGGTCACCCGGAGGCGTTCGGGCGGCTGGGCTTCCTGCCGGTCGACGGGCCCGCCCTGACGGTGGCGGAGGTCACGGCCCGGCTCGGCTGGCCGGAGCACGACGACCTCACCGCGGACCTCGCCGAGCTGGCCGGGCGCTACCTGGCGAGCGGCCTCGACGTGATCGCCGTCGACATCACCTCTCCCGAGGCCCGGGCGGGCGGCTTCGCCGGTGCGAAGGTCATCGTGCCGGGGGCGATGCCGATGACGTTCGGGCACCGGTACCGGCGTGTCCACGGCCTGCCGCGACTGCTGTCCCTGCCCCGACTGCTCGGCTACCGGGACGACGACCTGCGGCCCGAGGACCTCAACCCGCACCCCCATCCCTTCCCATGACGCGCCCCATCGGCACCGACGAAGGAAGCGAGGCAGACCGGATGCACGGCATCACGGCGACGAGCGCGTCCGGTGACGCCACGCGCCGCTACCTGGCCGCGATGCGTGACCGGGGCCCGCTGTCCATCGACTGGGCCAACGCACCGACCCGGCACAAGCGCTACCCGGGGGCCGAGCGCGTCGTCCTGCCCTGGGCCACCCGGGACGGCACCGCCCTCGGCCTGGTCGGCGAGCTGCTGCGGGAGCTGCTCGGCCTGGCCAGGGTGGTCTGGTATCACCCGATGGACGACCTCGGCGACCCCCTGGGGGAGCCGCCCGTGTTCCTCCTCGGCCGCCCGGCGCCGTCGGGGGGCGGGCTCTACCCGATCGAGGCGTACGTCGCGGCCGGGGAGCGCCGCGTTCCCGGCCTGCCCGCCGCCTTGTACCACTACGACTCGGTCCACCACGCGCTGGAGCGCGTGCGGGAGGGCGACCACACCCCGGCTCTCACCGGCCTGGTCGCGGACGCGCCGGACCCGGACGTCACGCTCGTGCTGTCGGCGGTGTTCTGGCGGTCGATGTTCAAGTACGGCGACTTCGGCTACCGCCTGATCTGCCAGGAGACCGGTGTGCTCATCGCCCAAGCGCTCGCCGTCGCCGGACGGCTGCGCGTGGCCGGCCGGGCGCACCTGCGATTCTCGGACGAGGAGGTCGACCGCCTAGTGGGGCTTGACGGCGCGCGGGAGGCCGCGATGGCCGTGCTCACGTTCACGCTGCCCCGAGCACACGGCTCTCTCGTCAACCGGGAAGTCCCGCGGACCCCCCGCGGCGGGAGCACACGGCGACCGGCGGCCCGGGAGGCGGCCGGGGAGAGCATGCCGCTCCCCCTGCCGATGCCCGACGGCCCCGCCGCCGCTCTGCACCGGGCGAGCACGGCCGGCGGCGGCGCGTCCTCGTCTTCCTCCACCCGGCTGCGGCCCGCCCCTCCCCCGGGGATCGGCCCGGCCATCCCCGTCCCGGAGCCGGCGCCCGGGGTGTGCCTGGCGGCGGGGGTGCCGCGCCGCGCGTCCCCGCCGGCCGGTTACCGCCCGGTCCCCCTTCGGGCGGGCGAGCTCGGCGCCATCCTGGCGGCCGCGGGCGGTGGTTACCCCGCCGACCTACCCGCGGCCGGGACGGGACTCGCGGCGACCGTCCTGTGCCTGCTGGCCCTTCGTGTGCACGGGCTACCCCGCGGCGCGTACTGGTATGACCACGACCGGCGGATGCTGCACGAGGCCGCCGGCCAGGACCCGATGCCCGCGGTGGCGGCCGGACGCCTGCTGGGCAACACCCGGGCCGCCCTGCGGGGAGCGGCCGCCGTGCTCGTCCCGGTAGGCGATCCCCTGGCGGGCGCCGGCCTTTTCGGTGACCGCTGGTACCGCCTTCAGCAGGCCGAGGCGGGCCTGGCCGCCCAGCGGGCGGCGCTGGCCGCCGCTGCCCTCGGCCTGGCCGCGCGCATCCACTCCGACGGCGCGAACGACACGACCGACGAGGTGCTCGGGATCGCCGGAACTCCGCTGCGGAGCCTGTCCTTCCTGGCGATGGGCACGCCCCTGACCAGCGGGCCCCTCGTGGCCCGCGGGATCCCGGCCGGCTCACACGAGGAGGTGAGGCGCACCACAGGATGACGCCGTGCCCTCCGGCGCACGGCCTCGTACGGCAAGCGGAAAACAGTACGGCAAGCAGTGACCTAAAAAGGAGACGCACATGTCCAACGAGAGCCTGAAGCTCGACCTGCGTGGCCTCGACGTCGATTCCATCGACGTGCTGTCCGCCGACTCCATCGTGGCGGAGGGCCACGGCGCGGTCGAGACGGGCGCCTCCTCCGCCGCCGGCTACTGCTCCTCCTACCTGTCGGCCACCAGCTGCTGGGCTCCCGAGGCGTAAGCCCCGCGGCGCCCGGGCCGCGAGCCCCGGGCGGCGATCAGGACCGGTGACCCCGCGGGGCCGCCGGTGAGACGAGCAGCAGGGCCGAGGGCGCCCACGGCACGGGCGCCCTCGGCCCCCGGCGACCCACACGAGGAGCGCGTTCCTTTGACGCATTCAGCGCATGCCGCCCCCGTCACCGAGGGCGGCGGTCCCGCACGGCTCGCCGGTCGAGATTATGCCGTGTCGCCGATCTTCGCGGTACGCGTCGCGGGCCTGCCCCTGGCAGGGCTCGACCGGCTGCGCTGCACCCGCACCTGGGCGGTCGTGGATGAGCTCGCGGACGTCTCGGCGTGGCTGCGGCGGGAGGGCGCCGACCTGTCCGGCCCGCTGCACGACGTGATCGGCGAAACAGGGGCGGGCTCTCGCAGGGCGGGGCTGGTCGCCCTGCGGCGCGCGGTGTTCACCGGGCGCCGGCCGTCCGGCCGAGCCGTCTCCGCCGAGGTGATGGCCGCTCTCCCCCAGGACCTGGCCGAGCGGATCAGGCAGTGGACCGTACGCAGGGACCACGCCGACACGCTGCGGGCCGCACTACCCGCCCTGCTGGCGGAGGAGACTCGGGAGAAGACGGCCCTGCTGCGCGAGGCGGTGGCGGGCCCCGCCTTCCGGCGCGGACTCGCTCTGGGCAGCCCCGTGCTGGCCGCCCGCCTCGAGGCGTGGCTCGCGGGTCCGGCGGACCGCCCGCCGGGCCGGCAGGAGCTGCTGCGGCTGGCCAGGTACGTCGCCAGGGCGACGGTCAAGACCAGCCCGTACGCCACGTTCACCTTCAGCGGCCTCGGCCGGTGGACGGCGGTCGGGCCCGCGGTGCGAAGCGGCGGCGAGCCGTCCTGGCAGGTCGTCGCGGAGCTCGACCGGGCGGTTCTGCGCCCGCTGTGGTCGGCGTTCACGCGGCACCGGGCCGTGCGCGAGCGGGCGCGGCTGCGGGTCAACCCGTCGGCGGCCGACGACGGGAGCCGGATCTGGTTCCTCGGTCCCGGCGCCGACGAGTCATTGACGAGCGTGGCCGCCGGCCCCGCTGTGCGCCGGGCCCTCGACTGGGTCCGAGCGCATCCCTTCCCCACCCTCACCGAGGCGCCAGGGATCGAGCCGCTGGTCGACGCGGGGCTGCTGGAGCTGGTCCCGCCGTACGACGAGCAGGCGGCCGATCCGGTGGGCCGGCTGGCGTCCTGGCTCGCTGAGGGCCCGGCGGCGGCGCCGCGCGCGGCGGCGGTCGTCCGGATCGCCGAAGCGCTGCGGGAGGCCGCCGGTCACTCCTCGCCCCGCATGCCGCACGAGGAGACCGCAGACCCCGCCGCCGTAGCGCGCGAGGCGCTGGAGGAGGTGCTGCCGGCCGGGCCGTCGCTGCCCGACAAGAACCTGCTCTGGCACAGCGCCGTCATCCCCGGCGTCGCGGGACGGCTGAACGCGACGGCGTGGCGGCACGTGTTCGACGACCTCGACGCCGTACGCCGCCTGCTGGGCCTGTTCGACCCCGACCTGCCCGTCAAGATCGCGGCCACCGCCTTCTTCCTCGACCTGCACGGCCCCGGAGCCCGGATCTCCGCCCTGGACCTCTACCGCCAGATTCACTCCGGAGCCCCGGGGGCGGGCGGCGCGCTGCTGCGCGGAATGCTGCGCAACCCTGTCGCGGCCCCCCGCGCGGTGCCCGGGGAGGAGCCCCCGCTGGGCCTGCGCGAGCTGTCCGAGCTGCGGCGGGGGTTCTGGGAGCTGATGGGGGCAGGACCCTCGGCGCGGGAGGCGACGGTCCAGGCCGCCGCTGCCCGCCTGGTCGATCTGGCCGCCTCCTGGCCGCGCTTCGTCCAGCCGCCCGGGTCAATCTGCTGTTACCTGCAGGCCGTACCCGACGGGCCGGACGGGGTGCGCGCCGTCGTCAACTCGGTCTCCGCCGGGTACGGCCGGGGGCTGTCGCGGCTGCACCGGCTGGTCGCGCTGGCCGGAGGGGAGGTCCCGCCCGCCGAGGAGCTGCGGGCCGACCAGGGTGACGTGCTGGTGGCGGAGTGCCGGGGACTCGTGGGCGGCGGGCTCAACGTGCGCCCCGCGACGGCCGACCTCGCCCTCGACTACCCCTTCGCGCCGGGGGACGCCGACCTGCCGCCCCTCGCGCCCGCGCACCTCGCGGTCGGTTACGACGCCGGGCGCGACCGGCTGGCGCTGCTCGACCGACAGGGCCGCACCGTCCGGCCGGTCCATCTGGGGATGACCGCCCAGCACTGGCTGCCGCCGTGGCTGCAGTTCCTCGTACGGGCCTTCGGCGAGCCGTCCACGGCCATGGTGCCGGGCTGGGTCTTCCGCACCCGCGGCGACGTGCCGGCGGAGGGCGAAGTGGAGCGGTGGCCGCGGATGGACGTCGGACGGGTGACGCTCGCCCGTGCGGCCTGGCGGCTGCGGGCAGGCGACTTTCCCGTGCCCGACAAGGGCGAAAGCGAGGCCGCCTACCTGCCGCGGCTCGCCGGGTGGCTGGCGATGCACGGCGTTCCCCGCCGCTTCTTCGCCCGGGTGGTCGGCCTCGGGGACGGCCTCCTGGTCGGGCTGCTGAGCAAGGACCGCAAGCCGATGTACGTCGATGTCGCCGACATGCTGCTGCTGGCCGGGTTCGTGCGCTCGCTCCGCGATCCCGGATCACTCGTGGTGCTGGAGGAGGCCCTGCCCGACCCGGCCGACGCCCCCCTGTACGGCACCGGGAGACGGGTCACCGAGTACGTCGTCCAGCTGTCGGCGAGGCCGGTCGGATGACGGCGACACCGACGGATGCCGCCGAGCAGGCCGGAGGCCGCTGGGTCAGCGCCCACCTGTTCCACTTCGGCGACCTCGACGCCCTGGTCACCGGTGTCGTGGACCCGGCCGTCCGGGAGCTGACTTCGAACGGGACGGCGCGTGGCCACTTCTTCCTCCGCTACTGGGAGGGCGGCCAGCATGTGCGGCTGCGGCTCGAGGTTCCCGACCCCTCGCGGGTCTCACGCGTTCACCGCCTCGTGCGCGAGCGGGCAGCGGCCCACTTCGCCACGCACCCCTCTCCCCCGGTCAACCTGGAGGCGTACCGCGCGTTCGCGGCGGCCGTCGCCCGGGGCGAGCGGCGCGAGCGGTACGACGACCGGCTACGCCCCGCCGACTCGGTGGAGTTCGTCGCCTACCGGCCCGAGCACACGGCCTACGGTGACGCGGCCTGCGTCGAGGCCGCCGAGCGGCACTTCACGGTGTCGAGCACGCTCGCGCTCGACGTGCTGAGAGCGGGAGCGCCGATGGAGCAGCGCGCCGCCATCGGGCTCGCCGCGCTCACCATCGTGCTGGCGGCCTGCGAGCCCGACCTGCTCACCGCCGCGCGCGCGTTCGCGGAGACCATCGGGGAGGCGGACAAGCGGCCCGAGATCCCCGGCGGGGAGGACGACTGGCTGCGCCGCGCCGACGCCGTGCTCGCCCAGACCCGCGCGCTGTGGGATCTGCCGAACCGCGCTGATCCGCATGACTCCGACGGCGGCCTGCTCGGCATGTGGGCGTCGTCGGTGCGCGCCCTGCGCGACGACCTCGACGCGCTGCACGCCGCGGGCAGGTGCGGGCCGTCCGACCCGGGCTCGCCGCACGCCTTCCTCGCGACCGCCGTGCCGCCCGAGCGCCGCACGGTGCCGCTGATCCTGCTGCGATGCGCCCATCTGTTCCACAACCGGCTGGGGCTGCGCGCGGGAACCGAGCATCACGTGTCCTTCCTCGTCGCCCGCGCCCTCACCGACCTCGCCGGCCTGGCCGGCTCCCGGAGGTGGTCCCCCTGACTGGCTCGCCCACGCAGGACGCCCCGATCTGGCACTGCGTCCACGTCTATTACCACGCCCCCGACAAGGACGGGCTGCTGCTCGACGCCGTACGTCCCCTGTTGGAAGGACTGCGCGGCCAGGTGGAGGCGGCGTACGTGCTGCGGCACTGGCGGCAGGGCCCCCACGTGCGGATCAACGTCAAGGCGACGTCCCGGCTGTGGGAGGAGGTCGTGCGCCCGCGCGTCGACCAGGTCGTCGGGGGTTACCTGCACGAGCATCCCTCCACGACCGTGCTCGACCCGGACGAGAGTCTGACGCGGCACCGCCTGCTCGCCGTGCGCGAGCAGGAGCACGGGCCGCTCACCCCGTGGCCGCCCGACAACTCCATCCGGGACGCGCCATACGACTCCCGGCGGCACGTCCTCGGCAGCGACGAGGCGGTCGACCTGCTCACCTCGTTCTACGCCGACAGCACGCCGCTGCTGTTCGCCATGCTCGACCATGTGCGCGGGGGCGATGACAGCAAACTGGGCCTGGCGATGAGCCTCATGCTGACCGTCGCGCACACCTCGCACCCCATCACCCGCAGCTACCTGTCCTACCGGATGCACGCGGAGGGGTTCATCACCTGGGCGGCCGACCCCGAGGCCACCCGGGCCGCCTTCGAGCGCGACTTCCGTGAGCGGCGCGAGGCGCTGACGTCGCGAGTGCGGGACGTGGTCGCCGCGCTCGACGACCCGTCCGCCCCGTCCGCCCCGTCCGCGCCGTTCGCGCGGGAGTGGGCGGCGCTATTGGAGCGGTACCGCGGCCGGGCGGGCGCCCTGATCGACGACGGCCGGCTGGTCCAGCCGACGACCAGGCCGGGCGAGGCGTTCGAGGCCAGGCTCGGCGACCTGCCGGTGCCTCGGCGCGAGCCGAACGAGCTCCAGCGCCTGATCTTCGACAGCCCGGCCTACCACGAGGCGGTCTTCGCCGACCCCGGCTTTCTGCGCTACCGGGTGCTGCTCAACTACACCTACCTGCACCTCACCCGGATGGGCCTGACCCCGCTCGACAGATTCCGGATGTGCCATCTGCTGGCCGACGCCGTCGAGGACGTCTATGGCCTGTCGGCCCTCGACGCGCTCCGGCGGTTCGCCGCCGCGCAGGAGACTCGTCCCGGAGGCTGACAACGAAGAAGTTGCAACTCCATACGCAGTCGAGCGCTTCAGGGCTCTGCCGGCTCCACAGCGCCCGCGCCAGCGAGATGCCCGGCCGGGCGCTCCCCGCGGGGGGCGGCGGCGGTGTGACCAGCGCGGCCCGGGCCAGCGCGACGGTCGCGATGGCGACCGCCACGCCATACACGAAGAACGGCAACCGGGGAGAGACACCGAGCAGTCCCCCGCCCAGCGCGTCCGCGAGCCGCTCGACCAGGGCGAACTGATCGGCTCCGCCTAGACCGCGACCGCCGGACACGACGATGTCGGCCTCGGTGAGCTGCTGCCGGCCGGTGCTCTCCCCCGCCGTACGCGACACGACCCGGGTGCGGCGGTCCGCCTCCCCCGGCACGAGCGGGCCGGGATGACCGACGGCGTCAGGGGGGCCTCGCAAGGCACGACGGCGTTGGCCTTGACCGCGATGACCGGCACCCCGCGGGCCACCCTGGAAGTGACGGTGTAGCCCGCCGCGAAGGCCCACTGGGTGAGGCGGGCGACCGGTTCGCCCCGTCGTCCGTGGAAATCCTGATGATCGGGCATTCGGCCGCGTGCCACGATGCCCGGATGAGCATGGAGAAGATCGAGGCCAACGTGGCGTTCGCGATGGAGAGGCTCGGCCCGCTCAGCGACGTGCCCTTCGGCCTGAACGAGGAGTCCGTCGCCTGGGTCGAGGGCTTCATCGACCGCCAGCGCGAGCGTCCCGGGTTCGACCCCGACAACGTGGAGGGCCTGACCGGCGTGCTGGGCTCGTTCCTGGGCGCCTGCCTGATCGCGGCGGCCGGCGGCGCCTGGCACTACAGCGACGAGAACGGCTGGGGCGTGCGTTTCCCGAACGGCTGCCTGGCCTACCCTTTCGCGAAGGTGCGCAAGCAGTTTCGCAACGGTACGGAGGGCGGCGACTCGATCTCCAGCTTCTACCGGATCGCGATCGACGTGGTCGCCGGGGGCAAACTGGGGGGCTGAAGGCGCTCACGCCTGTCCGCGAGCCCGCCTGTGACCACCTCAACCGGATGCGCGCCGCCTTCAGGGCAGGCGGGTTCGCCCGTCGCCGACGAGCCGACCGTCCGCGAGTCCGAGCGGCTCGTCGCCGCCGCCTGCGCACGGACGGGTGCGGCTTCGGCCGTGACCGCGAGCGGGTGCCTCTTGACCCCTGCTCGGATGGTTGGCAGCCGTGCACCTCGGATGATTGTTAGCGTTAACAATCTGAAGTCGCCATCGTCCTCCTCCACTTCGACAGATCGACCGGTGGTGGTGGAGCGGAGCAAAGCCGAGAAGAGGGCACGGTGTCAAGTGGCGCGGTGCCTCCGGACGCGAACGCGGGAGGGTGCGGAGGCACCCCAACTGCCGCATCAGGGAACTGTCCGGCTTCGCCGGCGGCGGCGACCGGGTGAAACGTTCATCCGATGACTGCGCCACCGGAGCGCGCACCGGCCACGGCGGTTCCGGGATCACGAGGTGATTTACACGGCTCCGCCTTTCGCGGCGCCCCCCTGCTCTTGACACATTTCGGCGAGGTTTCCACACTGAGCCCCGAGACGGTCTCCCGCTGTCCGGTGGTGGTGCGCGGGGCGGAGGCCCGCCGTTCGCGACGCCCTCGTGGTGTGCGCTCCCTTGTACGGGAGCACGGCGTCCATCGCTTGATGCCGCGCGTTTCCCCCTTTTTCTGGTCGCAGTCATGGAGGCTCAGGCATGAGCGCACCCGCCGTTCCGCCGCCGGAGACCCGGTGGCCCCCCGCGGACCCGTCCGCGTCCGGCCCCGGATCGCGGAGCCGGTCGCTCCGGCGTGCGATGGGCCGGGCGATTGGCCGGACAATGGGCCGGACGGTTGGCCGGACGATGGCGGCGGCGGTGGCCGTCCTCGGGCTGTTCTCGGCGGCCATCGTGACGCGGCCGGCCTCGGCTGCGGACAACCCCTTCCAGCGCGGGCCGAACCCGACCGTGGCGAGCGTCGCGGCCACCAGGGGGACCTTCGCGACCGCCCAGACCAGCGTGCCGGCCGGCAACGGCTTCGGCGGCGGAGTCGTCTACTACCCGACCGACACCAGCCAGGGGACGTTCGGCGGGGTCGCGATCGTGCCGGGCTACTCCGCCCTGTTCGCCGACGAAGAGGCCTGGATGGGCCCCTGGCTCGCCTCGTTCGGCTTCGTCGTGATCGGCATCGAGACCAACAGCCGCACCGACAGCGCGGACGCCCGTGGGACCGAGCTGCTCGCCGCGCTGGACTACCTCACCCAGCGCAGTCCGGTGCGCGACCGGGTCGACCCGAACCGGTTGTCGGTCGTCGGCCACTCGGCGGGCGGCGCGGGAGTCCTCAGCGCGCTGCTCCGGCGGCCCTCCCTCAAGGCCGGGGTCGGGCTCGCGCCCGGCTCCCCCGTGGGCAACTACGACCTGTACAGCGACCGGGTGCCGACGATGTTCATCTCCGGGCAGCGGGACACGACGGTCACGCAGTCGTATCTCAACGGGCTGTACAGCACGTTGCCTGCCACGACGCCGAGCGCGTGGGTGGAGATCACCGGGGTGGACCACCTGTTCGCGACGCGGGCCAACACGACCGAGATGCGGGTGCTGATCCCCTGGCTGAAGATCTGGGTGGACAACGACACCCGGTACACCCAGTTCCTGTGCCCGCTGGCGGACTCCACCGGCATCTCGATGTACCGCGACAAATGCCCGTACGTGCCGCCGGGCGGATCGTCGCCGTCGCCGAGCGCCTCCCCCTCGTCCAGCCCGTCGCGCTCGCCCTCTCCCTCTCCCTCGCCCTCGCCCTCGCCGTCCCCATCTCCGTCCCCGTCGCCGTCGCCGTCCGCCAGTCCGTCGCTCCCGCCGCCGGGCGCCTGCGTGGCCGAGTACCGCACGATGAACTCGTGGCCCGGCGGCTACCAGGCGTTGGTCACGGTCACGGCGGGCGGCACGGCGGTCAACGGCTGGACCGTCAGGTGGACGCTCGGCGGCGGCCAGACGATCAGCCAGCTGTGGAACGGCACGCTGAGCACGAGCGGTTCCGCGGTGACGGTGAAGAACGCCTCCTACAACGGCTCGATCCCGGCGTCCGGCTCGGCCACCTTCGGGTTCCTCGCCACCGGTACGCCGTCGACCCCCTCGCTCACCTGCACCAGCCCGTAACCGATCCCGGCACGTTGTGCCGATCGATGTCCCAATGACTCCGGGCAGGGCCTCTCATGGCGGTGGGAGACCCTGCCGGAGAACACCCGTCCTCACCGCCACCTCGCTCAGGACCCTGCTCAGGGCCTTCGGGTCGCAGGTCATCCCCCTGGCACCCGCTGCGTCTCGCCGGAGCGGAGCTCCCGGCCGAAACGATTCTGAGTGTCCGTACCCCCCATGGACTTGGAGAACTGAATTGTCTGATTTCACCCGACGGCAAGTGCTGCGATTCGGCGCGGCCGGAGCCGGAGCCGCGCTGGCGCCGTTCCAGTGGACGGCGGTCGCCCGGGCCGCGGCGGCGACCCCTTCCGAGGTGAGCGCCGCGAACGACCTGGCCCTCTGGTACGACGAGAGCGCCGGCACCGACTGGCTGCGCGCGCTGCCGATCGGCAACGGCCGGCTGGGCGCGATGGTGTTCGGCAACGTCGACACCGAGCGGCTGCAGCTCAACGAGGACACCGTCTGGGCCGGTGGCCCGTACGACCAGAGCAACACGAGGGGCGCGGGAGCTCTCGGCCAGATCCGGCAGCTGGTCTTCCAGAACCAGTGGAGCCAGGCCCAGAGCCTCATCGACCAGAACATGCTGGGCAACCCCTCGGCCCAGCTGGCGTACCAGACCGTCGGCAACCTGCGGCTCACCTTCGGCAGCAGCAGCGGAGTCTCGGAGTACAGCCGTGTCCTGGACCTGACCACGGCCACCACGACCACGTCGTACCTGCAGAACGGCGTGCGGTACAAGCGTGAGGTGCTCGCGAGCGCGCCGGATCAGGTGATCGCCATCCGCCTCACCGCCGACAGGGGCGGCTCGATCACGTTCTCCGCGACGTTCGACAGCCCACAGCGGACCACGCGCTCCAGCCCGGACGGCACGACGGTGGCGCTCGACGGCGTCTCCGGCGACCAGCGGGGCCTGTCCGGCAAGGTGAAGTTCCTGGCGCTGGCCAAGGCCGTCGCCGACGGCGGCAGCGTCAGCAGCTCCGGCGGCACCCTGCAGGTGCGGAACGCCAACAGCGTGACCGTGCTGATCTCCATCGGCTCCAGCTACGTGAACTACAAGGACACCAGCGGTGACTACCAGGGCATCGCGCGGGGGTACCTCAACGCCGCCAACGGCAGGACCTACGACGACCTGCGCTCCAGGCACGTCGCCGACTACCAGCGGCTGTTCGGGCGCACCACGCTCGACCTCGGCCGCACCTCGGCGGCCGACCAGCCGACCGACGTGCGGATCGCGCAGCACGCGAACACCAACGACCCGCAGTTCTCGGTGCTGCTGTTCCAGTTCGGCCGCTACCTGCTGATCTCCTCCTCGCGGCCGGGGAGCCAGCCGGCCAACCTCCAGGGCATCTGGAACGACTCCCTCAGCCCGTCATGGGATTCCAAGTACACCCTTAACGCGAACCTCCCGATGAACTACTGGCCGGCCGACACGACGAACCTGTCGGAGTGCTACGAGCCGGTGTTCCGGATGATCAACGACCTCACGGTCACCGGCGCCCGAACCGCCCGGGTGCAGTACAACGCCGGCGGCTGGGTCACCCACCACAACACCGACGCGTGGCGGGGCAGCTCGGTCGTCGACGGCGCGCTCTGGGGCATGTGGCAGACCGGCGGCGCCTGGCTGTCCACCATGATCTGGGACCACTACCTGTTCACCGGCGACGTCGAGTTCCTCCGGCAGAACTACCCGGCGATGAAGGGCGCGGCGCAGTTCTTCCTGGAGACCCTCGTGCAGGAGCCGAGCCTGGGCTACCTGGTCACGAACCCGTCGAACTCCCCCGAGCTTCCCCACCACTCGGGTGTCAGCGTGTGCGCCGGCCCCACGATGGACAACCAGATCCTGCGCGACCTGTTCAACGGCTGCGCCAAGGCCAGCGAGGTCCTCGGCACCGACGCGAGCTTCCGGAGCCAGGTCCTGGCCGCCCGGGACCGGCTCCCTCCGATGAAGGTCGGCTCGCGCGGCAACATCCAGGAGTGGCTGTCCGACTGGGTGGAGACCGAGCAGAACCACCGCCACATCTCCCACCTGTACGGCCTGCACCCCAGCAACCAGATCACCAAGCGGGGCACCCCCACCCTCTACAACGCCGCGCGGCGGACCCTCGAACTACGCGGCGACGACGGCACCGGCTGGTCCCTCGCCTGGAAGATCAACTACTGGGCGCGGATGGAGGAGGGCAACAAGGCGCGCAGCCTCATCGGCCTGCTGGTGAGGACCGACCGGCTCGCGCCGAACATGTTCGACCTGCACCCGCCGTTCCAGATCGACGGCAACTTCGGCGCGACGTCCGGCATCGCCGAGATGCTGCTGCAGAGCCACAACGGCGAGCTGCACGTGCTGCCCGCGCTGCCGTCGGCCTGGCCGAGCGGGAAGGTGCAGGGCCTGCGAGGGCGCGGCGGCTACACCGTGGGCGCGACGTGGAGCTCCGGCGGGAACACCGAGATCCTCGTCAAGTTCGACCGCACCGGCACGGTCAACGTGCGCAACCGGATCTTCAGCGGCACCTACCAGGTGGTCGACGCCGAGACCGGCGGCGCGGTCACCGTCACCAAACCCGAGGCCGACGTCATCGCGCTGCCCGGCCAGGCCGGCCGCACCTATCGCCTGACCGGGTCCGGCGGCGGCAGCACCCCGACTGGCTACGTGCGGATCGCCAACGCCACCACCGGCCTGGCGCTGGACAGCGGCGGCAACGTGGCGTCGGGGTCGAACCTGAAGCAGTGGAACTGGGACGGCAGCACGAACCTGCAGTGGCAGCTGGTCGACCTGGGCGGCGGCTGGTACCGGATCGTCAACCGCACCAACGGCATGGTCGCCGACAGCTGGGGCAACACCGCCAACGGCGCCAACGCCCGGCAGTCGGCCTGGAACGGCGGCAACAACCAGCAGTGGCGCCTGAACGACCTCGGCAACGGCCGCTACCAGATCGTCAACCGCGGCACCGGCACGTCCCTCGACGGCATGGGCTACACCACCGCCGGCTCCGCCGTCGGCATGTGGACACCCAACGGCAACACCAACAACCAGTGGACGATCACCACCGTCTGACCTGGCCGATCCGGGCATGACAGGAGGGTTCCGGGGCCGCGGCGTCCGCCGTGGGCACACGGCGGGTGCGCGGCTCGCGGAGCCGGAGGACGCGCACGACGCGCCGGGCGGAGGGAGCACCCGCCCGGCGCGGCCGGACGTGGTGCGAGCCGATCAGCCTCGGTGCCGTCACCGAGGCTGATCGGGCGGATGCCAGGCAGATGCCGGGCAGATGAAGGTGTCGGCGCGATCGGCCGAATCACCTCACACCGATACGCTCGCGCCTTCCGGCACGCGCGTGGGGGGGGGATCACGCCTGCTTCATGCCGATCTGCTTGAGCACAGGCTGCGGACCTGTCGCAGCGATCAGTGCCCTCCTTCCCGGCCGAGGAAGCACGACAGGAGTCGCCTGAATTCGTGCGGGTGCTCAAGCGGCGGCACGTGCCCGCATCGGCCGAAGACGTGCAGACGGACATCGGCCAGGTGTTCGAGCAGGGGCAGGGCCGACGTCCCGAGCGGGGTGACTCGGTCCTCGGCGCCGTGGACGAGCAGCACGGGCGCGCGGACCCCTGCCAGCGTCTGCGCCGAGAGGGTGAGGTCCTCGGCCCAACGTGCCCTGGGCGGAGGGAACAACGTCGCGTATGCGTCCGCCCCCGCTCGCATCGCGGCCGCACGGGCGGCGACGGCCGACTCGGTCACGAGCGCTTGGTCGAGGACGAGGCGACTCAACATGTCTCGTGCCCCGAGCGGGCCGGCGGGGGCGGCCCAGACCGCGTCGAGATCAGCGGACAGGGGCGCCCCAGGGGCGCCCATCGTCGAGACCGCCACGACACGGGTGACCTGCTGGGGACGCGCGGCCGCCAGCGCCAGCGCCACGGCGCCGCCCATGGAGTGGCCCACCACGGCGTAGTGCTCGAAACCGAGAGCGTCCATCAGGCCCGCGGCCTGCTCCGTCCACAGCCGGAGCCCACCCCTGGAGCCCGACGGGATCGGTGTACTGCCGAACCCCGCCTGGTCAGGAGCCACCAGGTGCCAGGACGTGCCCAGCGCCTGTGCCGTCGTCGCCCAGGCTCCGGATCCGGTCGTACCGGGTCCGGAGCCGTGCAGCATCAGCACTGCGGGCCCGGTGCCGCTCTCCAGGACGTGGACGGGAGAGCCGTCGACTGTGACGGTCCGAAGTGCCGTCACCGGGACAGGTCAGGTGTGCTCATGCCGATGCGGAGCCGATGGACTTCGAGAAGACCTCCATCATCGCCCTGCCGAACTGCGGCATGTCGGGCCAGCCCCGGCAGGAGACGAGGTTGCCGTCCACCACGTCGGGAGCGTCGATGACCGTCGCGCCCGCGTTCTCCATGTCACCGGTGATGGGGGGGAAGCACGCCGTCTTTCGACCCTTCAGCAGCCCGTACACAGCCGGCACCTGCGCGCCGTGGCACACCAGCGCGATCGGGAGGTTGCGCGCGAAGAAGTGCTCGGTGATGCGCCTGACGTCGGCGTTGACCCGGATCCACTCGGGGGCACGGCCCCCGGGGATGATGAGGGCGTCATAGCGCTCGACGTCGACCTCGGCCCAGGGCACGTCGACCGGCAGCTTTCGACCGTTCTTCTCGACGTAGGCGTCGGAGTTGGGGTCGAACTCGTGGATGACCAGCTGAACGTCACGCATCGTCAGTGACGAGACGTCAACGTCCCAGCCGCCCTCCTGCACGCGATAGTACGGATACATGGTGTCGAGCTCCTCGGCGGCATCGCCGGTAAGGAGCAGTGCTCTAGGCACCTACTTCTCCTCGCATCTCGGGCGGGTGAGGTGGATCCAATCCGATCCGATCCGATTGCGTTAGCATTCCCTGGCTCGGCCCGCCCGTCAAGCCTTTACGCGATTCCGTCCGCGTCCTTGACTTCGTCGAACAATCGCCGGAACCGCTCGCCGGACAGCAGAATGTGCCGGCGCATGGCGTAGGCGGCGGCGTCGGGGTCACGTGCGGCGACCGCGGCCAGAACCTCTTCGTGCTCGGCCATGGCCAGGTGGGTGACCTGGGTGTCGTGGAGGAGCCGGAACAGGTGCACGTGCGTGTGCAGGCGAGCGAGCGTTTCGCGGATGACCTGGTTCTCCGCGCTCAGGGCGACGAGATCGTGAAAAGCGGCGTCGCGTAGCCCGAAGGCGCCATAGGCCATGAGCCCGTTGCCCCCCTCCAGCTCCGCCATCTCCTCCAGCATCCGTCGCAGACCGGCCACCTGCTTCAACGATGCGCGTTCTGCGGATCTGCGCGCCGCCGCCGGCTCGAGGAGCAGGCGGACCTCAAGCATGTCCTCGAATCGCTGACGGGTGATCTGGGGGGGAATGCGGTAGCCGGCATGGGGCACCCGCACGACCAGGCCCTCGGCCTCCATGCGGTTCAGAGCGTCTCGGATCGGCGTCTGCGAGACCCCCAGTTCTCGCGCCAGGACGTCGATCGTGACGCGGGAGCCAGGCTCGATCCGTAGCGACATCAGCTGTCCGAGCAGCGTGTCGTACACCTCGTCGGCAAGCCGGCCGCGAGATCTTCGCGGCGGCGTTCCGCCCGTCATGACCCCACGGCGCCGCGCGATCATCGTTTCGTCGTCCATCGTGACGTGAGGTCCTTTCTGGTGTTTTCAGAAACCTGTTGACGTCCGTCGCAACGCTGCGGGATGTTGACGCCCCCACCCGGATCGTATAGGAAAGGTGGCGGATGCCAGCCATCCTGCACCCATCGCGGAACCTTCCGCCATCGCTCCTCTTCGATCAGTTGGAGCTCCTATGAGCACGCTCGACGTCCTACTCGGTTCGCCACCGGGCCGTACAAGGGCCGAAGGACCTCTCGACTGCTTGAAGCGCCATTACGTCGCGGCGTACTCGTGACGCCGGTCTGCGGGTCAGCCCCTGCGACAGCCGGCAACACGCCTGAACACCCCCCCAGCAACTGCTCGGCGAAGCACGCAGCAAGGGTCCAGAGGTCACCACCCAGAAAGCAGGCAAGAAGATGCGGTATTTAAAGCGAAGCGGACGACTGTCCGTTCCCCGTAGAACGGCGCAGCTGGCGACGGCGGCCATGTTGGTGGCCACGACCATGGCGGCCTGCGGCGGCCAGGACGACGGCGCGAGTGCGAGCGCCCCCAAGGCGCCGGCGACCATCCCGGAGCTCACCAAGGACCCGCTGACCCTCAGCTTCATCTGGTTCGACTGGCCCCCCGCCCACGCCCTGGAGACCTTCGCGAACGCGGAGTACACCAAGGAACGGCCGAATGTGACCATCAAGGTCAACACCGTGCCGAACGCGAACTGGCACGACGCGATGTTCACCCAGTTCGCAGCGCACAAGACCGACTTCGACATTCCGGTCCTGGACTCGCAGCACATCGGCGAGGCCGTGACGAACGGCAACATCCTCGACATCACCGACTTCGTCAAGAAGAACATCGACGTCAACGCCTACAACCCGTACCTCCTGGCGGCCTACGGCCAGTTCCCCCAGGCGGAGACCGGGAAGCGCGACGAAAACGCCAGCCTGTACGGACTGCCGCTGCTCGGTGACACCTGGACGATGATCTACCGCAAGGATCTGATCGGCGACAAGCCACCGCAGACCTGGGACGAGATGATCTCAGCCGCCGAGAAGTGCCAGGCCGACAACCCTGGCATCAGCGGGCTGGCCTTCCACCAGGCCAACGGCTCCGACGCCGCGGCCGTGACCTACAACACGGTCAACGGCCTCTACGGCGGCAACCTCTGGGACTCCAAGGCGCGCAAGATCGATGGCGTCATCAACGACGCTGCGGGCCAGGAGGCGATGGACGTCCTGGTCAACAAGATGAAGCCGCTGACCGCCAAGGGCTCCGGCAACTGGTTCATCGACGAGGTGAACGCGGCGGTCGCCCAGGGCAAGGCATGCATCGCGTTCAACTGGATCGCCGCGAGCGGCGGCCTGCTCGACCCGAAGCAGTCGACGCTCGGCTCCACGCGGGAGGAAATCCTCAGCAAGCTGGGATTCGCCACCCTGCCGAGCCAGAAGACGAACCTGGTGCCTCTCGGCGGCATGGGGATGCACGTGTCGGCCTACTCCTCCAAGGAGAAGCAGGCGGAGGCTCTGAACTTCATGAAGTGGTTCGAGCAGGCTGACATCCAGAAGAAGTGGGCCGCGGCCGGCGGCGTGCCGGCGCGTACGGACGCCCTGGAGTCGCCCGAGTTCCTCAACGCCGGACCGTTCAACAAGGTGTACGCCGACTCGGTTCCGCGGATGCGGGACATGTGGAACGTCCCCGAGTACGCGCGCCTCATCGACATTGAGAACACCAACGTCAACGCGGCTCTCAACGGCGCGAAGCAGCCGAAGGACGCGCTCGACGACATCGCCAAGGAGCAGCAGAGCGTGCTCGACTCCAGCGGCCGCAAGGGCGGCGGCGGACTGTGAGTGACCCCGCCCCTCTGACGACCGACCGCCCCGGGCAGGTGGCGTCCGCGACGCCGCCTGCTCCGGGCCGGTCCCGCCACTTGAGCGACCGCTGGCTCGCGGTGGTCTTCATCTCCCCCGCGTTGCTGCTGTTGCTGGCGATGTCGGTCTTCCCGCTGCTATGGGCGTTGTACCTGTCTTTCACCGACTACTCGGCCACCCGCGGGGGGCCCGCCAATTTCGTCTGGTTCGGCAACTACACCGCCATCCTGGCTTCGGCGCAGGTCCACCTGAGGGCCTTGACGACGCTGATCTACGTGGTCGGCGCGGTCGCCCTGCAGACCGTGCTCGGTTTCTCCATCGCCTACCTGATCTCACGGCGTACGCACGGGCGAGGACTGCTGACCACTCTGTTCCTGGTTCCGATGATGTTGTCGCCGGTCGTGGTCGGGCTGTTCTGGCGATTCATGCTCGACGCGCAGTTCGGCGTGATCAACAGCATGCTCGGCTCGCTCGGCCTGGGGCAGGTGGAGTGGCTCACCCGGCAGCAGACGGCGTTGTTCTCCCTGATCGTGGTCGACACGTGGCAGTGGACGCCGTTCATCATGCTCATCGCACTCGCCGGCCTTACCGCGGTCCCCAAGTACTTGTATGAGGCCGCCTCGATCGACCGGGCGTCCGAGTGGTTCCGGTTCCGCACCATCACTCTTCCGCTGGTGTGGCCGCTGCTCCTCATCGCCGTGTTGTTCAGGGCCATCGAGGCCTTCCGGCTGTTCGACCTCGTCTACATCCTCACCAGCGGAGGTCCGGGGGTCTCCACGGAGACGCTGTCGTTCCACGTCTACAAGGTCGCGTTCCTGGGCTTCAACACCGGAACCGCCTCGGCGTACGGGATCCTCATGGTCCTCATCGTCATGGTCCTCACGCAGCTCTACCTGCGCTACCTCAACAAGCTCAAGGAGGACTGATGGCCGTCTCCGTCGACGAGGCCGTGGCCACAGGTCCTGCGCCGGATCGCACGCGCTCCGCGCGCCGCCGTGGCGGCCTGGGCCGCACCGTGCTGGAGGTCGCGCTGCTGGCCGTGCTGGCCGTCGTGATGCTCTTTCCGGTGCTGTGGATGATCGAGACGTCCATCAAGGAGAACCGGGATGTCTACGCCATCCCGGCCAAGTTCTTCGACTTCAAGGTCACCTTGGACCATTTCAAGGACGTGTTCGTCGCCTCCGGCGGCGGTCGCTCGGCCTTGTCCGTCTCGTTCCTCAACTCCGTCCTGGTCGCCGGGGTCTCCACGGTGCTCGCCACCGTGCTGGGAGTCCCGGCGGCCTGGGCCTACTCACGCTTCTCCGTGAAGGCCAAGAAGGACCAGCTGTTCTTCATCCTGTCCACCCGTTTCATGCCGCCTGTGGTGGTCGTGATCCCGATCTTCCTCATGTACCGCCAGGTCGGGCTCATCGACAGCAAGCTCGGCCTGATCCTCATCTACGCCGCGTTCAACGTCCCGTTCACGATCTGGATGATGAAGGGGTTCGTCGACGAGGTGCCCGCGGAGTACGAGGATGCCGCCATGCTCGACGGCTACACCCGCTTGCAGGCGTTCTGGCGATTTACCCTTCCCCTGCTCCTGCCCGGGATCGCCGCGACGGCGGTCTTCGCACTCATCTTCTCGTGGAACGAGTTCGTGTTCGCCATCTTCCTCACCTCCAGCGACGGCGTGCGGACGGCCCCACCCGCCATCGCCGGCCTCATCGGCGGAACCACAGTGGACTGGGGTCTCGTGGCCGCCGCCTCCCTGGTGTTCGCCCTACCGGTGCTCATCTTCGCCTACCTGGTGCGCAAGCACCTCGTCGCCGGTGTGACGCTCGGGGCGGTGCGACGCTGATGGCGGGCATCGAGGTGACCGCCCTGCACAAGCGCTACCCGGACGGCACGGTCGCGGTCGAGCACGTGGACCTGTCCATCGGCGACGGCGAGCTGTTCGTGATGCTCGGCCCTTCGGGGTGCGGCAAGACGACCACGCTGCGGGCCATAGCCGGCCTGGAGAGGCAGACGACGGGCGACATCCGCATCGGCGAAACGCTGGTCAACGACCTGCCGCCCGCCGAGCGCGACATCGCCATGGTGTTCCAGTTCTACGCTCTCTACCCGCATCTCAGAACCCGCGACAACCTGGCGTTCCCGCTGCGGGCCGAGGGACTGCCCAAGTCGGAGGTGCACGAGCGGGTCGACGAGGCCGCCCGGCTGATGCGGCTTGGTCCGCTCCTGGACCGGCGACCGCACCGGCTGTCCGGCGGGGAGCAGCAGCGCGTCGCGCTTGCCCGCGCCCTGGTGCGACGACCGCGCGCGTTCCTCATGGACGAACCCCTCACCAACCTGGACGCGGAGCTGAGGGCGGACATGCGCACGGAGATCAAGCACCTCCAGGGGCAACTGGGGACGACGATGGTCTACGTCACCCACGACCAGGTCGAGGCGATGTCGCTCGGCCACAGAATCGCCATCCTCAACAAGGGCCGCGTCGAGCAGATCGGCACGCCCCTGGAGGTCTACGACCGTCCGGCGAGTCTTTTCTGCGCCGCGTTCATCGGCTCCCCGCCGATGAACCTGATCGAGGTCGAGGTGGCCGACGGGAAGCTGCGCAGTCAGGGCGGACTGGTCCTCACGCCACCGCCAGGGCTGCCGCGCGACCGTCGCCTGGTCGCAGGCGTCCGGCCGGAGGCGCTGGAAGTCACAGAACAAGGGGCGGAAAATTCGGTCCCGGCACGCGTGGTCTCGGCGGAGTGGCTGGGCGACGAAATCATCTACGTGGTCGACCACGGCGGCCAGCGCGACGTGCGGGTCCGGATGCCGCCGACTGTCCGTTTCGCCGCTGACGCACCGGTCGGGCTGCGGCACACCGGCGGGCCCCCGCCGGTCTACGACGTGAGCACGGAAGAGCTGGTGGCCTGATGGGAACCGTGGCAGTGCAGGGGCTGCGCAAGTCCTTCGGCAAAGTCCAGGCCCTGGACGGGGTGACGCTGGACGTGCCGGACGGCTCGTTCTTCGTCGTGCTCGGCCCCTCCGGGGCAGGCAAGACGACGACCCTGCGAGCGATCGCCGGCCTTGAGAAGCTTGACGCCGGGTCGGTGCATCTGGACGGGAGGGACGCGACCGCCGACCCCCCGGCCGCACGCGACCTGGCCATGGTCTTCCAGAGCTACGCCCTCTACCCGCGACTCACGGCGTACGAGAACATCGCTTCGCCGCTGCGGGCACGGCGCTGTTCTTCGAGCGAGATCGCCGCCGCCGTCGAGCAGATGTCGAGCCTGCTGCACATCGAACGTCTGCTGCAGCGTCGTCCCGCGCAGATGTCGGGCGGTGAGATGCAGCGTGTCGCCCTGGCCCGGGCGCTGGTCCGTCGCCCGCGCGCGTTCCTCATGGACGAGCCGCTGACGAACCTCGACCTCAAGCTCCGCGTCGAGATGCGCACCGAGCTCACCCGCATCCACCGGAGCCTCGGGGGAACCTTCGTCTACGTGACCAACGACCAGGTCGAGGCCCTGTCCATGGCCGACCAGGTCGCGGTCCTCAAGGAGGGGACGGTGCAACAGGTCGGAACGCCGACCGAGGTGTACGAGCGTCCCGCCAACCAGTGGGTCGCGGGCTTCGTCGGGAGCCCGGCAATCAGCCTCCTCCCCTGCCACGCCGAGGGAGATCGTCTGGTCGGGGCGGAAGGCTGGACGCTGCCGCGGCCCCGCTGGACCACGGCTGAAGACGGCCGGCCGCTGCTGCTGGGCCTGCGCGCAGAGGACCTGTCCGTCGAGCAGCGCGGGGACGCGTCGTTGCCGGGTGAGCTCTACGGCCTTGAGCCGCTCGGTGACCGGACGGTGGTCGACGTCCGAGTGGGGACGGAGATCCTCAAGGTCAAGGCACGACCCACCATCACCGGTACGCCGGGCGAGCGGCTGCATGTCACGGTCGACCTGGACCGTGTGCACCTGTTCGATGCGAGCACCGGGCTGGCGCTGGCCGAGGCCGGGAGGTAGCCGCGCGGGGCGGCGACGTCGACATGCGCCCGCATGTGGCCATCGAGCCTCGGCGGACCGTCACCGGTGAGCACGGCCTGACGACGCTGAAGCAGCCATGGCCCGGCAAGGCGATCGGTGGCGCGGGGCGCCGCCCCGCGGCCACGGCCGAGGCGACGTTCGACCCGCTCGGCGACCTCGGCACCGACGAGGTCGTGTGACCCGTTCGTCAACGCGCGTGGCGCGATCGCCGAGGTCACGCTGGACATCACCAAGAACATCACAGGAGGCGACGTAATGAGTGACCCGATGAACGTCCTGGCCCCTGAGCACCGGCGGCTCCGGATCGGCGACGCCTGGCGCGACGCTGCCAGCGGAGCCACCTTCGCCGTCGAGGACCCGGCCACCGGCAAGACCATCGCCGAGGTGGCGGACGCCGGCGTCGTCGACGGGCTCGCCGCTCTGGACGCGGCGGACAAGGCAATGGCGGAGTGGGCGGCGACCCCGCCGCGAAAGCGGTCAGAGCTGCTGAGGGCGACGTACCGGGCACTGACCGAGCGATCCGAGGAGGTCGCCCGGCTGATAACGCTCGAGATGGGCAAGCCGCTCGCCGAGGCTCGGGGAGAGGTGGCCTACGGCGCCGAGTTCTTCCGTTGGTTCGCCGAGGAGGCGGTGCGCATCGAGGGGCGTTACAACACCGCTCCCGCCGGTGGATATCGCATCCTCACCGTGCCGAAGCCGGTCGGACCGTGCGTCTTCGTGACGCCCTGGAACTTTCCGTTGGCCATGGGCGCCCGCAAGATCGCTCCCGCGCTGGCGGCGGGTTGCACGACGATCACCAAGCCGGCAGCCCAGACACCACTCACCATGCTGTTGCTGGCCCGCATCATGGAGGAGGTCGGCGTTCCCCCGGGCGTCGTCAACGTCGTGACGACCAAGCGTTCCGGCGAGGTGGTCTCAGCGCTGCTGGCCGACCGCCGGACCCGCAAGCTCTCGTTCACCGGGTCGACCGAGGTCGGGCGCGTGCTGCTCCGGCAGGCGGCGGACAACGTGCTGCGCACCTCCATGGAACTGGGCGGCAACGCGGCCTTGATCGTGTGTGCCGACGCGGACCTGGACGTCGCGATCGACGGCGCCATGGTGGCCAAGATGCGCAACATCGGGGAGTCCTGCATCGCGGCCAACCGAATCTACGTCGAGGAGCCGGTGCGCGAGGAGTTCACGGCGCGCTTCGCCGAGCGGATGGGCGCGCTCTCGGTGGGCCATGGTCTCGACGACGGCGTGGACGTCGGGGCGTTGATCGACGAGGCCTCGGTCGACAAGATCGACGAGCTCGTCACCGACGCGGTCGATCGCGGCGCCCGTGTCCTGGTGGGCGGCGAGCGTCCGGATGGGCCGGGCCACTTCTACCCGCCTACGGTCATCGTCGACGTGCCCGAAGACGCGCAGATGCTGGAGGAGGAGATCTTCGGCCCGGTGGCGCCGATCATCTCGTTCACGTCCGACGACGAGGTACTGGCGAAGGCCAACGACACCGAGCACGGCCTGGTCGGATACGTCTTCACCCGTGACCTCCAGCGGGCGCTCCGGTTCGCCGAGGGGCTGGAGACGGGGATGGTCGGCATCAACCGGGGTCTGATCTCGGACCCGTCGGCTCCGTTCGGAGGCGTGAAGCAGTCCGGGATCGGCAAGGAGGGGTCGCACGAGGGCATCCTTGAGTACCTCGACGTCACCTACGCGGCGATCGACCTACCGTGACCGGTCTGCTGCTCCGGGTGCCCGCCGAGGGTCACCGCGCCCTGTGCACGCATGACCTGACCGGCCTCCACCCGTGGGGCGGGCCCCGGGCCATGGCCGGCACGAATCCGCCGGCACCCGGGGACGCCGCCGACGCCGTCCCGGTCGCGCAGGTGACCCGGACGTCCGCCCCGCAAATCACCGCCGACGTTCCAGAGAGGCACTGACATGCTTGAGACCGTCCGCGGACCACGCCAGCTGATAGTGGGCGAAGGGGTCGCGCAGAACATCCCACGAGTGGTGGCCGAGTGTGGCTCGCGAGTCCTCATCGTGACCGACCGGGTTCTCCTTGGGCAGCCGAGCGTGGCCGGGATCGTGGCCGCCGTGCGGGAGAAGGTCGCAGTCGTCGGGGTGTTCGCCGACGCGACTCCGGACGTGCCACTCTCCGATGTCGACCTGGCCGTCGCGGTCGCCGCAGAGGTGGACGCCGACGTGATCCTCGCCATCGGGGGCGGCACGGTGATCGACCTCGCCAAAATCGTCGGCGTCATCCGGCGCCACGGTGGGACGCCGCGCGACTTCTACGGCGAGTCGAAGGTGCCGGGGCCGACGATTCCTCTCGTCGCGGTCCCGACGACGTCAGGCACCGGCTCCGAGCTCACGCCCGTCTCGGTGTTGACCGACCCGGACCGCGAGCTGAAGGTGGGGGTCTCCAGCGTCCACATCGTGCCCGACTTCGCCATCGTCGACCCCGAGCTCACGTACTCCTGCCCTGCGACCGTCACTGCCCACTCCGGGATCGACGCGTTCTGTCACGCGGTGGAGAGCTACACCGCGCGGCCCCGGCCCCACGGACCGCGCGACCCGGTGGAGCAGGTCTTCCTCGGCCGCAACTCGATCACCGATCACTACGCGCTCCTGGCCGCGGAGCGGATCGCCCGCAGCCTGCCCCATGTCGTCAGGGACGGAGGTGACAAGGAGGCGCGCGCGGACATGTCCTATGGGTCCATGCTCGCCGGGCTCGCGTTCTCCCACGCGGGCACCGCGGCTCCGCACGCCCTCCAGTACCCCATCGGCGCAGCCACCCACACGCCGCACGGCCTGGGCGTCGGCATGCTGCTGCCCTACGCGCTGGACGCGGCCAAGGATGCCATCGCCGACCGGTTGGCCATCCTCGCCGGGGTGTGCGGGCTCGACGTGACCGACGCCTCGGATGCCGAGGCCGCAGATATGTTCCTCACCTGGCTCGACCGGCTCCTTGCCGACATCGGCATCCCTGCCACCTTGGCGGACATCGGCGTGGCACGCGCCGACCTCCCGCGCTTCGCGGAGATGGCCAGTGGCGTCACCCGCCTGGTCCAGAACCATCCAGGCCCGACCGACATCGCCAGCCTGAACGCGATCCTCGAAGCGGCCTGGACCGGGGACCGGAGCCGACGCGTCCTGACCCCGGAGCAGAGATAGCGGACGGGCCTTTCACATGACGACGAGTTCCCTGCCCGACCCTGACCCCACCGGCCCGCCTCGCTCCACGCGGTGACCTAACGTCATCATTCCGCCGCGGATGGATCAACGCGAGTGAACACCAAGTCGTGATCGCATCCGCTCCCTGCCCCGACCCGGCCGGCAGCGCCGCCGCCAGCGCGTTCTGCCGGCCGGATGCGGAGGTAGTCGGCCTCGGCTAGAGCACCGGCGGCCAGATGAAGGCCTCCCGCTGGGTCTCCGGCGCGTATGGCCCGCACACCTGCGCCCGGGGATACGTCTGGCGTGAGGCGTTCTCCGGCGACGACGTCTGCGTCACCCCCACCGTCCGCCAGCAGGTGCGTGCCGACAACGCCGCCGCGGCCGGCCGGGTGGCCAAAGGCGCCTCGAACGGCGCGGCCGGCGCGTCTACGGCCTCAAAGTCGTTCACCTGGAAAGGCTCGACAGCGGGCCACTGCAACATGTACATCGGCGCGAAGTGGACGCTTTATCCGAACGGCACGGCGCAGTTCGATGGCACGGTCGACAGCTTTTCAGGTGACGACGCCTGGCTGATGTGGGCGCACCTCAAGGACGCGAATGGCGCTATCCTCGCCGACATACGGGTGGCCGGCAGCAACAGCACCAAGTTCGTCAAGAACCTGCCCGTTGCCTGGCAGGAGTACCGGTGGCTGGCCAAAGGTCAGTTCGACCCGAGCCTGTACCCGCTGATCAAGAGCATGTCGCTGTCGAAGCACTGTTGAGCCCGCGGCAGCACCAGCTTGATGGTCATGAAACACCCCCCGATGCGCAACAGGACGGACGGCTGGTTCACGGCTGTCGTCCGGCGGCAGCCGCCGTGTCAGCAAAAGGCCGTAGACGCCTGCACGTCGTCGAGCGCCTGTCGCGCGACCTTGCCGAAGTCGTCGCCGGCGGTCGTCTGGCTCCAGCGTTCGTAGGCGATCGTGGAGGCGAGTGCGCCGAGCTCCGCGGCCACCCGAGCGGTCAGGCCGGGAACGCCGCGCCGTTCGAGCGCGTCGATCATTGACGCGATGAGGGCGAGGTTCTTCAGCGCTTCGCGTTCCTGCAGTTCGGGGTTGGCGGCGATCACCGCCTGTCTGCGGGTGATGAATTCGCGGCGTTCCGGCGTGAAGACCTCTCTGCCGGCCGCGTCCAGCGCGTGAGCGACCGCCTCAAGCGGGGCGGCGGTCGCCGGGGCTGCGGCTATCGCCTCGACGAGCAGTTCGTTCATCGAGCCGCCGCCGAAGAGCACCTCCCTCTTGTCCTGGAAGTGCCGGAAGAAGGTGGTCTTCGCCAGCCCCGCGCGCTGCGCTATGTCGATCACGGTCGTGTTCTCGTAGCCCCGCTCGGCGAACAGGTCGAGGGCGGCGTGCGCGAGCCGTTCTGCTGCGTTCGGTTCCCAGCGTGCCATGAACACAGTGTACGGGACTTGGTTCCATCACATGCTACGGTGATGGAACCAAGTCCCGTCACTCGTTCTGCGAGGAGTCCCCCATGGAAGCGATGAAGCGCATCCAGTACCACCAGTACGGCGGGCCGGAGGTCATGCGGCTCGAAGCCTTCGAGCCGGCGCCGCTCGGCGCCGGCGAGGTCCTTGTCCGGGTGCGCGCAGCCGCGGTCAACCCGATGGACTTCGGGATCCGCGCCGGCCGCATGAAGCACGTGACCGGTCGGCGCTTCCCGCGCGCGATGGGTTATGACTTCGCGGGCGTCGTCGAGGCGGTCGGCGCCGGCGTCACCCGGCTCCACGTCGGCGACGAAGTGCTCGGCGGGACGCCGATCAAGTCCGCGGGCGCGTTCGCCGACGTGGTCGTCGCTCAGGAGAAGGGCGTCGTCAACAAGCCCGAGAACCTCTCGTTCGAGGACGCCGCCGCTGTCCCGACGGTCGGGATCACCGCCCTGCAGGCCCTGATCACGAAGGGAAGGCTGCAGCCGGGCGAGGCCGTGTTCGTGCACAGCTGCCTCGGCGGAGTCGGCCGCTCCGCCGTGCAGATCGCCCTCGCCCACCAGGCCACGGTCGCGGGTAGCTGCCGCGACAACGCCGGGTCCGAGGCACGCGACCTCGGTGTCGACCCGGTCGTCGGCTTCGGCTTCGACCCCGACTCGCTCGCACGGCGGTTCGACCTCGTCCTCATCACCGCCGGCACGCTCCCGGTCAAAGCCGCGCGGACGATGCTCAAGCCCGGCGGCCGCATCGTCAGCGTCCTGCCCACCCCGTCGAACCTCGCGAGAAGTGTCCTGCCCGGGCCGTTCCACGTTCTGATCGCCCAACCGGTCACCGAAGACCTCGAAGAGGTCGCGCGAGCCGCCGGCCAGGGAGCACTGCGGCTACCGATCGCCCGCACCGTCCCACTCTCGCAAGCCATCCCCGCCCTCACCGAGCTCGAACGGAACGGCACGGCCAAGCGGGGCAAGCTGATCATCACGCCGGGGTGACCCTCCACCGCCGAGCCCTGCCGAGCCCTGCCGAACCCTGCCTCCTCGGCGTGCGCAGGAGGCCTCGCGTGCGGGAGCACCGGTCAAACGGTCACCCTCTGGAGGAACTCGCTCACGTTGACCGTGGTCCTGCCGATCTTCTCTTCGAGCGTGAGCGATTCGGGCATCCGCCCGCCGGGCCCGACGTCCTTCTTGCCCCGCAGATACAGGGAGCAGGCCAGGTCGGTGCAGATGTAGGCGCCAACGGAGTTGCCGCCGCCACCGGTGCGGCGGGCGGTCATCAGCGACACGCCGTCGCCGGTGTGGGTGGTCAGGCAGAGCGAGCACATGCTGCGCCGTACGTGCCCGGCATTGGAGGTGGCCCGGCGGAGCGCCACCCCCACCAGACGGTCACCCTGCTCGGCGACCAGGTACGCACGGCCCGGAGAGGACAGATCCTGCCAGCCCAGGAAGTCCAGGTCGTCCCAGGGCCGCACATCCAGGTCCCTCGGTACGGCAAGGCGCTTGGCCTCACCCTTGGTGCAGTTGACGAACGAGGCGCGGATCTCGCGCTCGGCAATTGGCCTCATAGGCACGAACCTACCGGCAGCCGGTTTTAGCGGCAATTCATTATGAATCCTCCTAGGATCCCTAGGCAGGCCATCAGATACGCAGGGTGACGGATCGAGCACGCTGCGTTACCATCCGATTACTGAAAGCAGAACTCGGCCTGCCTTAGGAGCGTCATGAAGAGGTTCGTCCTCGTCCCCGCCCTGACGGCCGCGACGATCGCTATCAGCGCCGGCGCCGCCTACGCCTCCCAGTACGTCGCCTATGAGGGGCCCGGCTTCAGCGGCAGGTCGGTGGTGATCGACCGCTGCGGCATGTCCAACATCCCCTTCCACGGCTCGTACCGGTGGTACGGCGACGGCCAGAGCGGCCGGATGTACAACCAGCCCGACGCACAGGGCGTGGCCCATTTCACGCTCGCCGCCGACAGGAACGCGGAGCAGAGGACTCCGGTCGGGTGGAAGAGCATCTTCATCGTCTGCTGACCCCGGCTCCGCCACGCCCCGCCCCCGGCGCCCGCCGGGGGCGGGGCGTTCCGCACGGCAGGAGGACCACCGCTCCCGGCCGTGTCCGGCAGGTCGCGACGCCCGCGATCGTTCCCATCGTCGCGCGGCTCGACGCCCCCGCCGGAAAACTCCGATGCGTGCGGCAGGCGCCGGCTGGGAGACTGCGCGGATGATCGCACCACAACCGAAGAATGATCTGCACCGCTATCTGCAGGCCGCCCGCGACGCGCTGCTGTGGAAGCTCGACGGGCTGTCCGAGTATGAGGTCCGCCGCCCGCTCACCCCCACCGGCACCAACCTCCTGGGGCTCGTCAAACACCTCGCGGGGGTGGAGGCGGGCTACTTCGGCGAGACCTTCGGGCGGCCGTTCGGCGAACCGCTGCCGTGGACGGAGGACGACGCCGAGGACAACGCGGACATGTGGGCCACAGCGGATGAGTCGCGCGACGACATCGTCGGGCTGTACCACCGCGTCTGGCAGCATGCGGACGGCACGATCGACACGCTGGCGCTCGACGCGCCCGGCCACGTGCGGTGGTGGCCGGACGAGCGGAGCGAGGTGACGCTGCACCAGATCCTGGTGCACGTGATCGCCGAGACCAACCGGCACGCCGGCCACGCCGACATCGTCAGGGAGCTCATCGACGGGGAGGCCGGGCTGCGGGACGGCAACCTCAACCTGCCCTCCGGCGATCAGGAGTGGTGGGAGAGCTACCGGAACCGGCTGGAGCAGACGGCGGAGCAGTTGGCGGAGCAGACGGCGCGGTAAGCCGGCCGGGGCCCGGCACGCTGAGTCCGGCACGCTGAGTCCGGCACGCTGAGTCCGGCACGCTGAGTCCGGCACGCTGAGTCCGGCACGCTGAGTCCGGCACGCTGAGTCCGGCCCGCGGAACCGGCCGGAAGTACGGTCGCGGGCGGCGCGAACCATGCTTCCGGCCGATAACGGCAGGGGGCCGCCGACCGCAGGATGAGGCCCCATGCATCGTGAGAACTCCGCCTCCCCCGCCGTGCGCCTCCGGCCCGGCGAGGCAGGCCACGCCACCACCTCGGCGGGCCGCCCCCGCATCGCCGCGCTCGACGTCGTGCGCGGATTCGCCTTGTGCGGGATCCTGCTCGCCAACGTCCAGCCGATCGCCGCGACCGGCGCGTTCATCGAGCCGTCCGGTCCCGGGGGAAGTGACGCCGCCTGGCTGGGCCTCCTCGTCGAGCAGCGTTTCTTCCCGATCTTCTCCCTGCTCTTCGGCGTCGGGTTCTCGCTACTGCTGGACTCCGCAGCCGCCCGCGCCGCTCACCCGCGCGTGGTCCTGCTGCGCCGGCTCCTGGCGCTGCTCGCGCTCGGCGTGGCGCATTTCGTGCTGCTGTGGCACGGCGACATCCTCAGCACCTACGCCGTCATCGGCCTGCTGGTGCTGCTGCCCTCGACCTGGCTGCCCCGCCTGGCCGTCGCCGCCCTCGCGCCCGCGTTCGTCGCGGTGTCGCTGCTCGCCGGAGGCGACCGGCTCGCCCTGATCGCCGGGCTGTTCCTGCTGGGCTCGGCACTGGTGCGGTATCGCGTGATCGACCGGCTGGAGCAGTCGGCGCGGGTGCCGGCCACGCTCGGGCTGGTCCTGGCGGCCGCCGCGGCACCCATGCTGTGGCTCCAGACCCGGTTCGACTCGGCCGACCGCGGCTTCGGCATCTCGCTGGCCGGGGCCGGACTGCTGATCGCCGGGGTGTACGTCTGCGCCCTGCTGGTCGTGCTCAGGACCCCGCTGCGGCCGGTGCTGCGGGCCGTGTTCTCGCCGCTCGGGCGGATGGCGCTGACCAACTACCTGTCCGCGACGGTCCTCGTGCTGGCGGCGGGCCGCGTCCTCGACGGCCCGCCGCACACCTGGCCGGCCCCAGCCGTGCCCCTGATCGCCGGCGTCGTCCTCGCCGTGCAGTGGGCGTGGTCCACGCTGTGGCTGCGCCGCTACCGGCAGGGCCCTCTGGAGTGGCTGTGGCGCTGGGCCACCTGGGCCCGCCGCCCGCCCCTGCGCCGCGAGTAGGCCCCCACTCGGGTCGGCGCCACCAGGGGCGAAGCAAGGGCAGCGGTCTGACACGCACGCAGTTCGTGAGCGATGAGGTCCGGGATCGGGTGTCAGTGCTTGTGTTCCAGCGCCGCCAGCCGTTCGCGTACTTTGTCGCCGATGGTGACGAGCATCGCCATCTCTTCCGCGGTGAGATGATCGATGAGCACGTCGCGGACGTCGGCCACGTGCTGCGGAGCCGCGACCTTGATCAGCTCGCTGCCCCGGGGAGTGATGGCGACCACCGCCCCCCGTTGGTCGGCGTGGCACCGCTCGCGGGACACCAGGCCGCGATTTTGCATCCGGCCCAGGTGCTGCGACAGGCGGCTCTTCTCCCAGCGCAACAACCGGCCGAGTTCGAACGACCTCAGCCGGCCTTCGGGCGCCTCAGAAAGATGAGCCAGGACCTGGTAGTCAGCGCCGGACAGCCCGCACCGGTTACGCAACTGCCGCTCGATGAACTCCGACAGCCCGTCCTGCATCTTCATCAAGCTGCGCCAGGCCAGCTGTTCTCGCTCGTCCAACCACCGCGGCTCGGTCACGCGCGCCACTTTACCGTCTGGTTGACATGGTAACCAAGTGCCACGTACCTTTTGGTTCACACGTTAACCAAAAGGTGGGCGTCGATGCCACAGCCGTTGACAACGACGGGTGGGCATGGCGTCTTATCCAGCTCCGGAAAGCAGGCACTCCATGAGCAGCATCAGCATCATCGGCCTGGGGGGTATGGGCCGCGCCATTGCCGCCCGCGCGCTCGAGGGCGACCACGCCGTCGAGCTCATCGGCCGCGACGCGGCCAAGGCCAAGGACCTGGCCGCCGCGCTCGGCGGCGGGGCCACGGTCGGAACATTCGGCGCCGTCCCGGTCGGCGACATCGTCGTCCTGGCCGTGCCATACGCCGGCGCCGTGCCGGTCGTCGCCCAGTACGGGGATGCACTGGCCGGCAAGTTCATCATCGACATCTCCAACACGTTCAACGCCGACGCCACCGGGCTCGTCATCCCTGACGGCACGTCCGGTGCGCAGGAGATCGCCAAGGCGGTCCCGGCGAGCGCGCACGTCGTGAAGGCGTTCAACACGGTCTTCGGCCACGTGCTGGCCCAGGGGCGTCCGTTGGACGTGTTCTTCGCCGGAGACGACGCGCGGGCCAAGGCCGACGTGTCGGCGTTCATCGAGAGCCTCGGACTGCGCCCGCTCGATGTCGGCGGCCTGGAGATGGCCCGCTGGCTGGAAGGAGTCGGGCCGCTGCTGATGGGCCTGGCCCGCAACGGCGCGGGGACCTTCGACATCGCCCTCCGCGTCGACCTCCCCGGCTGAGCGCACCCCCGCCAGTGGCCCGCGGCGCTCCCGCCGCGGATTCTCACGAAGGAGTCATCGTGCGTCTGATATGGCAGCTCTTGGCGGTTGTGGCGGTCTGGATCCTCGGCAGTCTGGGCACCGCGGCGGTGAAGGACACCCCCTGGCTGGCGCTCGTCGCCGGCCTGCTGACGGCCGTCGTCGCGGTCCTGGTCTACGGCTGGGTGGTGCGGCGCACCGAGCACCGGGCCCCCGTCGAGGTGTCGCTGAAGGGAGCAGGCGCGGGGATCAGCTGGGGCACGCTGCTCGGCATCGCGCTGTTCGGGGCGGTCATCGCGAACATCGCCTTCTTAGGCGACTACACGATCAACGGCCTGGGCACGCCGGCGAGCGCCGTCGGCCTGCTCGGCATCATGGCGGGTGCCGCCGTGACCGAGGAGCTGGTCTTCCGCGGTGTCCTGTTCCGGAACGTCGAGCACTGGACCGGAACCTGGATCGCGCTCGTGCTGACCGGCTCGCTGTTCGGCCTGATCCACCTGCTCAACGCGAACGCCACCCTGTGGGGCGCCATCGCTATCGCCATCGAGGCAGGCGGGATGCTGACCGCCGCGTACATCGCCACCCGCAAGCTGTGGGTGCCGATCGGTCTGCACTTCGGCTGGAACATCGCCGCGAGCGCCATCTTCAGCACCAAGGTGTCCGGCAGCAACACCCCGCAGGGCCTGCTGGACGCGACGATGTCGGGTCCCGCGCTGGTCACGGGCGGCGACTTCGGACCGGAGGGCAGTGTGTACGCCGTGGGTTTCGGCGTGGTGGCCACCGCCGTGTTCATGTGGCTGGCACACCGGCGTGGTCACGTGGTCCCCGTCCGTCGCTCGGCCCGGGCGGACGTGACCGCTGGGCACTCCTGATGACAGGCCTGGGCCGCTACGGCGAGGGAAGCTTCGACTTCACCCTCGGCGTCGACACTTCTGCCTGAACGCGCCCGCACCACCACTTCTCGCACCACATCAACCAACAAGGACCAGTAGCATGCGCGTTTTCGTCACTGGCGGGACCGGCCATTCCGGTTCGTACATCATCCCCGAGCTCATCGCCGCCGGGCACGAGGTCACCGGCCTGGCCCGGTCGGACACTGCCGCGGCGGCGCTGTCCGCGCTCGGCGCGAAGGTGCGTCGCGGCGACCTCGGGGATCTCGACGACCTCAAGGAGGCGGCTGCGGACTCCGACGGCGTCATCCACGTCGCGCACCGGCAAGACCTGCTTTTCTCCGGCGGGATCCACGCCGTGGCCGCCGCCGAGCTCCCGATCATGCTCGCCTACGGCGAGGCACTGGCGGGAACCGGAAAGCCGCTGGTCGCGGCGGGGAGCATCGGCTCGCCCGGGCAGGGATTCCTGGGCCGGACGGCCACCGAGGAGGACCCGGCCCTTCCCAGTGGCGATGAGCACAAGGGCACCCTGCGGGCTCGTAACGTCGTGGAAACCACCGTGATCGGCCTCGCCGAGCAGGGCGTGCGGTCTTCGGTCGTGCGGATCGCCAACATCGCGCACAGCACGACCGATCGTGCCGGCTTCCTCGTGCGGCTGATCGCGCTCGCGAAGGAGAAGGGCTTCATCGGCTACCCCGGAGACGGCGCGAACCTGTGGAACGCCGTGCACATCCGCGATGCCGCCTCCTTGTTCCGCCTGGCGCTGGAGAAGGGCCCGGCCGGCAGATACTGGCACGCGGTCGACGACGGGGGCATCCCGTTCCGGGAGATCGCGGAGGCCATCGGCAGCCGTCTGGGCCTGCCCGCCGTGAGCGTTCCCGTGGACGAACTGGTGCTGCCGGGATACTTCGGATTCCTCGCGAACATCGTCACGCAGAGCTACCCGGCGTCCAACCTCGTCACCCGCCGGACCCTCGGCTGGGAACCCGCTCAGCCCGGCCTGCTCGCCGACTTGGACAACGGCCATTACTTCCCCGCCAGCTGACGGCAGGGACCCGATTCGCGACGAGCCCGGCAAATGACAAGGGTTCGGCTCTTCTGGAGGGACGCTGAGAATATGACGACTGTGGGATTCATCGGAAGCGGATCCATCGGCAGCACCATCGCGCGGCTCGCCATCGAGGCCGGGCACCGGATCGTGCTCAGCAACTCGCGCGGTCCCGAAACGCTCGCGGACACGGTCGCAGAACTGGGGCCGCGGGCGTCCGCGGCGACGAGCGGGGAGGCCACGGCGGCCGGTGACATCGTCGTGGTCACGGTGCCGGTCAAGGCGTTCCCCAACTTGCCCGCCGTGCCACTGGCCGGGAAGACGGTCATCGACACGTGCAACTACGGCCCCGAACGTGACGGGCACATCCCGGAGCTCGACAGCAAGTCGCTCACCTCGAGCGAACTGCTGCTGGGGTACATCCCGGACGCCATGGTCGTGAAAGCGTTCAACAACATCTTCTTCAAGCACCTGCTGTCACTCGCCCGCCCGGCGGAGGCGGCCGACCGCTCGTACCTGCCGATCGCCGGGGACTCCGCGCCGGCGAAGGCGGCGGTGACCGAATTCATCGAATCCATCGGATACAGCGTCGTGGACGCGGGACCACTGGCCGATAGCTGGCAGCAGGCGACGGGCACGCCGGTGTGGGGGACCCCGTACGGGCCGTTCTCGAACCAGAAGGGCCAGCCGGCCGGCGAGGACGCCATCCGCGCGGCACTGGCCGCCGCAACGCGGTAACCGCGAGTTGGCGCGGGCCGCGGTAGGGCCCAGCCGTGTTATGGCACCGTCCGGTGCGGTAGGGTGCCGGTCACAGCGACGACACGAGGAGGTGGGCCCCATCACCGCTGATCAGGTAGGGTGCTCCCTTCTCCCCTTGCGTACGGTCGCGTAGAGACAGACGACCGCGGGAGCGCCCTCGGCACTCCGAAAGGCTCTCCCTTGTCACTGTCCTTCTCCCCTGCCCTTCCCTCGGTCGTGGCCCGGTTGCGGGCCGCCGGATGCGTGTTCGCCGAGGACGAGGCCCGTCTGCTGGTCTCCGCCGCGCGTACCCCCGCCGAACTCGACGACATGGTGGACCGGCGCGCCGGCGGCCTGCCGCTGGAACACGTCATCGGGTGGGCCGAGTTCTGCGGGCTTCGGCTGGCCGTCGATCCGGGGGTCTTCGTGCCCCGGCCGCGCACCGAGTTCCTGGTCCGCCAGGCCGCCGCACTGGCCCGGCCGGGCGCCGTCGTCGTCGACCTGTGCTGCGGCTCGGGGGCGATGGGCGCGGCGCTGGCCGCCACCGCGGGCCCGGTCGAGTTGCACGCCGTGGACGTCGACCCCGCCGCCGTGCGCTGCGCCCGCCGCAACCTCACCCCGGCCGGCGGCACGGTGTACGAGGGAGACCTGTACGCCGCCCTGCCCGCCGCCTTGAGGGGCCGGGTGGACGTGCTCGTCGCCAGCCCGCCGTACGTGCCCACCGGCGCGATCGGGCTGTTGCCGGCGGAGGCGCGCGTGCACGAGCCGCAGGTCGCGCTCGACGGCGGCGCCGACGGGCTCGACGTCGTGCGGCGGGTCGTCGCCGGGGCGGACGTCTGGCTCGCGCCGGGCGGTCATCTGCTGGTGGAGACGAGCGAGGCCCAGGCCCGGGAGACCGCCGACGCCGTCGCCCGCGCGGGGCTCGCCGCGCGTCTGACGTACGACGAGGAACTCGACGCGACCGCCGTGATCGGAACCAGGCGAGGCCCCGGTCGCCGAGCGGGCCACGGAGGCGGGACAACCGGTTGATCGGCTCCGGGCGCCCTTGTCCGGGCCCTCGGGGAGCGGAGGAGTGTGCCCATGACAGACGTGACGTCCTTCCTGCTGGAACGCCTGCATACGGCCGGCCTGACCGACGTCGTCGCGGTCGAGCCGGCCGCCGGAGGCCTCGCCGCGACCGCGGGGCTCGCCCGCCGCGGTGACGGCACGTCGGTGTTCGTCAAGGGGTTCGTTAAGGCGTTCGTCGGGGGGCTCGGCGAGCCGCCGTCGGACGACGTCTTCGCCGCGGAGGCCGAGGGGCTCACCGCGCTGCGCGAGGCGGGCGGCGTCGCCACGCCCGAGATCGTCCTCGCGGGCCGCGACCTGCTCGTGCTGTCGGTGCTGCGGCCCCGGCCGGGCACCGAGGCCTTCTGGGAACGGTTCGCGCATGCGCTCGCCCACCTGCACACCAGCACGCGCTCCCCCCGCTTCGGGTGGCACCGGGACAACTGGCTGGGCCGTCGCCGGCAGGTCAACACCTGGGATGACGACGGGTTCGCGTTCTTCGCCCAGCACCGTCTGCTGCGCTGGCTCGGCGAGCCTCGCGTGCAGGAGGCGCTCGGCGCCGCGGACCGGGCGGCGCTGGAGCGGCTGTGCGACCGGCTGCCCGAGCTGCTGCCGGTCAGGCCCGCGTGCCTGACGCACGGCGACCTGTGGGCGCTGAACGTCATGGCCACCCCCGGCGGGCGGCCCGCGCTGATCGACCCGGCCGTGTCGTACATGTGGGCCGAGGTCGACCTGGCCCACCTCTGGACGACGGCGCCGCCGCCCGAGGCGCACGTGTTCTTCGAGCTGTACGCGGAGCTGACCGGGCTCGACCGCGACTGGCGCGAACGCATGCCGATCCTCCAGCTACGCCAGCACCTGGCCGTGATCGCCCAGTTCGACCCCGACTGGGGTGCCGCCGACCTCGTGCGGGACACGCTCGCCCCGTTCCGGCGGCGGCCGTGAGCTCAGGCGACCGGCCTGTGCTCGGGCTCGGGCTGTGCTCAGGCTCCACCGGTCGGCCGGCGCTACCGGCACGTCGCGCCCGGGGTGCAGAACCGCACCTCGGGGTAGCGCGCAGACGGCTCGTCCAGCAGGGGCTGCGGCTCGTGACGCAGGTGCCGGTCGAGGAAGGCGCGGACGTACGCGCGGGTGATCTCCACGGAGCGGGCCGGGGACAGGCCGTCCGGGACGGCGACGCCGACAGCGCCCGCCAGGAGCGGCACGTCGGTGAAGGACTGGTGGTCCGCGCCGGGCAGGACGAGCCAGCGTTTCCATCCGGTCAGGAGCTTCCAGTCGCGGTCCCAGGAGTTGTCGCGGCCTCCGGGCTGGTGTCCGGCCGATCCCAGGAACAGGAACGGCCGCGACAGCCCGCTCTTCGGGATCCGGGCGTAGGTGGTGCCGTCCATGTCGATCCCGGCGCGCACCCGCGAGTCCTTCACCATGGCGGCCACAGAGCCGGCCCCGCCGATCGAGTGGCCGGCCATCGCGATCTCGGACGGGTCGATCAGGGGGGAGCCCTCCCACTTCGCGTGTGGGCCGGTCAGCTGGTCGAGCACGAAGGAGACGTCTGCCGCGCGGACGTCGGCCACCTTCGCGCCGAAGCCGGGGTCGGTGTCGCTGTCGCAGGCGACGCACTCGGCGACCCGCCCGTCCGGGAACGTCGTGGCGTAGTTCTCGTAGGTGTGGTCGACGCCGGCCACCACATATCCCCTGCTGGCCAGTTCCTCGCCCAGGGCGGTAAGCGTGCTCCGGGGCATGGTGAACCCCGGTGACAGCACCACCAGGGGCAGGCCGCCCGTGCGCCCGGCCGGTTTCGCGTCTTCGACGGCGTTGGTGCGGGTGCGGCTCAGCACGTCGTACGGCACACCGGTCACCTCCTTGCCCTTCAGCGTGAGCTCGGACTCCTTGGCGGTCATGTAGGGGGCCCGCCGCCCCTCCCCCGCCTGAGCCGGATACCACACGGTCACCATGAGCTCCCTGACCTTCACGTCGGGCACCCACGGGTCGGTGCGGGAGGTGTCCTTCACATACAGGGTGGTCGCGCCGACCGGACGGGTGCCGGTGGGCGCGGGCAGGGCCGCGGCGCCGGTGGGTGTGGCCGGCGGAGCGGTGGCGGCGACGGACCTGGGCGGGGCCGGCGCGGCGCAGGAGGCCGCGGCGAGGACGACCAGCCCGGCGACCGCCAGGTCTTTCACGGCATGACTCATGAAGCGGTCCGTCCTTTCGTGCGGGGCGTGCTCACGCCGCGCCGGTCACGTGTGCAGCAGGTTGAGGGCCTTATCGAGGGCGGGGTCGCGATCGGCGGCGGCGTCCCGCGGGGTCAGCGGCACGTGGTGGTCGGGCGCCACGCCGACCCGGTCGATCACCTCGCGGCCGGGCGCCAGGTGGTGCGTCGACGGGAGCGTCAGGGTGGTGTTGTCCCCGAGGAGATACGGCCGCGCAGGGCCAGAGACGGCGCCCGCGGTCCGCGTTCCGACCAGCTGCCCGAGACGCAGGTCCTTGACGGCGGAGCTGAAGTGCTCGCAGGCCGAGGCGCAGCCGCGGTCGATGAGCACCACCAGCGGCAGGCCGAGCAACGGCACGCTGTCGTCGGTGCGCATGGGGTCGCACGCGCCGTCCCCGGTGCTCAAGGAAGCCGTGCACTGGTACGCGGTGACCTTGCCGTGGGCGAACGCGCCCAGCAGCCGGTTCGCCTCGTCGGGGCTGCCGCCGCCGTTGCCGCGCAGGTCGAGCACGAGGCCGGTGAGCGTGTGGCCGGTCCTCATCCTGGAGATCGCCCTGAGGGTCCGGTTCGCGACGTCGGGTGCGAAGCCGCTCAGCCGGACGTAGGCGATGCCGTCGCGCAGCAGCTTCGTCGTCACCACCTGCAGGGTGGCCGGATCGGGCTGGAACAGCCCCGGCTTCAGCGTCACGGTCCGGCGCCGGCCGGTTTCCTGACGCAGGATCTGGAGCCGGACCGCTCTGGCTTCGGGATATCGCGGGTACAGCGCGGCGACGGCGGCCGGGGTGACCGCTCCGTCAACGAAGGGCGCCGATCCGTTGATCGACTCGATGACGTCGCCGGGGCGCAGCCCGGCCTCCTTCGCCGATCCGCCCAGCACGGCGGTGACGAACAGCGGGGGCAGGGCGGTCCCCGGGTCGGCGCTCACCTGGGGGCCGACGTTGGCGCGCAGGCCCAGGCCGTACTGGTCGCCGTCATAGGAGTCCGGTGGCCGCTTGGCGCCGTGCGCCCAGCGGGCGTGGTCGTCACCCAGGCCGGTCACGACGGCCTGCAGGGTGGCGGCGGCCAGCCTGCTCTGGAGGCCGGCGTCGTCCGGCAGCCGGCCGGCGACGCGCCGCCACGCCGCCTCGAACGCGGCCCAGTCGGCGTGCTGGTCACCGGTCAACGCCGGCATCGTCGCCTCGGGCAGGTCGCGTCCGCCGCGGTTGAGCTCCCGGGTGAAGGCGGCGAATCCCGCGGTCAGCAGTGCGCGGGTGTCCAGCGTGGCCCTGCCGTAGTAGTTGGCGAGGATGCAGAAGTACGCCTGCTCGACGACGTCGATCGTGGTGGGCGTCTCCGGCGGGGGATTTCCCTGGGGTTCGGCGCAGACGGGCGATCCGCCGGTGGTCGTCGCGGCGGGCTGGGTCCGCGGCGGTGTCGCGGTGCAGGCCGCCGCCAGGAAGAGCACGAGCCCGGCCGTCACAGACTTGGCGGTCATGACAGGCGCCCGCGGATCCACCGGAAACAGAGACCGGCGAGGCCGGCGGTGAGGAGAACGTAGATCCCGGTCTCGATCCACTGGAACGGCCAGAAACGCTCGAACGGCTGGTAGGTCGCCCGTTGCCGATAGCCCAGCCGGTTGATCTCGGCGATGCAGGCGTCGAAGCCCCGGCCCGGATCCTGTGCCTGCTGGGCCTGCTGGGACGGCGCGCACGGTCCGGACGTCATGGACACGCGAACGGTGACGGGGGCGCCGTCGCCGCCGGCCACGCGTCCGGACGGATCGGTGAGGCGGCTGGACAGCACCCAGGCGCCCGTGTGCCCGGGTATCGCCCAATCCAGGATCACCTGCGGAAACTCCTCGTCGCTGGACTTGTTGAACGCGTCCACGTTCTCCGGTCCGAGCGCGAAGGATGAGGTGACCGGAGGGAGAAGGTGGGGGCGGACCGTCAACGGCATGACGATCTGGACCGCCGCGAAGACGGCCAGGGTGAGGGCCATGGCGGGCAGGGTGCGCCTGACGATCAGCCCCGTGGTCACGCCGAGCACGAACGCGAACGCCGCGTAGGCCATGGGGACGATGCCACGCGCGCCGAACACCAGGGGATCCATGAGCGTGAAGCCCGGCGCGGCGGACTTGTCCAGAGGGGCCGACCACCAGGTCACCGCGAGACTGCTCACTCCGGCGGCGGCCACGGCGGCCCCGCCGACGACCGTGAGCTTGACGGCCAGCCAGCGGGCGCGGGTGATGCTCTGGCTCCACACCAGCAGGTGCGTGCCGGCCTCCAGTTCGCGGCTGACCAGCGGCGCCCCCCAGAAGAGACCGAGCAGGGCCGGCAGGATCAGCACGACGACGGTCACGGCCAGGAACGGTGTCTGGTAGTCGTCGAAGAACCGGTCGAAGAAGCGCGGGCAGCCGCCGTCCCTGGTGCAGGCGGTGATCCCGGCGGAGTAGCCGGAGGCCAGTCCCGGCCCGGTCAGCGCCAGGGCGACGGCGAGCACGACGAGCGCGGCGGCCGTCGCCCCGGCCGCGACACGGAACTGGCGCCAGGTCAGCCAGATCATCGCTGCACCTCCAGGGCCGGTCGCAGGTGCGTGGGGGCGGGTGCCTCCATGTAGGCCAGGACGAGGTCTTCCAGGGTGACCTGGCTGACGCGCCAGGCGGGGTCATGGATCGGGGCGTCGGTGCGGACGATGAGCGTGCTCTGCCGGTCGGTGTGGCTGGCGGAGACGACATGCTGATCGGCGGGCAGGCGGTCGGGGTCGCGGCGCGGGCCGGTGAGCCGGTGGTGGGTGGCCAGCAGTTCCTCGACCTCCCCCGCCACCCGCACGTGCGAGCCGACCAGCACGATCAGGTAGTCGCAGGTCCGCTCCAGGTCGGAGACCAGGTGGGAGGAGAGCACCACGCTGAGCTCGTGCTCGGCGACGGCCTCCATCAGGCCCTGCAGGAACTCGCGCCGGGCCAGCGGGTCGAGCGCGGCGACCGGCTCGTCCAGGATCAGCAGCTCGGGCCGTTTGGCCAGGCCCAGGGTGAGCGCGAGCTGGGCGCGCTGCCCGCCCGACAGCTTCCCCGCCCGGTGCCGGGGATCGAGACCGAGCCGTTCGACGCGTTCTCGCGCGAGCGTCGCGTCCCAGCCGGGATTGAGCCGGCCGCCCAGGCGCAGATGGTCGGCGACGCTCAGCCCCGCGTAGACCGGAGTGTCCTGGGCGACGAATCCGATCCTGGCCAGCTGCGCCGGGTCCCCCACAGGACGGCCGCCGAGCACCGTGATGGTTCCCGAGGTCGGCGTCAGCTGGCCGGCGGCCAGCTTGAGCAGGGTGGTCTTGCCCGCGCCGTTGGGGCCCACCAGCCCGACGACGTGGCCGGCCGGGATGTCGATGGTGCAGTCGCGCAGCGCCCACCACTTGCCGTACTTCTTGGCCAGGTCCCGGGCCTGTAAGACGGGGCTCACGCGATGCCCTCCTGAGAGGCGGTCCGGAAGGTGGTCATGAACAGCGCCTCGATGCTCTCGTCGTCGAGGCCGGCCAGGCGGGCCTTGGTCAGCCATCGGCGCAGGTCCTGCCGCAGCCGGCCGTGCGCGGCCAGTGAGGCGTCCGTCAGCGTCCTGGTCACGAACGTCCCGACCCCCGGCCGCGCGGCCACCAGCCCCTCGTGTTCGAGCTCCCGATAGGCCTTGAGCACCGTGTTCGGGTTGATCGCCAGCCGCGCCACCACGTCCTTGACGGTCGGAAGCTGATCGCCTTCATCCAGCAGGCCCAGCCGCAGCGCATGCCGCACCTGCTGGACGAGCTGCAGGTACGGCGAGAGACCGGACCGGCCGTCCAGGTAGAACTCGATCATCGCAACCCCTATTCAACTAGGTTCCTAGTACTTTAGGAGCCTAGTTGTTAAGAGGCCATAAGGATCAACGAATCAGGCCTGTCGGCGTGCGCCGGCGACATAGTCGTGCAGGCGGGCCGATCCTTCGAGCATCGCGACGGCCGTGGAGGCGAGGGCGGCGCCGCGCTCGGACAGGGCGGCGCGCAGCGCCTCGGTGCTGCCGGTGCGGCGCAGGCCGTCGAGCACGTCCCCGATCCGCGCGAGCGGATATCGCCCCTGGCGGAGCATGTGGATCATCCGGGCGTCGCGGACCTCGGCCGGGCCGTACCACCGGTAGCCGGTGCCGGGCTCGCGCTGCGGCGTCAGCAGCCCGGAGGCCTCCCACACCCGCAACGCCGAGGTGCGTACGCCGAGGAGGGCGGCCACCTCCCCGATCCGCAGAGCCGACTGCGGCGCGGCCGGGCCACCGGGATCCTGCCCGGCGACCGCTTCGAGCGCCTCCCCCGTCGCCCGCAGGGCGAGCCGCTGCTGATGCAGCGCGGCATGGCAGGCGTCCACGAGGGCGAGCGCGCCCATGAGGTCGCCGTCGTGCACGGCCAGCATGATCGAACGGGCGGCCTCCCACCCGTACCCCTTGGCCAGCGCCCGGTAGGCGAGCAGGGCCTCGCGGTGCCGCGTGTCGAACCTGCGGTAGCCGGCGGCCGTCCGCTCGGCGGGCGGGAGGATTCCCGCGTCGGCATAGTTGCGGATCTGCTGGGTGGAGACCCCCGCCTCCCGCGCCAGATCGACCGGGCGTAGCGCCCTGCGGTTCACCTGACTTGAGGCTTCGGGTCGCATCCGCTCATGGTAACGGCCCGCGAGTCTCAAGCGCCGCTCGTCAGGTGACGGCCCGGCGCAGGACGTAGACGGCGGCGCCGGCCGCCAGTACGGCGGCCCCGGAGACCACCGACGACAGCGGCAGGGAGAAGGCCAGGACCAGGCACCCGGCCAGACCGACGGCGGGCACGGCAAGCGGCGGCCGTCCCTCATGGGGGCCGAGGGTCCACGCGCCGGCGTTGGCGAGGGCGTAGTAGACCAGCACGCCGAAGGAGGAGAACCCGATCGCGCCGCGCAGGTCCGCGGTCGCGGCCAGGATCGCCACGACCGCGCCGACGGCCAGCTCGGCGCGGTGGGGCACCTTGAAGCGCGGATGCACGGCGGCGAGCGCGTGGGGCAGGTGCCGGTCGCGGGCCATGGCCAGCGTGGTGCGGGACACCCCGAGGATCAGCGCGAGCAGCGACCCGGTCGCGGCGACCGCGGCGCCCGCCCGTACGACCGGGGCCAGGCCGGGATGCCCGGCCTCCCGCACGACGGCGGCCAGGGGTGCGACCGCGTCACCCAGTCCTCCGTCACCCAGCGCCGCACTGCCCAGCACGGCGAGCGCGGACACCGCGACCGCCGCGTAGACGACCAGGGTGAGCCCGAGTGCGAGCGGAATCGCGCGGGGGATGGTCCGCGCCGGGTCGCGCACCTCCTCGCCGAGGGTGGCGATGCGGGCGTAACCGGCGAAGGCGAAGAACAACAGACCCGCCGCCTGCAGCACCCCTCCTGCGGTGGCGTCGGAGCCGACGTCCAGCCGTGCCGGGTCCGCGGCGCCGGAGGTCAGACCGGCGACCACCACGGCGGCCAGCACCGCGAGGACCACCCCGACGATGACCCGGGTGAGCCAGGCGCTCTTGTGGATTCCCACGTAGTTGACCGCGGTCAGCGCCACCACGGCCGCCGCCGCCACCGCGTGGGCCTGCTCCGGCCACACGTAGGAGCCGACGGTCAGCGCCATCGCCGCGCACGAGGCGATCTTGCCGACCACGAACGCCCACCCCGCCAGGTAGCCCCAGAACTCCCCCAGTCGCTCCCGGCCGTACACGTAGGTGCCGCCGGAGGCGGGGTAGCGCGCGGCCAGCCGGGCCGAGGAGGTCGCGTTGCAGTAGGCGACCACCGCCGCGGCGGCCAGCCCGAGCAGCAGCCCGGACCCGGCCGCTTTCGCCGCCGGCGCCAGCGCGGCGAAGATCCCCGCGCCGATCATCGAGCCCAGCCCGATGACCACGGCGTCGGTCAGGCCCAGCCGGCGCTCCAGCGGCCCCTCCCCTGCCCGGGCCGGTGTGCCCATGGCGACCTCCATTGATGTCCGCTCACGGTGGTTTGTCTCAGGGCCACAGGCGGCGCCGCGCCCAGGAGGTCTCCACGCGCGTGTACCGAAGGCGGGTGTGCCGGCGGTCGCGATCGGCCTGCCAGAACTCGACTTCTTCGGCGTGCACGCCGTACACGGTCCATTCCGGCGCGACCACCCCGGGGTCGGCCTCGATCCTGGCGTGGGCCGCGCGGAGGGCGGCGTCGAGGTCGGCCGGGTGGTCAAGGACCTGGGACTGGCGGCCGGTCAGCGCGTCGGCACGCGCGCCGGGGGAACGGGCGAGGAAGTCGGCGGCGCCGCGCTCGGCGTCCTCCGGGACGGCCGTGCCGCGCACCCGGATCTGACGGCCCTGCTCGGGCCAGTGGAAGCACAGAGCGGCGTACGGAGTGGCGGCCAGCTCCCGTCCCTTGCGGCTGCCCGCGCCCGTCGCGAAATACCAGGTGCCGTCCGCCGCGAGATCCTTGCAGATCAGCACGCGGGAGGACGGCCGTCCGCGGCTGTCGGCGGTCGCCAGCGACATCGCATGCGGTTCACGCACCCCGGCCTCGACCGCCGAGGTCAGCCACTCCACGAACAGGGCGACCGGGTCGGACGGCGCGGCGTCGGCGTCGAACCCCGGAAGTTCCGTGTCGAAGACCGCAAGCCCCCGCAACAGTTCACGAATCGACCCCACTGCGACGCTCTCCCCCACGATCACTCCTCCACTTCGAGCCGTCAGGCTCACCGCCACGAGGCCGGGAATCCGCCTCGTCGGCAGTGTTCCATCAAACGCTGTTTCATCAAATCGGTTTGATGTATTGTCCGGCTCATGGCGTCGTCCGATCAAGCCCCTCCGGCGTTCGTGCGGCTGGCCGGCCACGCGCTGCGCTGGCGGCTGCTGACCGAGCTCGCCGCAGGCGACCTGCGGGTCCGTGAGCTGATGACGCTGGTCGAGGCGCCGCAGAATCTGGTCTCCTATCATCTGCGGCTGCTGCGCGACGGCGGCCTGGTCACCGCGACCCGCAGCAGCCGCGACGGCCGCGACAGCTATTACCGGCTCGACCTGGACCGCTGCGCGCAGGCCCTGGCCGGCGCCGGGGCCGCCCTCCATCCGGCCCTGCATCCGGCCCTGCATCCCGACCTGCGGGGCGTTTCGGAGCCGCCGGAGCCGCCGTCGCGGTGGCCCCGCCTCTCGGTGCTGTTCGCCTGCACGGGAAACAGCGCCCGCTCACCGATCGCCGAAGCCCTACTGCGCCATCACACCGCCGGTCGCGTGACCGTGACCAGCGCCGGCAGCCGGCCCGCGGCTCGGATGCACCCGCACGCCGTACGCGTGCTGCGCGAGCAGTACGGCATCGACATCGCCGACCGGCGGCCCCGCCACCTGGACACGCTGCGCGGCCACAGGTTCGATCACGTCATCACGCTGTGCGACAAGGTCCGCGAAGTCTGCCCCGAGTTCGGCGACCACGTTCGGCGGATCCACTGGAGCACCCCCGATCCGGCTGCGGCGGGCCGGTCGGAGCAGGACGTCCATGCCGCGCTCGTCCGAGCGGCGGCCGACATCGACACGCGCATCCGTTACCTACTGCCCGTCCTGGCTCATACTCCGGAGGCTCACTCATGACCGTGACCGGCCACTACGCCAGCGTCCGCTACCTCGTCGACGACGTCCGGGCGGCCGTCGGCTTCTACACCACCCATCTCGGCTTCACCCTGAACAGCGGCGCCGGACCCGCCTTCGCCGACGTGGTGCGCGGGCCGCTGCGGCTGTTGCTGTCCGGGCCCGCCAGCTCCGGCGCCCGCGCCACACCCCCCGAGGCCGCCGGCGCGGGCCGCAACCGCATCCTGCTGGTCGTTGACGATCTGGACGCCGAGATCGACCGGCTCCACGCCGCGGGACTGTCCTTCCACGGCGAGGTGGTCACCGGCCCCGGCGGCCGGCAGATCCTGCTCCCCGACCCCGCCGGCAATCTCGTCGAGCTGTTCCAGCCCGCCGACCGGTCCTGACCTCGGCGGGCCGGGCCGGTCACCTCCGGCGCTCCCACCACCGGCGCGACGAAGAGCACCGGCGTTTCGGGCCGCGCGGCTTCGAAGGCGTGGTCGGCCAGGTCGCCGACATCGAGAAGGCGCTCGGCATCTACGACCTGTCCCGCTTCACTCCCGCCGGGTGATCGGACGGACCTCGCCTGTCAGCCGGGGCGGCGGAGAGTGCGGCGCACGGCCAGGCCGCCGAGGGCCGCCGACGCGAGCGCCAGGATCCCCGCCTCGGTCCACTGGAAGCGCCAGAACCTGGACGGCGGCTGGTAGTACACCGCGTACCGGTAGCCCTTGCCGAACAGGCACGCCTGCCACGCCTCCGCGTTCTTGCTGCTCTGCCCCACGTCCACGCGGTGTGCGCAGCCGCTGTCCGACGGCTCGGCGATCTCCCTCCCGGACGGCTCCACCCAGGCGGCTCTCACCAGCCGGGCGTCGCGGTCGTCCAGCACCACAGTGCCGGACAGCTCGATGCGGGCCGGCTCGGCGTAGTGGTCGCTCAGCCGGAACAGGGTGAACATCGTCACCGTCACCCCGATCACGACCAGCGCCATCGCGGGCAGCGTACGCCGGAACAGGGCGCCCGCCGCGGTGCCCAGTGCGAACGCGTACAACCACCACGCCGCCGGCTCCACCCCGACCATGTTGAACACGCCGATGTTGCCGAACGTGGAGTCGCCCCCCGACCTGAACACCGGACGCCACAGGCTCACCATGAGCGACAGCAGCAGCCCACCCGCCACGACCGCCCCGCCCAGGACCGACAGCTTGACCGCCAGCCACCGCCACACGGGCACGGCCTGGGTCCAGGCCAGGCGGTGGGTGCCGCGCTCGTACTCGCGGCCGAGCAGCGGCGCACCCCAGAACGCCCCGATCAACGCCGGCGCCACCAGCGGCATCCAGCCGAACACCGAGTAGACCGCGTCGTAGCGCCGCGCCAGCGCCGCCGCCAGGTCGCCGCACGACAGGGCGGGCTCCGGGCAGCCGGGCCGGGCGTGTGCGCTCACGTACCAGCTCGCCTCCACCGCCGACCCCAGCAGCAGCACCCCCAGCAGCGCCAGGAAGGCCGCTGTCACGAAGATCTGCGGCCGGTGCTGGCGCCACGTCACCCAGATCACGCGTCCACCCCCGCCAGATGCGGCAGCACCGCCGACTCGGGGCTGCGCAGGTAGCCCATGACGAGCTCCTCCAGCCCGGGGCGCCGCGCCCGCCAGCGCGGATCGAGCGGGGGCGCGCCCCTGACCAGCATGCTGACCTGCCTGCCGGTACGGCTCGCGCTCACCACCCGCGTCCCCGCCGCCGGCACCCCGTCCGGCCCGGTGAGCACGAGATGCCCGTCGAGCAGTTCCTCGATGTCACCGCTGACCTGCAGCCGGCCCCCGTTCAGCACCACCAGCCAGTCGCATGTCTCCTCCAGGTCGGAGACGACGTGCGAGGACAGCAGCACGGTCAGCTCCCGCCCGGCCACCTCCGCCATGATCGAGCGCATCACGTCGTGACGCGCGAGGGGGTCGAGGTTGGCCAGCGGTTCGTCCAGCACGAGCAGATCGGGCCGGCTGGCCAGCGCCAGCGTGACCGCCACCTGCGCCTGCTGCCCGCCCGACAGCCCGCTCACCTTCCGCTCCAGCGCAATACCCAGCCCGGCCAGCCGGTCGGCGGCGACGGCGGCGTCCCAGCGGGTGTTCATGCGACGGCCGAAGGTGAGCATCTGCGCGACGGTGAAGCTTTCGTACAGCGGCTTGTCCTGTGCCACGAATGCCACCTCGCCGGCCACGCGGACGCTTCCCAGCGCGGGCTTCAGCAAGCCGACGGCCGCGTGCATCAACGTCGTCTTGCCCGCGCCGTTGGGCCCGACGAGCGCCGCCACGCGTCCCGCGGGCACCGACAGCGAGCAGTCGCGCAACACCCACGTGCGGCGGTAGCGGACCCCCAGCCCGGTCGCCTCCATCGCCGGTCTCATGCCACGCCCTCCTTCGCGGCGTCGCTCAGGACCACGGCGAACAGCGCTCGGAGGTCCTCCTGATCCAGCCCGGCCGTGCGGGCCTCGCGCACCCATGCCTCCAGACCGCGCCGCAGCCGCGTGTGCTCGGCGAGCGTCGCCCCCGCGATGCCCTGCCGGACGAAGGTGCCCATCCCCGGCCGCCCCTCGACCAGCCCCTCGCGCTCCAGCTCCCGGTATGCCTTGAGCACGGTGTTGGGGTTGATGGCCAGGCTCTCGACCACCTCGCGGGCGGTCGGCAGCTGGTCGCCCGGTCGCAGCGTACCGAGCCGGAGCGCCTGTTTTACCTGGTGAACGAGCTGCAGGTATGTCGAGACCCCCGAGCCGCGGTCCAGGTTGAACTCGATCAAGCGGCACCACCCTTTCACTATTTGAATAGTGAAAGGGTGTTGGGTTCATCCGCCCCTTGTCAACCCGGTCGAAGCTGTCGCATCAAGCGAGGGCAGGCCGGGAAAGTTTCACGCGCGGTCGTGGGGGCCGCGCCCTGGAGCAGCGCGTGCTCCCCCGCCGGGCGGCGCACGGAGGCCGGCCGGTGGCGCGCGCGGCTGCCGTTGATCAGTGTGTGCGGCATGACGTACTGGGCAGGCGCGGCGCGGATCGTGGCCGTCGCGGCATCGATCGTGCTGCTCTCGCCGGCGCTCCCGGCGCCGGCGGTGGAAGCACCGGCGGGCGCGTCGGCCCTGTCCCCGGGCCGGAACCCACAGCAGAATCGCCCGGAGGAGTCCCCCCAGGACTCCATTCAAGATCCACAGCAGGACCCACAGCAGGACCCACAGCGGGATCCGCGCCGGCATCCGACGCGGCCCCTGCGCTGGGGCGACTGCGCCGGGGTCGACGACCCCGCCCTGCGCTGCGCGGAGGTCACCGTGCCGCTCGACCACCGCCGTCCCCGCGGCCGGACGATCACGATCGCGATCTCGCGGCTGCCCGCGACCGACCCGGCGCGGCGCCGCGGCGTGCTGCTCACCACCGGAGGCGGCCCCGGCGGGCCGGGCGTGCCGCTGCCGTCGAGCCTGGCATCCCTGCTGTCCCCCGAGGTGCGGGCGCGCTACGACCTGGTCGGTTTCGACATCCGGTTCGTCGAGCGGAGCACGCCCATCGGCTGCGGCCAGGCCGTGGAGGAGCCCGGCGGCTACCGGGTGCGCACCGCCGGCCTCGGAAGCCTCCCCGCCGACGCGGCCGAGGCCCGCGCGTACGCGCGTGACTGCGTGCGCGCCGCCGGGTGGGCCCTGCCGCACGCCACCACGGCGAACGCCGCCAGGGACATGGACGTCATCCGGGCCGCGCTCGGCGAGGAGAAGATCTCCTACCTCGGCGGGTCGTACGCGGGGATGCTCGGGGCGGTCTACGCCGCCCTGTTCCCCGGCAGGGTGGACAGGTTCGTGCTGGACAGCCCCGTCAACCCGGACATCGCGTGGCGGCCGTACGAGCTGGACCGCACTCCGGCGTTCGAGGCAGGGACGGGCGCCTTCGCCGCCTGGACGGCCGAGCGCGACGCCGAGTACGGCCTCGGCGGCACGGCGCGGGAGGTCACCGACGCCGTCGCGGGGCTGATCCGGCGCGCCGGATCAGCCCCGATCGTCGTCGCGGGTCACGCCTGGACGTCGGGCGAGCTGGGGACGTTGCTCGTTGCGGGCATCTACGACGAGCGCACCTTCGGGCTGGTCGCCGCGGCGTTCGCCGACGTCGCCGCCGGGCGGGAGCCCTACGTGCCGTTCCCCGTCCGCCCGCTGCCGCCCCCGGGGGTGCCCGGCGTCCCGGCCGACAACCACACGGCGACCAACATGGCCTACCGGTGCGGGGACGGCCCCTGGCCGCGTGATCTCCGCGACTACCAGCGTGACCTCGCCTCCTACAGCGCGCGCTATCCGCTGTTCGGCCCCGCCAACGCCAACATCACGCCGTGCGCCTTCTGGCCCAGAATCGCGGACCAGCCGGTGCGGCTGCCGGCCGGCCGGGCGCCCGGGGTCCTGGTGACCGCCGCGCTGCGGGACGTGGCCGCGCCGGTGGCCAACGGCCGCGCCGTGGCGGCGGGCATCCGGGGCTCGCGCATGGTCACCATCGACGCGCACACCCACGCGCCCTACCCCGCCTTCGGCGACGCCTGCCTCAACGGCCAGGTCGACGCCTTCCTCGTCACCGGGACGCTCCCGCCCGCCGACGTCGCCTGCTGACCCTCGCCGGACCGGCGGCGCGGGCGTACCCGCGCCGCCGATCAGCGGGTGAGGAGGGCGCGCAGAGCTCCGGCGACGCCGGCCGGGTCCTCCTCGGCCATGAAGTGCCCGCATTTGACCGTCGTGTGCACCAGGTCGGGGGCCCAGGCGCCCCACAGCGCCTCCGCGTCGTACCCGAGGGCGGCCCCCCAGTCCTGCTGGAGCACGGTCACCGGCATCCGCAGCCGGTTTCCCGCCTCCCGGTCCGTCCGGTCGTGATCGGCGTCGATCCCCGCCGACGCGCGGTAGTCCGCCACGATCGAGGGCACCGCCGTACGGCAGGCGTCCAGATAGGCGGCGCGTACGCCGGCGGGGATCGCCGCGCGGTCGAGGGTCCAGACGTCGAGGAAGTGGCCGAAGAAGGCGTCCGCGCTCGCGCCGATCATCCGCTCGGGCAGGCCGGGCGGCTGGGCCATCAGGTACAGGTGGAATCCGACGGCGGCGCCCGCGCCGTGCATCACCTCCCACATGTCCAGCGTGGGCAGCACGTCGAGGCACGCCAGGTGGCTGATCGAGGCCGGGTGGTCGAGCCCGGCGCGGAAGGCGACCAGCGCGCCGCGGTCGTGCCCGGCCAGCGCGAACCGCTCGTGTCCCAGCGCCCGCGCCAGGGCGACGACGTCGGCGGCCATCGTGCGCTTGGAATAGGTCTCGCGACCGGCCTCGGCCGGTTTGTCGCTGGCGCCGTACCCGCGCAGGTCGGGACAGATCACGGTGTGGCCGGCGGCCAGGTCGGCGGCGACGTGCCGCCACATCAGGTGGGTCTGGGGGAAGCCGTGCAGCAGCACGATCGGGCTCCCCGCCCCGGCGACGGCCGCGTTCAGCGACACACCGTCGGCGACCGGCACGCGAAGGTAGTCGAAACCGGGAAGGACAGGCGCCATCACGCGCCCCCCTTTCTGTGCGGGATCAGATGCCCCCAGGCTGCCGGGCCCGAATGAGCATCCGGTCAGCGCGCTACCGTGACAGGTGCCGTGACAGGTGTTGTGACCTGGAGGGGGCCGCAGGTGGGGATCGCGTTCGGAGTGCTGGGGCCGGTGACGGCCTGGGACGGCGCCGGCTGCGCGATCGCCCTGAAGGGGCCCCGGCACCGGGCGGTGCTGGCCCGGCTGATCGTCGCCCGCGGCCGCGTCGTCCCGGTCACCCGCCTGGTCGACGACCTGTGGGACGAACCGCCGGCGGGCGCGGTCGGGGCCGTGCGGACGTTCGTGGCGGCGCTGCGCCGCGCGCTGGAACCCGACCGGCCGCCCCGCACCCCCGCACGGCTGCTGGTCACCGAGGGACCGGGGTACGCCCTGCGGGCCGGCGCCGACGCGGTGGACGCCTGGCGCTTCGAGCAGGCGGTGGCCGCGGATCTGTCCCCCGAAGACGGGCTCGGCCGGCTGGAGCAGGCGCTGGGGTGGTGGCGCGGCCCCGCCTACGCGGAGTTCGCCGACCAGGACTGGGCCCGCGCCGAGCGCTCCCGCCTGGCCGAGCTCCGGTTGCACGCGGTCGAGCGTCACGCCCGGATGCGACTGGCCCTGGGCCGGGCGGCCGAAGCGGTGGCCGACCTGGACGCGCACGCGGCCGGGCACCCCTGGCGGGAGGAGGCCTGGCGGCTGCTCGCGCTCGCGCTGTACCGCAGCGGGCGGCAGGGCGACGCGCTCGCCGTGCTGCGCCGGGCGCGGGCACTGCTGGTGGACGAGCTGGGAGTGGACCCGGGCCCGGGGCTGCGCCGCCTGGAGACCGACATCCTGCGCCAGGCCGATCACCTCGAATCCTCCCACCTCGGCTCCTCGGCGCGCGGCACGGCCGAACGGGTGTGGGCCGAGGCGACCGCCGCGTACGACCGCACGGTCGCCCCCGGGGCGCGGGCCCGCCTTGAGTCGACCGCAGGGCTGCTGCGCGACCTCGCCGTGACCGGGGGCGGCGGCCTGCGGGCGGCGCGCGAGCACCGTATGGCCGCCGTCGAGGCGGCGGAGGAGCTCGGCGACGCGGAGCTGACCGCCAGGGTGATCGGCGCCTTCGACGTCCCGGCCATCTGGACTCGGTCCGACGACCCCGGGCAGGCGGCGCGCATCGTCGCGGCGGCCGGCCGCACGCTGGCCGCCCTGGCCGCCCTGGCCGCCCTGGCCACGCTGGGCACGCTGCCCTCCGATCACGAGGCGGCCCGGGCCCGCCTGCTGGCCACGATCGCGCTGGAGTCGCGCGGCGACCGCTCCGGCGACGGGCCGCGGGCGGCGCGGCAGGCCGAGGAGATCGCCCGCCGCCTGAATGACCCCGCGCTGCTGGCGTTCGCGCTGAGCGGCCTGTTCATGCAGACCTTCGAGCGCACGGGCCTGGCCGCCCGCCGCGACGAGATCGGCGCCGAACTGGTGGATCTGTCCGCCCGGCACGGCCTGGTCACCTTCGAGGTGCTCGGGCATCTCATCCGGATGCAGGCCAGGTCGGCGCTCGCGGACTTCACGTCCGCCGACGCCCACGCCGCCGCCGCCGAGCGCCTGGCCGTACGGCACGAGCGGCCCCTCGTTGGCGTGTTCACCGCGTGGTATCGGGCGCTGCGCCTCGACGCGACCGGCCGGGCGACGGCGGAGGAGGCCGAGGCCGCCTACCGCGACGCCGCCGCCCGGCTGGACGGCGCCGGCATGCCCGGGATGGAGCACGGCCTGCTGCCGCTCGCGTTGCTGTGCCTGCGCCTGCGGCACGGGCAGCACCCGCCCGACGTCGAACCTGCCGATTGGGGGCCGTACGCGCCGTGGGCCCGGCCCGTGGTGCTGCTGGCGCGCGGCCGCCGCGCCGAGGCGGCCGCAGCGCTGCGCGCGCTCCCGGAACCGCCGCGCGACCTGCTGACGGAGGCCCTGTGGTGCCTCGCCGCCCGGGCGGCCCTCACCCTCGGGGACCGCACGACGATGGAACGCGCCCACGCCGCGCTGCTGCCCGCGGCCGGGGAGCTGGCCGGGGCGGGCAGCGGCGTGCTGGCACTCGGCCCGGTGGCCGCGCACCTGGACGACCTCGCCGCCGCTCTCGGGGGCGCTCCCGGGGCCGAGCCGAACCGGTCGTGAGCCTGCCCGCCCTGCGGGGACCCTGTGCGGAATCGCCGGTCAGCAGTGCTGCAGGGAGGGGAGACGGCCCGCGAAGAAGGCGGCCGGAGTCACGCCCATCAGGGTGCGGAACTCGGCGGCCATGTGGGACTGGTCGTAGAAACCGGCGGTGGCGGCGAGCTGCGCCCAGCGCGCGGTGTGGGCCCTGCCGCCGGCAAGCACCCGGCGCACGCGTTCGATGCGCTCGAAGCGCTTGGGCGGCACGCCGATGCCGTCGCGGACCAGATCACGCAGATGACGCTCACTGACTGACGGCCAGCCGCCGGGCGATGACGGCGATGGGCTCGCGCTGCTGCCCCGCCTGGTCGCGCAGGGCTTGCGCGGTGGCGCGCACCAGCTCGCCGCGGGCCAGGTCCGCACTGGACCGGCCGGTGATCCGGGCCGGCAACGCCGCCTGAAGACGCTGCAGGACGCGCCTCACGTCGTCTCCCGGCCGGGCCGGCTCGGCGGTCAGCCCCGCTGCGCCATCCCACAACTCCTCCAGGTCGACGACCCGGTCGACCAGCTCGGTCATCGGGACTCCGAGCAGGAGCCGGGCGGCGCCTGGGCACAGCCTGAACCTGAGGCAGACCGGCAAGTCCTTGCCCGCATGGTAGGAGGCGCGGGTGCGCGGCCCGGCCACCAGCAAAGCGCTGCGCCGCGCCCATGTCGTCCGGAAGATCAGCGAGGTGTCGGCGTCGGGAACGTGGACGAGCGGCGTCCGCTCATACGGCGCGCAGGCCCTTATGGAGGTGATCTCGCTGACCAGCCACCGCAACGGGCCCGGCACGGCCATCGGGAGTTCGAGAGGCACGGCCTCACGTTACCCAGGGGCGCTCGGCACTGTGACAGTGCCGAAACTTCCTATGGATCACGGCACCTGGGCTGACACGGTGGTGACCATGATTCTTGTGACAGGTGCGACGGGCACCATCGGCAGTGAGACGGTCCGGTTGCTGGCGGCCATGGGTGAGCGGGTGCGAGCGATGACCAGGGACCCGGCGGCGATCACGCCGCCACCGGGCGTGGAGGTCGTGCGGGGCGACTTCGGCGAGCCGGGCTCCCTTGCGCGGGCGGCGGACAAGGCGGAGTCGCTTTTCCTGCTCAGTGCCCCAGGGCCGCGGCTGGCCGAGCATGATGAGGCGATGCTGGCCGCCGCGTGCGCCGCCGGGGTCGGCAAGGTGGTGAAGGTGTCGGCCATCGGCACGGGCCAGAACACCGAGGTCAAGGTCGGGGACTGGCATCTGCCGGGAGAGCGGGCCATACTCGCGAGCGGCCTGCGATGGACGATACTGCGCCCGTCCAGCTTCGCTTCCAACGCGCTGCGCTGGGCCGGTCAGCTCCGCCGTGGAGAGCCGATTCCGAACACGACGGGGACCGGCAGGCAGGGCCTCGTCGACCCTCGTGACGTCGCCGAAGCCGCCGTGCGGGCGTTGACGTCCGACGATCAGGCGGGCAGCGTCCTCACGCTGACCGGGCCGGAACTGTTGAGCGTCCCCGACCAGGCCGCGATCCTGGGCGAGGTCATCGGACGCCGCATCACGGTCACCGACGTGCCGCTGGAGGTCTACAAGGAGCGGATGCTCGCCGCCGGCGTCGATCCCGCCTTCGCCGAGATCGCGGTCAACGGCTCCAGGATGGTCGCACGGGGCGGCAACGCCATAGTCACCAAGGACGTGGAACGCGTGCTCGGTCGTCCGGCTCGTACGTTCTCCACCTGGGCGAACGATCACCGCACCGCGTTCGCCTGAATCCCGGGGCCGGAAGACCTCAGGACTTCCGGCCGCTTCGCGGACTATCCGCGGCCGCGGCGGGGGCGCGGGCCGCGGGTGGAGGCCGGGCCGGCCTGCGGGCCCGACCAGTGCGCCGGACGGGTGAGGGCCGGGGGCAGCTTCGTGGCGTCGTCTCCCCTGGCCGCGTTCACCTGGGCCTGGGTGAGGAAGACGCTCCCCGTGAGGTCGGCGCCGCCGAGGTCGGCCCCGCGCAGATCCGCCCCGATGAGATCCGCGCCACGCAGATCGGCCCCGCGCAGATCCGCGCCGATGAGGTAGGCGCCCCTCAGGTTGGCTCCGCGCAGGTCCGCCTTCCTGAGCCGGGCGCCGATGAGGTCGGCTCCTCTGCGGTCGGCGGCACGATCCGCGGCACGGTCGGCGGCACGGCCCCCGGCCGACGCCCGCACCAGCTCGCTCGTCCGCAGCAGCAGCACGTTGACCTTCTCGCGGTGGGCGGCGACGTCCACGCCCAGCAGGTCGTCGGGAGTGCCCATGGTCAGGCGTTCGGTCTCCTCGAACGCGTCGCGCAGCTCGGCGTGGATCGGGCGGGTCTCCGGCAGGGACATCGCCTCGTCCAGGTACCACAGCAGCTCGTGAAGGTGCCGTACGACGGGGAAGACCTCGAACATCCGCGCCGCGGTCCGCGGCTCGTCGCGCCAGCTACGCCCGAAGGTGACCTGCGAGACCTTCTGCCCCGCGCCGAAGCAGTCGTAGACGGTGCAGCCGGGAAAGCCGCTGTCCCGCAGACGTGAATGGATGCCGCAGCGGAAGTCGTCCCGCAGGTTGAGGCACGGCCGGCCGGCGTCCTTGCTGATCGCGAAGTCGGCCGAGGCGGCGAAGGGCAGCGCGACACAGCACAGCCCGAAGCAGTTCGCGCAGTCGGCCCGCAGACCGGTCCGTGCACCGCCGGAGTCGGCCGGGGCCTTTCCACGGGCGTCCCCGCGGTCGTGCGTGTTGGGCAATGTGCCTGATCTCCTCGTCTTGCGTGGCCGCGCGGCGCTCGGCGTTCCCGTCCAGCTAGAACGTATCCCACCGAACAAGCGCCGGGCGCCCGGCCTCCGCCGAGGGAGGCCGCTCACGAGTGTGAAGCCCGTCGCCCAATCTTCCGTCGCCGAGCCGAGCCGGCATCCGGGCGGGCGCGCGCCCGGATGCCACTGGTGCCTTCGGTTATCAGCGCGCCCGATCCCCTGCGCGGGTCCCTGGCCGGGCTCGTGCGGTCTCTGCGCGGTCTCTATGTGGCTCTGTGTGGCTCTGTGTGGCCGCGACGGTCATCTCGGCTGGTCGTCACCCGGTTCACGGAAGCCCGCGACGAAGTCGGCAAGGTCGCGGCGGCGGGCGGTCGCCGGCCACACCGCCCAGGTGCGCCGGATCAGCGGGTGGCCGACCAGGGGCGACCACTCGACGGCCGGAGGGAGCGGCTGCGGCCACCTCGGCGGTGCCAGTGCGAAAGCCCTGCCCGCGCTCACGGCGGCGAGTTTGACCTCCGCGATCAGCTCCTGACCCTCGGGGGCGGCGGGACCGAGATCCAGGCCGTGGCTGCGCAGGATCGCGGTCAGCTCGTCGAACCAGGCAGGGCTGCCCGAGCGCGGGAAGCCCACCCATTCCAGCCCGGTGAGCGCATCCAAGCGGATGCCGCCGGGACCGCGCAGCTCGGCGGCCTGCTCGGCGACCAGGAGCACACCGAGCTTCTCCCTGGCCACGAGCATCGCGTCGAACTCGTGCCCGGCGGGGCGCTCCCGGAGCAGGCCCACGTCGAGCTCACCGGCCTGCAGCGCGGCCAGCTGCGCTGCCGTGGACAGGTGGCGAGCCTGCGTACGGGTGCCGGGATGGGCCACCGCAAGCCGGTCCAGCGCCGGTCCGAGCAGGTCGGACGGCAGCTCAAGGGGAATCCCCACCCGCAGGACCCCGCCGTCCCCGCTCGTGTACGCGGCCATCGTCCGCAGTGCCCGGTCGTGCCGGGCGAGTACGGCTCGCGCCTCTGCGAGCAGGGTCACCCCCTCTTCGGTGAGCCGCACTCCCGCGCTGCTGCGGACCAGCAGTTTCACCCCCAGCCGGCGCTCCAGCATGCCGACAGTCTGCGACAGCGCGGGCTGGCTGATGTGCAGCCGGCGCGCCGCGGCCGACATGCCCCCCTCCTCGGCCACCACGACGAACACCCGCAGTTCCCGCAATTCCACGCCACCCATGGCATCACACCTGGCGGGAGCGGCGCGACGCGCTCCCCGACGTCAGGGCCGGGAGGCTCACCCGCTCCGCGCTCCGGGGACGGCCCCTTTCGAGCGCGGTGCCGGCCCCACACCGGTGGTGGCGACCGCGCCGGGCTGTCGCTGTTCACCCGCGACAAGCGCCGGAGCGCGCTGACGGCGGCCGGGGATCAGCATCCTCCCGGAGTCGACGGCCATGTACTACCAGCGGCGCGACGTCGTCTACGTCCCCATCCTCGACATCCCGCCCAACGAGGTGGCCCTCGCCTGGGTGTCGGGCCGCCGCGACCCGCTCGTCGCCGAGTTCGTCGCCCTGGCCGCCCGTATGCCCCGACCACCTGGGGTATCGACACCCGAAAGGGACGGCACGGCGAATGGGGGCGACCGGGGATGAGGCACAGGAACTCCGTGGAGATCGTGCACGACTTCTGGCGGACGGTGTGGAACCCGCCGTACGACGTGGAGGCGATCGACCGGTTCGTCGCCGAGGACTTCGTCATCACGACGGGCGGCGTGGACGTCGTCTCCCGCCAGGCGTTCAAGGAATGGGTCGTGGCCTTCCAATCGAAGATCACCGATATGCGCCTGGAAACCGTCGAGACGTTCCAGAACGAGGACGGCAGCCGGGTCTGCTCACGGTGGATCCTCACCGGCGGGAACAACGGCGTCCTCGGCACGCCACCGAGGCAGGAGCCGATCCGCATGACCGGGACCGCCGTGTGGGCCGTCGCCGAGGACGGCACGCTGCTGCACAACTTTGTCGAGCGCAACGCCTGGGAGGTGTACCAGCACCTCACCGGGGGCGCCGGCACGCCGTTCCCGGACTGACCGGCGATGGCCCGGAAACATGGCGGAGATTCCGGCGCCCTGGCCGGGGGCCGTCTCGGTCGCGAACTTCCTACACACGCCGCTGACATCGACCTGCGAACGCACCAGCCTCTGGTACGGAGCCGCGCCAAGCCGACTGCGATGTTAATCCGTACGATCCGGTGTCCGGCGCGCACCGGATCGTCGAGGACGGGATCTTCCTCTTCGGCACCCCGCAGCGGATAGGAGCGGCCTTGGGCGAATACGAGCGGGCGGGCGTGGACGAGGTCATCCTGAACACCGCCGGGGTGCACATGACCGAGGGATGCCATGCCGCCGTCGAGGACGCGGCGGAGATTCTTGAGCAGATGGGCCCGCCGTGACTGAGACCCTCATTCCTCGCTGTGGGTCGCACCGGCACCGGATGCACGAGTCTCTCGGCCGGTTTGGCCGCCATAGGGAGCAGTCCTCCGATGCAAAGTACGGGCCGCCCCTGGCATCCGTGGCGGATCCGCGGGCGGTACTCCCGCTGAAGAGTGAGCATGTGAGCGCTTGAGAATTGAGCTCGCCTCGCGGCGCCCCGTTCCGTCGCGTCCTCGTCGCACCTTCGCGTATCGATCTCCCACCAGCAGGGCCAGATCGCGATGCCGGCGTAGCAGAGACGGACGCTCTTGACGCTCGTGTGGGTCTGAGAGCACCGTCCGCACCTGATGCTGTGCGACGCATCACCACGTCACCAATCCCTACGTGGCTGCGAGGATGTGCCGTATAGGGGGGCGACGGCGACTCGCTGGTGACGGGCAGCCGGGAGCGCGGCGAACCCTACAGATGCCCCATCGGCGCACTGGCCAACGAGCTCGCCTGCCGCTGCGACGACGCCCGCCAGTCTCTCGCGGCCGTCTTCGCCAGGTGGCAGGGATTACTCGCGAACGGTCTCACTCGGAGCTGGGAAAGCGGCGAGCTCGACCCCGGCGCGGATCCCCGGGAGCTCTCCGTCGCGGTCATCGCCGCCCTGCAGGGCGGCTACCTGCTCGCCGAGACCATGCAGGACGAACGGCCCCTCATGGTCGCCCTCGAAATGGCGTTGGGCCGCGGTAAAGGCCACGTCAGGCCATGCGCACCCGCTTGACAGAATCGGATAAATAGCCCCAAAGTGGACGAAATCGTCCAATCTTTCCTCGAAGGTGCCGGCCGTCCACGGGTGCGGCAGGAGAATGGTGAGACCGATGCCGTCTCTGCACTCGCTGCAGGCGCGTTGTACCACAGCGGTGACGATGCTGTTGCTCCTGCTCACGGCCCTGGGCGGTGTGAGCCTGGACCTGGCGATCCGATACCGGATCGAGGACCAGGCGTTCTCCGCCGCCGAACAGGTCGCCACCCAGTGGACCGCCCAGGTACGCGCCGGCGCGCTGCCCGATCCCGCCTCCGCCTCCGGCACCGTCAACCTCGTCCAACTGGTCAACGCCCACGGCACGGTCACGGTCGCCAGCCCGGCCGCCACGAAACGACCGCCGCTCAGCACCTTCCGGCCCCCACCCGGCAACCGGCTCCAGCAGCGCGTCGAGTGCCACCCCGGCGGCGGGCCGTGCGTCCTGCTCATGGCCGACCGCGTCTCACCGGCCCCCGACGCACCCGTGGTCTACGCCGGAACAACCGAACCACCCCTCCTCGCGACACACCGCCTCGAATACCTCATCACCGGAGCCACCCTCCTGATCGTCCTGACCGGCGGCCGCCTCATCTGGACCATCATCGACCGGGCGCTACGCCCGGCCGAACAGCAACGCCACCTCGCCTCCGTCACCTCCCACGAACTCAGGACACCCATCGCCGGACTACGCGTCCAACTGGAAGAAGCACTGCTCCACCCCGACCACGTCGATCCCCGCGACACCATCCGCAAAGCCCTGACGGTCACCGGCCGCCTGGAGGCGATCGTCCAGGACGTGCTGACCATGACCCGGCTCCGCGGAGGCCAGCCGGCACCACACGAACCGATCAACCTCACCACACTGATCACCAAGGAGACAGACACACCCGCCGGCGGTACACCAGTGAAGATCGACACGACCGGAGACGTGTGGGTGCACGGCTCACGGATCCAACTGATCCGGCTGGTGGACAACCTCCTGACCAACGCCCGGCGGCACGCCAGGACCGGCGTCACGGTCCGCGTCGAATCCTCCGACGGCCAGGCCGTCGTCACGGTCACCGACGACGGCGACGGCATCGCACCGGCCGACCGCGAACGCATCTTCGAACGGTTCACCCGCCTGGACGAGGGACGACGCCGCGACTCCGGCGGCACCGGACTGGGACTGGCCATCTCCCGCGACATCGCCCACATTCACCACGGCACCCTGCGCATCGAAGACTCCGCCAACGGAGCGCGCTTCGTCCTCCGGCTGCCACTCCTCGACCGGAACGCGATCGACGGGCGGCATCTCATCCGCACCGGGCGGACGACTCCGAACCAGACCGCCGACGACCGGTGACCGGCGGGCGGGCGCACTTTAGGAGCGGTCGCGGAAGACGTGGCGGTAGGTCTGAGGGGAGACGCTGGTGACGCGGCCGAAGTGATAGCGGAGAGTCGCGGCGGCGCCGAAGCCGGATCGGCGCGCGATGTCCTCGACGGACTCGTCGGTGGTCTCCAGGAGCTCCTGCGCCAGCCGCACCCGCTGTTGCAACAGCCACTGCAGCGGAGTGATCCCCAGGGTGTCGCGGAACCGGCGGGCGAAGGTGCGTTCGCTCAGGTGCGCCACCTGGGCGAGCCGGGGAACCGTCAACGGCTCCCCCAGATGGTCACGGGCCCAATCCAGCACGGGCGTCAGCGAGTCGTTCCTGCCCGGGGCCGTGACGACCTGGGTGTACTGCGCCTGACCGCCCTCCCGGTGCGGCGGCACCACCATGCGCCGGGCGACCTCGTTGGCGATCGCCGCGCCGTGATCCCGGCGGACCATGTGCAGGCAGGCGTCGATGACCGAGCCGGTGCCGGCGGAAGTGATGATGTCGCCTTCGTCGATGTAGAGCGGCACGGGGTCGAAGTCGATCTCGGGGAAGCGATGGGCGAAGTCGCCGCCGTTCAGCCAGTGGGTGGTGGCGCGCCGGCCGTTGAGCAGCCCCGCGGCGGCCAGCACGTAGGCTCCCGAGCAGATCGACATGATGCGTTTGCCCCGCTCGTGCGCGATGCGCAGCGCCTCGACCAGGCCCTGCGGGGGATCGAGCTGCACGGCGCGGGCGACGGCGGCCACCACGACGGTGTCGGCCTGGAGCAGGTCGTCCAGCCCGTACGGCGTGTCGACCCTCAACCCCGCGGTGGTGCGCAGCGGCCCGGGTTTGGCGGCGCACAAGCGCAGCTCGTACCACGGATCGACGAGGTCGCTGCGGTCGGTGCCGAAGACCTCGCATGGCACCGCCAGCTCGAACACCGGCGTGCCGTCGGTGACGGCGAGGCCGATGACGTGTCGGCTCATGGCTGAAATTTAGCGCAGAATGGCGTTTCTGCCACTGGTTGTCCTTCGACACGTGCCCGGATGCTGATCTCCATGACTGACGTGACGCACAGGGGCCGGATGACCGTCGGCCACGGCACGGCGATGTACGTGGGAGCGGTGCTGGGCACCGGCGTCATCGCGCTGCCCGCGCTGGCGGCCGAGGCCGCCGGGCCGGCCTCGCTGCTGGCCTGGCTGGCCCTCATCCTGCTGTCGGCGCCGCTGGCCGGGACCTTCGCCGCGCTCGGCGCGCGACACCCCGACGCGGGCGGCGTGTCCACCTACACCAGGCTGGCGTTCGGCGAACACGCCGCCGCGGTGGTCGGCTGGTGTTTCTACTTCGCGGTGCCACCGGGGGCCGCCGCCGCGGCGCTTTTCGGCGGCGCGTACGTCTCGGCCGCGCTCGGCGGCGGGACGACGACCACCACGGTGACCGCGGCGGGCCTGATGGTCGTGGTCACCGCGGCCAATGCCGTCGGCCTGCAGGTCAGCGGCAAACTGCAGTTCGCACTGGCGGGGTTGCTGATCCTGCTGCTGCTGGTGTCGGTCGGGCTGTCGCTGCCCCACGCCGACATGGGCAACCTGGAGCCGTTCGCGCCGCACGGCTGGACCGCGATCGGCTCGGCGGCCGCGCTCCTGGTGTGGAGTTTCGCGGGATGGGAGGCGATCACCCATCTCGCCGGCGAGTTTCGCCGCCCTCAGCGCGATCTGCCGAGGGCGACCGCCGCCGCGGTCACCATCGTGGGCGTGCTCTATCTGCTGGTGGCCTTCGCCACCGTCGCGGTCCTCGGCAGCGGCGCGGCCCGGACCAACGCGCCGCTGGGCGAACTGATGGCCATCGGGCTGGGCGGCAACGCCCGGTGGCCGGCCGCCGCCGCGGCGGTGCTGCTGACGCTCGGCGCGATGAACGCCTACTACGCCGGCGCCGCCAAGCTCGGTGCCGCCCTCGGCCGGGACGGGGCCCTGCCCGGCAGGCTGGCCGAGGGCAGTGTGGCGGGCGAAGTGCCGCGCCGCAGCCTGGCGGTCAACTCGGCCATGTCGTTCGCCGCGCTGGCCATCGTGGTCGCGACGGGGGTGGGCTCCCGGCCGCTGGTGCTGCTCACCACCGGCTCGTTCGTCGCGGTGTACGCGATCGGGGTGGCCGCCGCGATCAAGCTGCTGCCCCGGCGCAGCCTGGGCCGGGCCACGGCGATCGCGGCGCTGGTCGCGGTGGTCGCGCTGCTGCTCATGTCCGGCGTCTATCTCCTGTGGCCGTTGGTGGTGACGGGGGCCGCGCTGCTGTACGTGCGGCTCGATCACCGCCGCCGGAGGACTGCCGAGAGACAGCCGGAGGGCGTCGCGGAGCTGAGCACGTGACAGCCGGTCACAGGGCGAGACGCTCCATCGAGAACCAGGCTCACGGAACGGACGACAGGACGGGCGTGGACTGGCCGTGGAATGTCCGCCGATACTCCATCGGGGTCACGCCGACCGACCTGGTGAAATGGTGACGCAGATTGCCCGCCGTGCCCATGCCGCACAACTGGCTGATCCGCTCGATCGGCAAATCCGTCGACTCCAGCAGGTGCCGGGCCCGTGCCAGGCGCTGCGCGTGCAGCCAGCGCAGCGGCGTGGTGCCGGTGGCGTCGTGGAATCGCCGGACCAGGGTGCGCGGGCTCACCCCGGCCAAGCAGGCCATCTGCGCGACGGTGAGCTGCTGGTCCAGGTGCTCGACGGCCCACTGCAGGACCGGGGCCAGCCCGTCGTCTCCGGCGCGGGGAACCGGGGTCTCGATGTACTGCGCCTGCCCGCCGGGCCGGTGTGCGGGCACGACCATCCGGCGTGCGACCTGGTTGGCGATCTCGGCGCCGAGATCGGCCCGGATCAGGTGCAGGCACAGGTCGATCCCCGCGCTGCGGCCGGCGCTGGTGAGAACGTCGCCCTCGTCCACGTAGAGGACCGCAGGATCGACCCGCACCTCAGGATGGCGCGCGCTGAGGATGTCGGTGTACACCCAGTGCGTGGTGGCCCGCCGCCCGTCGAGCAGCCCGGCCTCGGCGAGGACGAAGGCCCCGGTGCACAGCGAGACGATCCGCGCCCCGTTCGCGTGCGCCGCCCGCAGCGCGTCGAGCAGCCGCGGGGCGGCGGGCTCGCCGGACAGCACCGCGTCGGCGGACACCGCCGGGACCACCACGGTGTCGGCCGCGGCGAGCGCCTCCAGGTCATGCGGGGTGTGCAGGACGAACCCGTTCTGTGTCCGCGTCCCTCCCGGGTCGGCCGCGCAAAGCCGCAGTTCGTACCAGGGGTCGGCGAGGTCGCTGCGATCGGTGCCGAAGATCTCGCAGGCGATGGACAGCTCGAACAACGGCATGTCCGCGGTGACGGCGAGGGCCACGACGCCGGTGACGGCTTCCATGTCATCAAGGTAGCGGCAGGATTTTGATGAAGACAGGCAGTCCTGCCACTCGTCAGCCGTCGGGCGACGGGCGACGCTGATGAGCGTGAACAACGACGCATCCGCTGCTCCGCCCGCGAGGCGGCCGGGACCCGGGCCGGCGTTCGCCCTGACCGCGGGGGTCATCGGAGTCTGCCTCGCCGCCTCGGCCCTGCCGTCTCCGCTGTACAGGCTCTACGCGGCCCAATGGCACGTGCAGACCTCCACCGTCACCCTGATCTATGCCACCTACTGCTTCGGGGTGCTCGTCTCACTGCTCGCCTTCGGCCGCGTCTCCGACACCTGGGGCCGCCGACCGGTCATCGTGGCCGGCCTCGTCGGCCTCCTCGTCTCGATGGTGGTCTTCATGTCCGCGTCCGGCACCGGCTGGCTGTTCGCCGCCCGCGCCGTACAGGGCCTGGCCACCGGCATCGCCATCAGCGCCTCCGGCGCGGCCCTGCTCGAGTTGTACCAGGGCGGCAACCCGGCCAAGGCCAGTCTCTACAACGTCGTCGCCAGCGCCCTGGGCGTCGGCGTCGGCGGCCTGCTCGGCGCCGTGCTCGTGCAGTACGCGCCGGGACCGCTGGTGACCCCGTTCATCGTGCTCACCGCGCTGATCGTCGTACTGCTGCTCGGCATGCTGGGCGTGCCCGAGACCGTGACCGGCACGTCCCGCACCGGGTTCCGGATGGCCGCGCCGGGCGTTCCCCGGCAGATCATCGCCCCCTTCACGCTCGCCGCCCTCGGGATCACCTGCACCTGGTCGATCATCGGCATCTACCTGGGGCTCGTAGGGACGCTCGCCCCCGCCCTGCTTCACTCCACGAGCCAGCTCGCGGCCGGTCTGGCCATCCTGGCCCTGGGCGGCACCTCCGCGGTGCCGCCGCTGGTCACTCGGAAGATGGCCCCGGCCGTCCAGATCGCCTGGGGGACGATCGCGCTCACCGGCGGCATCGCGTTGACGGCCTGGTCGCTGTCCGCCGACGGCGCGGCCCTGTTCGTCGTGGCGAGCGTGGTGATCGGCATCGGCGTCGGGTTCGGCATGTTCGGATCGCTGCGCACCGTCGGCGCCGCAGCGCCGCCGGACCGGCGCGCCCAGGTCATGGCCGCCTTCTACATCGTCGCCTACGCCGCGATCTCGCTGCCCGCGGTCGCCGCCGGGTTCTCCGTCCGTCAACTGGGCGCGGTGCAGACCTTCCAGATCTTCGGCGCGGGCATCGTCGTCGTCTCCGTCGGCACCCTGCTGCTGGCCGTGGCCCGGCAGCGCGCCCAGACGCGGGCCGCCGTCACGCCGGTACCGCCCACCCGGGCAGGCGCCGTGACGGAACGCGGCTGACCGTGCCGGCGGCGGCCACCACCCGGGTTCCCGACCGATTGCGACCCCTCTAAAGTGGGCCGCACCGTCCGCACGCACCTGTCAGGAGGCGACCGTGGTGACCACCCAGGACGTGCGGCAGGTGACCATGTCGTTGCCGCGCACCACCGAGCACCTGATCCGTGACCGGATCAAGTTCCGGGTCGGGCGGATCGTCTACGTCTCGCTGTCCCGCGACGAGACGCTCATGGGTTTCGCCTTCCCCAAGGAGGAACGCGCCGCGCTGGTCGCCTCCGACCCCGACAGGTTCCTCATGCCCATACCGTCGGACGAGCGGTACAACTGGGTGCGCGTGCGTCTGGCCACGCTCGGCACCGTCGAGCTCGCCGAGATCGTGACCGACGCCTGGCGCATGGTGGTGCCGAAGCGAGTCGCCGCGGCGCATTGCGGAAACTGACCGGGCCCGTTCAGGAGACCGGGCCTGTTCAGGAGATCGGGTCCGTTCGGGAGCCGGATCGTCTGTGCACGGTCCGGGGGCGGGCACGCAGGTGGGCGCGCTCGCCCTGGCTGCCGAACAGGCTGAGGAACTCGACCGCCTGCTCGTCGGCGGCGCCGAACCAGTGCGGCAGCCGGGTGTCGAACTCGGCCGCCTCACCCGGTGACAGCACCAGATCCTGCTCGCCGAGCACCATCCTCAGCCGCCCGTTGAGCACGTACAGCCACTCGTAGCCCTCGTGCGTCTTCGGCTCCGGCGTTCTCCTGACGCTGCCCGCCGCGATCACCAGCTTGTAGGCCTGGATGCCCCCGGCCCGGCGGGTCAGCGGCAACATCGTCATGCCGTGGCGGACGACCGGCCGCAGGTGGATGCGCGGATCTCCCGTCGGCGGGGCGTCGACGAGCTCGTCCAGGGTGACACCGTGGGCCTTTGCCAGGGGCAGCAGCAGTTCGAGGGTCGGCCGCCGCGCGCCCGACTCCAGCCGCGACAGCGTGCTCACCGAGATGCCGGTCGCCGCCGACAGGTCGGCCAGGGTCGTCTCGCGCTGCCGGCGCAGCGCGCGCAGCCGGGGCCCGACCGACACGAGCGCGTGTTCGAGGTCGTCGTCCACGTCGTCAGCTTGCCACACCGGCAATGACCCGTGCGGATGACCGAAATGAGACCACCGTCCATTATTGGTAGGTTCCTGGATAAGTGTTGACTTATCAGATCGGAGGAGCGACGCCGTGGATGTCGAGCAGACGGTGTTGCCGGGAATCGGGCTGCGGCACGAGTTCACCACGCGCTCGGGACGGCGCATCGGGGTGGTCTCCCACCGCACCGGGCGGCGCGACCTGGTGATCTACGATCCCGACGATCCCGACAGGGCCTGTGAGACGGTGAAACTCAACGACGAGGAGGCGGACGCGCTCGTCGAGCTGCTCGGCGCCCCCCGCATCGTCCAGCGGCTCAACGCCCTGCACCGCGAGGTCGAGGGGCTGGTCAGTGTCCAGCTTCCGATCGCGCCCGGTTCCCCCTACACCGGCCGTCCCATGGGCGAGGCGCAGGTGCGCACGCGCACCGGAGCCTCCATCGTGGCCGTCGTCCGTGCCGGGCACGTCTTCGCCAGCCCCGCCCCCGACTTCGTCCTCACCGGGGACGACATCGTGGTCGTGGTGGGCAGCGAGGACAGCACCGCCACCGTCGCCGACATCCTCGCCAGCGGCTGAGGGCAGCGCGTGCACAATACGGCGATACTTTTCCTGGAATTCGGCGCCGTCGTCCTCGGACTCGGCATCCTCGGAGCGCTGGCGCTGCGCGTCGGCATCTCCCCTATCCCTCTCTACCTCCTCGCGGGCCTGGCCTTCGGCACCGGCGGCATCCTCCCCCTGGCCACCAGCGAGGAGTTCACCGCCACCGGCGCCGAATTAGGCGTCATCCTGCTGCTGCTCACCCTCGGCCTGGAATACAACGCCGACGAGCTGGTGACCAGCCTCAAGGGCAACGCCCGCGCCGGCCTGGTCGACCTCGTGCTCAACGCCGCCCCCGGCGCGATCTTGGCGCTGCTCCTCGGGTGGGGGCCGGTCGCCGCCGTCGCCATGGCCGGCGTCACCTACGCCACCTCCTCCGGCATCACCGCGAAGGTCCTGTCCGATCTGGGCTGGATCGGCAACCGGGAAACCCCGGTAGTGCTGTCGCTGCTGGTGTTCGAGGACCTCACGATGGCGGTCTACCTACCAATCCTGACCGCCATGCTGGCGGGCCTGAGCCTGGTCGCCGGAGCGGTCGCCGTGGCCGTCGCGCTGGTGGCCGTGAGCGTGGTCCTGCTGGTCGCGCTCCGCTTCGGCCGCTACATCGAGGCGTTCGTCGCCAGCCCCAACTCCGAGGTGCTCGTGCTCAAGGTGGTCGGGCTGGCGCTGCTGGTGGCCGGCCTGGCCCAGCAGCTGCAGGTGTCGGCCGCGGTCGGAGCGTTCCTCGTCGGCATCGCGCTGTCGGGCGAACTGGCCGAAGACGCCCAGGTGCTGCTCGCGCCGCTGCGCGACCTGTTCGCCGCGGTCTTCTTCGTGTTCTTCGGCCTGCAGACCGACCCCACCAAGATCCTGCCCTCCGCCGGCCTGGCCGCGGGCCTGGCCCTGGTGACGATGATCACCAAGCTGCTGACCGGCATCTACGCCGCTCGACGGGCCGGCATCGCCCGTGCAGGACGGGTCCGCGCGGGCATCGCGCTCATCCCCCGCGGCGAGTTCAACATCGTCATCGCCGGGCTGGCGGTGGCCGCCGGCGCCCATCCCGACCTGGGTGCGCTGGCGGCGACGTACGTCCTGATCCTGGCCGCCTTCGGCCCCCTGGCTGCCCGTCTGGTCCAGCCGCTCCTCACGCGAGTGGCGAGCCGCGCCTGACGCCGTCGCGCCCCCCTGCACCGGCCGGCACTCACCGGCCCGCACCCACCGGCCTGCCCCGCGTCGCGCGGCGGCGGGCCGGTCGCGTTTCAGGCCCGTACGGCCCCCCTGACCCGCCCGGCGGCGGGCCGGGAACGGCGCTCCGGACGCCAGGAGGAGACGAGGGCGGCCGCCAGGAGGAGTTCGGCGATGTCGCCGCCGTAGTACATGATCTCCGCGCCGCCCCGGATCTCGGGAATGGGCGCGTGCACGTTCACCCAGAAGCCCCCGTACATCAGCTGTGCGACGACCGCGTGCACGAAGATGGCGCAGCCGAGGTAGACCAGGCGGGCCCGTACGCCGGGCCGGGCGGGCGCGGGATCGGGACCGGCGACGGCATGCGCGAACAGGCAGCCAGACAGCAGGAAGTGCGCGTGCAGCAGCCAGTGCCCGGCGGGCAGGGCCGTGACGGCGTTGTAGAGCGGGGTGAAGTAGAGCACGCCGAGGCTGCCGGTCGACAGCAGCAGGGCGGTCGCCGGATGGGTCGGCAGCCGGCCGGCACGGCTGTGCACGACCGCGGACAGCCGCCGCGCGCCGCGGGCGGGCAGAGTCCGCAGCAGCAAAGTGACCGGAGCGCCCAGCACCAGCGCGATCGGGGCGTACATGCCGATCAGCAGGTGCTGAACCATGTGGCCGCGGAAGTCGGCGTGCGCGAACGGCGCGACGGGCGGCAGGAGCGCCACCGCCGACAGCGCGACCCCGGTGGCGAAGCTCGCCGTGCGCCACCGGCTCCAGCCCACTACGGGGTTGCGGCGGCGCGCCCGCCGGACCAGGTGCAGGTAGACGAGCAGGGCGAGCACCGGCGGCAGCGCCCCCGGCAACCCCGCCACGTGCGTACCGTGGTCCATCACACCGTGACCCATCACACCGTGGTTCATCACGTCATGGCCCATCACGTCACTGGCCCATCACGCCGGGCCCGTCCGCGCGGGGTCTCGGCGGGGTCGAAGGACCGGCCGCTGCGCGCGAGCAGGTAGCCCCCGGCGAGCAGCAGCGCGCCCAGGACGAGGAAACCGATGTCCCACCAGAACTGGTAGGGACCGCCGTGGACGTGATGGATGGCCAGGATGTGATGATCCAGGACGCCTTCGACGAGATTGAAGATCCCCCAGCCGGCCAGGATCCACCCCCACAGCACCCGCGAGGTCCACACCCGCCGCCGCTCTCGGGTGACCCTGGAGTACAGGATCGCGAGGCCGATGAGCACCGCGAGCCAGCACACCGCGTGGAAGATGCCGTCCCACACCGTGTTCATCTCCAGCCCGGAGACCGTGCGGGGGTTGTAATACCGCACCCCGATGCGATCGCTGTTGGTGCTGCTCAGCATGTGATGCCACTGCAGGAGCTGGTGCAGCAGGATGCCGTCGACGAACCCGCCGAGTCCCACCCCGAGCACGATCCCCGGCAGCCGCAGACTGACCGGCGCCGCACCGGCCCGGGCCTCGCCCGCGGTGGTCGCCATCGCCCTGCCTCCGTCCCCTCCGCGCCGCTGTGCGGATCTCCGCCAAGGCAGGTTCCCCGGACGCGAAGGCATAGTCACGCAGGCACGCGCGGACCCGGCCCCGGGCCTACCGACTCTTTGAACAGCACCGCACCCGGCGGCACGGCCCGCGACGCCGGCTGCGACCGCGAAGCGCTCCAGCGGGCCCGCTCACTCAGCCTGTCACCTCGCGGGCGAAGCTCGGTTCCGCCGCTTCCAGTCGCGGTACCGCGACGCCCAACCGGCGTGCTTCGGCCAGGGTGTCCCGGCAGACCTCACGCGGCTCCTCTGCGTCGGGGTCGGAGTGCGCGGCGAAATTCGCGCGCATCGGCGCGACATGAGCGGTCAGCCAGGCGAGCGCGGGAGCCGTCAGCCAGGTGGGCGCACGGAACAGCAGCACACCGCCCCGGTGACGTCGCAGGTCGACGCCGCGTGCCTTGAGGAGCGGCAGCAGTTCGCGGCCGGTCAGCAGCGCCTCGCGGAAGTCGCTCGTCGACCCGGCCAGCTTGGACAGGGAACCCAGCCGCAGGCCCTGCGAGAACAGGCCGGCGTCCGACACGAAATGGACCCACAGCCAGCCGCGGAAGTCAGGCTGCTCCTTGAGCCGGAGCCCGGCCTCGCGAAACGCCTGGCGCACGGCCCGCTCCCGTACGGTCGGGGGCTGGCCGAGGGTGCCGAAGACGACCGACGGCAGCAGCCCCCCACGGAGCACGCCGTCCGCGCCGAAACCGCCACCGGCCTGGGGAAAGCCCCAGGCGATCCGGTCGACGGGGAGTGCGCCGATCGCGGCCGACGGCTCGGTCCAGAGGTTGCCGAAGACCAGCACCGTGGCCTGGCCGACACGCGGGGACAGGAAGGCCGTCGCCACCGGGAGGCGATGGTGCGGCACGCTGAGCACGATCAGGTCGAAGTCGTGGTCCGGCTCCAGCGCCTCGCGGTAGCGCACCGGCCACTTCTCGACGACGCGCCGCCCCCACACCCGGCGCCGCATATCGAACAGGTCGAGGTCCACCGCGTCTCCGTACGTCGCCGCGCGGCCCGGCCGGACGTAGAACTCGACGTCATGTCCCGCCTGGTGCAGGACCCAGCCGTAGACGGTGGCGATCACGCCCCGGCCGAACATCAGGATCTTCACGTTGCACCTCGTGGAGTACGATCGATCTGGAGGCAATCTCCACTTTGCTAAAATATGGAGGTCATCTCCACTTGTCAACGCGAGGTAGCCCATGACCGCCGACAAGCCGCTGCGGGCCGACGCCCGACGCAACCGCGATGCCCTGATCGCCACGGCACGAGAGGTCTTCGACGCCGGTGATTTCTTCGACCTGCGCTTCGACGACTTCGCACGCCTGGCCGGGGTGGGCACCGGCACGCTGTACCGCCACTTCCCCACCCGGGAGGCACTGGCCGAGGCGGTCTACCACGGGGAAGTCGCCGCGCTGTGCGACCGCGCCCGCCGGCTGCAGGCCACGCTGCCCGCGGCGGAGGCTTTGGCGACCTTCCTACGCGGCATGGTCGACCACATAGACGCCCACCAGGGCCTCGCCCGGACGCTGGCCACGCTCATGGCCGTCGGCTCAGGTGCCCTCGCCGAGGGCAGCCGGGCGCTGGAGCAGGCTGTCACCGACCTGGTGGCCGCCGCCGTGAAGGACGGCGCCGTCCGCGACGACGTGGATGCCGGTGCCGTCATGATGGCACTGCACGGCATCGGCGCCGCCCATGACCGCCCCGGTTGGCGGGCCGAGGCCGACGGTGTCATCACCCTCGTGCTGGACGGGCTGCGCCGGTCGTGCTCGGGCGACAGTCAGCTCGTCGATCAACCGGCCCCCCTCGTCCGCCGACACCCCGGGCGGATGCGTTAGCGTGATCGCCATGCTGCGCCGATGGATGCTGCCGATCCTCTTCCTGGCTGCCGGGCTCACCGCAGCGGCGCGGCAGATCGCCCAGGGGTCCCCGGTCGCCGCCGTCACACTGCTCCTGATCTTCCTGGTCGGCGCCGTCCTGCTGTCCCCGCTGATGTTCCCGAGGTCCGTCAGCGCGGCGGAGGCGCTGCGCCGCAGCGCGGCCGACGGTCGGCCCATCGTCTACTGGCGCCCCGGCTGCCGCTACTGCATGCGGCTCCGCACCCGGCTCGGCCGGCACGCCCACCGGATGCACTGGGTCGACATCTGGCGCGACCCGGACGGCGCCGCGGCGGTGCGGGCCGCCACCGGCGGCGACGAGACGGTGCCCACCGTGGTCGTGGCGGGCGAACCGCACGTCAATCCCGACCCTCGATGGGTGCGCGCGCAACTGTCCTGACGAACCTCAGCCGCGGCTGCGGACGCGGGGTCCCCCCGTCAGAGCACACCCCGGCGCACACCCCGGCGCACACCCCGGGGCACGACCCAGGCACGTCCCCGGGAACGCCGTCGGAAACGCCGTCGGAAACGCCGTCCAGCCCGCGCAGCGACCGCGCCGCACCCGCGAGCAGCGCGGCACGCGACAGGTCCCCGCCGACGGCGCACCACTCGGCCACCGCCTCCAGCACCGTCGCCCGCACCGTCTCGTCACCCGCGCGCCCCGACGACTCCAGCGCCGAGCGCAACGACCGCCACGCCGCCTCGCGGTCACCGCGCCCCGCCCGCACCCGCGCCAGCTCGACATGCACCGTGGCCAGAAACTGCCCCGGCACGCCCGCCTGCCCGCCGACCAGATCCAACGCCCCCACCAGCAGACCCTCCGCCTCGCCGAGCTCCCCCCGCCGCCGCGCCACCTCTCCGGCGGCCTGCCGCACCCGCGCCGCCGCCACCCGATCCCCCGTACGGCCGGCCACCTCACCAGCCCGCGCGAGCTCCCGATCCGCCCCCGCCAGATCACCCGTACGGGCGCGTAACTGGGCCAACCGCACCCGCAGCATCAACGGGACGGGAACCGCCTCCATCCCCCCGAGCAGCCCCGCCAGCTCCGCCGCCTCCTCCAGCAGCGTCAGCGCCTCGGCCGCCTGCCCCCGGTTCTCCGCCGCCAGCGACAACCAGTACAGCGCCAGGGACAGCCCCCACCGCTCCCCCAGCGCGCGGTAGCCCGCCAGCGCCTCCCGCAGCCACCCCTCGGCCGCCCTCGCCCCCGCCCTGCCGTACTCGAACTCGCCGATCCCGCCCATCAGCAGCGCCGTCGCCCGCGCCCACGGGTCCTCGTGATCGCCGAACGCCCGCATCGCCGCGAGCGCCCTGCGCCAGTGGTCCACGCCCGCGCCCGCGGGCCTGACCCCCACGATCCAGGCCCACAACGCCACGGGATGGCCCGACTCCTCGACCACGCGCAGCGCCTCCGGCGACGCACTCGGCCCGCCGGACGCCAGCAGCGCACACAACGTGTGCGGCAGCTCCAGCCCGGGCGGCGGGGCATCACCCCGCGCCGCCCTGATCGCCCGCGCCCACCTGGCCGCCTCGTCGCCCCGTCCCCGCACCGTCCACGCCCACAACCTGGCCATGAACAGCCGCAGCGCCTGCCGCTCCCGCCCGGTCCGTACGGCATGGCCGAGCGCCGCGTCGAGGTTCCCCCGCTCGGCGTCCAGCATCGCCAGCAGGCCAAGCTGGTCGGCCGTACGCAACCCGGGCTCGGACTCCTCCGCCGTTTCCAGGAACAGGCTCAGATGCCGGTCCCGCACGGCCTGCGCCTCGCCCGCCTCCTCCAGCCGCTCGGCCGCGTACGCCCGGACGGTCTCCAGCAAGCGGTAACGCACCCGCGAGGCCCGGCCCCCGGGCCCGTCCGGCTCGGCCACGACGACCAGCGACTTGTCCACCAGAGCGGCCACCGTCTCCAGGCCGGCCCCGCACACCCGCAGCGCCGCCTCCGCCGTCGCCCCGCCCGCGAACACCGACAACCGGCGCAACGCCACCCGCTCCCCCGGTGACAGCAGATCCCAGCTCCAGTCGATCACCGCCCGCAGCGTCCGATGCCGCGGCCCCGCCGTACGGCCACCGCGCAGCGTCAGCCGTTCCCCCACCGCCTCCGCGAGCTGCCGCACCGTGAACGACCGCAGCCGGGCCGCCGCCAGCTCGATCGCGAGCGGCAGGCCGTCCAGCTCCCGGCAGACCGCGACCACATCGGCCACCACGGACTCGTCCACCGCGAACCCCGGACGCGCCGCCGACGCCCGCGCCGCGAACAACGCCACCGCCGGGAACTCCAGCGCCCGCGCCGCGTCCGCCCCAACGCCGGGCAGCGCCAGCGGCCGCACCGGATGGAGATGCTCCCCCGGAACGTCCAGCGGCTCCCGGCTGGTCGCCAGGACCCGCAGCCCCGGCACCCCCGCCAACAGCCGCTCCGCCACCGCCGCCACGCCGTCCACCACGTGCTCGCAGTTGTCCAGCACGAGCACGAGCTCCCGGCCCGCCAGCGCCTCCACCAGCGCGTCGAGCGGCGACCCGGCCGGCCGCCTCGCGACGTCCCCGTCCGGCTCGGGCGCCGCCGGAGGTATGGTCGCGCGCACGGCGGCGGCCACGTCCGCCGGATCCCCGGCAGAGGCCAGCTCGACCAACCACACCCCCGAAGCGGCGGTGAGCCCGCCCGCGACCTCCACCGCCAGCCTGGTCTTGCCCGCGCCGCCCGGTCCGGTCAGCGTGACCAGCCGTGCGGCCGACAGCAGGCCACGCACCCGTGCCACGTCCTCCCGCCGCCCGACCAGGCTCGTCACCGGCGCCGGCACGTTCCCCCGTACGGCCCGCGTCGGTGCGGCCGGCGTCGCGGGCGGGTCGCGCAGCGCCTCAAGGTGTGCCGCGCGTAGTTCCGGCCCGGGATCGACACCCAGCTCGTCCGCCAGCCGCCGCCTGACGCGTTCGAACGTCTTCAGTGCGTCTCCGCGCCGTCCCGCCGCGCACAGCGCACGCATCAACAGAGCGTGGAACGGCTCACGCAGTGGGTGCGCGGCGACGAGCTCCTCCAGCTCCGCCACCAGCGCTCCGGGCGCGGCCGCGCCCGCCACGGCGAGGTCGGCCGTCACCCGGGCCTCCAGCGCGGAAAGGCGCAACTCTTCCAGGCGCGCCGCCGCCACCCGCGCGAACGGCAGGTCCGCCGCGTCGGCGAGCGCCGCACCGCGCCAGAGTGACAGGGCGGACCGCAGGACCGCGGCGGCACGCCGGGGATCACGCTCGGCCCGGCCCGCGCGCAGCAGGTGCTCGAACTCCGCCGCGTCCACCGCCTCCGGCGGGACGTCGAGCAGGTAACCGGCCGGATGCGACACCACGGCACCCCGTAATTCCTCCTGCGATTCCTCTTGCAGGCCCTTCTGCAGCTCACGACGGAGGCGCGACACCAGGGAGTGCAGCGCCGCCGCCGGGTTCGCCGGTGGCTCCTCCCACAGGTCGTCGGCGAGCGTCTCGGCGGTGACCACCTTTCCGGGCTCCAGAGCGAGCCGGATCAGCAGCACACGCAGGCGCGCACCCCTGATAGGAGTGCCGGTCACCCGCAGCGGCCCGAGAATCCCGATTCGCATGATTCCCTCATTGTCGTCGAGGGTTCGGCCGTTAGGTGCAGATGATCTTGCAGTGACCGGGCGCCTTTACAATGTAGATTCATAGTAGGATCGAGGCGATGGACACCCCCGCCGTCCCCGAGCGGAACACCCCCGCACGGCCAGAGCGCGACCCCTACCGGGTGTATCTCGACGCGCTGCAGAGTCCCGAGTCCAAGCGCACGATGAGGGGCTGCCTCGACCGCATCGCCCGCCTCATCACCGGCGACCCGGAGGCGACCGGCGCCGGCCAGCCCTGGGAACTGCTCCGCTACGAGCACACCATCCGGCTGCGGACGCTGATGCGCGAGCAGGGCTGGTCGCCCTCCCATGTCAACAAGCACCTGGTCGCGCTGCGGCGCGTGCTGAAGGAGGCGTGGCGGCTCGGCCTGATGACCGGCGAGGACTACCAGCGGGCCGCCGACCTGCCCGCCTACAAGCACACCCGCGTCCCGGCGGGACGGCACGTCGAGGCCGAGGCGCTGGCGGCCACGCTCGAGGTGTGCGACGACGACCCCTCCCCCGCCGGCCGCCGCGACGGCGCGATGCTGGCTGCGCTCTACTCCACCGGCTGCCGCCGCGCCGAGATCGCCGGGCTCACCCTGGCCGACTTCGACCCCCATGCGCGCTCCCTGCGGGTGCGCGGCAAGGGCGACAAGGAACGGCTGGTCTACCTGACCGCGGAAGCCGTCGAACGCCTCGGCCTCTGGCTCGCCGTACGCGGCCGGGCGACGGGCCCCCTGTTCTGCCCCGTCAACAAGGGCGGGCGGCTGCGGCTGGCCCACATGACCGGCCAGGCCATCGCCGACATCGTCTCCCGGCGCCTGGCCGCCGCCGGGGCGTCCCCCCGTACGCCGCACGACTTCCGGCGCACGTTCATCGGCGAACTGCTCGACGCCGGGGTCGACCTCGCCACCACCCAGGCCCTGGTGGGCCACGCCTCCCCCGCCACCACCGCCCGCTACGACCGGCGGCCGGAGCGGCGCCGCCGCGAGGCCGTCGACCGGCTTCGCGTCCCCGGCGCCGCCCGCTGACCGGGCCTGCCGTTCCTCAGATGTCGTCGACGGTCATCGCGCCCTCGTGGGGACGCCGGGACAGGTCGATGCCGAGCTCCTCCGCCGCGCGGAAGACGTCCTCGTCGGTGTCCCTCATCTCGATCGACGTGCCGTCGCTGGAGAGGACCTCGACGTTGAGGCAGAGCGACTGCATCTCCTTGATGAGGACCTTGAAGGACTCGGGAATGCCCGCCTCGGGGATGTTCTCGCCCTTGACGATGGCCTCGTAGACCTTCACTCGGCCCAGTACGTCGTCGGACTTGATCGTCAGCAGCTCCTGCAGCGCGTATGCCGCGCCGTAGGCCTCCAGCGCCCACACCTCCATCTCGCCGAAGCGCTGGCCGCCGAACTGCGCCTTACCACCCAGCGGCTGCTGGGTGATCATCGAGTACGGGCCGGTCGAGCGAGCGTGGATCTTGTCGTCGACCAGGTGCAGCAGCTTCAGGATGTAGATGTAGCCCACCGAGATCGGGTGCGGGAACGGCTCGCCGGAGCGGCCGTCGAACAGCCGCGCCTTGCCGCTGGGCATCACCGTCCGGTCGCCGTCGCGGTTGACGAGGGTGCTGCCCAGCAGACCGATGATCTCCTGTTCGCCGGCACCGTCGAACACCGGGGTGGCGACGTTGGTCCAGGGCTCGACCCTGTCCAGGTCCTTGTCGCGCAGGCGCTCGGCCCAGGCCTCTTCGACACCGGAGACGTCCCAGCCCTGGGCGGCGATCCACCCGAGATGGGTCTCCAGCACCTGACCGACGTTCATCCGGCCGGGCACGCCCAGCGGGTTGAGGACGATGTCGACCGGCGTGCCGTCCTCAAGGAACGGCATGTCCTCCACCGGCAGGATCTTGGAGATGACGCCCTTGTTGCCGTGACGACCGGCCAGCTTGTCCCCATCGGTGATCTTGCGCTTCTGCGCCACATACACCCGGACCAGCTCGTTGACACCCGGAGGAAGCTCGTCGCCCTCCTCACGGCTGAACACCCGCACCCCGATGACCTTGCCGGTCTCACCGTGCGGCACCTTCAGCGAGGTGTCGCGAACCTCACGCGCCTTCTCACCGAAGATCGCGCGCAGCAGCCGCTCCTCGGGCGTCAGCTCCGTCTCGCCCTTGGGAGTGACCTTGCCCACCAGGATGTCGCCGGTCTCCACTTCGGCGCCGATCCGGATGATGCCCCGCTCGTCCAGGTCGGCCAGCGCGTCCTCGGAGGCGTTCGGGATGTCCCGGGTGATCTCCTCGGGGCCCAGCTTGGTGTCGCGGGCGTCGACCTCGTGCTCCTCGATGTGAATCGACGACAGCACGTCGTCCTGCACCAGACGCTGGGACAGGATGATCGCGTCCTCGTAGTTGTGACCCTCCCACGGCATGAACGCCACCAGCAGGTTCTTGCCCAGCGCCATCTCACCGTTGTCCGTGCACGGACCGTCGGCGACGACCTGACCCCGCTCGACCCGATCCCCCTCGGCCACGATCGGCTTCTGGTTGAAACAGGTGCCCTGGTTCGACCGCTTGAACTTCGCCACCCGATACGTCGTCCGCGTATCGTCGTCGTTCATCACCGTGATGTAGTCGGCCGAGACCTCCTCCACCACACCGGCCTTCTCCGCCGTGATCACATCACCGGCATCGGTCGCCGCGCGATACTCCATCCCCGTGCCGACCAGCGGAGCCTCGCTCTTGAGCAAAGGCACCGACTGACGCTGCATGTTCGAACCCATCAACGCCCGGTTGGCGTCGTCGTGCTCCAGGAACGGAATCATCGCCGTCGCCACCGACACCATCTGACGCGGCGACACGTCGATGTAGTCGACCTCCTCGGCACGGGCGAGTTCGGTCTCACCACCCTTGGTCCGCACCAGGACCCGAGGCTCGGCGAACGAGCCGTCTGGATTGAGGGCCGTGTTGGCCTGCGCCTTGACGAACCGGTCCTCCTCGTCCGCGGTCAGGTAGTCGATCTCGTCGGTCACCTTGCCGTCGACGACCCTGCGATAGGGCGTCTCGACGAAGCCGAAGGCGTTGACCCGCCCATAGGACGCCAGCGAGCCGATCAGGCCGATGTTCGGGCCTTCCGGCGACTCGATCGGGCACATCCGGCCGTAGTGGGACGGGTGCACGTCGCGGACCTCGAAGCCGGCCCGCTCACGCGACAGACCACCGGGACCCAGCGCGTTCAGGCGTCGTTTCTGGGTCAGCGCGGCCAGCGGGTTGATGTGGTCCATGAACTGCGAAAGCTGCGAGGTGCCGAAGAACTCCTTGATCGACGCCACGACCGGGCGGATGTTGATCAGGGTCTGCGGCGTGATCGCCTCGACGTCCTGCGTCGTCATGCGCTCGCGCACGACGCGCTCCATGCGGGCCAGGCCCAGCCGGACCTGGTTCTGGATCAACTCGCCCACCGTGCGCAGACGGCGGTTGCCGAAGTGGTCGATGTCGTCGGTCTCGACGATGACCTCACTGCCGGCGACTCGCATCGAGTCCTCGCCGGCGTGCAACCGGACGATGTACTCGATGGTGGACACGATGTCCTCGTCGGTCAGCGTGCCCTGAGTGATGTCGGCCTGGACGCCCAGCTTCTTGTTGATCTTGTAACGGCCGACCTTGGCGAGGTCGTAGCGCTTCGGGTTGAAGTACAGGTTCTCCAGCAGCGCCTGCGCCGACTCCTTGGTCGGCGGCTCGCCCGGACGCAGCTTGCGGTAGATGTCCAGCAGCGCGTCGTCCTGACCAGAGGTGTGGTCCTTCTCCAGAGTCGCCCGCATCGACTCGTACTGACCGAAACGCTCCAGAATCTGGTCACTGGTCCAGCCCAGCGCCTTCAGCAGCACCGTCACCGGCTGCTTGCGCTTACGGTCGATGCGCACGCCGACACTGTCACGCTTGTCGATCTCGAACTCGAGCCACGCGCCGCGCGACGGGATCACCCGGCAGCCGAACAGGTCCTTGTCGGAGGTCTTGTCGACACTGCGGTCGAAGTAGACACCGGGCGACCGGACGAGCTGGGAGACCACGACACGCTCGGTGCCGTTGACGATGAAGGTGCCCTTCGACGTCATGAGCGGGAAGTCGCCCATGAACACCGTCTGGCTCTTGATCTCACCTGTGGTGTTATTGATGAACTCCGCCGTGACGAACATCGGGGCGGAGTAGGTCATGTCCTTGTCTTTGCACTCATCGACTGAGTACTTGGGCGCCTCGAACCTGTGGTCCCGGAACGACAGGGACATGGTTCCGGAGAAGTCCTCGATGGGACTGATCTCCTCGAAGATCTCTTCAAGACCCGACTGGGCCGGGACGTCCTTGCGCCCGGCCTGGCGAGCCGCCTCAACCCGGCCCTTCCATTTCTCGTTGCCCACCAACCAGTCGAAGGACTCGGTCTGCAGGGCGAGAAGGTCGGGCACTTCGAGCGGCTCCTCGATGCGCGCGAAAGACACGCGACGAGGACCGGGTGGTATGGCCAAAGGGTGGGGCGAGGCTGCCAACAGATGTCCTTCCGAAGGCTCGCGGATCGACTACGCGCACGCCGGACGACAGCTCTACCGATCTGGAGCGGAAGGGGATGCCAAAGAGCGAGCGCAGAAGGCATCATAAAGCAACGTGCAAACGAATGTCCACACGTATCTGTAGTGTCAACCTCAGTCCCGTAATCAGGATGGCACGCGCGCCGGGACATCGTCAAGCGACACTCCCACGAGCCGGACGATCAGCCGAGGACGAGGGGGAGTCTCGCGGCCAGCTCGCCCAGCTCGGCCTCCTGCGCGTCGGCCGGGGCGCGGCGGCCCGTGCCGACCAGCAGTGCGTCCTTGTCGGAGAACGACGCGGGGAAGGCGGTCCCGGCGATCTTCTCCAGCATGTCCCGGGACCGGGCGAGCCCCTCGGCGGGCGGTTCCGCCGCGCCCGGCAGATGCGCGACCAGGTCGAGGTGGTGCAGCGTCCACTCCAGGACGTACGCCGAAAGGTAGTCGCCCGCGGTGAGGACCTCGCCGCGGGTGCCGACCCGCAGGTCCGGGTCGGCGAGCCTCGCGGCGCGGCCGGCGGCGGAGCCGACGTCGTCGAGGTGGAACTTGAGCAGCCGAGGCTCCTCGTAGGCGGCGGCCAGCCGGACGATCAGCGCGTCGAGCGGATCGTCGCCGGTCGGCGGCGTCGCGGAGACCTCCCAATAGGTCACCGCGTCACGGGTCGGTTCCGTTTCCGCCGGGGTCACGAGGGTGATCAGGACGTCCTGAGCGTCGATCACCAGATGACACGCCAGATCCCGCACAAGCCAGCCGGCACAGCCGGACGGCTGTGCGAAGTCCTCGTCCGGCAGTTCGGCGACCGCCCCGCGCAATGCCGTCCACGAGCGTGTGAAGAGATCCACACTGGCACGGTAGTGCGGTGCCTCGATGCCGGACAAACGCAGCCGGCAGCCGGCAGCATGCGGGTATGCGGCGGCGGTCAGGTGCCCGGCGCGACCCACAGGCGGACCGCCAGGCCGAGGCCGATCACGGCGACCAGCCAGCGCAGCAGCCCGGCCGGCAGGCGCCGGGCGACCCGGGGACCGAGCGTGGACCCGGCGAACAGGCCCGCGGCGAGCGGGGCGACGGCGGCCCAGTCGACGGGCCCGAAGACGGCGAATCCGGCGGCGGAGACCAGGGCTCCCGCGCCGAGAAGCATGTTCTTCAGGGCGTTGGCGGCGGGCAGCCGCGGCTCGGCCGTCACCAGGAGGAGAGCGAGGATCATCACCCCCGACCCCGCGCCGAAATACCCGTTGTAGACCGACAGGGCGGTCAGCCCGAGCGGAAGAGCGGCGTCTGGTGAACCGCGCCGCTCGTGCCGTACGGCGAGGCGGGGCTGTGCCAGCAGCGCCAGCGAACCCGCGGCCACGAGGAACGGCACGACGCGGGCGAAGACGCCGGGCGGGGTGGACAGCAGCAACGCCGACCCGGCCGCCCCGCCCAGCGCCGACAGCGGCACCCAGCGACGCAGCCACGGCGCCTTCCCGCGCAGCTCGGGCTGCGAGGCCAGTGCCGAGCCGGGCCAGCAGGCGACGAGCGCGACGATGTTGGCCACGTTCGCCGCGAGGGCGGGCAGGCCCGCCGCGAGCAGGGCCGGGTAGGAGATGAGCGACGTGATGCCGCCCGCGGTGCCGACCAGCCCGGCGAGCGTCCCGGCGGCGGCCAGCAGCGCGACGTCCCCGAGGCCGGTCACGCCCCGGCGTCCGGCGGGGGCGTCTCGACCGGGAACAGGATCGGGCTGAGCAGATGCCGCCCGCGCTGTGGCGCCGGCTCGTTCCTCATCCGCGCGACGATCGTCGCGCGCAGCTCCTCGATCATCTCGGCACGCTCCTCCCGGCTCAGCCACAGCACGTGCTGCCGGTAACCCACCTCGTCGGTCACCGGATCGGCGCCGTCCAGACCGAGATAGGCGTCGAACTCGGACATCAGCGCGGCCATCGCCGTGGCGAAGGTGCGCCGGTGGTCCTCCGGCGACATCGCCGCCACGGTGTCGGCGTCGATCACCACTCGCTCGCGCAGCCGGTAGCGCCGTTCCACCGCGCCGCGCACCCGGTGCTCGCCGTCCACCTCCACTACGCCGGCGTCGGCGAGCGCGCGGACGTGGCGGTAGACGGTCGCCTTGTGCACGTCCGATATGCGCTCGCACAACTGCGATGTCGTGAGAACCCGCCCACCGGCGAGCGCCTGCACGACGCGCAGCCGCACCGGATGCCCGAGCACCTCCATCACGTCCATGGTCCGAATGATCGCATGTGTGCTACCTTTCGCAGAAATGCGAACGATCAGTGTGAGAGAGGGCGGCATGGGACGACCGTCATCGGAGACAACGGCCCCGCCCCTGGGGCGCCTGTACGACGTCGGCGAACGGCGGCTGATGCTGCACCGCTCGGGCTCGGGCGGGCCGAGCGTGGTGTTCCTGCCCGGCGCGGGCCTGGTGGGTCTCGACTTCCTGAACGTGCAGGAGAGCGCCGCCGCGTTCACCACGAGCGTGCTGTACGACCGCGCCGGCACGGGCTGGAGCACGGCCGCGCCCCTCCCCCGCGGCGCGGCCGAGGTCGCCGTCGAACTGCGCGACCTCCTGCGAGCCGCGGCGGTTCCGGGCCCGTTCCTCCTGGTCGGCCACTCCCTCGGCGCCTTCTACGCTCGCCGGTACGCCCAGCTCTTCCCAGGCGAGGTCGCCGGTCTCCTCCTGCTCGATCCCGGCCACGAGGACATCCTCGACCACATGCCGGCACAGGCCGCCGAGCTGGCCGAGCGGATGCGGCCCGACCCGGCGCGGCTGCCGGAGCTGACCGACGAGCAGCGCCGCGCCGCCCGCGAGGCGTACGCCCGCCTGTACGCCGAGTGGCCCGCGCCGGTTCGCGAGGCGCTGATCGACCACCACCTGGCGTCGTGGCGGACGAGCCTGCGGGAGACGGAGAACTTCGAGACCGAGGTCTACGACGAGCTGCGCGACGGCGGACCGCTGCCCGACGTCCCGCTGATCGTGCTGACCGCCGGCGGCGTGAACCCCTACTGGGCGAAGTTCATGCCGGAGGAGGTGATGCGTGCGGCACACGACGGGGTGCGCGCCCTGCACGCGGCGATCGCCCGCTCGGTGCCCCGAGGGCGGCAGCGCGTGATCGACGGCGCCTCCCACCAGCACCTGCACGTCGAGCGGGCCGAGGAGGTGCTGCGGGCGATCCGCGACCTGACCGCCGCCGCCTGAGCGTCACGCGGCGGCGCGGATCTCCTCCAGCAGGACCGCGAGGTCGGCCTCGGCCGTGTCCGGGTGGAGCACGCAGGCGCGCAGAGCCGCCGCGCCGCGCAGCCGGGTGCCGGTGAGGAAGGCGCGTCCGCGCCGCTGCACGGCGGCGGGGATCACCTCGTTCAGCGTCTCCACGGCGGCGGCGTCGAGACCCGCGGGCCGGTATCGGAACGCGACGACCGACGTGACGACCGGGGCGAGCAGGTCGAAGTCGGCGGACTCCTCGATCATCGTGCCCAGGACGCGGGCCAGCCGGGTGGTGTGGCGCACCAGTCCGGCGACGCCGTCGTGGCCCAGGTGCGCGATCGTGGCCCACACGCGCAGCGCGCGGAACGGCCGGGTCTGCTCCGGCCCGTACTCGGAGAACCACCCCAGCTCCCCGGCGTCGTCGTCCCGCAGGTAGGGCGGGACGAGGCTGAACGCCGCGCGCGGACCCGACGGGTCGCGGAACAGGACGCATCCGCAGCCGACCGGGACGCCGAGCCACTTGTGCGGGTCCAGAGCGAGGGAGTCCGCCAGCTCCAGCCCGGCGTACGCGGGCCGGCACTCGTCCGCGAGCACGCCGAGCGCACCGTAGGCGCCGTCGACGTGGAACCACAGCCCGTGCTCGCGCGCGACCTCGGCGACGTCCTGCAGAGGATCGACGGCCCCGGTGTTGACCGTCCCCGCGCTTGCCGCCACGAAGAACGGGCGCACGCCCGCCTCACGGTCCGCCGCGACGAGGCGGCGCAGCGCGGCGGTGTCCATGCGGAACGCGTCGTCGACGGGGACGGTGCGGATGTGCTCGCTGCCCAGGCCGAGCAGTTCGACCGCCTTGCGCAGGCAGCTGTGGCCCTCCTCCGACAGGTAGACGGCCAGCGGAGGGCGCCCGTACAGGCCCGTCTCCCGTACGTCCGGGACGGCGCGCTGCCGGGCCGCCGCGAGCGCGACGACGGTGGCCATGGACGCTCCGCTGGTCAGCAGCCCGGCGCCCGGCCGGTGGGGGAAGCCTGCCAGCTCGGCCAGCCACCGCACGGCGGTGCGCTCCAGCAGGACGCCCGCGTGCTCGCCCCCTGCGCAGCTCGGGTTCATCGCCGCGGCCATCGGGGCGACCACGACGCCGGCCGCCGAGGGCGGGGAGTTGACCCAGCCGAAGAACCGGGGGTGCCCGTTGCCCATCGGGTAGGGCAGCACGTGCCGGTCGGCGTCGCCGAGCAGTTCCGCGAGCGGGCGCCCCGCGGCGGGCAGCGGCTGCCGGGTCAGCCAGTCGAGGTCCGGGCCGGCCACCGGCCGCCACACCGGGCCGCGGGGAACCGCGGCCAGGTGGTCGGCCGCCGTGTCCGCGGCCCGTCGCGCCGCCTCGCGCAGGTCGTCCGTCATCGCGTCACGACGCCGGTCGCCGCCAGGCATCGATCACGGCCTGTTCCTCGGCGGGGTCCACTCCGGGCGGGAAGTCGGGGATGTCGCCGGGCCCGCTCAGCCACGCCCACGTGTCGGCGACGGTCTCCGCCACCGGGCGGCACCGCAGCCCGGTGGCCAGGGCCCGGCCGACGTCGGTCCGGATGAGCCCGGCCTGCGCGGGACCTGGCGGGATCCATCCCGGCAGCGCCGCCCACCGGTCGATCCCGGAGGCCTCGATCGCCTCGGGCTCGACCCAGACCGGCTCCGCGAGCCCGCCGGTGACCTCGGCCGCGGCCTCCAGCAGGTCGCGGGTCGTGCAGTGCCCCTCCGGGTTGACCAGGTTGACCGGGCCCGGCACGCCGCCCTCGGCCGCGTCGAGAAGCCAGGCGGCGAGGTCCCGCACGTCCACGTAGCGGAACGGCTGGTCGGCCGGGCCGGGGGCGAGCATCTCCCCGCCCCGCGCGGCCCGCAGCAGCCAGTGCGGCAGCCGTCCCTGGTCCTCGTACGGCCCGAGGATCAGCCCGGCCCTGGCCAGCACGGCGCGGTCGCCGAAGGCCTCCTCCACGGCGATCTCGCCACCCCGCTTGTTCGGGGCGTAGCCGGTGTCCTCGGCGTCCGCGGACGCCTCGACCGTGGGCCAGTCCTCGTTCAGGCCGGCCGGCGTCGGGGGCGCGTACACCGCCCTGCTGGAGACATACGCATACCGGCCCGCGCACCCGGCCAGCGCGCGGGCGCTGTCGCGCACGACCCGGGGCGCGCCCGCCCAGGTGTCCACCACGGCGTCCCACCGGGTCTCGGCGAGCGGGGCCAGGCCGGCCGGGCGCAGCCGGTCGCCGATCACCGCCTCGGCCCCGGGGTGGGCCCAGCCGACCAGCCCGCGGGTGAACGTGGTGACGTGCCAGCCGCGCTCCACGGCCGCCGTGACCACCCACCGGCCGACGAACGTCGTGCCGCCCAGCACCAGCAACCGCATGCCGCTCACTTCCGCCTCCGGATCCGATACAGAACGTGGCGGCGCAGCGGGTGACCCTCGGAGAGCACCGGGTGGTCGAAGTCCTCGGCGGGATCGTGGGTCATCCCCAGCCGCCGCATGACCGCCTGCGAGCGGACGTTCGGCACCGCCGTGAACGAGACGACCTCGGTCAGACCGACCCGGCCGAACCCGTCCTCCAGCGACGCCCGCGCCGCCTCCGTGGCATATCCCCGCCCCCAGGCGGACCGGGCGAGCCGCCAGCCGATCTCCACACACGGGGTGAAGTGGGCGGTGAACCTCGGAACCGACAGCCCGGTGAAGCCGATGAACTCCCCGTCCGCCTCGACCGCCCACAAGCCGAACCCGCGCTCGCCGAACGCGACCTCGACGCGCTCGGCCAGAGCGTCGCTCTCCTCCCGGGAGAGCGTGGCCGGGAAGTGCTCCATGACGACCGGATCGGCGTTCAGGACGGCGAAAGGCTCCTTGTCCTCCTCGCGCCAGCGCCGCAGCACGAGCCGCTCAGTTCTGATCAGATGCGCCACCCGGCGACGATAGTGCACGCGGGCTTTGGCCGCTGATGACGGACACCGATACGGGGGGCGGGAGAAAGCAGAGGCGAAAGTCGGCTAGAGTCATCCATGGCCGATGTGGTTTGTGTCCCCCGGGCCGCAATCACCGCCTTCACGGAATACCGTTCGGCTGGAGCCGTGTTGTGCATCTCGCCGAGGAGGCGACCGCCACATCGGCCCTCGACGTGGGCGCCCCGCGAGACTCGTTCTCGCGGGGCGCCGTGTCTTTTCCCCAGGCTCGGCCCCACACCGCCAGGGGGTTCCGACCTCGCCTGGGCGCAAAGAAGTGTTGGTGAAGCCGTACAAAACATCAGGCGGTGTGTTGCAGGGGGCCTACACCTGAACAGGGGTCCGGGCGGCCTAGGGTATGTCCGTCGGACCGGAGAAGGAGAGGCCGTGCTCTACCCCGCCCTGAAGCTCGTCAGCGTTCCCGTCATGCACGCGCTGTGGCGGCCGCGGATGGAGGGACGCGAGAACGTCCCCACGCACGGGCCCGCGATCATCGCCTCCAACCACCTGTCCGTGCTCGACTCGTTCTTCATGCCGGCCCTGGTGCCGCGCATGGTGCGGTTCGTGGCCAAGAAGGAGTACTTCACCGGCAACCCCGTCGCCGCGGCCTGGATGCGCGCGATGGGAGCGATGGAGATCGACCGGGAGAACGTCTCCGCCGCCCAGGACATGCTGGACGCCGCGGTGGAGGTCCTGAAGGCGGGCGAGTTGTTCGGCATCTATCCCGAGGGCACCCGCTCCCCCGACGGCCGGCTGTACCGGGGGAAGGTCGGCGTGGCCTGGCTCACACTCACCACCGGCGCCCCGGTCGTGCCCGTCGCCATGCTCGGCACCCAGAAGGTGCTGCCGCCCGGCACCTCGGTGCCGCGCCTGCACAGCATCGGCGTGCGGTTCGGCGAGCCGATGACCTTCACCGGCGACGCGGGCAGCGCCAGGGACCGGCGGAGGGTGGCCGACGAGGTCATGGTCGCGATCCAGCGCCTGTCCGGCCAGGAGTACGTTCCCCGGTACGCCGCCAGCGTCAAGGGCGCCGGCGAAGCCGGAGTGTAAATGCCAGTCGGCCCCGCTAGGCTCTGAACCCGACCACAGGGCCGTCATTGGGGGTGCGCGTGCCGCGAGGACGTACCGTCGCGATCTCGGCCGCCGTGGCCGTCGTGCTGGCCGGGACGGCCGCCGGCGGCGCCTACTACGTGCTGCACACGCGCGGCACGCCGCAGGAGACGGCGGCGCGGTTCACCGCGGCCTGGTCGAGAGGCGACCTCGCGGCGATGAAGGCCGAGCTCGCCTCACCCGCCGCCGGCTTCGACGCGGCGTACGCCGAGCTCACCAAGAACCTCGCGGTGACGAAGGTCGCCGTCCGCGACGTACGGGCCGGCGCGGAGAAGGACGACCGGGCGACCGCCTCCTACACCGCCACCGCCACGGTGAAGAACGTCGGCGACTGGACCTACAAGGGCTCGCTCGCGCTCGTGGTCAAGGACCACTACTGGAAGGTCGACTGGTCGCCGTCCGCGGTTCATCCCGCGCTCGACGGGACCAACCACCTGGCGTTGAGGACGTCGTGGCCGCAGCGGGCGGCCGTCACCGACGCCAACGGCGAGCGCATCGACGGCGGCGACGTGGGCGGCTCGGTGCAGCAGCTCGTCGGCTTCCTGGACAAGGCGACGGACAAGGACGTCGAGAAGCTGGGCACCGCCTACAAGAAGGGCGACGCCGTGGGCCGCGGCGGCCTGCAGGAGACGTTCCAGAAGCAGCTCGCCGGCACCCCCACCACGGAGATCCAGGTGGTCGGCGAGAGCCGCAAGACCCTGCACACCGTCAAGGGCTCCCCCGGCAAGGACCTCCGTACCAGCCTCGACCTGAAGGTGCAGAAGGCCGCCGCCGACGCGGTGCGCGACCTGGACAAGCCCACCTCGCTCGTCGCCGTCAAACCCTCGACGGGCGAGATCCTCGCCGTCGTGAACAACAAGGGCGGCTTCAACCGCGCGCTGGACGGCAAGTACGCCCCGGGATCCACGTTCAAAACGATCACGGCCGCCGGACTGCTGGCCGAGGGGCTGACCCCGGCGAGCCGGGTGACCTGCCCAGAGGAGGCGGTCGTCGGCGGGCTGAAGATCCGCAACTCCGACCACGAGGCGTTCGGGTCGCTGTCGTTCCTCGACTCCTACGCCCACTCGTGCAACACGACGTTCGCCCCGCTCGCCGCCCAGAAGCTGGGCGCGCGCAAGCTGTACGACCTGGCGACGGACCTGGGTTTCAACCAGCCGCTGCGCATCGGCGTCCCGGCGACCCCCGGCAGCATGCCGAAGGCCACCAGCGACGCCGAACTGGCCGCGGAGTCGTTCGGGCAGGCCAGGATCACCGCGAGCCCGCTGGTGATCGCGAACGTGGCCGCGGCGGTGGCCGACGGCTCCTGGCGGCCACCCACGCTGGTGCCCTCGCTGGAGCAGAAGGCCGGCCCCAAGAAGCTGCCGGGTGAGGTCGTCGCGAGCCTGCGGTCGATGATGCGGGCCGTCGTCACCAAGGGCACCGCCCACGCCGCAGGACTGCCCGCGGGCACGGCGGGCAAGACCGGGACCGCCGAGTTCGGCACCGGGCCGAAACTCGACTCGCACGCCTGGTTCATGGGTTTCCGCGGCGACCTGGCCTTCGCCGTCGTCGTGGAGGCCGGCGGCATGGGCGGCGGGGTGGCCGCCCCGGTCGCCGCGCACTTCCTCAAGTCCCTGTCCTGAGGCCGGTCGCTACACCGGAAGAGCGGCGGCGTCGTGCCGCAGGGCCATAACGAGCAGGGTCGCGATCAACGTGGCGATGAGCAGCCAGCTGACCGCGATGATCACGGTGGAGCGGCCCGGCAGGCGGCGGCCCGCCCCCTTTCCCTGCCGCCCGCGCTCCGCACGGTGGTTGAACGACTCGAGCCTGGCCGCGAGCTTCGGATCCTCGTCGGTGAGGTGCCGCTCGATCATCGCCAGCATCCGCTCTTCGTCCTGCGACCAGGCCATCGCGCAACTCTCCCAGAACGCAAGGTATGTGCCGACGTTCTCCCCAACGATGAAGATCGTTAGCCGTTTCCAGGGCCGCGATTTACGACGCGTTGCATGTTGCGATCTCCATCGAACCTCTGTTCTAATCGGAGGGTGCGGTGGGACGGGCTGCGGCTCGAAACGGGGGAAGGCGGGCAGGGAGAGACGACTCCCCTGTTCGCCCGATCGGCCGTGGCCCGCACCTTCGACACCCCGGAGTTCCGGGGCGTCACCTTCTACGAGATCCACGCACGGTCGATCATCAACCGGGTCCCGTCGGCCAGCCGGGTTCCGTTCGAGTGGACGATCAACCCCTACCGCGGCTGCACCCACGCGTGCACGTACTGCTTCGCCCGCAGGACGCACGAATACCTCGACCTGGACTCCGGGCGGGACTTCGACTCGAAGATCGTCGTGAAGGTCAACGCCCCCGACCTCGTACGCAGGGAACTGGCGGCGCCCCAGTGGGGCGGGCACCCCGTCGCGATGGGGACCAACGTCGACTGCTACCAGCGGGCCGAGGGCCGCTATCGGCTGATGCCGGGCATCCTCACGGCCCTGCGGGACGCCCGCAACCCGTTCTCGATCCTCACCAAGGGCTCACTGATCCTGCGCGATCTCGCGCTGCTCGCCGAGGCGGCGGAGGTGACCGACGTCAGCACGGCCGTCTCGATCGGGTTCACCGACGAGTCGCTGTGGCGGACCGTCGAGCCGGGCACCCCCTCGCCACGCAAACGGCTGGAGGTGTGCGCCACCCTGAACGAGCACGGCATCCCGTGCGGCGTGCTCATGGCGCCGATCCTCCCGTATCTCGGCGACTCCCCGCGGGCGCTGGAGACCACGGTGCGCCGTATCGCCGAGACCGGCGCGACGCACGTCACACCTATCGTGCTGCACCTGCGGCCGGGCGCGCGTGAGTGGTTCATGGCCTGGCTGTCGCGCGAGCACCCCCGGCTCGTCCCCCGCTATCTGGAGCTGTACGGCCGGGGCGCCTACGCCCCCAAGGCGTACCAGGAACGGATCGGCCAGGCCGTGCGCGCGCTCGCCCGCGAGCACGGCATCGGCCGGTCGGCCCCGCGCGGCACTCGTGCCGGGCAACGGCCCGGTGAGCGGCCGGCTCCCCCGCCCGCACCGGCCGCGGCGCCCGAACAGCTCACGCTCCTTTAGGCGGCCGTCGGCGGTAAGCGGCCGTCGGGGATGGGCGGCCGTAGGGAAAAGCGGTAGGTGCGGCCGCTCCTGCTCGGCCCCGGCCCGGGCCGGGCCGGGGCGGTCAGGTAGCACCGGCCGGTGGCGGCACGGCGAAGGCGCCGGCGGATGCGGCGAGAGCGGCGGTTCTGGCCGCCTGGCCGGGCAGGTCCGGGCCGGGCGGCGTGCGGAGAAGCACCAACTGGTGATACACGGGCGCGGTGGCGGCGATGAGCAGTCGCCGGGCGTCCGTGCCCAGCGGGAGTTCGGCGCGCTCGACGGCCCGGCGGACGATGACCTCGCACCGGGCGTACCGGTCCTCCCAGAGCCGCCGTTGGGCGTGGTCGGCCTGCTCGGAGCGGAACGAGGCGGCGATCAGGGCCGCCACGATCGGCGGCTGTGCGGTGAGCGCGTCATGGATCTCGCGGTTCAGTGCCGCCAGGTCGCCCTCCAGGGAACCGGTGTCCGGGGGTTGCCAGGCGTCGTCGCCCGCCGCGTCCAGGACGTCGGCGAGCAGGCCGCCGACGTCTCCCCAGCGCCGGTACACCGTCGCGCGGTGCACACCCGAGCGGGCGGCGACGGAGTCCATGGTGAGCCCGTCATAACCGTGCTCCCCAAGCTCGGCGAGCACCGCGTCGAGCACCTGCCTGCGGATTCGGGCGGTACGGCCGCCGGGGCGGCGCCGAGGCGGCGGCACGGGCCTGGCGCCCTCCGGTGGTGGTGCTGAAGGAGTCATCGCTGGTGGTCCGGTTGCTCCTGGGAACGGCGTCGTGGCAGCATCTTAACGCACCAACTGTCGCAGTAGTGGCGCCATCGACTCTCGTTCGAAGCGTTGGCCAGGAAGGAAACGACGCATGATGCCGGCCGTGCCCCCCGACCCGACCGTGCTGCATCCGATGCCCGGGCAACCGCGGGTGGTGCTGCTGAAGCCGCTGATCGCCTCGCCGCTGATAGAGGTCGGCGAGTTCTCGTACTATGACGACCCGGACGATCCGACCGCGTTCGAGACTCGCAACGTGCTGTACCACTACGGGCCGGAGAAGCTGGTCATCGGGAAGTTCTGTGCCCTGGGCGAAGGCGTGCGGTTCATCATGAACGGCGCCAACCATCGCATGGACGGGCCTTCGACGTTCCCGTTCCCGATCATGGGCGGGTCCTGGGCGGAGCACTTCGACCTCATCACGGGCCTGCCCGGACGGGGCGACACGGTGGTGGGCAACGACGTCTGGCTCGGATACCGGTCGATGGTGATGCCGGGCGTACGCATCGGCCACGGAGCGATCATCGCGTCCGGCTCGGTCGTCGTGGACGACGTCCCCGACTACGGCATCGCCGGCGGCAACCCCGCCAGGCTCATCCGCCGCCGCTACGGCGACGCGGACATCGAGCGCCTTCTCGCGCTGGCCTGGTGGGACTGGCCGCTCCAGCACATCACCGACCACATCCGCACGATCATGTCCGGAAGCATCGACGCCCTGGAGAACGCGGCGCCGGCGCTCCCTCACGGATGATCCGGTGCTTCTGCCGGCGACATCGAGAACTCCGGCCGCTCCGGACGGTTGTCCGTGCGGATACGATCGGCGGCCGTGGAGCACGACGCCGAGGACTTCGTCCGCGCGCACACCAGGCTCGCGGCCGTGCCGTACGTGCCGGAGATACGGCTGCGCCTGGTCATGCCCGGCGCCGTGCCGGACGCGGGCGGGGACGACCGGGTGTACGAGCTGTGGGAGCGCGCCGGACGGCTGCCCTTCTGGGCCTGCCCCTGGGCGGGCGGGCAGGCGCTGGCCCGCCACGTGCTCGACCACCCCGAGATTGTGCGGGGCCGCACCGTCCTCGACCTCGCCAGCGGCTCGGGGCTGGTCGCGGTCGCCGCGGCGCTGGCCGGAGCCGCCCTGGTGGTCGCCAACGACGTCGACCCGTACGCGCTGGCGGCCGTCGCCGTGAACGCCCGCGCCAACGGCGTCGCGGTGCGGATCGCCGGTGGCGACCTGCTCGACGGGACGCCGTCCCCGCAGGTCGTGCTGGCCGGGGACGTCTACTACGAGGAACCGCTGGCCCGGCGGGTCACCCCGTTCCTGTCCCGGGCCGGCGGCGATGTCCTTATCGGCGTGCCCGACCGCGCCTGCTCCTATCTCCCTGAAGGCGTGTTCGAGCAGGTCGCAGTGCATCGCGTGCCCGCCTATCTGGAGGACGTCCCCAGCAAACGGACGACCATATATGAGCTTTCCAAGCACGCTGTGACCTAGGTCACAACAACGAAGCAACTGCCGGTTACGTCACAGGGAAGGGGATCTTCATCTGACACGGAACGGGGCGTGGCTGTGCCTTCTCTTCACCGCAGGGTGGCAAGGAAAGCGGCCAGGGTGGTCGTACGGGCGCTGGAGGCCCGCGACCGGCAGCGTGCCCGGTCGGCGCCGCCGCCCGACGGTCACGAGATCCGCATCCTGCTGCTGCACGCCAACGGCATGGGCGGCACGATCCGCACGGTCTTCAACCTCGCCGGACAACTGGCGCGCACTCATGATGTCGAGATCGTCAGCGTCGTACGGGAACGCGAGGAGCCCTTCTTCCAGGTTCCTCCCGGAGTGCGTGTTCGCTACCTCGACGACCGGCTGCCCCGGCGCAAGGGCCTGCTGTCGCGGTTCCCGAGCAGGCTGGTGCCGAAGGGCGAGGCCGCCTACCACTGGTTCACCCTGCGCACCGACCTCAAACTCGTCCGCTACATTCGCTCCCGCCGTGGGGGCGCCCTCATCGGGACCCGGCCCGGCCTGAACCTGATCGCCGCCCGCTTCGCACCACCGGAGATCATCACGGTCGCCCAGGAGCACGGGAACCTGTCCTCCCACCAGCCGGCGGTGCGCAGGCAGATCATCCGCAGGTACGGCAGGCACGACGCGGTCGTCACCCTCACACAGGCCGACCTGCGCGCCTACGAGCGGTCCTTCGAGAAGGCGGGCGTGGACCGGCCGGCCGTGCTGGCGCAGGTGCCCAACGCGACGCCCCGCCTGAACGGCGGCCTTTCGCCGCTCACCGCGAAGACCGTCGTCACCGTGGGCCGCCTGACCTGGGGCAAGGGCTACGACCTGCTCATCCGCGCGTGGGCGCACGTGGCGGCCCGGCACCCGGACTGGACGCTGCGGATCTACGGCGGCGGCCCCCGGCAGGAGAAGCTCCAGGCGTCGATCGACAAGCGCGGTCTCTGCGAGCGGGTCTTCCTCGAAGGCCCGGCCGAGGACGTCGGCGCCGTCCTCGCGGACGCCTCGATGTTCGTGCTGAGCTCCCGTCACGAGGGCATGCCGATGGCCATCCTCGAGGCGATGAGCAAGGGCGTCCCCGTCGTCAGCTACGACTGCCCGACCGGCCCCAAGGAGATGATCAGCCACGGCCACGACGGGCTGCTGGTGAAGCCGGAGAAGATCCACGCGATGGCCGACGCCATCTGCACGCTCATCGAGGACGAGGACCTGCGCCGCCGGATGGGCGCCAACGCACTGAAGACGGCCGCGCGCCACGACCTCGACGTCGTCGGCGCGCGGTGGGAGGACCTGCTGTCCGGCCTGGTGGCCCGGCGCCGCGCTCTCCCGCCCGGCGCCCCGCTCGCGTACAGGCCGGACGGGGCGAGCGAGGACGACTGGCAACGCCACGGTCACATGAGGATGCCGCCGGAGACCTCGACGCGCTGACCGGTGATCCAGCCGCTCCCGTCGGCGAGCAGGGCGCCGATCGCGCCCCCGACGTCGGCGGGCTCCCCCACCCGTCCCAGCGCGGTCTGCGAGGCGAGCATGGCGCGGAACCCCTCGTCGTCCCGCATGACGCCGCCCGCGAAGTCGGTGGCCACCGGTCCGGGGGCGACGGTGTTGACCGTGATGCCGCGCGGCCCGAGCTCCTTGGCGAGGTATCGCGTCAGCACCTCCACCGCGCCCTTCACCGACGCGTACGCCGCCTGCCCCACGCTCGTGAACCTGGTCAGCCCGGTCGAGAGGTTGACGATCCGGCCGCCGTCCGCGATGAGGGGCAGCAGCTTCTGCGTGAGGAAGAAGACACCCTTGAGATGCACGTCGATCAGGGCGTCGAACTCGCTCTCGGTCGTGTCGGCGAACGCCGCGGTGACCGCGATGCCGGCGTTGTTGACGAGGTAGTCGAAGTCGTCCCGGTGCCACCGCTCGCGCAGGGTGCGGCGCAACTCGTCCGTGAAGTCGCCGAACCCCGCCACCACCGCGGTGTCCAGTGACAGCGCCACCGCGGTGCGGCCGAGCGCGGTCACGGACTCGACGACCTCCTCGGCCTGGTCCTTGCCGGCCCGATAGGTGATGACGACGTCGACGCCGCGCTCGGCGAGGGCGAGTGCCGTGGCACGTCCGAGGCCCCGGTTGCCGCCGGTGATGAGGGCGATTCGCTGAGAGGTCATGATGGAAGCTCCTGGTCATAGGGGACACGGCCCCCTGGCGGGGGCTGTCACGCCCAGTTGACCGCGTCGCGCGCCGGGCTGCCACGGCCCACATGTCCACGGTTCACGCAGCCACGGTTCACGCAGCCACGGTTCACGCAGCCGGGGCCTCCTTATCCGGGGATCGGCAGGCCGTGGATACGCGGTGACCGGCGCGACAGGATGAGCGGGAACGGGAGAAGGCGAGGAGGCCGAGGGTGGACCGCGAGGGACTGGCGGATTTCCTGCGCAGGCGCAGGGAGGCCCTGCAGCCCGAGGACGTCGGGATGGTCCGCGGGCCGCGCCGGCGCACCAGCGGGCTCCGCCGCGAGGAGGTGGCCGACCTCTGCGGCATGTCCAGCGACTACTACAGCCGTCTGGAACGCCAGAGAGGACCGCAGCCGTCGGAGCAGATGCTCTCCGCGATCGCCCGTGGCCTGCGCCTCACCCTCGCCGAGCGTGACCACCTCTTCCTTCTCGCCGGCCACAGCGCACCGCAACGGGCGCTGCGGAGCGACCACGTGAACCCGGGGATCATGCGCGTGCTCGACCGGCTCTGCGACACCCCCGCCCTGGTCACCACGGCACTCGGCGAGACGCTCCGGCAGACCCCGGCCGCCGTCGCCCTGTTCGGCGACCAGACCGGCTTCAGCGGCATGGTGCGCAGCGTCTTCTACCGGTGGTTCACCGACCCGGCCGAGCGACGCCTCTACCTGGAGGACGACCATCCACTGTACGGACGGGTGTTCACCTCCCTGCTGCGCGAGGCCGCCACGCGCGAGGGGCCCCGGTCGCGCGCCGCCGCCCTCACCCGCGACCTCCTCGGCCGCAGCCCCGAGTTCGCCGCGCTCTGGGACAGGCACGAGGTCGGCCTGGGGCACCCGGCCGACAAGCGCCTCGTGCACTCCCAACTCGGCGTGCTGGAACTGCAGTGCCAGACGCTGCTCGATCCCGACCAGTCGCAGGCGCTGCTCGTCTACACGGCCACGCCGGGCACCGAGAGCCACGACAAGCTGCGCCTGCTCGCCGTCATCGGCAGTCAGCACCTCGGGGCCTGACCGGTCCACTCCTCCAGACGACGGGCGAGCGCCCGGACCTCCTCGCGCAGCTCGGGCGGGCCGACCACGGTGAACGGCACGCCGAGGCCCGCCAGCACCTGCGCCATGCCGTCCAGCCGTTCCGCGCGGCCGGTCATCCGTACGCCGCCGTTCACCGCGCCGCCGTTCACCGCGCTCCCGTCAACCGCGCTCCCGTCGACCGGGGCGAGCGCGGCCACCGTCGGCGGGATCCGCCGCCGGGCCTCCTCCATCGTCGTGGCCAGCACCACCTCGACCTCGTACCGGTACGGCACGGAGGCCAGCGACTCCATGACGTGGGCGACCGCGTCGAACTCCCCCGGGGCGGGAAACTCCTCCTCCGTCGTCTCCGCCCGGCCGATCCGGTCGAGCCGGAACGTCCGCACCTCGCCCCTGCGGTGGTCGTGGCCGGTCAGATACCAGCGGCCCGAGTGGAACACCAGCCCGTAGGGATCGACCGTCCGCTCGCTGTCCTGTCCCCGGTAGGACCGATAGGCCAGCCGTACGCGGAGACGACGCCGGGCCGCGTCGGCCAGCGTCAGCAACGTGGCGCCGCTCGGCCGGGAGGTCGCGGCGGAGCGGGTGGTCAGCCCGACCATGTCCTCGACGGCGCCGATCCGGTCGCGCAGGGCGCCGGGCAGCACGCGCTGGATCTTCGCGAGCGCGCTCTCCGCCGCCCCCTCGCCCACCGTCAGGCCCGCGCGGCGGCCCGCGAGCAGCCCGAGCACCACGGCGGTGGCCTCGTCTCCGGTGAGCATGAGCGGCGGCAGCCGGTAGCCCGGCATCAGCCGGTAGCCGCCGTAGCGTCCCCGCTCGGCCTGCACCGGAATGCCGAGGTCCTCCAGCCTGCGCACGTAGCGGCGCACGCTCCGCACATCAACCTCCAGGCGCTCGGCCAGCTCCGGACCGGTGAGCCCGGGCCTGGCCTGCAGCAGCTCCAGGAAGGCGAGAACGCGATTGGTCGACATATCAGGACCGATTCTGCCCTGATTCGGCTCTAGCGTCGAAACATGACGACATACGTACTCGTTCCGGGTTTCTGGCTGGGCGCATGGGCATGGCGGGACGTGACCGCCGCCCTTCGCGGCATGGGGCACGAGGTCCACCCCCTGACCCTCACCGGCCTCGCGGACCGCGCCCACCTCGCCTCCCCCGATCTCGACCTCGACACCCACATCCGCGACATCTCCGGCCTCGTCGAGGCCGAGGACCTGAACGACGTGGTGCTCGTCGGCCACAGCGGGAGCGCCGCCGCGGTCACCGGAGCCGCCGCCCGCGCGGCCGGCCGTGTGAGCCGGGTCGTGTACGTCGAGAGCGGCCCGGTGCCGGACGGCATGGCCCAGATCGACCTCACCGGGCGCGAGTTCGTCGACAAGCGCGTCGTGGACGGCTGGCGCTACCCCATGCCCTCGTGGGACGAACTGCAGGAGTCGGGTTCGAGCCTGGAGGGGCTGGGCGAGCCCGAGCGTGCGCTGATTGCCTCCCGGGCCACCGGCCAGCCGCTCGGCACGATCACGCAGCCCCTCGCCCTGGGAGACGACGCCGCCGCGTTCGCCGCGTTGCCGAAGACCCTGGTGAGCTGCTCGTTCCCGTTGACGCAGGTCAAGGAGCTGATCGCGACCGGACACCCGGCGTTCGCACCGCTGGCCGGGCCGGAGTGGGAATTGCGTGAGCTGCCCACCGGTCACTGGCCGATGTTCTCCCGTCCAGGTGACCTGGCCGTGCTCCTTTCTGAAATGGTGTAACAAGCCGACGCCTTTACATTGTAGATTCCCTGGGCGGGACATTTGTCCCGCCCAGGGCCGTATCGATCTCTCTACCTGGGCCGGCGTCGCCTGCCTACCGTCGTCCCCATGACCACGAAAACCGCCGACGCCGTCTCCCTGACCTCGGCGACCAAGCGCTTCGGCCCCGTACGGGCCGTGGACGGGCTCACGCTCGCCATCCCCCGAGGTCAGACGGTCGCCCTCCTCGGCCCCAACGGCGCGGGCAAGTCGACCACCATCGCGCTGCTGCTCGGACTGCTGCCGCCCGACTCCGGGCGGGCCGCGCTGTTCGGGCTCGACCCGGAGCAGGCCGTACGGCAGGGCCTGGCGGGCGCGATGCCGCAGGAGGGCGGCCTGATCCCCCGCGTCACGGTCCGCGAGTTGCTGACCTTCGTGTCCGGGACGTACGCCGCTCCCCTCCCCCTCGACCGGGTGCTCGCGCTCGCCCGGATCGAAGACCTGCGCGACCGCCGGGTGGACCGGTTGTCCGGCGGGCAGGCGCAGCGCGTGCGGTTCGCCATGGCGGTGTGCGGCGACCCCGACCTGATCGTCCTCGACGAGCCCACCGCCGCGCTCGACGTGACGGCCCGGCGCGAGTTCTGGAGCGGCATGCGCGGGCTGGCCGGCCAGGGCATGACCATCCTGTTCAGCACCCACTATCTGGACGAGGCCGACGAGCACGCCGACCGCGTCGTCGTGCTCGGCCACGGCCGGGTGATCGCCGACGGCACCAGCGCGGAGGTCAAGCGGGCGGCGGCGCTGACCACGGTGAGCGTGACCGCCGACGGCGAGTCCGCCTGGCTCGCTACCCTGCCGGGCGTGCGCCACATGGAGATCAGGGGCGGCCGGGTCCACCTGCGCAGCGGCGACTCCGACGCCACCGTCATGGCCCTCGCCCGCGCGGGCGCCGTCCGCGACCTGGAGGTCGTCCCGGCCGGCCTGGAGGACGCCTTCGTGGCCCTCACGGCGAAGGAGAACGCGTGATGTGGGGATACGTACGGCTCGAACTGACCAGGTCCATGCGTGACGGCGGCTATGTGATCTTCGCGATCGTGATGCCGGTCGTCATGTACCTCGTCTTCACCAACCTCGGCCTGGCCCCCGGCGACCGGCACGACGCCGCGATCTACACGATGGTGAGCATGGCGGCGTACGGCGCGCTCGGCGGCGCGTTCAACAACGGCAGCGGCATCGCCGAGGACCGCGCGGCGGGATGGCTGCGCCAGTTGCGGCTCACCCCGCTGACCCCCGCCCAGGTCGTGGCCGGGAAGGTCGTCACCGGAGCGGTCGCCGTCGTGCCGAGCATCGCGGCGGTGCTGCTGGCCGGTGTGCTGGTCAACCACGTCACGCTCCCCCCGCAGCGGTGGCTGGCGATCGTCGCGCTCCTGTGGGCGGGCACCGTGCCCTTCTCCCTGCTCGGTCTCGGCAACGGCTACCGCCTGTCGGGTCAGTCCGCGGCGATGGCCAACATCGCGACCATGCTGACGCTGTCGATCCTCGGCGGCCTGTGGGTGCCGGTCGAGAACTTCCCGTCCTGGCTGCGGGCGATCGCCGAGTGGACGCCGTCGAACAGCTACGCGGGCCTGTCCTGGCGGATCGCCTTCGGCGACGTCCCCAGCCTCCGTCAGGTCGTCCTCCTGTCGGCCTGGCTGCTCGTCTTCGGCGTCTACGCGGTGTACGGTTACCGCCGCGCCGGTCGCCGGGCCTGACCGCTAGTGTGACGTTGCCGATGACGACAGAACGCGACACCTGGCTCGACCCGCTGCGGCAGGGCGAGCGCGGCCCCGACGCCAAGGGCATGTACATGTGGGCGGCCGTGACGGCGGCACCCGTGTGGGACATCGCACACGGCCGGTCTCATCCCCTCTGGCTGGCATGGCCGGCCGCGCTGGCCGCCGCCGGGCTGTACGTGGCCACCACGCACTTCGCCTTCACGGACCGGCGGCGTGCGCTGCCGCTGCTGGGGCTGCTCGCGGTGGTGGTCCTGGCGTCCGCCGCCGGGTTCGAGGGCAACTGGCTCTACCTGATCATGATGCTGGCCGTCGCCACCGGGACCACCGTGCGCGGCAAGATCCTGCCGGTGGTGCTGCTCGCCGAGTGCGCCGCCGCTCTGGTCGTGGCCGTACGGGCCGACGCCGACCTCACCGGTGTGCTCTCCATGATCTGGGGCACGTTCACCGCGGGCCTCATTCCGGCGATCATCATCCGGCTGTGGGAGGCCATCCACGAGCTCAAGGCCACCCGCGAGGAGCTGGCCCGGGCCGCAGTGGCCGAGGAGCGGCTGCGTTTCTCCCGCGACCTGCACGACCTGCTCGGACACACCCTTTCGATCATGGTCGTCAAGGCCGAGGCCGTGCGCCGGCTGGCCCGGGTGGACGCGGACGCGTCGGCCGGGCAGGCGGCCGACATCGAGCAGATCGGGCGGCAGGCGCTGACCGAGGTGCGGGCCGCCGTCACCGGTTACCGCGGCAGGGGCCTGGCCGCCGAACTCGACTCCGCCCGCGCCGCGCTCGCGGACGCCGGCATCGAGGCGACCATCCGCACCTCCTCCGTACGGCCCGGTCCCGAGGCCGACGCCCTGCTCGGCTGGGCCGTGCGCGAGGGCGTGACCAATGTCGTACGGCACAGCCGCGCGTCGGCGTGCGAGATCGGCCTGCGCGACGACGGCGGGGTCCTGGTGCTGGAGATCCGCGACGACGGCCCGCCGCAGAAGGCCCACGGGCACGGCAACGGGCTGATCGGCCTGCGTGAGCGGGTGAAGGCCGTCGCCGGCACCGTGGAGACCACGGCGCCGCCGGTCGGCGGCTTCCTGCTCCGGGTGGCCGTGCCGTACGCGGAGGAGGACGGTCAGTGATCAAGGTGCTGCTGGCCGAGGACCAGGGCATGATGCGCGGCGCGCTGGCCCTGCTCCTCGGCCTGGAGGAGGACATCGAGGTCGTCGCCCAGGTCGGCCACGGCGACGAGGTGGTGGACACCGCCCTGCGCACCCGGCCCGACGTGGCCCTGCTGGACATCGAGATGCCGGGCCGCGGCGGGCTGGACAGCGCCGCCGACCTGCGTGAGCGCCTGCCCGGCTGCGCCGTGCTCATCCTCACGACGTTCGGGCGGCCCGGCTACCTGCGCCGCGCCATGGAAGCGGGGGCGCGCGGGTTCCTGGTCAAGGACGGCCCGGTGGAGGATCTCGCCGACGCCGTCCGCCGCGTGCTGCGCGGCGAGCGGGTCATCGACCCCGCGCTCGCGGCGGCCGCGCTCAGCACCGGCCCGAGCCCGCTGACCGACCGGGAGCGGGACGTCCTCGCCGCGGCGGCCGACGGCTCCACGATCTCCGACATCTCGGCCCGTCTCCACCTGTCGGAGAGCACCGTGCGCAACTACCTGTCGTCGGCCATCGGCAAGACCGGCACCAGGAACCGGATCGAGGCCGCCCGCCTGGCCCGCCACAACGGCTGGCTGTAGAGGCTCACTGCACGTCGAACTCGTTGCCCTCGGGGTCGGCCATGGTCACGTGGTGGCTCCCAGGCTCCCTGACGACCTGCAGTACGGTGGCGCCGAGCGCCGTGAGCCGGTCCACCTCGGCGTCCCTGCGCTCGGGGCCCGCGTGCAGGTCGATGTGCAGGCGGTTCTTGCCGGCCTTCGGCTCGGGGACCGCCTGGAAGAGAATTCGGCGGCCGAGCCCGGTGCCGCTGTCCGAATCGACCGGGTCGTCCGGGTGCCGTACCGCCCGCAGCGTCCGGAAGGCCGCGTGGTCGGGGGTCACCGCCTCCTCTCCCACGACGCCGGCGGCCAGGAGCCGGCCGACCAGCACGCTGTTGTCCTCCACCTCGTAGCCCAGTGCCTCGGCCCAGAACGCGGCCTGCGCGTGCGGGTCGGCGCAGTCGACGACGAGCTTCCATTCGAGAGTCATGTAACCCTTTATAGTGGTTACATGAGCCTGACGCTACACCCGCGTGACGGGGTCTCCTTCCGGTTCGATCCGGGCGCCCTCTGCCTGGAGTTCCTCGTGAGCGGCGGCGTGGGGGTCTACGCCCACTACGAGACACTGCACGAGCCGGCCGATCTGGCCCGGTGGGCCGCCGTGTCCCGGCTCGGCCTGGAGGAAGTGGACACGACGGCCGACGAGCTCACCCGCGCCAAAGCCCTGCGCACCGCCCTGTGGGGGCTGGCCGGCGACCGCGTCCACGGCCGCACGCCGAGACCGGCGGACGTGGACGCGGTCAACCGGGCGGCGGCGGCGCCACCGCTGACGCCCGTGATGACGGCGGACGGGCTGCGATCCCGGGTCGCCCCCGCGACCGGGAGCCAGGTGATCGCGACCGTCGCGAGAGACGCGATCGAGCTGTTCACCGGCCCGTACGCGGACCGCGTGCGGGAGTGCGCGGGGGACAACTGCGCGCTCATCTTCGTCGACACCTCACGCCCGGGCAGCAGGCGCTGGTGCTCGATGGAGCGGTGCGGCAACCGCCACAAGGTCCGCGCCCACCGTTCCCGGGAACGCTAGCGTTCGTCTGCGCGCCAGCCACTGTCGAGGACGCGTTTGAGCAGGTCGACGACCATTTTTGATTCCGAAGGGGAGAGGGCGTGCAGTAGTTCGTTCTGGGCGCCGGCGATGAGGGCGCTGAGCCTCTCCAGATGATCTTTCCCCGCGGGGGTGAGCGTGACGATGTTGCGCCGGCCGTCGGCCGGGTCGGGACGCTGCTGCAGAAATCCTTGCTTGACCATCGCGTTCACCCCCGCCACCACATCGCTGCGATCGATTCCGGTGCATCTGCCCAGATCGGCTTGGCTGGATGGGCCGAACTCGTCGAGGGCCGACAGCATCGCGAACTGGCGCCGGGAACTCGTGCCCGCCAGCGCTCGGTCGGTCAGCCGGTTGGCCGCGATCGCGGCCTGATTGATCACCCAACTCGGCAGGGCGAGCAGCCGGGCGGGTGTCGGGTGCGTAGTGCCGTCCACCCTCTCAGGCTAACCGATCGTTGGTGACGCCATCAATTCGATGTATGGTGGGTGGCACCAACATTGGTCGCACCAATAACTGGCCACCACGCAACAAGGAGACTCGGATGACCGTGAACCCCGAATCACGTCCCAGCCTCGGCCGCGCGCTCGGCGAGACCGCACGCCTGATCGGCAAGCTGCACCGCCGCGCCCTCGCGGACTTCGACTCGGACTTCCCCACCTGGATGCTCCTGACCCTGCTCTGGGAGGCGGACGCTCCACTGCCCCTTGACGAGGTGGCGAAGGAACTCGACCGCGGACTGGACCTGTCCGAGCCGGACACCATGCGGGTGCTCGAGCGCGCCGTTGCTGCGGGCCACATCGCGTACCGACCCGAAAGCGCCTCCGTCGAAGCGGAACTCACCGAAGCCGGCGCGGACCACTTCACGGCCCTGTACGCGTATGCGCGCAAGGTCACAGATGCCGTCTTCGAGGGCATCGATCCAGCCGAGCTCGACACTGCTCTCACGGTGGTGCTGGCGGCCAGAGAACGCGCCGCCGCCACACTCGGACGGCTCGCCGGCGCGTAGCGGCCATCTGAGGGCGCGGGCGGTTCCGGCCTCCCTAGGGGTGGAGCACGATTTTGCCGTGCGTGTGCCCCCGTTCCAGCTCGCGGAACGCGTCCCGCACCCGCTCCAGCGGGTAGACGCGGGCGATCGGCACCTCGAGCTCCCCGCGCGCGGCGAGCCTGGCCAGCTCGCCGAGCACGACCGCGCACGCCGCCGCGCCCTCTCCGCAGGTCCGCGCGCCGACCCTGGCCGCGGCCCGCCAGTCGCGGATCGTGTCGATCCGCTCGGGCCGTACGCCCAGCTCCACCGCCAGATCCACGTAGCCGTCGCCGAACGTGTCGATGAAGGCGTCGACGTTCCCGCCGGAGGCCTGCCGGATCCGCTCGGCCACGCCCTGTCCGTACGCGACCGGGACGACGCCGCGATCCTTCAACCAGGCGTGATTCGGCTCGCTCGCCAGCCCGATGACCGTGGCGCCGCGCCGCCGCGCGAGCTGCACGGCAAGGGACCCGACGCCGCCCGCCGCACCGGACACGACGACCGTGTCGGCCGGACCGGGGTCGACCGCGAACACGGTGGCGTACGCGGTCGTGCCGGCCACGTACAACGACCCGGCCACGTCCCAGGGCAGCCCCTTCGGACGCGGGGTCAGATTCACGTCGTCGGCCACGACGAACTCCGCGTGGCTCGCCCTGTTGTGCGTGAAGCCGAGGACCTCGTCGCCCACCGCGACGCCACGCACCTGCGGACCGGCCTCCACCACCACACCGGCCAGATCGCTGCCCTGCCCGGAGGGGAACGTCGCCGGCCAGCGCTCGTGCCGCGCGCCCTTCCGGATCATCACCTCGCCGGGCTGGATCCCGGCCGCGCGGACCTCGACCAGCACCTGCCCGGGGCCGGGCACCGGACGCGCCACCTCCTCCACCCGCAGCACATCGATGCCGCCGTACTCGTGGAACCGCACCGCCTTCATCGCGTGATCACCGCTCTTCCTCGTCGGGGCAAGGCCTTGGGACGGCCACGCCGTCGACTATGCCCTCGCCGGCGAAGGCCCAGGAACGGAGCGGTCTACCTAGGATCGACGGTCCCAGGATGTGCTGAACGAACGGTGATATCACTAGCGATATGGGGATTCACCGCGACGACCTCGCCGATTTCCTGCGCCGGTCCCGGGAGCGGCTGACTCCACGGGACGTCGGACTGGTCGAGGGGCCGAGGCGGCGTACGCCGGGACTGCGCCGCGAGGAGGTCGCGGCACTCGCCGGGATGTCGGCCGACTATTACATGCGGCTCGAACAGGCCAGGAGCCCACAGCCCTCGGTTCAGGTGCTGTCCGCGCTGACGCACGCGCTGCGGCTGACCGCCGACGAGCGCGACCACCTCTACCTGCTCGCCGGGCACCGCCCGCCGGAGGGGGCGCGGGCCGGAGAGTACCTGCGGCCGGGCATGCTGTACCTCCTCGACCGGCTGGACGGCGTTCCGGTCCAGATCCTGAGCGATCTGGGCGACGTGCTGGCGCAGAACGACATGGCGCAGGCGTTGTTCGGGTGCGTGTGCACGGTGGCCCAGGAGGACCGCAACATCGTGCTGCGCTGGTTCACCGAGCCGGACGTGCGCAACCACTTCGCCGCCGAGGAGCACGAGGAGCACTCCCGGCAGCTGGTCGCCGACCTGCGCGCCGCGGTCGCCCGCCGCGGGGACGACGCGGCGGCCCGCACGCTTGTCACGCGGCTCCGCGCGGCCAGCGCCGAGTTCGCGACGCTCTGGGACCGGCACGAGGTCGCGGTGCGCAGGTCACACCCGTACCGGCTCATGCATCCCGAGCTGGGCAGGATCGAGTTCGACTGCGAGGTGCTGGCGACACCTGCCGCGGACCAGCGGCTGCGGGTCTTCACCCCGCCGCCCGGCGGCACCGAGGCGCTCGACATGCTGCGCGTGCTCGGCCCGCAGCACCGGCACGGCACCGCCGCGACGCGTACCTGATCAAGGCATGACGTCGCCCGGCCACCCCTGCGAGCGGTCGCCCCGCTGCCCGGCCAGGGCGCGGTTGACGGCGGCGAGCACCGCCCGGGCGGACGCCGACGCGGCGTCGGTGTCCTCGCCCGCCCCCCAGACGGACGTGTCGCCGACGCGGCACCGGGCGTAGGCGACGGCGCCGCCCTCCGCCGGATGCCCGCCCTGCCAGAGCACCTCCACCGCGATTCCGGACGCCTCCAGCGCGGCGGCGAGGGCCGCCGCCGGTCCGGCGCCCTCGCCCTCGCCCTCGCCCTCGCCCTCGCCCAGCGTGACCGGCCCGTCCTGCGCCATGTAAGCGGCGCGGAACAACCGGAGCAGGTCCTCAGGCGTGGCCTCCCGCCCGCTGCGGTCCGTCGCCTCCTGCACGACGCGGGAGAACTCCGCGCGCAGCGCCTTCGGCAGGTCGAGCCCGTGGTGCGCCTGGAGGAGGTGGGCGATGCCGCCCTTGCCCGACTGGCTGTTGACCCGGATGACTGCCTCGTACGTGCGGCCGACGTCGGCCGGGTCGATCGGCAGGTAGGGCACCGACCAGGGCGCCTCCCCCACCGGCACGCCCCGCTCGGCCGCCGCGCGCTCGTGGTGGGCGAGGCCCTTGCTGATCGCGTCCTGGTGGGTCCCGGAGAAGGCCGTGTAGACCAGGTCTCCGCCGTACGGATGCCGTACGTGGACCGGCAGGCGGTTGCACTCCTCGACGGTCCGCCGGATGACGTCGATGTCGGAGAAGTCCACCATCGGGTCGACGCCCTGCGCGTACAGGTTGAGCGCGAGGGTGACGAGGTCGACGTTCCCGGTGCGCTCGCCGTTGCCGAACAGGCAGCCCTCGACGCGCTGCGCCCCGGCCAGTACGGCGAGCTCCGCGCAGGCCACCCCCGTGCCCCTGTCGTTGTGCGGGTGGACCGAGAGGATGACCGCGTCACGCCGTTCGAGGTGGCGGTGCATGTACTCGATCTGGTCGGCGTACAGGTTCGGCGTGGCGATCTCGACGGTGGCGGGCAGATTGTGGATCACCGGCCGGTCGGGCGAGGCGTCCCACAACCGGGTGAGGCCGTTGCAGACCTCCAGGATGAAGTCGGGCTCGGTGCAGTTGAACACCTCAGGGGAGAACTCGAACCGCAGCGCCGTTGCCGGCATGGCGTCGGCGAGCCGCGCGATGTGCCCGGCGGCCTCCCGGATGAGCGCGTGCAGCCCGGCCCGGTCCTGTCCGAGCACGACGTCGCGCCAGACCGGCGCGGTCGCGGTGTACAGGTGCACCACCGCGCGCGGCATGCCCTGGATGGAGGCGAAGGTCTGCTCGATGAGGTCGCGGCGGGCCGCCGTGAACACCACGGGGGTCACGTCGTCCGGCACCGCGCCGCCTGTGGCCAGGTGACGGACGAAGTCGAAGTCGGTCCGGCTCGACGACGGGTAGCCGACCTCGATCTCCTTGAACCCCATCGCGACGAGGAGGTCGAACATGCGGCGCTTGCGCGGCGTGTCCATCGGCTCGGCCAGCGCCTGGTTGCCGTCGCGCAGGTCCACGGGCACCCACAGGGGGGCCCGCTCGATCCTGCGCCCGGGCCAGGCGCGCCGGATCTCGGGAATCTCGACCCGCTCGTGGGCGGGCCGGTAGCGGTGAGACGGCATCTCGCTGCCCCGCTGGGGATTCCAGGCGGGAGCATCGGCGGGCACCGCGCCTCGCGGGGTGCGAATCGTGGGGAAGACGGTGGTCACGGAGATGGTCCTTTGGTCGGACTGCCGGCGACCGGCGGAACGGCACTCCGCGGCGGGGCGCCGGTCTCGGGTCAAACCCCGCCGCGGCGACTGAGAAGCAGGCCGGAGATACGGCCGAAGGACCAGCGCGGCGACATGGCGGTTAGACTAACCACAGAACAACTCCTCAGACAACCTGAGATCTGACAACCTGAGAGGTGAAAATCCATGGCGCTCGGCGCACTCCGTCGCAGCCCTCTGGTCGACCAGGCCGTCGAGAGCCTGCGCGAGCAGATCGCGGAGGGCCGCTGGCCGGTCGGCACCCGGTTGCCCGGCGAGACGACCCTGGCCACGACCCTGGGCGTGGGCCGTTCCACCGTCCGCGAGGCCCTGCGCGCACTGGCCGGAGCCGGGCTGGTGCAGGCGCGGCAGGGCGCCGGGGTCTTCGTCATCGCCACCAGTCCTGCTGAGGACTGGACGGCCCGCCTGCGCCGTGCCGCCGTGGCCGACGTCTACGAGGTGCGGATGCTGGTCGAGGTGCAGGCCGCCCGGCTGGCGGCGCGGCGCCGTACGCCGGACGACGTGACGGCGCTGCACGCGGCGCTGGAGGCGCGGCGGGCCGCCGCGCGGGAAAGTGACGCCGCCTTCGTCGACGCCGACATCGCTCTGCACGCGGCCGTCGTCGCGGCCGCGCACAACCCGGTGCTGACCGACCTGTTCGCCGAGTTCGTCCCCCGGCTGCGCGAGGGTCTGGTCGCCCTGGTGGACCTGCTCGACCTGCGGGCGGGCGACCCGAACCCGGGAGACCACACCCACGCGGCGTTCGTCGGCGCCGTCGAGCGCGGTGACGCCGACGGCGCGGGCCGCGTGCTGCAGGAGGAACTGGAGCAGACCCTCGGCCGCCTCCGCCGCGCGGGCTGAGTGAACGCGATCAGGGCTCCACGTCGGCGAAGAAGCCCGCGTCGAAGGTTATCTTGGCGAGGGCCTTCTGCCCGTCGGCGTTGGGGTGGAAGTAGTCCCACCCGCTCACCTGCTTGAGGGTGAACGGGTAGGAGAAGACCGCGCCCCCGTCGTAGTGGCAGGCCGGGCCGTAGCTCTCGCATGCCTGCCCGAGCTGCTCGTTGTAGTCCATCACCCGCTCGCGCACCCGGTCGCGCCTGGCCTCGTCCTTCTTCGCGGTGGACTTCGGGTTGGCCAGCATCGACTGGCAGATGTGGCCGATCCCCCAGAAGACGGGCGCCCATCCGTTGGCCTTGCCGACCCGCCACAGGCGCTTGATATCCGGAATGCTCGCGACGTAGACGCGCGCGCCGGTGGGCCGCAGCACGTCGAAGGCCGCGTCAATGTTGCGCCGGAACGCGGTCACGGGGGTCATCTCCTTCTCGGAGCCCACGCAGGCGTCCTGCGCGCCGATCAGGACGGTGACGTAGCCGGCCCCGGCCTGGACGGCCTTGCGCGCCTGCCCGGCCAGGTCGGCGCTGGTCGCCCCCGGGACGGCGAAGTTCAGGTTGTGCCCTTTGATCGCGCTCCCCATGGTGAGCAGGCGGAGATAGTGGCTGTTCACCGACGGCGAGTCGCCCGCGGACCAGGAGCGGGACGTGCAGGCGACGTACCAGCCGCAGGCGTTGAACCCTGCGCTGATCGAGTCGCCCAGCGCCGCCATGACGGCGGGCATCGTACGGGCGTGGGCGCCGGTCGGCACGAGCAGGACGGCCGTGGCCAGGACTGGCGTGATCTTCTTGATCATGGGCACCTCCGGGAGATCAAAGGTAGGGATCGCGTGGAGGTGCGCTCTATCGCCACCAGGGAAGGCGACCCTTCCATGACCAAGTTCCTATCGCGGCTTGACAGGTGGGGCCCGCGAACGCAAGGGGGGCCTGTTGTCGAACACGTTCAGATCCTGCGTAGAGTGAGTCGAGTGAGTGTCGCTCTTATCCGGCCCCTCGTGGTTCGCACGGTCGCGGTGAGCGACCCTGACGATCTGCTGGCGCGTCTGCCCGACGCCGCGCCGTACGCCTGGATCAGACACGGTGAGGGACTCGTGGGCTGGGGGGAGGCGGCACGGGCCGCGGTGCCGGCCGGCCCCGGCCGGTTCGACTGGGCACGCGGCTGGCTCTCCTCGCTGTTCGCGGGGGCGCTCATCGAGGACGAGGTCGGCGTGCCGGGCTCGGGACCGGTCGCCTTCGGCTCCTTCACCTTCGACGGCCACGCCCCGGGGACCGTGCTGGTCGTCCCCCGCGTGGTGCTCGCCCGGCGGGACGGCCGCGCCTGGCTCACCACGATCGGCGACAGCGCCTTCGACCTGTTCTCCCCGCCGAGGGAGCCCGGCCGCATCCGGTACGCCGACGGCTCGCTGACGGCGGCCCAGTGGGAGCACCGGGTCGCGCGAGCCGTACGGCGGATCAAGGACGGCATGCTGGACAAGGTCGTGCTCGCCCGCGACCTGACGGCCGTCGCCGAGCGGGACATCGACCCCCGCGTGCTGCTGGACCGGCTGGCCGAGCGCTACCCCGAGTGCTACACGTTCTCGGTGGACGGGCTGGTCGGCGCGACACCGGAGCTGCTGGTGCGGCACACCGGCCAGGCGGTGGAGTCGCTGGTGCTCGCGGGCACGACGGCGCGGGGCGGCGGCCCGGCCGACGACGCCGCCCGCGGCGCCGCGCTGTACGCCTCGGAGAAGGACCGTCACGAGCACGCCTACGCGGTCGCCTCGGTCCGGGAGGCCCTCGCCCCCCTGTGCTCGACGCTGAACGTCCCCGACGAGCCCGAGCTCCTCGTGCTGTCCAACGTGCAGCATCTGGCCAGCCGGGTCACCGGGCGGCTGTCCGACGGCGCGTCGGTGCTCGACGTGGTGGCGGCCATGCATCCCACGGCCGCCGTCGGCGGGACGCCGACCGGCGCCGCGATCGGCGTCATCCGCGAGCTGGAGGGCATGGACCGCGGGGGCTACGCCGGGCCGGTCGGCTGGATCGACTCGCGCGGCGACGGCGAGTGGGGCATCGCGCTGCGCTGCGCGTACGTCTCGGGCAGGCGCGCCCGGCTGTTCGCCGGCTGCGGCATCATGGCCGAATCGGACCCCGCCGCCGAGCTCGCCGAGGCGCAGGCCAAGCTTCGCGTGATGCGGTACGCCCTGGAAGGGTGACGCGCGTCTCCCCGTCACAACGGCCGAGGTGGGACTCACATCGGCGAGCGAGGTGGGACTCGCGTCAGCGAGCGAGGTGAACGGTGCCGTCGAGCGCGGTCACGGCCCGCCCGGCGGTGACCGCCGCGATCCACTCCTCGAAGACGGGCAGCCGGTCCTCGGCCACCGCCACCTCGAAGGCGACCCGCGCGCCGTAGTCCACCCCGCGTAACGCGTACGGCGAGGCGCGCAGGTCGCTTTCCAGCCTCCCGGCCTGGGCGTGGCCGACCGACACGGTCACGACCGCCGCGGGGACCATCTCGACCACCTCCGCCCGGTCGAGCGTCTCCCCCACCGCGCCGCCGTACGCCCGCGCGAGGCCGCCCGCGCCAAGCAGCACCCCGCCGAAGTAGCGGGTGACCACCGCGGCCACATCGGCGAAGCCGCGCCGGGTGAGCATCTCCAGCATCGGCGTGCCGGCCGTGCCGCCGGGCTCCCCGTCGTCGTCCGCCCTGCGCACGCTCTCCCCCACGACGTACGCCGAGCAGTTGTGGGTCGCGTCGGCGTAGAGCCGCCTGCGCTCGGCGACGAACTCCCGCGCGGCCTCCTCCGTGGCCGCAGGGGCGAGCGCGCAGATGAAACGCGAACGGCGGATCTCGATCTCGTGCTCGACAATGTCCCTGATGGTTCGGTACGGCGCTGCCACGGGATCAGCTTATTCAGCACACCGCCTTTACAAAGTAATGTCGGGTCTTCGTGCACGCGGACGAACATCACACCGTTCTTTGGTGAGACCCGATGAACTATCCCGTTCCCTCCCTGCCGTACCCTCTGCGAGGTGTCAGGCGAACTCCACCAGCACCCCCATCGGTCGAACTGCTGCCCACCCTGCACCGGCTCGGCGTACGGGTCGCCTCGATCGCCCACTGGGGGCGCACGCCGCTGGCGGACGGCAGCGGCGAGGACGCCACCGGTGGCCGGCTGACCCACGCCGAGGTGGCGGCCGTACGCGAGATGGAGCGGCTCGGCATGATCTTCGATGTCTCCCACCTGGGCGCACGCGGGGTCGAGCACGTGCTGGAGCTGGCCACCCGCCCGGTGATGGCGACGCACTCGTCCGCCCGCGCCCTGCGCGACCACCACCGCAACCTCACCGACGACCAGATCCGCGGCGTCGCCGCCACCGGCGGGGTCGTCTGCGTCAACTTCTTCCCGGGCTGGACGGGCCACGCGGGCTGCCCCTGGGCACCGAGGCCCTGCTGCGGCGCGGCCGGTCCGGCGACGAGATGCTGAAGATCCTCGGCGGCAACGTGCGGCGGCTGTTCCTGGCCGAGCTGGGCAGGCCGTTGTGAACCTCTCCGCCATGCTGGCCGACCTGGAGGAGCTCGTCTGCTGCGAGTTGTTCTCCGCCGACCACGAGGCGGTGGCCCGCAGCGCCGCCGTGGTCGCCGACCAGGGGCGCCGCCTGCTCGGCGCGTCTCCCGAGTCGATCGTGGTCGACGGGGTGACGCACCTGCGGTGGAGCTTCGGCGAGCCGCGCGGCTGCTGCTCGGTCACCACGACACGGTCTGGCCGATCGGGTCCCTGCGCACGCGGCCGTGGTCCGTCGGCGGCGGCATCGCGCGGAGGCCCGGCGTGTTCGACATGAAGGCCGGGCTGGTGCAGATGTTCCACGCTGGCCGCGCTGCCCTCCCCCGACGGCGTGTGCGTGCTGGTCACCGGGGACGAGGAGGTCGGGTCGCCGTCCTCCCGCGCCCTGGTCGAGGAGTCGGCGCGCGGTCGCGCCGCCGCCTTCGTGCTGGAGGCGAGCGCGCGGCCCTGACAAACCGGACCTGCGGGAGCCATGTCTGCGCGAGTTGCACGGCATCGAGGAGTTCGAGGAGGTCTGCCGCCTGTTCTGCGGCATCTGACGGCCGGATCCCGGCGGTGCGCCGGTCACGGTGGAGATGCTGCGTGCGCTGTCGCACGCCGGAAACTATGCGGCGGGGGCCTACCTGGACGACCGGTTGGTCGGCGCGTCGGTCGGGTTCGTCGCGGCCCCGCCGCGGCGGACGCTGCACTCTCACATCACCGTGACCCTCACCGGGCGGGGCGTCGGCTTCGCACTGAAGCTGCACCAGCGGCAGTGGGCGCTCGACCGCTGCCTGGAGACGATCACCTGGACGTACGATCCGCTGGTGCGCCGCAACGCCCACTTCAACCTCGCCAAGCTCGGGGCCCGACCCGAGGAATACCTGTCGGCCTTCTACGGCAGCATGGGCGACGCGATCAACGCCGGGGACGAGTCCGACCGGGTGCTCGCCGTCTGGTGCCTAACCTCATCGCCCGTGCTCGCCGCCGTACGGCGTGAGCCGTCCCCGGTGGAGATCCCGCCGGACGCCGTCAGGGGGCTAGACGACGGCGGCCGGCCGGCCCGCCTGCGACGGCTCAGTGCCAGTCGCTGATCTGCACGTCCCGGGGGGCCGGCGCGCCCTCGCCGGTCTCCACCAGGGACTTCAGGCTCATCAGGAACGTGGCCCACTTGGTGCTGCAGTGGTGCATGAACTCCACGGGCTCCTTCCAGCCCTGGTGCTTGAACAGCACGATCGTGTAGTCGCCGTCCTGGCGGAGATCCCAGTCGATCGTCGTCCCGATCCACTCCTCGGGGCCGTCGGCCACCCGCCACGCCACCCGTTCGGACGGACGCAGCTCGACGACCTCCATGTCGAAGCCGCCGGGCGGGAACCGGAACTCGAGCACGCCGCCGACGTCGCCGCTCCCCTTCGTGTCGTCGGTCCACCAGCCGGCGAGGCCCTCGACGGTCGTCAGCGCGTCGTACACCTTCTCCGGCGACCGGGTCTTGACCCCGATCCTGTGCAGAATGTCTGCCATCCTCGGCTCTCCTCGGTCTCGTCAGTCCTGTTGGGTGCGCTGGATCGCCTCGGCGATGCGCTTGATCCGCTGCAGCCGGGCGTCCCACGCCGCCCCTACGGACGACAGCTGGGCCACCGCGCGGGCGAGCTGGGCGTCGTCCACCCGATAGCGCTTCTCCCTGCCCGCCGGTGTCCCCCGGACCAGGCCGGCCCGGTCGAGGACGCCGAGGTGCTTGGCCACCGCCTGACGGGTGACCGGGAGCCGCTGAGCCAGCGAGGTCGCGGTGCCGTCGCCCTCGATGAGCAGCAGGTCGAGCATCCGTCGCCGGGTCGGGTCTCCGATCGCCGACCAGAGGTCGTCGTCGACGTTCTCGGCCGTTGTGGCGCTCACGGCCGCACCCGCAGCGTCGCGACGTACGGCGCCAGCCGCGGCAGGTAGAAGTCCCAGCCGGTGACGTGCTCCCGGTACTGCTGCTCCAGGACGGCGACCTCCCAGCCCATCTCGCGGAAGCCGGACTCGGTCATCCTGAGCAGCGTCCCGCCGCCCGAGGGGGTCAGGTCGAAGGTGACCAGCAGTGAGTTGCCCCCGGCCGCCACCTCGCCGGCCGGGTGCGTCCAGCGGAAGGAGAACGTCCGCGGCGGCCGCACGTCGACGACGGTGAACGCCACCACCGCCCCGCCGGCGTCGCGGTCGCCGAAAACGATCTCCCCCGCCGACCCGGGCGCCGGCTCGTACCGGGCGTCGTCAGGCCACCACTCCTTGAGGTGGTCGGGACTGCTCACCACCTCGAAGACGATCTCCGGCGCCGACTCGATGTAGATCTCGCGCTCGATGGTGCCGAACTCCATGTCAACCTCCTGCAACGTTTGGTTGCACATGAGGCTATCCCGGAGGCCGGCATTTGCGCAACCAACGGTTGCGCATCGCCGGCCCGGCCGGTCTCCACACCGGCGTGTCGACGGTGACCCGCCCCTGCTCGGCCAGCAGCATGATCTGCGTCGCCGCCCACAGCTTCGTTATCGAGCCGATCTGGAAGAGCGAGTCGGAGGTCGCCTCGACGCCGGTGCGACGTTGAGCACCCCGGCGGCGAACTCGTGGACCTCTCCCTCGTGGTTGCCCGAACGCCAGGCGTCCTTTCCCGCCGCCACCAAGTCCACCTCACCAAACCGGCGCATCGCTCGCAGTAGGACTCCGCACAGCGCGCCGCACCTCGAACAGAAAACAGCCGAACTCCACAGCCCGCACGTGGACCAGCGCCGTCTCCGGGTCCTCCAGCAGGGCGTCCAGCAGGATCGACGCCGCGACGGAGTCGGCCGACTGGTGCCCCTCCACGAGGTGCCCGTTCAGAATGGAGCCGTCGGCGCGGTAGGTGCGGAAGACCCGGCGCGGGCCGCCCATCGCGGCCGGATAGCCGGGTCCTGTTTCCGGCTCGGGTCCCTCACACGGCTCCTCGTGGACGAACACCGGCCCGACCTCCTCGTACGCCCCGGGGTCGGCGCCGGTCTCCAGCGCCCAGCGGCGCAGCGGCGCGTAGGCCGCGAGCAGGATCGCCTCTCCAGGCCGGGAGCGGCGCAGGCAGCAGCGCAGCGGGTTGCCGCCCTCCTCCTCGACGATCCGGCGCGGCCGCCGCCCGGCGTCGTCGGTCTTCCTGAGCTGGTCAAGCACGTCGGGCGCGATGGCCCTGATGTCGAACGTCATGCCCTCATCGTGGCCGTACGGCCGTCCGGAGGGCTGGCGGAAAACGGACGACGCGTCAGGAGGCGCTGACGGTCTCCGGCACCGTGTCCTCCTCGCCCGCGGCCTTGGCGGCCTTGCGCTTGAGCCACACGGTGGTGCCCAGGCCGCCCAGGACGGCGACCGCCAGCCCCACCCAGGAGAAGTTCTTCAGCCACTTGTCGGCCACCACGCCCAGGTAGTAGATCGCGGCCGTGGTCCCGCCGGCCCACGCGACGCCACCGAGGACGTTGGCGACCAGAAAGCGCCAGTACGGCATGTGCAGGGCGCCGGCCAGCGGACCGGCGAGGATCCGCAGCAGGGCGACGAAGCGGCCGAAGAACACCGCCCACATGCCGTGGCGGTTGAACACCTGCTCCGCCTTGGCGATGTGCGCGGGGCCGAAGTGCTTGGGGAAGCGCCGTCCCAGCCGGTCGAACAGCGGCCGTCCGCCCTTGCGGCCGATCAGATAGCCGATGGAGTCCCCCACGATCGCGCCGCCGCTCGCGCAGAGCCCGACGACCACGGGGTCCACGACCCCTTTGGCCGACAGCAGCGCGGCGCTCACCAGCACGATCTCACCCGGGAGCGGGATGCCCAGACTCTCCAGCCCGATGACGGCGCCCACGAGCACGTAGACCCAGACGGACGGGATGGTCTGCAGCCACTCGTCGACGTGCATCTCACTCCCTCAACGCGGTAACAGCACCCATTCTGCCGTCGCCCCGGGGGTGAGCCATCCGCCGGAAGGACCAGAGCGGGTCACCCGGGAGAACGACGGGCGTGCCCCGCCCCCGTCCGGGAGGCGGTCAGTCGCGCATCGCCGCGCGCACGGCTTCGCGCATCGCGGCGTGGACGGCCGCGTTGCTCACCCGGTCGGTGCGCGCCTCCACGATGCGCAGGCCGTCCCCCTTGATCGCCCTGGACAGCTCCTCCGGGTCCTCGACCAGTGTGTACGGCAGGCCGCTCGCGGCGGCCAGGTAGCCGATGTCCACCCCGTGGGGCGTGCCGAAGACCCGCTCGAACGGGTCCTCCAGCGCGGCCTGCGGCAGCAGGGAGAAGATCCCCCCGCCGTCGTTGTTCACCACCATCAGGCACAGGTCGGGCCGGGGCTCGCGCGGCCCGAGAATCAGTCCGTTCTGGTCGTGCAGCAGCGTGAGGTCGCCGATCAGCGCGTACGCCGGGCCGTTGTGGGCGAGCGCCGCCCCGACGGCGGCGGAGACCAGGCCGTCGATGCCCGACGCGCCCCGGTTGGCCATCAGCCGCAGCCCCCGCCGGGGGCGCATGGCCTGGTCGAGGTCGCGGATCGGCATGGAGGACCCGCAGAACAGCAGCGAGCCGTTGGGCACCACCTCGGCGAGGTCCCTGGCCAGCCGCGGCTCGGTCAGCCCGGAGGAGTCGAGAACGTCGTCGATCGCCTCGCGGGCCACGTGGTCGGCGTGCCGCCAGGCGCGCAGCCAGGCGTCCCCTCCGGCCGCGATCGGGATCTCCACGGCCTGGGCCACCTGCGTCGCCGAGCGGGTCGGGTCGGGCCACCGGGTCAGGTCGGGGGCGACCACGATGTGCTCGTCGGCCCGGCGCAGCCACGACAGCAGGGGGCGTGACAGTCCGGGGCGGCCGAGGGTGACCACGACGTCGGGCCGGTGGGCGTCGGCCCACTCCTGGTCGCCGAGGAGGAAGTGGTAGGTCGAGACGGCGTGGTCGCCGTACCGGCCGCCGCCGTTGGGCTCCGACAGCACGGGCCAGCCCGCCATGCCGGCGGCCGCGACGTATCGCCGCACGTTGACGGCGCCGTCGCCGACGACCAGCACTCCGCGCCGGGTCGGCGGGATGTGCAGGGCGGCGGAGGGCGGCGCAACCCGTGCCCGGAACCACGCGCCGGAGGCGCCGCCGTCCAGCGGCTCGCACCAGCTCGCGTCGCCGTCGGGGATCAGCGGCTCGCGGAAGGCCACGTTGAGGTGGACGGGCCCGGGGTCCGGCGGCCCGGCGGCGCGCTGGCAGGCCCGGCACACCAGCGACCGCCAGTAGGCCACCTGGCCCGGCCGCTCCTCGGGCACCCCGACCTCGGCGAACCAGCGCACGGCCGAGCCGTACAGCTTGACCTGGTCGATCGTCTGGTTGGCACCGGTGCCGCGCAGCTCGGGCGGCCGGTCGGCGGTCAGCAGGAGCAGCGGAACGCCCGACTCGGACGCCTCGATCACGGCGGGGTGGAAGTTGGCCGCCGCCGTGCCCGAGGTGCAGATCAGGGCCACCGGCCGCTCGGACCGCTTGGCCAGGCCGAGCGCGAGGTACGAGGCCGAACGCTCGTCGAAGCGCACGTGCAGCCGCACCCGCGACTCGGCGTGCGCGGCGAGCGCCAGCGGCGCGGACCGGGAGCCCGGGGCGAGCACCACGTCGGTGACCCCGCAGCGCACCAGTTCGTCGATCAGGACGGTCGAAAGAGCGGTCGCCGGGTTCACTGCCGCGCCCCCAGAACGCCCCGGCCGGCCCGGTTCCTGTCCACCCGCCCGTCTCCTCCCGTTCTCGGAGCCGCAAGCGTACGGCAAAACGGAGAGGCCCCCGTCATCGCGCGGCCCTCTACGGGCGGCGGGGGAACTTCGAGAAGTCCGGCTTGCGCTTCTCCTTGAACGCGTCGCGGCCCTCCTGGGCCTCCTCGCTCATGTAGTAGATGAGCGTCGCGTCGCCGGCGAACTGCTGCATGCCGGCCGCGCCGTCGGTCACCGCGTTGAGCGCGCCCTTGAGCATGCGCAGCGCGAGAGGCGACTTCTCCAGCAGCTCGCGGGCCCACTGGACGGTCTCCTCCTCCAGGCGCTCCAACGGCACCACCGCGTTGACCAGGCCCCACTGGAGCGCGGTCTGGGCGTCGTACTGACGGCACAGGTACCAGATCTCGCGGGCCCGCTTGAGGCCGACGGTCTCGGCGAGCAGCCAGGAGCCGTATCCCCCGTCGAACGAGCCCACCTTGGGGCCGGTCTGGCCGAACTTCGCGTTGTCGGCGGCGATCGTCAGGTCGCAGCAGACGTGCAGCACGTGGCCGCCGCCGATGGCGTAGCCCGCCACCATGGCGATGACCGGCTTGGGGCAGCGGCGGATCTGCACCTGCAGGTCCAGGACGTTGAGCCGGCCGATGCCGTGGGTCTTGTCGTCCACGTAGCCGTCGTCGCCGCGGATCTTCTGGTCGCCGCCGGAGCAGAACGCCCTGTCCCCGGCTCCGGTGAAGATGATCACACCGACCTCGGTGTCCTCCTGAGCCCGGTTGAAGGCCTCGCGGAGCTCGAACAAGGTCGTGGGCCGGAAGGCGTTGTGCCGCTCGGGGCGGTTGATGGTGATCTTCGCCATCCCCTCCGCGGTCTCGTAGATGATGTCCTCGTACTCGCCCGACCGCTTCCAGTCGACCCCGCTCGTCACACCCGCTCCTATCGTCATCAACCAGGCGTCGTCACCAACCAGGCGTCGTCCTCAATCAGGCGCCGGGACTAACCTTACGACCGTGCTCAGCCGTCCAGGACACCGCCCAAGACAGCGACCCGTGCACGCCCTCGTCCTGCCTCCGGGGCCCGCTCTGTCCGACGCCGTACGGCAGGCCCTGACCGGCGACGGCCCCGCCGTGCTGCCGCTGTCGCCCGACCTGCCGCGACCCGCGCTCGAGGCGACGCTTGAGGCGCTGCGCCCCACCCACGTCGTCACCGCCGACGGCGTGCGGCGCGAGCCGGACGGTGAGCCGTCCGACGCCGCGCTGATCATCGCGACCTCCGGCTCCACCGGCGCCCCGAAGGGGGTCGAACTGACGGCCGAGGCGCTGCTCGCCTCGGCCCGCGCCTCGCTGGCCAGGCTCGGAGCCCGCGAGGGCGACCGCTGGTTGTGCTGCCTGCCGCCGTCGCACATCTCGGGCGCGCAGGTGCTCGTCCGGTCGCTGCTGTGCGGCACCGAGCCGATCGTCCACGCGCGTTTCTCCCCCGGCGAGGTCGCCACGAGCGGGGCGGACCACGTCTCGCTGGTCCCCACCCAGCTGCGGCGGATGCTGGACGCGGGAGCCGATGTGGCGGCCTTCGGCACGATCCTGCTCGGCGGGGCCGCCGCCCCCCAGGGCCTGCTGGCCGAGGCCCGCGCGGCGGGGGCCAGGATCGTCACCACGTACGGCTCCAGCGAGACGAGCGGCGGCTGCGTGTACGACGGCCTGCCGCTCGACGGAGTCGAGGTCAAGATCGGCGGCGATGGACGGGTGCGGATCGCGGGCCCGGTGCTGTTCTCGGGTTACCGCCTGCGCGAGGAGCGGCCCTTCGAGGGCGGCTGGTTCGTCACCTCCGACCTGGGCTCGATCGAGGACGGACGGCTCACCGTGCTGGGCCGGGCCGACGACGTGATCAACACCGGCGGCCGCAAGGTCGTGGCCGGCTCGGTCGCCGAGGTCCTGGCCGGGCATCCGGCCGTACGCGACGTCGTTGTGGTGGGCCGGCACGACCCCGAGTGGGGCGAGATCCTGGTCGCCGTCGTGGTCCCCCGCGATGGCGGCGAGGTCACGCTCGGCGAGCTGAGGGCGTTCGCCAAGGAGCGGCTGCCCGCCTACGCCGCGCCGCGCGCCGTCGAGTTGGTGTCCCGGATACCGCTCCTGCCGAACGGCAAACCCGATATGGTCGAACTCAAGAACCGGAACCGCGGATGACCTTCGTGCGTCTGTAAGAGCAGGGGGAAGGGGACGCCGCATGCAACCGATCCGCCTCACGCCGGCCCACAAGATGATGGCCTCCGCCGTGCTCGTCGGCGTCGTCATCGTGGGCGGGGCGTCGGTCACGGCCGCCGCCTTCGCCGGCCGCCTGGACGACGTCGCGAAGGTGGGCGACGCCCCCGCCGCCAAGCTCGGCCCGGCGGCGGGCGGCCACGGGAGCTCGGTCGAGGTCTCCCCCGGCGATCCCGGCCACGACGACCCCACCGGGCCGCGGTCCGGATCCGAGGTCGACCCCGACGTGGTGCTGAAGGAGCTCACGGACGACCCGGACGGGGTCGCCGACTATTGGACAGACGAGCGCATCCAGGGGGCGAATCCCCTGCCGGTGCCCCAGGTCAGCGTCAGCATCATCCCCAACTGAACGGCCCATCCGGGCGAACCTGACAACCTCCCCCGCGAGGTGAGGGAACAAACCGGGCACGAGAGCGTTATTGATACTGGTGCGCTGAGCCGCCGGACGCCGCGCCCCGATCGCAAGCATCAGACCGCGAACCAACCATGAACTCCGCAAGGAGGAGGTGTCCTCATGCCCCGGACCGCCGTGGCGGCCTCGCCCGAGCGCGAGGCGACCCCGACGACGCTCGACCTGCTCTTGGAGCGAGGCCGCGCACAGGGTCGCCTTTCCCTGCCGGAGCTGCGCGAGGCCTTCGCCAAGGCCGGCGTCAGCCCCGTCGAGGGCCGCTCGATTCTGCGCGAGCTCACGGAGGCGGGCGTGAACCTGGCCGCCGACAGCGGCCCGGACAGCGGCCCGGACAGCGAGCCGGTCGCGCAGACCGAGGCGGCAGCCGAGACGGGCGCGGGGGCTCCCCCCGCGACGCCGGCCAGGAAGTCCCGCCGGGCCGCCCAGGCCGCGGCGCAGGCCGCGAAGAACGGGCCGGCCGCCAGGAGCGCGGCGAAGAAGACGGCCAAGGCCGCCGCCGAGGAGCCGCACGACGAGGAGCCGCAGGCCGACGAGGCCGAGGTGGAGGACGGCGGGACGCTCGACCTCGACGACACCTCCTCGGTCATGGGCGACTCGGTCCACACCTACCTGAAGTCCATCGGCCGCCGCACCCTGCTCACCGCCGCCCAGGAGGTGGAGCTGGCCAAGCGGATCGAGGCCGGGCTGTACGCCGAGTACAAGCTGGAGACCGGGCTCGATAACGGCGAGCACCTGCCCCCGCACGTGCGCGAGGACCTGGAGTGGGTCATCGAGGACGGCCGGCGGGCCAAGGACCACATGCTGGAGGCCAACCTCCGCCTGGTCGTCTCGGTGGCCAAGAAGTACACCGACCGGGGCATGGCCCTGCTCGACGTCGTGCAGGAGGGCAACCTCGGCCTGATCCGCGCCGTCGAGAAGTTCGACTACACCAAGGGCTACAAGTTCTCGACGTACGCCATGTGGTGGATCCGGCAGGCCATCCAGCGCGGCTTCGCCGACTCGGCCCGGACGATCCGGCTGCCCGTCCACGTGCTGGAGATGCTGTCGAAGCTGTCGCGCGTCGAGCGTGACATGCACCAGCGGCTCGGCCGGGAGCCCACGCCGGAGGAGCTGGCCGCCGAGCTGGACAAGACTCCGGACCAGATCGAGGAGCTGCTGCGCACCAGCCGGCAGCCGATCAGCCTCGACTCGACCATCGGCGAGGACGGCGAGACGCGTATCGGCGACCTCATCGAGGACGTCGACTCCCCCGAGGCGTCCGAGGTCGTGGACCGTCAGCTGCTGGCCGAGCAACTCAAGGGCGTGCTGAGCAACCTGTCGCCGCGCGAGGCCAAGATCATGAGCCTGCGCTTCGGCCTGGCCGACGGCAAGCCGCACACGCTGGACGAGATCGGCAAGCACCTGGGCCTGACCCGTGAGCGGATCCGCCAGCTTGAGAAGGAGTCGCTGTCCAAGCTGCGCCACCCGAGCAACACCCGCCCGCTGCTCGACTGGGCTAGCTGACATTCGGGCCAGCTGAGATTCTGGCCGGCTGAGATTCGGGCCGGCTGATCCGGATACTCGTACGGTCCGCACCCCTGGGGGTGCGGGCCGTACTGCTGCGTGCGCTCAGTGGCCGGCGGCGGCCAGGCCCTTGCGCACGTCGCGCGGGGTCAGGCGGGCGGGGTCGCCCGTCTTGGAGGCGCGGGGCACCCGCGGGATGCCGCTGAGGCGGTGCGCCTCGCGCAGCGTGCGCAGACGGTTCACCTCGTCGGTCCACAGCGCGCCGTCGGGGGTGGCCTTCGCCTTGCGCCGGGCGATCCTGCTGTCGTAGGACTTCACGCCGAAAGTGGCGCGCTGGCCCGCCTCCGCCGCGCGCAGCCCCTCGGTCAGGGCGGCGTCGAAGCCCAGGGCCGCCTCACGCAGCTCAGGGAGCGGCGCGCCCGCCGCCTTCGCCTCCTGGAACCGCCGCTGCGCCACCCGGACCTTCTCCAGCACGTGGTCGAAGTCCTTCCGGATCTCCAGATCCGCGTGGTAGCGGACCTCCGCCTCCCGGCTCACCCGCGGACGGAAAAACGCCATCGTCAGCCCCTTCGGTATCGAACTCGCGCGATCGGACGCGCGCAATCGAACTCGCGTCGCAGTCCGTAGCGTACGCGCTCCGCGCGGGCACCCGCACCGCAGGGTGCGCCCCCCTTTACATAGTAAGGATCAGTATGGCAGCATGATCGTGTGCCTGCCAAGCGACCACCCGTCCCCCTGTCCCGCGAGCGGATCATCGACGCCGCCCTGCACATCGCCGACGGCCAGGGCCTGCGCCGGCTGACCATGCGCCGGCTCGGCGACGCCCTCCAGGTGGAGGCCATGGCGATCTACCACCACCTGCCGCGGGGCAAGGAGGCGCTGATGGACGCCCTCGCCGAGCACGTCACGACCGTGCAGGTCGATCCGGCCACCGCCGCCACCTGGCAGGACAGGGCGCGCGCCTGGGCCCGCGCGAGCCGTGCCGCGCTGCTCGAACACCCCGGCGTGCTGTCGCTGGCCCTGACCAAGCCGCCGAAGGGGTCGGCCCTCATCGCGATCACGGAGCAGATCGAGCAGTTGCGCGAGTCGGGGGCGGGCGACCCGGCCGGAGCGGTCCGCGCGCTGCGCGCCTACGTCTTCGGCAGCGTGGCGGTGGAGGTTCAGCAGTCGGGGTGGGCGGATCCGGACGCCGAGGTGCGCGACGCGCGCACCGCCGAGGGCGAGCGCGACTTCGAGCACGGCCTCGACGCGCTGGTCGCGGGCCTCGGCGGCTGAGCCCCTGGAATTTCCGGTCGGTCCGCATCGGTCGTGTCCGCCGACCGGAATCTGTGACATCTCGGTTACCCGACCGTCGGCGTGTCGAGGCCCGACCGGTGCCGCCAATGGGGCATTCTTGTGTACTAGGTCACATCAGTGTGCGCGAGCCTGCTCGGGGTGCGGTCGGGTCCCCTGCCCGACCGGCGGAAATGCTCCGAACGGACTATGTCGTACGGATGCGGCCGAGCCGCAAACTGGTGGAGTCCAGTGTGGTGTGCGTCATACCCCACGGGCACCCGGAAGACAAACAAGAGCGAACGATAAGACACGGAGCCCCGGCGATGTGCCCTCATGAACCGGCCTGTCCCAGCGCGGATGCAAAGGACCGAGAAGCCGCCCGCACGATAGCCTGTCACCCAGAGCAGGGCTGGAGCCTGCTCTGCAACGGCGTCGTGCTGTTCGAGGACACCGGCGAGCTGCTGCCCGACGGCGGCGTCATCGCCCCGCACCGCCCCACCGACATGGCCATCAGCGCCGCTTAGGCGAAAGCAGCCACCGGGCCACCACCTCGCCCACCCGGGCGGGGTCCTTTTTGAACTCGTGCCCCTCCCCGGGGAGGACCACGAGACGTGCGGCGTCCTTCTCGTCCGGCACGCCGAACGGATCCCGATCTCCGCTGACCACGAGCACGGGGATCCCCGCCTGCCGTAGTTCTTCCGCCCGTGAGCGTTCCGGCTTGCCCGGCGGGTGGAGCGGGAACGCGAGCGCCACCACCGCCTCGGCTCCGACGGCGCGCGCGGTGCGGCAGGCGACCCGCGCGCCGTTGCTGCGCCCGCCTTGGACGAGCGGCAGGTCCGGGTGGCGCTCACGAAGCGCGGCGACGATCGACAGCCACGCCTCGTCCTGCTTGACCGCCGACCCCGGCGCACGCGCGCCGCGCAGCCGGAAGGGCTGGGTCACCCGTGCGACGGTCCCCCCGATCGCCAGCACCGCGTCCCGTACGGCGAGCAGGTCGGGGGCGTCCACACCTCCCCCGGACCCGTGGGTCAGGACCAGCAGCAGCCGGGGATCGGCCGCCTCGTCCACCTCGGCCAGAGCACGGCCGTGCGGGGTCTCGATCTCCATGCGGGCGACGGTAGCGGGTCCGACCGGAGCAGGAGGACACGACCCTCCGATCGGAGGATGGCACGCCCCCGCGGAAGGGGCCAGAATGTCACAGTGACGGACATCACATCGCAGCAGCCGCCGCCCGCGACCGGGCGCCCCGTTCCTCCGCCGCTTCCTCCGCCGTCGGCGGCCTCCTCGACCCGCGAGGACCTGCGCGCCGTCATGGCGGCCCGTCGTGACCTCGGCCCCGAGTACGAGGACGCGCTGGTGGACTCGTTCCTCGACAAGCTCGACGTCGAGATCGCCGCACGAATACGCAACGAGGTGGCGGCCCAGCTGCGTCACCAGCCGCCCGGCCCCGTGGTCAAGCAGAGGGACGGCGCCGTGGGCGTGGCCATGGGGTCGCTGGCCCTGGGCATCCCCCTGACCGGGATCGCGGTGGGAAACGCGAACCTCCCGGGCCTGCTCCTGTCCTGGGGCGGGATCATCGCGGTCAACTTCGCCTACGCCGTCAGCCGCCGCTCCCAGCGCTGACGTCCGGGCGCTGACGTCCGGGCGCTGACGTCCGGGCGCTGACATCCGGCCCGTCGGTTCACCGCCGCCGGCTGAGCGTCCTCAGCCGGCCGCGCCGGCCTCCATCCCGGGACGGACGTCCCGGCCCAGGCGCAGCAGCACCTGCTCGGCGAGCGCGGGATCGGGATGGTCGAGGCCGTAGCGCCACACGGTCTCCGCGTCGGCGTCGCGGCCCCGCAGCGGCAGCGTGCGGGCCAGCAGTTCGATCGCGAGCGCGCCGGTGCCGGCGTCGGCCCCCTCCTGACGGCTGTCCTCCACGGCTCCGGCGAACTGCGCGCACGCCATCTCCAGGTGCGCCATGCCGAGCAGCACCCGCAGCCGCGCCGGGTCGGCCACCGCGCTGACCGACAGCGCCTCAAGCAGGACGTCGGCGGCCCGCTCGGGCTCGCCGTCCTCCAGCAGCCGCTCGGCCATCCGCTCGACCACGACGGACAGACCCTCGCCGGCCTCGCCGCGGTCCGGCGCGTCCTCGTCCGCGGCGAGTTCCGCGAAGATCGCGGCCGCGCCGTCGAGGTCGCCGCCTTCGGCGAGCCGGCGCGCGTGGTCGAGCCGGTCGGACCGCCGCCCGGAATCGATGGCCGTCATACAGGGGCCTCGCATGGTCGCAGGTGATGAGAAACGATCACCGCGATCTTAACGAGACCGGCCGCCGGGCGGGGCCGACATACCCAACTGATCAGTCCTCGTAGGCCTCCAGGGGCGGGCAGGAGCAGACGAGGTTGCGGTCGCCGTACGCCTGGTCGATGCGGCGCACCGGCGACCAGTACTTGTCGTCGCGCAGGCCGGGAACCGGGTAGGCGGCCACCGCCCGCGAGTACGGGTGGGTCCACTCGCCGACGGTGAGGCACTCGGCCGTGTGCGGAGCGTTGCGGAGCGGGTTGTCGGTCGCGTCGTACTCTCCCGACGCCACCTTCGCGATCTCGCCCCGGATGGCGATCATCGCGTCGGCGAAGCGGTCGAGCTCGGCCAGGTCCTCGCTCTCGGTCGGCTCGATCATGAGCGTGCCGGCGACGGGGAACGACATCGTGGGCGCGTGGAAGCCGTAGTCGATCAGCCGCTTGGCCACGTCGTCCACCGTGACGCCGGTCTCCTTGGTGATCTGGCGAAGGTCGACGATGCACTCGTGGGCGACGAGGCCGTCCTTGCCGGTGTAGAGCACCGGGTAGTGCGGCGACAGCCGCCGGGCCAGGTAGTTGGCCGACAGGATCGCCTGCTCGGTGGCCTGCCGCAGCCCGTCGGCGCCCATCATCCTGACGTACGCCCACGAGATCGGCAGGATGCCCGCCGAGCCGTACGGCGCGGCCGAGACGTGCGCCGGCAGGTGCTCGGCGAGGTGGGCCTTGACCGCGACCGGGCCGACGCCGGGACCACCGCCGCCGTGCGGGATGCAGAAGGTCTTGTGCAGGTTCAGGTGGGAGACGTCCGCGCCGAACTCGCCCAGCTTGGCCAGGCCCACCAGCGCGTTGAGGTTGGCCCCGTCGACGTAGACCTGCCCGCCGGCCTCGTGCACCCGCTCGCAGATCTCGACGATCGTCTCCTCGTACACCCCGTGGGTGGACGGGTAGGTCACCATGATCGCGGCGAGCGCGTCGCGGTGCTTGCCGATCTTGACGGCGAGATCGGCCAGGTCGACGTTGCCGCTTTCGTCGCAGGCCACCACGACGACCCGCATGCCCGCCATGACGGCGCTGGCGGCGTTGGTGCCGTGCGCGGAGGACGGGATGAGGCACACGTCGCGGCTACCCTCGCCCCTGGAGCGATGGTAGGACCTGATGGCCAGCAGCCCGGCGAACTCGCCCTGGGAGCCCGCGTTCGGCTGGATCGACACCCGGTCGTAGCCGGTGACCTCGGCCAGCCAGCCCTCCAGCGTCGCGATCAGCTCGGCGTACCCCTCGGCCTGCTCCACCGGCGCGAACGGGTGGATGGACGCGAACTCCGGCCAGGTGATGGGCTCCATCTCGGTGGTCGCGTTGAGCTTCATCGTGCAGGAGCCCAGCGGGATCATCGAGCGGTCGAGCGCGATGTCCTTGTCCTGCAGCCGCCGCAGGTAGCGCAGCATCGCCGTCTCGGACCGGTGGGAGTGGAACACCGGGTGGGTGAGGAAGTCCGAGGTCCGGTGGAGGTCGGCCGGAAACGCGTCGGAGGTCACCCGGTCGAGGTCCTCGACCACGAGGTCGGGCGCGCCGAACGCCGCCCAGACCGCCCGCAGGTGGTCCGTGGTGGTCTTCTCGTCGCAGGCGACGCCGACGTGGTCGTCGCCGGCCAGGCGCAGGTTCACGCCCCGCTCCGCGGCGGCGGCCACGACCTCGGCGGCCCGGCCGGGCACGCGGGCGAGCACGGTGTCGAAGAACTCGTCGTGGACGACCTCCACGCCGCCCTCGCGCAGCCCGGCTGCCAGGACGGCCGCGTACCGGTGCGCCCGCTGGGCGATCCTCCTGAGACCGTCCGGGCCGTGGTAGACGGCGTACATCGAGGCCATGACGGCGAGCAGGACCTGCGCGGTGCAGATGTTGCTGGTGGCCTTCTCCCGCCGGATGTGCTGCTCGCGGGTCTGCAGGGCCAGCCGGTAGGCCGTGCGGCCGTCGGCATCCACCGAGACGCCGACCAGGCGGCCCGGCATCTGCCGCTGCAGGCCCTCGCGGACGGCCATGTACGCGGCGTGGGGGCCGCCGTAGCCCAGCGGGACACCGAAGCGCTGAGAGGAGCCGACGGCGATGTCGGCGCCCTGCTCGCCCGGAGGCTCCAACAGGGTCAGCGCCAGCAGGTCGGCCGCGGCCACCAGCAGCGCCCCCTGGGCGTGCGCCCGCTCGGCGACCGCGTGGAAGGACGCCACCCGGCCGCTCGCGCCCGGATACTGGACGAGGACCCCGAAGCACTCGGGCAGCTCACCGGCGAGGTCGGACTCCACCAGCGTGATGCCGAGCGGCTCGGCGCGGGTCGCCAGCACGGCCTTGGTCTGCGGCAGCGCGTCGGCGTCCACCACGAACACGTCGGTCTTCGCCTTGCTCGCCCGCCGCGCCAGCGTCATCGCCTCGGCCGCGGCCGTCGCCTCGTCGAGCAGGGACGCACCGGCGACGTCGAGGCCGGTGAGGTCCGACACGACCGTCTGGAAGTTCAGCAGCGCCTCCAGCCGCCCCTGTGAGATCTCCGGCTGGTAGGGCGTGTACGCCGTGTACCACCCGGGGTTCTCCAGCACGTTGCGGAGGACGACACCCGGGGTGATCGTGTCGTGGTATCCGAGGCCGATCATCGGAGTCAGCACCCGGTTGCGGCCGGCGAGGGCGCGCAGCTCGGCCAGGGCCTCGGCCTCCCCCACCGCCGCGGGCAGGTTCAGCGGGCCGCGCGTGCGGATGGCCTCGGGCACGGCCACGGCGAGCAGGTCGGCCACCGACTCGTAGCCGACGGCCTCCAGCATCCGGGCGCGGCCGGCCTCGGAGGGGCCGATATGACGGGTGGCGAAGGGCGGAGCGGAAAGATCGCGAAGTGTGGACCGATCGGTCATGACAGGGGCCTCCTGGGCGGGTCGAGACCTGCGGCGACCGTCCGGCGCCCTGGGTGGCGCGGCCGGTCGTGAAGCGGTCTCCCCCTCTGTCATCGGACCTGAGAGCTTCACCGGGCCGTCGAGCCCGGCTTTCCCCTTCGGTGAGGCGCCGCCTGGCCGGCGGGCCTGCTTTTCAGAGTCGCCTCGTCCGTGCGGTACGGATGCCTGAGAGATTCCGGGGAGGTTTGCTCCTTCGGCGCCCCTGAAATGCCAGGGGTCTCTCCCGCACGAGGTCGTCGGCCGTTCCCACTCTACCGGCTACCCCGGATCGGCCCGACTCGCACCCTGCTCGAGATCGGCGCCGAGACCGGCCTGGCGGGCGCGGACGATGGCCTCGGCCCGGTCGGCGACCGCCAGCTTGGCGAAGATGGCGGTGATGTGGTTGCTCACCGTCTTGCCGCTGATGGCCAGATGCCGGGCGATCGCGGGGTTGGACCGTCCCGCCGCGATGAGGTCGAGGACCTCCCGTTCACGCGCGGTGAGCTCGGGAAAGGGCTCCGGGGCCGGCGCGCGGGAGGCCCCGACGGCGAAGAAGTCGATGATCCGGCGAGCCACGCTCGGGCCGAAGACGGCGTGTCCGGCCGCGACCGAGCGGACCGCCCAGACGATCTCCTCCTGCTTCGCGCCCTTGACCAGGTATCCGAAGGCTCCGGCGCGCATCGCCGCGAACACCGACTCGTCGTCCTCGAACATCGTGAGCACGAGCACCCGGGTGGCGGGCACGGCGCGCACGATGGCCCTGGTGGCCTCCACCCCGTTGACGCCCGGCATGTGCAGGTCCATGACCACGACATCGGGGCGCGTGAGCTGCACCTCACGGCGGGCGGCGTCGCTCCGGCGCCCCCGGAGCCGCTGTCGCTCACCTCAACGTGCAGGGCGTGATCGGCGCGCAGGGAGACCCGGCACGCCGTCGCCCCGCCGTGGCGCAGCGCGTTGGTGACCGCCTCGGTGGCGATGCGATAGGCGGCCACCTCCACCGCGGCGGGCAGCGGCGGCAGGTCGTCCGGGGCGTCGACCGTGACCACGCACCCGGCGTGCTCGCGGCGCCAGGATTGCTGGGCGCGCTGGCGCAGCGCGCCCAGCAGTCCGAGCTCGTCGAGGTCGGGCGGGCGCAGATCGTAGACGAGCCGGCGGATGTCGGCGATCGCGGCAGTCAGGTCGGCGCGCAGGTCGAGCAGGAGCCGCCCGCTCCGCTCGGGGTCGGTGTGACGCAGATTGTGGGCCGCGTCGGCCTTGAGCGTCACCGCGGTGAGCACGGTGCCGAGGCCGTCGTGCAGATCGCGGCGCAGTCGCCGGCGTTCCTCCTCCCGCGCGGCCACGATGCGCGTGCGGGACTCGCCCAGTTGCTCCGACAAACGCACCGCCTGCAGGGCCAGGCCGACCGGGGCGGCCAGCAGTCCCAGGGCCCGCCGGTCCGCGCCGGACAGCCGGCTCTCCCCCGCCCGCAGCCCGACGAGCAGGTCCGCGGGCGGCCCGCCGGCCACCTCCAGCGGCACGGTGTGCCGCAGCCGCGGCGCCCGGCCGTACGTCGCGACCAGCCGCCCGTCGGAGCTGACCGCGGCGTACGGCAGCCGCAGCGCCTCGCACACGGCACGCAAGACCCCGTCCAGGCCGGTGCCGAGCCGCAGGCCGACCCGGGCGGCGGCCGCCGCAGGATCGCGGCGCTGGCCGTACATGACCCGGTCCACCGCGGACTGTACGGCCGAGCGGGCGGGCGCGAAGGCGAGCGCGACGACCGCGGTCGCGATCAGCGGGGTGGCCGACAGCCGGTCCCGCGCCAGCGCGGACAGCCCCGCGACGATGCCCAGGTAGGCCAGCACGACGCCGAGCGTGAGCACCCCGTACACCAGCGACCGGTTGACGATCAGCTCGATGTCGTACAACCCGTGGCGCAGGATCGCCACCGTGGCCGCGGCCGGGATCAGCGGCAGGGTCAGCAGGAACAACACCGGCCCGTCGGTCGTCACGATCCGCTGCGCGTTGAGCGCGGCGAACAGTCCCACCGCCCACAGCAGCCACATCAACTGCAGCCGTGGCACCCCGCGGGACCGGCGGACGCGCAGGACGAGCGCGCCGACAGAGGCCAGCAGCACCAGCGCGTCGGCGGCGGCGAACACCGGAATCAGCCGCTGGGCGACCTCACCCGCGACGACGGGCAGCATCGGCTCCCCCATGGCCAGCCCGTCCCCCGCCAGCCCGGCCACCACGGGCAGGGTCAGGGTGGGCGTGAGCGGCAGGACGGCGAGGGTCGCGACGGCCAGCGGCCGCCAGCGCCGCGACAGCGGCCTGCCGTCGGGAAACAACTGGACGATCAGCGGAAGACAGACGGCCGGCGCCGGGATCCACACGGTGATGCCGAACAGCTCGACCGCCCGCGCCCACCCCTCCGGCAGCCCGACCGCGTCGGTGATCAGCCCGAGGCAGGCCACGCTCAGCGTGTAACAGGCGCCGTACGCCACGAACAGCAGCCCGATGCGGTGCCCGGGGCGGTGGGCGAGCACCAGCGCGCCGAACGCGGTGAAGGTCAGCGCCTGGACGCTGTTGGTCAGCAGGTAGGAGTCGTCGGCCGCGTCGGCGAAGGTGAACCCGCCGAGGAACCACGACACCCACGCCGCCGCCACCACGACGGCCGTGAGGATGAGCACCGCGACCGGACCGGCCCGCCTGACTGCCATGCGCTCATCATCGGACCCCGGCGCTCCCATCGGCCATAGGAGCGTGCTCCCGGATCACGGGGAGCATGGGACCGGAATCGGGACCATGCCCCCACGACGAAGGGAGCGGTCCGCGCCCATCCTCGGACTCGATCGGACAGCTCCCGAACTCTCGGAGGATCATCATGCAGCCGACCATCGACGCCCGCGCCGCCACCACCCCGCAGAAACCGCCGCGGGACGTGCGCGGCTTCTGGCGGGTGCTGCTCGCCGTCGTCGCTCCGCTCCCCATGCTCGGCATGGGTCTCCACTACCTGTTCAGCCCCGTGGACGGCGGCGAGTCGTTCGAGGCCACGGTCGCGGCGTACGCGGCCCACGAGCAGGCCGCGGGCGTGATCCGATGGTTCGCCCTGCCGTTCCTGGTCGGGCTGATCCCGGCCACCTTCGCCGTGGCCTGGGTGGCCCGTCGCGGCGCTCCCAGGCTCACCACGGCGGGCGTCCTCCTCGCGCTGCTCGGCGACCTGGCCGGCTTCCCCTTGATCCGCGGCGGCGACGACCTGGCGTACCTGACAGTGACCAGGCACTTCGACGTGGCGACCATGGCGAGGATTCAGAACGCGCTCGAGGACGACCCCGTACAGCTGGTGGCGAGCCTGCTGTTCATCGTGGGCATCGTCGTCGGCCTGCTACTGCTCGGCCTCGCGCTATCGCGCGGCGGCGCGGCACCGGCCTGGATGGGCCTTCTGCTCGCTGCCGGCGGGTTCACCCATCCGTTCATGCCCGGTCACACCGCGTCGGGCATCGGCCTGCTGATCACGGCCGTGGGCTTCGCCGGCGCGTCCGTCGCCCTGCTGCGTATGCGTAACGACGAGTTCGACCTGCCACCGGCCAGGCCCGGCGCGCGCGCCTGACCGTTCGAGCCCGGTGATAGCCGGGGCATCCGTCAGCCGGTCCTGCGGGCCTTTCTCCGGCGGGCCAGCTCGTCCGACGGATGGTCCCCCTCCGCATCCGGAGCGGCCTCCGCGCGCTCACCCGGAAGCTCGGCCAGCGATCCCTCGACCTCCCGCCACACCCGCCCGAGCGCGATGCCGAACACACCCTGGCCGCCCTGCAGCAGATCGATCACCTCGTCGGCGCTCGTGCACTCGTAGACGCTCACGCCGTCGCTCATCAAGGTGATCTGGGCCAGGTCGTTGACGCCGCGGTCGCGCAGATGCTGAACGGCGGTGCGTATCTGCTGGAGGGAGACCCCCGTGTCCAGAAGACGTTTGACGACCTTCAGGACGAGGATGTCGCGGAAGCTGTACAGTCGCTGGGACCCGGATCCCTGGGCGGCCCTTATCGTCGGGAGCACCAGCTCGGTCCGGGCCCAGTAGTCGAGCTGCCGGTAGGTGATCCCGGCCGCGGCACACGCCGTGGGCCCGCGGTATCCGATGCCCTGAGGCAGCGCCGTCGGCTGCTCGTCGAACAGCAGGCCCTGTTCGCCGGCGCGCTCGCGCGCCGCCTGCCGAACCGGGTCGTGCTGGCCGGCCGACTTACCCTCGCCGCTGCTGACCGCCACTGCGGACCTCCGGCTTTCTCTCATCCCACGGTCTGATCTGGGGGTTCGTGAATTACAACCGTGGTTTCCCTTGCACCGTAGGACCGGGGCCATCGTCAGTCAACGACCCCGTCCGGCGCGTCGTGAAGCGTAATCTCCCGAAATCGTCCGGCACGTCAGCCCGCCCGGCCGAAGTCTTCCGGTGTGATTTTGTCCAGGAACTCGCGAAACTTCTCCACTTCGTCTTCCTGGTCGTCGGGCATGCTCACGCCCGCCTCCTGGATCACGTCCTCACTCGCGTAAATCGTCGCACCCGTACGCAACGCCAGCGCGATCGAGTCCGAAGGACGGGCGCTGACCTCCACACCGTTGGAGAAGACCAGATCGGCGAAGAAGATGCCATCGCGGAGCGCGACGATGTTGACGGTGCGCAACCGCACCCCCAGGGCCTCAAGAACGTCACGGAACAAGTCGTGGGTGAGCGGCCGGGGCGGGGGCTCCTCCGCCTGGGCCAGCGCGATGGCGGTCGCCTCGGTCATCCCGATCCAGATCGGCAGGTACCGATCACCGCTCGCCTCCTTCAGGAGAACGATCGGCTGGTTGGTGGGCATCTCAACGCGAACCCCCACGACCTCCATCTGCAACACGGGCGGCTCCGTCTCAAGCGTCGCGGCATATCACCAGGCATTCAACGTAACACCCACGGAGGTGCGGATGTGCCGGTCACCGCCCCAGAACGCCGCGAACACTCCCACGCAGTAATGCATTGTGCAGTTCCTGGAGAAGTCCGGAGATCTCCCGGGCGGTCTCGTCCGCCTCCGCGATCGCCCCCGGCGCCTTGCGCCGCAGCAGCGGGGCCACCGCCTGCTCGATGAGACCGGTCTCCCGCTCCACCACGGCGCGGACCGCCCTCAGGTGCCGCGCCCGCAGGCCGAACCGCGCCAGCGCCCCCACGCTGCGCGCGACCTCCAGCGCCTCCCCGTCGTAGCGGCGCGCCACGGCCGCGACCAGGCCGAAGCTCTCCATCTCGGTCAGGGTCTCCTCGTCGATGCCGGCGGCCTCGATGAGCTCCTCCCGGCTGAGACGCACGGGCGGGGCGCCGTCGGACACCGCGTGCGGACGGGCCGCCTGCTCGTCCAGCTGATCCTTGATCACACGGAGCGGCAGGTACTGGTCACGCTGCGCACGCAGGATGTACCGCAGGCGCTCGACGTCGTTGTAGGTGAACTTGCGGTAGCCCGACGGGCTCCGCTGGGGCTCGATCAGCCCCTCACCCTCCAGAAACCGGATCTTGGAGACGGTCACGTCCGGGAACTCGACCTGCAGCAGGGCGAGCACCTCCCCGATGCTCATGAACGCCCGTACGGCCTGCGCGCTCATGACTCCTCCTCCTCACCGATCACAGCCCTCCGGGACCACGCGTGAGGAACACCAGCCGGAACTTGCCGATCTGCACCTCGTCGCCGCCCTGCAAGGGGGACTCCTCGATGCGCTCCCGGTTGACGTAGCTGCCGTTGAGGCTGCCCACGTCACGCACGGTGAACTGGCCGCCGCGCCGGTAGAACTCCACGTGCCTCCTGGACACGGTCACATCGTCCAGGAAAATGTCGCTTTCCGGGTGGCGACCCGCCGTAGTGAGGTCGCTGTCGAGCAGAAATCGGCTCCCCGCGTTCGGACCCCGCATGACCACCAGAAGAGCCGTGCCGGGCGGCAACTGCTCGACCGAGGCCCTGTCCGGCAGAAGCGTCTGGCCCGTCTCCGCCTCAAGCGCCTCAAGTGAGATCGTCGAGGTGGTGTCGGCTGCGACGGGCGCCGGAGCGCTCAGCGGCGAACCGCATCGTGAGCAGAAACGGGCATCCTCGGGGTTGGCATGACCGCACTGCGTGCAGTAGACGCTGGGCATCGAACGGCTCGGCCTCTCTCACGACTTGCTCTAGGACTAGCTCAAACTGCGAATGCCGCAACTTACGCTGATCAGGCACAAAGGTCAAGACCGCGGCTGGGCGCGGACTGACCAACGCTACAGCCAGCGGAGGTTCAATGTCATCTAGCACCCGCTGCTTGTTCGACGACGCGGGCCCAGCGCTCCAGGAGTGCCTGGGCGGTGTCCATGTCGTGGCCCTCCGCCCACAGGTGGGTGACGGCCTCGGCGGGGTCGGGCAGGACGAGGGCCCAGCTCCCGTCGTCCTCCACGACGCGGACGCCGTCGGTGGTGTCCAGGCGGTGGCCCTCGGCCGCCTCGACGACCGAGCGCATCACGGCCCCCTTGTGCGCCCAGGGCGTGGGAACGGTCCGCTTGAGCAGCTTGGCCTCCGGGATGCGGGCGTCGATCTGGCTGAGCGACAGCCGGGTGCGCGCGACCAGGCCGAGCAGGCGCAGGAACACCGCCAGGCCGTCCACGGTGGGCGCGAACTCCGGGACGATGAAGCCGCCCTTCCCGTCGCCCGCGAAGATCGTGTCGGGATGCCGGGCCGACCGCGTCAGCGTGTCGAGGCTGGTGGCCGTCCAGTCGACCTGCACGCCGTGGAAGCGGCACACCATCTCCGCCACCCGGGTCGTGGTGACCGGCAGGGCCACCCGGCCGCCCCGGCGCTCGGCCGCCACCAGGTCGAGCACGACGAGCAGGGCCCGCTCCTCGCTGATCAGCTGGCCCATCTCGTCCACGAGGGACACGCGCTCCCCCACCGGGTCGAACCGTACGCCGAAGGCGGCCCGCGCCGAGGCCACCAGCTCCGCCAGGCGCTGCAGGTCGCGGCGGCGCTCGGCGAGCGTCTCGGTCGGCGAGGCGTCGTCGAGGCGGTTGTTCACGGTGAGCACGTCGACCCCGGCCCGGCCCAGCAGGCTCGGCAGCACGAGCGAGGAGGTGCCGCCCGCGCAGTCGACCACGACCTTCATCTCGGCGTCCTTCACCCCGGACATGTCGATGCAGGCCAGCAGCTCCCGCGCGTACGTGTCGACGGCGCGGGCCGGGAAGGTCAGCTCGGCGATCTCGCCGGGGAAGGCCCGGCGGTACTCCTGCCGGGAGAAGACCCGCTCCAGCTTGCGCTGGGCCGCCTGGGACAGGTCGGCCCCCGTCTCGTCCATGAACACGATGTCGACGCTCTGGGGGTCGCCCGCCGTGGTGCGCACGGCGATGCCGCCCCGGACGTTCTCCCGTGAGGTGTTGAACCTGGCGACCGGCAGGGCGGCGGCCTCCAGATCGACCACGTTGATCGCGCTGGAGTTCAGCGCGCTGATCACCGCTCGCTTGAGCGCCCGGGCCGCGCGCGAGGCGTCGCGGGAGGTGACGACGGTGTCGCCCTTGCGCAGCGTCGTGGCGTACGCGCTGGCCAGCCGTACGCACAGCTCCGGGGTGATCTCGACGTTGACCAGCCCGGACACCCCGCGGGGGCCGAACAGGCTGCGCTGGCCGCGCGACTCCCAGATGACGCTGGTGTTGACGACCGTGCCCGCCTCGATCGTCTTGAACGGGTAGATCTTCACGCCGGAGGAGACGTACGCCTCGGCCTCGATGACGCACTCGTCGCCGACGACGGCGTTCTCCTCGATCCTCGCGCCGGTCATCACGTCGGTGTTCTTGCCGATCACACAGCCGCGCAGGTGGGCGGCGGGGCCGACGTACACGTTGTCGCTGACCACGGCGCGGTGGAGGAAGGCGCCCTCCTTGACGACGGCGTTGCTGCCGAGCACCGTGTACTCCCGCAGTTCGGCGCCGGCCTCGACCTTGGCGTAGTCGCCGATGTAGAGGGGGCCCTTGAGCACCGCCTCGGGGTCCACCGAGGCGCCCTCTGCGGCCCACACGCCCGGAGCCAGCTCGAACGCGTCGAAGTCGACCTTGACCTTGCCCTCAAGCACGTCGGCCTGGGCCTTGAGGTAGCTCTCGTGCGTGCCGACGTCCTCCCAGTAGCCCTCGGCCACGTAGCCGAACAGCCGGCAGCCCCGTTCGAGCATGTCGGGGAAGACGTCGGACGACCAGTCGACCGACTGGCCGGGGGCGATCTCGTCGAGGACCGACGGCTCCATGATGTAGATGCCGGTGTTGACCGTGTCGGAGAACACCTGGCCCCAGGTGGGCTTCTCCAGGAAGCGCTGGATGCGGCCGTTGTCGTCCACGATGATGATCCCGAACTCCAGCGGGTTGGGCACGCGCTTGAGCCCGATGGTGACCAGCGCCCGGTTCTCGCGGTGGAAGCGGAGCATGTCGGTCAGGTCGATGTCGGTGAGCGCGTCTCCGGAGATGACCAGGAAGCGGTCGTCGCGGAGCTTGTCGGCGGCGTTCTTCACGCTGCCGGCCGTGCCGAGGGGGATCTCCTCGGTGGCGTAGTGGAGGGTCATGCCCAGCTCGTCGCCGTCGCCGAAGTAGTTGCGGATCAGCGCGGCCAGGAACTGCACGGTCACCACAGTCTCGGTGAACCCGTGCCGCTTGAGCAGCCGGAGCACATGCTCCATGATCGGCCGATTGATGATGGGGAGCAGGGGCTTGGGCTGGTTCGCGGTCATCGGCCGCAGCCGTGTCCCCTCCCCGCCCGCCATGACGACGGCCTTCACGGGTCACCCCTTCGTTAGCTGGCGCACCTGTACGACATACAACACCCCCGCCCACCAATACAGACCAGTTCCCCAGATGGCGAAGGCCCATCCGAAGATCGCGGCAATCTCGGCGTACCATCCCTCGTGCGAGGCGAGGAACAGCAGCGGGAAGGCGTACATCAGGGCGGCGGTGCCGGCCTTGCCGAGGAAGTGGACGGGCAGCGCCGGGCCGTACCCGTGCCGCCGCAGCACGGGCGGCATCCACAGCAGCAGCACGTCGCGCAGCGGCACCGCGAGCGCCAGCCACCAGGGGACGGCGCCCCGCAGCACCAGGCCGACCAGGGTGGCGAGGATGTAGAGCCGGTCGGCGAGCGGGTCGATGAGCCGGCCCAGCCTGCTGATCTGGTTCCAGGCGCGGGCGAGCTTGCCGTCGAGCCAGTCGCTGAAGCCGGCCAGCGCCAGCAGCGCGATGGCCCACCCGTCGGCGTGAGGGCCGAGCACCAGCCAGAGGAAGACGGGGACGCCGAGCAGCCGCAGGGCGCTCAGCAGGTTGGGCACCGTCCAGATCCGGTCCTCGGCAGCGTTCACGCCCCAGACCCTACATGCCGCCCTCACGGTCGCTCCGGGCAGGAGCCACGGGCTTGAACCCGGTGTCGACCAAGCCGAACCGATGCGCCATGACCGCCGCCTGAGTGCGGTTGCGCAGCTTCAGCTTGTCGATGAGCGCGGCGACATGGCTCTTGACCGTCGTGACCCCCACGTGCAGCCGGTCGGCGATCTCGGCGTTGGACAGGCCGACCCCGACCAGGGCGAGCACCTGCGCCTCGCGCTCGGTGAGGCCCGGCGGAAGCGGCGCCGCCTGCCGCTCGGCCGCGAGGGCCCGTTCGACGACGCGCCGCAGCACCGACGGCGCGAGCGGAGGGTCTCCCGTCGCGGCCCGCCGCACCGACTCGACCATCCGGGCGGGCGGGTCGTCCTTCACCAGGAACCCGAGCGCGCCCGCGCCCAGCGCCGCGTAGAGGTTCTCGTCCTCGGAGAAGGTGGTGAGCACGACGATCCGGGCGGACGGCTGGGCGGCGAGGATCCTGCGGGTGGCCTCCAGTCCGTCGACGCGCGGCATCCGCAGGTCCATCAGCACCACATCGGGACGGTGCCGCTCGGCCAGCCGTACGGCCTCGGCCCCGTCGGCGGCCTCCCCGCACACCTCGATGCCGCCGGCCGCCTCCAGCATCATCCGGACGCCCGCCCGCACCAGCGCCTGGTCGTCGGCGACCACGACGCGGATCACGCGAACCTCCCCGTCATGCGGCACTCCGACCGGCTCTCACGCGGCACCGGCAGTGAGGCGGCCAGCCGCCAGCCGCCGCCCTCGGCCGGGCCCGCGGTGACGTGCCCGCCGAAGGCGCGGGCCCGCTCCCGCATGCCCGCGATGCCCTGGCCGTGGGAGGGCAGGACGTCCGGGGGACGGGACGTGCCGGGGCCGTTGCGCACCTCGACCGTGAGCGCGTCCGGGCGTATCCCCACGTCGACCTCCGCCCGGGCCCCCGGCCCGGCGTGCTTGAGCACGTTCGTCAGCCCCTCCTGGACGATCCTCGCCGCCGAGGCCCGCACCACCAGCGGGGCCCGTTCCACCTCGGGCGCGAGACGCAGGTCCACGCGCAGGCCGGCCGCCGACATCCGGGACACGGCGTCGCGCAGCACGTCGCCGGGGTCGGCCAGCATGTTCGCGAGCGTGAGGTCGGAGCCCAGCGCCTCGTCCGGGTCGCGCAGCACGGCCAGCAGGCCGCGCAGGTCCTCAAGCACGCGGTGGCCGGTGTCCCTGATGTCGGCCAGCGCCTCGGCGGCCGGGCCGCCGGCTCCCGCGTACTGCGCCGCGCTCGCCCGCAGCACCATCGCCCCCACGTGGTGGGCCACGATGTCGTGGACCTCGCGGGCGATCCGCTCCCGCTCGGCGAGCCGGCCGGCCCTGTCCCGCTCCGCGGCCAGTTCGGCGGCGTGCCTGGCCTGGGCCTGCCGCACGCCGACGTACCGGCCGATCGCCACGGGCGCGGTCACCATCGTCATCAGCGCCACCACCCGGAACAGGGTGATGTCGCCGGGGTCGTCCACGACCACGATCGCGGCGACCGAGCAGGTCAGGGCGTACGCCGCGGCGACCCAGGGCCAGGCGGCGCGGGTCGCGAACACGCCGAGGGCCACCAGGGCGAGCAGTTGCAGGCTGTTGCCGGCCCTCGGGACGTAGTGGTCGGCCACGACCAGCGCGAGGCTCTCCAGCAGCAGCACCGCGCCGGGCAGGTGCCGCACGACGCCCAGAGCGAGCCCCGCGAGCATCACCCCGAGCGCGACCGCCCACACGGGCGGCTCGCCGCCGTGCCAGTACGGCCAGGTGGTCAGCACCGACAGCGCCACCCCGCCGCCGGCGAGCAGCAGGTCGAGCAGCGGCGCGGGATCCTCCTTGCGGCGCCCCTCCTGACCGCGCAGGTAGCGGCCGATCAGCACCGGGGCCGCGATCAGTCCGACGGAGTAGAACCAGGTGTTGCTCGTGAGGGCGATGCCGGGATCGGCGAGGTTCACGGCGGTCGCAGCGGAGGCGAGCACGGCGACCGGCGCCGTCCAGCCCCAGCCGCGCGACCTGGCCAGCACGCCCACCGAGATCGGCAGCAGGACCTGGAGGGTGTTGACGGTGAACGCGCCGATCTGGTCGCACACCATTAGCAGCACGGACAGGTAGACGGCCACAGGGCCGGGCCATCGGCGCACCAGGCCCATCGGCAGCCCGGCCAGCAGGGCGAAGCCCGTTCCGACCCACGCCGGGGCCGGGCCGCTCCCGCCGCTCCAGGAACCGGCGCTGACGAGCACGTCGAGCCCGGTCCCGCCCACCGCCAGGCCGATGTCGAGGGCCGTGCCGCGCGAGAGCGCGAAGGGCCCGCCAGTGAGGGGACGCTGGGGAACGAGCCGGCGCGTCGATGGCCACCGCATACGGGAACGCTACCGCCCGCCCGCGTGAGAGCCGATCCTCCGCCGGGAGGACGCCTTCTCCTCCTTCTGGCCGCTTTCGCCCGCCAAGTGGCCGTACGCGCTGAACCATCCGGCCACCAGGTCGGTCCGGACGGCGGGCGAACCGAGCGGTGGCGTGGCCCTAGCCTCGGCCCCATGACAGGAGAGACAACGATCTTCTTCGGGCAGTTCCTGCGCTCCCCCGCCGTCACCGGAGCGGTCGCGCCCAGCTCACGGCGGTTGTCGGAGGCGGTGTGCGTGCCGGTGCCGGAGCGCGGCGACCCCGTCGTGGTCGAGCTGGGTCCGGGCACGGGCCCCTTCACCGCCGAGATCCAGCGCCGCATCGGCGGGCGGGGGCGGCACCTGGCTGTGGAGATCAATCCGCGGTTGGCCGGCCACCTCGGCGCCCGCTATCCGGGGGTGGAGCTCGTGGTCGACAACGCGGCGCGGCTGCCCGAGCTCCTCGCCGGCCGGGGCGTGGCCGCCGCCGACGTGATCGTGAGCGGGCTGCCCTGGGCGGCGTTTCCTCCCGCCCACCAGGCGGACCTGCTGCGGGCCGTGGTCGCCTCACTCGCCCCGGAGGGCGCGTTCACGACGTTCTCCTACGTCCACGCCCGCGCCCTGCCCGCGGCCCTGCGGTTCCGCCGCAGGCTGGGCGAGGCGTTCGAGGAGGTGGTGGCCGGGCGCACAGTGTGGCGGAACCTGCCGCCCGCCTTCGTCTACCACGCGCGCCGCCCCCGCCGGTGATCTCGCAGCCCGCCGAACGGCGTTCTAGAGTGGCGGGCATGGACTTCACGCTGCCGGAGAGCGCGCAGGCGGTGCGCCGGGGCATCGCGGACATCTGCTCGCGGTACGACATCGACTACTGGCAGCGCTGCGAATCGGACAAACGCTGGCCCGAGGAGGTGTGGGCCGAACTCGCCAAGGGCGGCTGGCTCGGCCTGGCCGTGCCCGAGGAGCACGGCGGAGCCGGCCAGGGCCTGCTGGAGCTGGCCGTGGCCACCGAGACCCTGTCGGCCTCCGGCTCCGCCGGCGGTTCGGCGTTCATGTACGTGCTGACGCCGGGGTTCGGGGCGCTCACGCTGGCCAGGCACGGCTCGGCCGAGCAGAGGGCCGCGCTGCTGCCGAAGCTGGCGACCGGACAGATCGAGACCTGCTTCGCGCTGACCGAGCCCGACGCCGGGTCCAACTCCCTGGCGATCTCGACCTTCGCCCGCAGGGACGGCGACGACTTCGTCGTCAACGGCCAGAAGATCTGGATCACCGGAGTCCAGCGGGCCACCTGGATGCTGCTCGTCACCCGGACGATCCCGGCGGCGCAGGCCAGGCCGCGCAGTGACGGGCTGACGGTGTTCCTGGTGAACGTGCCGGAGGCGGTGGCGGCGGGGCGGCTGTCCTACCGGCCGATCCCCAAGATGGGCGCCAACACCACGCCGTCCAACATGGTCTTCATCGACGACCTGCGACTGCCCGCCTCCAGCGTCCTCGGCGAGGTGGACCGGGGGGCGGCCGTGCTGTGGGACGTGCTCAATCCCGAGCGGATCCTGCTGGCGGCCAGCGCGCTCGGCGGAGCCGAGGTGGCGCTGCGGGTGGGCGTGGACTACGCGAAGCAGCGAGAGGTCTTCGGCCGGCCCATCGGGGCCAACCAGGCCATCGCGTTCCCGCTGGCGCAGGTCAAGGCCAAGATCGAGCTGGCCAGGCTGATGCTGTACAAGGCGGCCTGGTCGTTCGACAACCGCCTGCCCTGCGGCACGGAGGCGAACATCGCCAAGCTGACGGCCTCGCAGGCCGCGTGGGAGGCCGCCGACGCCGCGTTCCAGACCCACGGGGGCATGGCGTACTCGCTGGAATACCCCGTCGCACGCCTGCTGGCCGACGCCAGGATCGGCCGGATCGCGCCGGTCACCGAGGAACTGCTGCTCAACCACCTGGCCACCCAGGTGCTCGGCCTGCCCAGGAGCTTCTGACCGCCGCCGATGCCCCCGCCGAATTTCGGCGTCGCGCATTCCCTCACGGCGCCGCGGCCAGGGATTCCCTGATCCTGGCGGCGAGGAAGTCGCGGCCCTCCAGCGCCTGGTCGAAGAACCCGGGCAGGCCGAGGAAGCCGTGGAGCGCGCCCTCGAAGCAGCGCTGCTCCACGGGGACGCCCGCCTCGGCCAGCGCCCGCGCGTAGGCCACTCCCTCGTCGCACAGCGGGTCGCACTGCGCGGTGATCACCGTCGCGGGCGCCAGGCCCGACTTGTCCGGCAGGTGGATCGGCGCGAGACGGGGGTCGCGGGGGTCGGCGCCGCCCGCGTACTGCTCGATGAACCACCTCATCTCCGCCGCGTCGAGCCCGAACCCCTTCCCGTACGTCCGGTAGCTGGGGGTGTCGGCCGCGACGTCGATGACGGGACAGATCAGCGCCTGGTGGGCGAGGCGGAGCCCGGCGTCTCTCGCCAGCCAAGCCGTCACCGCCGCGAGGTTGCCCCCGGCGCTGTCGCCGACGACCGCCACCCTGCGCGCGTCCGCGCCGTAGAAGGCGGGGCGGGCGTGGACGTCGCGGACCACTGCGAAGGCGTCCTCGGCGGCCGCGGGGAACGGGTGCTCGGGCGCGAGGCGGTAGTCCACCGAGACCACGACCGCTCCGGTCCTGCGGGCGAAGTCGCGGCCGAGGGCGTCGTTGCGCTCGACGCTGCCGAAGACCCAGCCGCCGCCGTGGAAGTAGACGAGCACCGGCAGCGGATGCTCACCAGGCTCCGGGCGGTAGATCCGGACCGGCACCCCGGCCGCCGTCTCGTCCCTGACCACCGGCAGGTCGATCCGCGACCCGCGCTGCTCCATCACCCCGTCGAGGGACCGCAGCCGGGCGATCTGCTCACGGGTGAGGGAGGCGAGGTCCATGCCGAGATCTGAGGGGAAGAGCTTGAGATAGGCCTCCGCCTGGGGATGCAACGCCATGCCCGGCACAGTAACAGCGCCCGCCGACACAACCGCCGAAGCGGCCGCGGCGCGCTCTCCCCGCCGGTACGGCTCAGGGACGGGCCGCGTCCACCAGGGCCTCGACCAGGCGGTTGTCCGCGCCGCGCTCGGGGTGCCACTGGACGCCGACCGCGAACCGGTGCCCCTGGAGCTCGACGGCCTCGACGATCTGGTCGTCGGCCCACGCCACCGCGATCAGGCCGCTGCCGAGCCGCCGGACGGCCCGGCGGTGCGCGCCGGTCACCTCCGCGCGGTCGCCCACGGCCTTGCCGACCTTGCTCGACACGCTGACGGTGACCACGTGCGCGGCCGTCTCGTGACGGTCGTGGCCGACGGCCTCCCGCAACGATGTGATCAGCGTGCCTCCCTGGGCGACGTTGAGCACGTGCATGCCGCGCGAGATCGCCAGCAGAGGCACCTCCGCCTCCACCGCCGCCTGCGCCAGCGCGGTCTCGAACCGGTCGCGCTGGGGCTGCGGCCCGCCGAGCCCGTCGTCGTCCGGCTCCCCCGCCGCGACCTCGCCGTACAGCACCGGATCGACCTCCACGCCCCCGGCGAGGATGACCGCGTCCAGGCGCCGCACGTAGTCGCCGGCGGAGACGGGGCTCAGCGGCGGCAGCAGGACGGGCGCCCCGCCCGCCTTCTCCACCGCCCGCGCGTACGCCTGGGGCGAGAGCGCCGCCTCACGGACCCATGTGCCCCAGCGCGCAGCCTCGAGATAGGTGGTGATGCCGACGATGGGACGCGCCATTGCCATCTCCTGGGGGTGTGCGAGCAGGCAGGCCCATCATGGCGCAGATCTATTTCCTTTTTGTCAGTTTTCACATCAGTCACACCAGTCACAGAGATGAGGGTCACGAAAAATAACGAAGTGTTCACAGTCGGTTGCCTTGTGGGGAATCGGTTGTGACGCCCGAGAGCGAGTGGAACACTCCCGGTTGAGCGATCGGTCGAGCCGGGGCCGCCGGCGCTCGTCACCCGGAGCCGTCAGGGAGGTGGATCGACAGACCGGAGCACGTTTCCGGTCCCTAGGGTGGGACACAACTGATGCCGCTGAATCCACGCCTCGTCAAGGAGAGCTTCTCGGCCGTCGAGCCCGTCGCGGCGAAGGCCGCCGGGTACTTCTACGGACGACTGTTCACGCACTGCCCGCACCTGCGGGGCATGTTCCCGCCGGGCATGGAGGTGCAGCGCGACCGGCTCTTCACCGCGCTCACGAGGGTCGTCTGGATGCTCGACAGCCCTGAGGGGCTGGAGTCCTATCTCGCCCAGCTCGGGCGGGACCATCGCAAGTACGGCGTGTCCCCCGACCACTACAGAGCCGTGGGGAGCGCTCTTCTCGCCACGATCCGGCATTTCGCCGCCGAGATCTGGACCGACGAGATCGAGGCCGCCTGGACCGAGGCGTACGCCATGGCGGCGCAGATAATGATCGACGCCGCCGCCGGGGAGACCACGCCCGCCTGGTGGCTGGCGGAGGTGATCGACCACGAGCCGCGCACCCGGGACATCTCGGTGCTCACGCTGCGGCCCTCGGAGCGCATGGACTTCGTCGCCGGGCAGTACGTCACGGTCCAGACGGCCAGGTGGCCACGGGTGTGGCGGCGGTTCTCCATCGCCAACGCGCCCCGCCTGGACGGCACGCTCCGCCTGCACGTGCGCGCCGTGCCGGGCGGCTGGGTGAGCACGGCGCTGGTCCGCCACACCCGCATCGGCGACCAGCTCCTGCTCGGCCCGCCGGTGGGGACGATGACGCCGCCCGAGTCGGACCGCGACCTCCTCTGCGTCGCCGGCGGCACCGGCCTCGCGCCGCTCAAGGCCGTCATCGAGCACGTCATCGCCTCCGGCGACCGCCCGAACATCCACCTGCTGTTCGGCGTCCGGCGCGCGTCCGATCTGTACGACATGCCGGACCTGGTGAGGATGGAGGCCGCCTTCCCCTGGCTGCGGGTCGTGCCGGTGGTGTCCGACGACCCGGGCTACGACGGGATGCGCGGCCGGCTCCCCGACGTGGTCGGGAGGTTCCACTCCTGGGCCGACCACGAGGCGTACGTCTGCGGACCGCCCGCGATGGTCGACGAGACGGTACGGCGCCTGCAGTTGTCGGGGGTGCCGCTCGCGCGCATCCACCGCGACCCGATGCAGAGCGACCCGACAGCAGAACCACACGGTGAGGAGCGAGGCTTGACCGGAACGGCGCGCGACGTGGATGGTTTCCTGGCAGGATTCGAATCGAAAACATAATCGAAATCAGCACAGGGAGGACATATGACCGCACTGCTCGCGATCGGCACTCGCAAAGGATTGTTCCTCGCGCGCTCCTCGGACGGCGGCTCGTTCGAGGTCGAGCCCGTGCGGTTCTCCTCGATCGGGATCCACTCGGTCGCGATCGACACGCGCGGGAGCACGCCCCGCCTGCTCGCCGGCATCGAGTACGGCCACTTCGGCCCGTCGGTGATGTGGTCCGACGACCTCGGCGAGACCTGGGAGGAGGCGACGACCCCGCCGGTCGCCTTCCCCGAGCGCACCGCGACCGCGCTGGCCCGGGTCTGGCAACTGCAGCCGTCGCCGTCCGAGCCCGACGTGGTCTGGGCGGGCGCCGAGCCCGCCGCGCTGTTCCGATCGGAGGACCGCGGGGCCACCTACACCATGGTCGACGGCCTGTGGGACCACCCCACCCGGCCCCAGTGGCAGCCCGGCGGCGGCGGCCTGTGCCTCCACACCGTGATCCCGCACCCGTCCGACCCGCGGCGCATCGGGGTCGCCGCCTCCGCCGTGGGGTTCTTCCGCAGCGACGACGCGGGAGCCACCTGGCGGCCGTCCAACAAGAACATTCGCGCGCCCTTCCTGCCCGAGGGCGCGCAGTATCCCGAGTTCGGCCAGTGCGTGCACAAGGTGGCGCAGCATCCCGCGACGCCCGAGCGGCTCTATCTGCAGCACCACTTCGGGGTCTACCGGTCCGACGACTTCGGCGACTCCTGGACCGATATCGGGTCCGGCCTGCCCTCCGACTTCGGGTTCCCGATCACGGTCGACCTGGACGATCCGGACAGGCTGTTCGTCCTGCCGCTGCACGGTGACGTCGACCGGACGCCGCTCGGTTACCGATACCAGGTGTTCCGCAGCGACGACGCCGGGGGCACGTGGCACGGACACTCCGCCGGGCTGCCCGAGGGCCCGGTGCACGCCTCGGTGCTCAGGGACGCGATGTCCGCCGGGCCCGCCGGCGTGTTCTTCGGCACCCGGGACGGCGAGGTGTACGGCTCGGCCGACGCGGGCGAGACCTGGTCGCTGATCGCCCGTCACCTGCCCGACGTGCTGTGTGTGCGGGCGGCCGTCCTCTGAGCAGCCGCCGCGCGGGGTCCCGCGGCGCCCTTCCGGGCGACCGCGGGGCCGCGGTTCACAGCGGCTCAGACCTTGCGATAGCCGGGAACCCAGGCGCCGTCCTCGACGACGTAGTCGCCGAACAGGGCCGGGGCCTCCTCCTGCATGATCGTCCCGATGCGGTCGAAGACGAGGCGGATCTCCTCCTCGGCTCCCGCGGCCGTACGGGCCTCGATCGTGTGCCGCAGGGTGCGCACGTTGGCCGTCCAGACCAGGCCGGTCCCGACGCCCTCGGGCGCGAAGCGGCGCATGAACGAGGTGCGGTGCTTCTTCTCCGCGAACGGCACACCCTCCTCGTCCAGCCCGAAGTGGACCGCCATCCAGTTCTGGAACTCCTCCATCCGGTCGAGCATCTCGGTCGCCCGCTTCATCAGCTCGGCGTCCTCGCGCGCCCACTCCGGGAACCAGAACGGGATGTCGTTCAGCCGGACGAACCGCAGCGACTCCTGCGAGATCGCCACTCCGGGCCGGTGCCGCACCAGCTCGTGGGTGAGCACCCGCGAGACGTTGTGCAGCACGAAGCTGAAGCTGAGGTGCTCCAGGACGCTGCCGTGCGCGCTGGCCAGGATGTTGCGCAGGTACGCCTCCTGGTCGGTGCGCACCCTCGTGACGTTCGGATTCAGGCCCGGCTCGAACGACCGGTAGCACAGCCGGCCGGCGAACTCGGCAAGGTTCTGGGCGTCGAACTCGCCCCGCTCCAGCCGCTCAAGCCAGCTCTCCCCGCCGATCTCGTGGAGGTAGCGGGCCAGCTCGTCGTAGTCGACGGACGGTTTGGCGACGAGGAAGACCTCGGGCTCGACGCTGCGCATTCACATTCCCCGTGAAGTGGTGCCGATGGATGACCGTCCAAGCAAACCAGCTCGGCCTCACGATCGCGACCCGGCCCCCCTGACATGACCCACCGCAGGCGACGGCGGCCGGCACTCACCGTACGCGCTCCCCCGACTCCACCGCTTCAGAGGCGGTAAACGCGGCGGGCGTTGCCCGAGCCGATCATGTGGGCGATCCGGGCGGCGTCGGCGGGGCTCCACTCGCCCTCGTCGATCCGGTCGGCGAGCACGCGGGCCAGGCCGCGGCGATGGTTGAGCGCGGCCAGGAAACACAGCTCGGCGGCGCCGTGGCAGCCGGAGCCGTACATCTGCTTGTGGAACGGGACGAGTTCGAGCAACTCGCGCAGGACGTGGCCGGAGCCGGCGGCGGCGTGGGCGACGGCGGGCCCGGCGTCCACGTACACGTGCGGGAAGACGCCCGCGAGGTGGGCCGCCTGACGGTGGTAGGGGTAGCAGTTCAGCAGGACGACCGGCACCCCGAGCGGGGCGAGGGCGCGGACGAACCCGGTCAGCAGTGCGGGATCGGTCAGGTGGCCGGCCGCGGCGCCGGACAGGCCCCATCCGGACACGCCCCATCCGGAAAGGCCCCATCCGGAAAGACCACAGTGGAACTGCAGCGGCAGACCCCGCTCTCTGGCGACGTCGACCGCCGCCCAGAGCAGGTGCCGTACGAGGACGGGGTCGTCCAGGCGCGACTTGGGGTCGGCGAGCCTGCGCCCGGCCGCCGCGATCACGCTGCCGCGCGAGGGCCGGGAGGGGTCGAAGCCGAGGCCGCAGTGGTGGGCCGCGACCGACTTGAGCGCGGCGGCGCGGGCCGCGCGGACCGCCAGCTCGTCCCGCAGCATCCCGGCGTAGTCGGCGGCGGGCAGCCCGGCCTCGGCGACGTCCTGCTCGGCCTGCTCCAGCCGGACGATCTCGTCGGCGGCGGCCGAGCCGAGACGTCCCATCTCGGCGGGCGAGAGCAGCGCGGGGACGTCGAGCCCGCTGTCGACCAGGAAGGCCGACACCCCGGCGCCGCGCAGCAGCCGCCGGTTGACCTCGCCCGCGCCGAGTTCGGCGCGGCGTGACAGGTAGACGGTGGGCGAGGCGTGCGGCTCCAGGCCGAGAACCGGCGCGCACCAACGGCGGATGGCGGCGCCGGCCGGGGTGTCGAAGTGCGTGGTCCCGGGCGGCGCCGGCGTGCCGCCCTCGCCGATGAGCTGCTCGAATCCCGACCTGGTGGTGTCGTCACGGCGCACACCGCAGCAGTGCTGGTCGACCATGGGCGCGAGCAGGGCGGCCCGCACCGCGTCGGGAAGGGTCGCGGGCAGCATGTCATGGGATCTCGGCTCCGGCACGGCAGTGGACTCTACGGCTCCCCCGCCGCGCCGGCACCGCCCTAAACGGCCCCTTTACTCAGCCATGGCGTGTGCAGAGCCGCAGGACGTTGGCGATGATCCGCGCCCCGGCCCCGCCCTGCGTGGTCAGGATCGACTCGGGGTGGAACTGCACGCCGAAGCGCAGGTTCTCGGCGTCCTCGATCGCCATGGCCGCGCCGTCCGGCGTGTACGCGGTGACCCGGAAGCCCTTGACTCCCGGCTCCTTGGCGTGCACGGAGTGGTAGCGGGCCGCGACGAACTCGCCGGGCAGGCCGTCGAGCAGCGCGCTGTCACCCTCGCGGCGGACCCGGCCGCGCTTGCCGTGCTCCGGGTAGGGCAGCAGTTCGAGCGTGCCGCCCGCCTGCTCGACCATGGCCTGCAGCCCCAGGCACACCCCGAACACGGGGAACCTGCGGGCGTACAGCGCCTCGATCAGCGCCGAGCAGCCGAAGTCGGACGGCCAGCCGGGTCCGGGCGACAGCACGACGAGCGTGGGCGCGATCTCGTCCAGCTTCTCCAGCGGGAACCCGTGCCGCAGCGTGACCACGGACGCGCCCTGCTGGCGGAAGTAGTCGGCGAGCGTGTTGACGAAGGAGTCCTCGTGGTCCACCAGCAGCACGCGGTGGCCCTCGCCCGGCAGGTCGGCGCGGGGCTCCGCCCGCGCCTCCTCCCGGGGACGGGCGGACGCGGCGAGCGCGCCGAGGAGGGCGCTGGCCTTCAGCTCGGTCTCCCGCTCCTCGGCCTCGGGGTCGGAGTCGTACAGCAGCGTGGCCCCGGCGCGCACGGTGGCGACGCCGTCGCGGATCTGGGCGGTGCGCAGGGTCAGGCCGGTGTTCATCGAGCCGTCGAAGCCGATGAAGCCGACCGCGCCGCCGTACCAGCGCCGGGTGGTCTCCTCGTGGTCCTCGACGAACTGCATGGCCCACGTCTTGGGAGCGCCGGTGACGGTGACGGCCCACATGTGGGTGAGGAACGCGTCGAGGGCGTCGAACTCGGGGCGCAGCCGCCCCTCGATGTGGTCGACGGTGTGGATCAGCCGGGAGTACATCTCGATCTGACGGCGGCCGATCACCCGGACGCTGCCCGGCACGCAGATCCGCGACTTGTCGTTGCGGTCCACGTCCGTGCACATGGTCAGCTCCGACTCCTCCTTCACGCTGGACAGGAGCGTGCGGATCGCCTCGGCGTCCTCGACGGGGTTGGCCCCGCGGGCGATGGTGCCGGAGATCGGGCAGGTCTCGACCCGATCGCCGCTCACCCGGACGTACATCTCGGGCGAGGCGCCGACCAGGTGCTCGCCGTCGCCGAGGTTGAGCAGGAACTCGTACGGCGCCGGGTTCTCCGTGCGCAGCGAGCGGTAGAAGGCGGACGGGTCGGTGCAGGCGCCGTGGAAGACCTGGCCGGGGACGACCTCGAACAGGTCGCCGCGCTGGAACTTCTCCTTGGCCTTGGCGACGACCTCGGCGTAGGTCCCCCGCACCGGGTTCGGCGGGATCTCGCGGGGCGCGACCGGGGGGATCGTCTCGCCGGTGCGCGCCAGGCCGCTGGTGGAGACGCCGTCCACGGTGAACTCGTAGCAGTGCTCGACGCTGGTCTCGCGGACCCGGTCGATCACGACGAGCCGGTCGGGCAGGTGCAGCACCAGGTCGCGCTGGTCGCCGGGGCGGGTCAGGCGGTAGCGGATCGGCTCGAACTGGAAGGCCAGGTCGTAGCCGAAGGCGCCGTACAGGCCGAGGTGCGGGTCGTCGGACCGGAAGGCCGCGATGATCTCGCGGATGGCGGTGAAGACGGTGGGCCTGCGGCTGCGCATCTCCTCGGGCAGCAGGTCCTCGGACTCGGGGACGTGCACCTCGACGTAGCCGTGAGCCGGCTCGGCCACCGGCTTGCCGGCCGCCAGCAGGCAGGAGGCGACGACGGGCAGCACGACCTGTCCCCGCTCGTTGAGCGCGCGGGCGGAGATGGTCCGCCCCCGCGCCACGATCTCAAGGCAGGGATCGACGTAGCCGAACGCCCACCTGCTGTACCGGCCCGGGTAGTCCATGCCGGACGAGAAGGCCCCGCCGCGCCGCTCCCCCAGCGACGTGACGATCTCCTCCAGCGCCTCCTCGGCCACCTCGCGCACCCGGCGCTCGACCGCGATGCCGCCGGCCGTGGTAAATCCGCTGATCTCCACTGTCCACGCCCCTTTATTCGTATGCCCCGGGGCGGACACACAGAAGGCCGCCACTCATGGGGCGGCCGGTCTCTTCGACGCGAATGCGAAAACGCCGCCTGTCAGCGGCGCCACCACTGGGAAGGTGCATGAGTTCGCATGAGCCAAGGGTAGCGGCGACAAGCGCGATCATGCAACGCGGCATGACTGGAAGGGCGAACAGCGGATAGATATTCTGTTACTGGTCGGGAAACCTCACTCTCGGCGCGGGGCGATCAGCCCGAAGCCGGGAAAGGAGGGGGCATGGTCCGCGTGCCGGCCCACTTGCCCGTGCACCGCCACGGCCCGCATGGGCTGGGCGGGCCGAGGGGTGCGGTCGGGCATCCGGGCGGGCCGCAGGGCCGCCGGGTCCGGGTCCGCCGTGACGTGCCCGTGCCGATGCCGGACGGCGTGACGCTCCTGGCCGATCACTACGCTCCCGTCGGCGCCGACCGGCCCCCGACGATCCTGATCCGCACGCCGTACGGCAGGGGCGGAGTGGTCGGCTGGATGTACGGCTGGACCTTCGCCCGGCACGGCTTCCAGGTGCTGCTGCAGAGCTGCCGGGGCGGCTTCGGCTCCGGCGGACGGCTCGATCCGCTGGTCCACGAGCAGGCGGACGGCCTCGCGACGGTCGAGTGGATGCGGGCGCAGTCGTGGTACGGCGGCAGCTTCGCCATGCACGGGCCCTCCTACCTCGGCTACACCCAGTGGGCGATCGCGGCGGAGACTCCCGACCTGCGGGCGATGGCCGTCCAGGTGACCGCCTCGTGCTTCCGGGACGCGGCGTACGTCGGAGGGTCGTTCGCGCTGGAGTCGACGCTGATCTGGACGACGCTCACCGCGCATCTGGAGGGCCGGCTGGGCGGCGTGGCCGCGTTCATCGCCCCCCGGCGCACACGGCGGGCCGTGCTGTCGGGCCGCCCGCTGCCCGAGCTCGACCTGCTGTCGGCGGGCAGGCCGCTGCCGTTCTTCCGCGAACTGCTGGCCCATCACGGCGAGACTCTCTGCACGTACTGGGACAAGGCAGACTTTTCCGCGTCGGTGGGGCAGGTCGGCGCGGAGATCACGATGACCGGCGGCTGGTACGACGTGTTCCTGCCGTGGCAGCTCAAGGACTACGCGGCGCTGCGGGCCGCCGGGCGGCAGCCGCACCTGACCATCGGCCCGTGGTATCACGCCGACATCCGCCACGGGCGGGCCGCCAACGCCGACGCCCTGGCCTGGTTCCGCGCCCACCTGCTCGGCGACCCGTCGGGGCTGCGCCCCTCCCCCGTCCGGCTGTACGTCACCGGCGCGGGCGAGTGGCGGGACGAACCCGACTGGCCGCCGCCCCGCATGCGGCGCGAGCGCTGGCACCTGCAGCCGGGCTTCGCCCTGTCGCCGGACAACCCGGCGGACGGCGAGCCGGACCGCTACCGCTACGACCCCGAGCACCCGACCCCGGTGATCGGCGGCCCGGTGCTCATCGGCAACTCCGAGCCGAGGGACAACCGGCGTCTCGAGGCCCGGCGCGACGTGCTCGTCTACAGCTCCGAGGTGCTCGACCGGGACACCGACATGATCGGCCCGGTGAGCACCGAACTGTTCGTGCGCACCGGCAGGGAGCACACCGACTTCGTCGTACGGGTGTGCGACGTGCACCCCGACGGCACGTCGATGAACGTCTGCGAGGGCGTGCGCCGCCTGACCCCGGCGGACCGCGGCGACGAGGACGGCGTGCGCCGGGTGGAGGTCGACCTGTGGCCGATGGGCCACCGGTTCCGCCGCGGACACCGCATCCGGGTTCAGGTGGCCAGCGGGGCCTACCCGCGCATCGCGCGCAACCCGGGCACCGGCGCGCCGCTGACGGCGGGCACCCCGATGGTCGCCTCCGACCAGGAGATCCTGCACGACCCCCGCCACCCCTCGGCCGTGATCCTCCCCACGCTCCCCTGAGCCGGCTCAGGAGTCGTTGTGCGCGTGAAGGTGGGCGAGACGGTCCTGCAGCTTCTCGTGCCGGAACCGGTACACCGGCCCCACCTGGCGGAGCAGCCCGACGCGATGGGCGTCCTCCAGAAGGCTCATCAGCCGTAACGGGATCCGTCCGCGGGCGCGGAGCATGGCGACGGCGACGAGGTAGATGGAGCTGGCTCCCGTGAACCCGAACGTGAGCGTGAACACGACACCGCCCGCGAGCCCGAAGGCGATCCCGGCCTCGGCGCCGCGCAGCAGCCCGGAGAAACCGTTCACGAGCGTCCCGGCGAAGCCGAACGCGAGGCCCAGCGCCAGCCCGAAGGTGAGGGAGCGTCCGTACACGAGCCGCAGGTCCCGCCGCAGCGTGATCAGCGGGCCCTGCGGCCGGTCGTTCGTGAGCGGGGTCGTCACCCACCTGTTGAATCCGAGGGTGACACCGCCGATGGCGCCGATGACGAGCGCGTAAAGGATCAGGCCGTCGGCCCGCGAGGATATCCCCGCGACCCGCCACAGCGCGTACGCCGCGATCATCCCGACCGGGAGCACCGTGACCAGCCCGAGCGTGAGCTGCACGACGAACCGGCGCACGTTGCCGCGCCAGCGCAGGTTGGCATACGCCGGCTCCAGCGTGTAGCCCTTCAAACGCTCCAGGATGAGCCCGCCGGTGAGACCGCCGACGAGCCCGCCCACCGGTCCACCGGCGAGCCCGAAAAGGAGCGCGTCCCGGAGGCTGCCTTCGTGCGGGCTGCGCAGCGCCACCACGGCGTCGCTGGTCAGCCCCACCGTGACGCCGACGGACAGTCCGACGGTCACGCCTCCGACAAGAATGCTCCAGCGTCGCGAGATCGCCCGATGGAGGCGCCACCAGCGGAAGTCCCTGGCGCCGATCGCCGACATGTGATGAGCGACGAACGACAGCCACCGGCGGGCCTCGTCCGGATCCCACGACCGCTGTGAACGGAACGGGTGGTCGTGCTCGTGCCGTTCGCTCGGATCGTCGTCGGGCGGCGTGGCCGCGAAGCTCGCCTGCACGAGGTTGTCGAGCAGGTGGTCGGTGACGGCGGCCGCCGTCGGGAAGCGATCGGTGTCGAACAGCGGCGCGGGGTTCGCGCGGGTCTCGACGTACACCTTGTGCAGCAGCCACACGACGAGCGGCGTGGAGAGGGCCTCGGACAGCGGGCCGTCCGGGTCGGCCTTCAACGCCGACAGCAGACCGGCCCAGTCGGCTCGCTGCCCGGGAGTGAGCCGGTAGCGGAGATACGCGATGACGTCCGAGCTCTTCACGGGCCTGGGCTCGATGACGGCCGCGCCGGCGAGCGCCGCGCCGTCGCGGAGGTTGACGGCCGTCACGTACTCGGCCGTGCGGCAGGTGAGGATGAGCGACTCGACGGCCGAGGCGGCGTTCAGCGCGTTGATCACCTTCGGCCGCACGGTGTCGGGCAGCTCGTCCAGGCCGTCCAGGACCGGCAGGATCCGCCGGTAGGTGACCAGGCCGCGAGCCGCGTCCGGACCGAGCTCGGGGGCGCGCAGCGCCGGATAGTTCTCCCGTAACCGCCTGCCCAGCCACCGATGGACGGGCTCGGCCGCCGGATCCCATCCGGACATCGACAGCAGCACGGGCACCGGATCGCCGGGCTGGGGCTCCATCAGCAGTTCCCTCAGCAGGAGCACGGCCAGCGTCGTCTTGCCCATGCCGGCCTCGCCGAGGATCACCAGCCGGCGCCGGGCGAGCTTGCGAAACCGATCGGCGATCTCCGGCATCCGGTCGGTGCGCCCGTCGAAGCGCACCCGCCCGAAGCCGAACCACGAGCGCACCAGCCGCAACCCGTCGACGCGCTCGTCCTGGTCCATCACGTCGAGACCGGAGATCTTCCAGCGGACCGGCAACCGCGCCGGCTCGTCGAGATCGCGCATCACGATCTCCTCGCGCCACTGCTCGTGCACGAGCGCCCGCAGCGCCCGCTCCGCGCGATCGATCTGCTCGACTGTGCTCGTGCCGCCCGTCTGCCGCCGCCGCCAGATGCCGACCAGGGGAGGGACGAGTGCGAAAACGCCGAGGGCCACGCTGGCGAGCTGTGCCCAGTTGACCGCCGCGTCCGACTCGGAGAGCGTGGTGAGCCCGTAGCCGATCCCGGCGACCGCGACCACCCCTGCGGCGGGGAGCACGACGCGACGCCAACCGGCCCAGCCTCTCATCCCCACATGGTGACATCGCGCGATCTATCTGACGAGAGCGCGATATGCCGTACGCGACGGGGCCTTCAGGCTTCGTGGATCCGGCCGGCCTCGACGACGACGCGGCGTGTCGTCTGGACGGCCTTCAGCATGCGGCGGTCGTGGGTGACGAGCAGCAGGGTCCCCGTGTACGAGTCGAGCGCGGACTCCAGCTGTTCGATCGCCGGGAGGTCGAGATGGTTGGTGGGCTCGTCCAGGACGAGCAGGTTGACCCCACGGGCCTGCAGGAGGGCGAGGGCCGCCCGCGTGCGCTCGCCGGGCGACAGCGTGGCCGCCGGGCGGAGCACGTGGCCGGCGCGCAGGCCGAACTTGGCCAGCACCGTGCGGACCTCGGCGGGCGGCAGGTCGACGAGCGCGCCGAACGCGTCGAGCAGCGGCTCGTCGCCCTCGAAGAGGGCGCGGGCCTGGTCGACCTCGCCCACGACCACACCGGGGCCGAGCGCCGCCGTCCCCTCGTCGAGGGGCACCCGGCCGAGCAGCACGCCGAGCAGGGTGCTCTTGCCCGAGCCGTTCGCGCCGGTGATCGCGACCCGGTCCGCCCAGTCGATCTGCAGGTCGACGGGTCCGAGCGTGAAGGCGCCACGTCGCGCGAGCGCGCCGCGCAGCGTCGCCACCACGGCCCCGGAGCGGGGTGCGGCGGCGATCTCCATGCGCAGCTCCCACTCCTTGCGCGGCTCCTCGACGACCTCCAGCCGCTCGATCGTCTTCTCGGTCTGCCGGGCCTTGGCCGCCTGCTTCTCCGTCGCTTCAGTGCGGAACTTGCGCCCGAGCTTGTCGCCGTCCGGGGCCTTGCGGCGCGCGTTCTTGACGCCCTTCTCCATCCAGGCGCGCTGTGCCCGGGCGCGGGCCTCCAGGGACGCCCTGGTGTCGGCGTACTCCTCGTACTGCTCGCGTGCGTGCCTGCGGGCGACCTCGCGCTCCTCCAGGTAGGCGTCGTAACCGCCGCCGAACGCGCGGACCTGCCCCTGGGCCAGGTCGAGCTCGACCACCCTGGTGACCGTACGGGCGAGGAACTCGCGGTCGTGGCTGACTACCACGGTCCCGGCGCGCAGCCCCGTCACGAAGCGTTCGAGCCGGTCCAGGCCGTCGAGGTCGAGGTCGTTGGTGGGCTCGTCGAGCAGGAACACGTCATAACGGCTGAGCAGCAGCGAGGCCAGCCCCACCCGGGCCGCCTGACCGCCGGAAAGCGACGTCATCTCCTGGTCGAGGCCGACCGTGAGCCCGAGGTCGGCGGCCACCTCCGCGGCCCGCTCCTCCAGGTCGGCGCCGCCGAGGGCGAGCCAGCGGTCGAGCGCCTCGGCGTACGCGTCGCCGGGATCGCCGCTCACGAGCGCCTCGGTGGCCGCGTCGAGAGCCTGCTGCGCGGCGGCGACCCCGGTGCGGCGCGCGAGGAAGGCGGCGACGGTCTCGCCGGGCCGCCGCTCGGGCTCCTGCGGCAGGTGGCCGACGTTGGCGGTGGGCGGGCTGAGCCGTACGCCGCCGTGCTCGGGGGCGTCGAGGCCGGCCAGCAGGCGCAGCAGCGTCGACTTGCCCGCGCCGTTCGCCCCCACCAGCCCCACGACGTCTCCGGGCGCGACGACCAGATCGAGATCCGCGAACAGGACGCGGTCGCCGTGCCCGGCGGCGAGCTCCTTCGCGACAAGAGTGGCGCTCATCAGGACACCGACCCTACTGGGTCCAGAGCCGCCACGTATTCCTAGAGGTCCTCGGCGAGCGAGAGCAGGCGGGTGACGGTGTTCCAGTTGCGCATGGTCGCGGGGCCGGCCGAATGCCCGTCCAGCAGAGGCGGCAACTTGGGACGTCGCAGCCCGTCGGGGAAGTAGACGTAGAGCTCCCGCTCGCCTGCCCGCATCTCCTCCGGGGCGTACGCCGCCGGATCGATGCTCGCCAGCACCTCCCGGTCGGGGGGACGGGACAGGAAGACCACGGCGAACCGGGCGGGGTCCCGGACCTCCAGGGGGTTGTGCTCCACCACGCCGCGAAGCTGCTCAGCCGTACGGACGATCACCGCGACGGACAGGCCGAGCTCCTCCCGGAGCCCGCGCTCGATCGCGGCGGCGACCGAGCCGGCGTCGCCGTCCGCGGTGAACAGGGCGTTACCGCTGCGCAGGTGCGTGCGCACGTTCCCGTATCCGAGCCGTTCCAGCAGTGCCCTGAGATCGGCCATCGCCAGCGCGGTGGCGGGGTTGACGTTGATGCCGCGCAGCAGCGCCACGTATCGCATCTCGCATCGCCTCCTTCCCGCCGGAGGCTACCGCCCGTTCCTGTCAGCGCGCGTCAGGTATCGGCGGTCGTCTGACCGGCGGCCACCGACCGTCGCTGGGCGCGCCAACACGACCGTTCGGCGATTAGTGATCTCCCTGTGACTCGTGAGTCCTTACGCTGCCGCCGAGTAACCGTCCCGCCGGCCCGCGCGACGGCTCCGTCACGCGGATCGGCCGGGCACGCCTGGTCCGTGTCCGATTGGAGAACGTGTGACGACCCCCCGCGCCGACCGCGGCCGAAACCCCGACCGAAGCCCGCTGAACTGGCTGCTCCTGCTGCCGATCGCGATCCCGCTCATCCCGCCCCTGTTCAACTCCGACGAACCGCGGCTGTTCGGCATCCCGATGTTCTACTGGCTGCAACTCGCCTTCATCATCCTCGGCGTCACCTCCACCACCCTCGTCTACCGCGTGACGAGGAGGAGCCGGTGAAGACCACCGAGATCGTCATCTTCACGCTCCTGTTCCTGGTCGTCAGCGGCATGGGCTTCGTTGCCGCCCGCTGGCGCCGTCCCAAGGATCTCGCCACGCTGGACGAGTGGGGTCTCGGCGGGCGCAGCTTCGGCAGCTGGATCACCTGGTTCCTGATCGGCGGCGACCTCTACACGGCCTACACGTTCGTGGCCGTGCCCGCCCTGATCTTCGGCGCGGGCGCCATGGGCTTCTACGCCGTGCCGTACACGGTGGTCGTCTACCCGATGGTGATGCTCGTGCTGGTCCGGCTGTGGTCGGTCTCGCACGTGCACAACCTCGTCACGCCGGCCGACTTCGTCCGCGTGCGCTTCGGCTCCCCCACGCTGGCGCTGCTCGTGGCGATCACCGGCATCGTCGCGACCATGCCGTACATCGCGTTGCAGCTCGTCGGCATCGAGGCGGTGCTGAAGACGATGGGCCTGACCGGCGACCTGCCGCTGATCATCGCGTTCGCGATCCTCGCGGCCTACACCTACCAGTCCGGGCTGCGCGCCCCCGCGCTGATCGCGTTCGTCAAGGACTCGCTGATCTACCTGGTGATCCTGGTCGCGATCATCTACATCCCGGCCAAGCTCGGCGGCATGGGCTCGGTCTTCGACGCCGCGAAGGCGAAGTTCGACGCGACCCCGGCTCCGGGCGACGGCACCCTGCTCAACGCGAACAACCAGCTCCAGTACGTCACGCTCGCGTTCGGCTCGGCGCTGGCGCTGTTCCTGTATCCGCACAGCGTCACCGGCATCCTCGCCTCGCGCAACCGGAACGTGATCAAGCGGAACATGTCGGCCCTGCCGGCCTACAGCCTGCTGCTCGGCCTGATCGCGCTGCTCGGCTACATGGCGATCGCGGCCGGGGTCACGCCGATCGGCAAGGACAACAACACGATCGTGCCGCAGCTGTTCGACAAGATGTTCCCCGACTGGTTCGCCGGAGTGGCGTTCGCGGCCGTCGGCATCGGCGCGCTCGTGCCCGCCGCGATCATGTCGATCGCCGCGGCCAACCTCTTCGCCCGCAACATCTACCGGGAGTACTTCAACCGGAACGCCAGTGCGGCCCAGGAGGCCACGGCCAGCAAGATCGCATCGCTGGTCGTGAAGGTCGGCGCGGTGCTGTGCATCCTGCTCATCGATCCGCAGTTCTCGATCGACCTGCAGCTCATCGGCGGCGTGATCATCCTGCAGACGCTCCCGTCGGTGGGCCTCGGCCTCTACACCCGGTGGTTCCACCGGGGCGGCCTGATCGCGGGCTGGGCCGCCGGCATGGCGGCCGGGATGCTGTTGCTGTACAACATCGCCAACCCGGCCACCAACCACGACCACTTCGGCGGCTCGGCCTTCCCCCTGTCGCAGCTCGGGTTCGACACCAAGATCACGGTGTACGCCGGGTTCCTCGCGCTGATCGTCAACCTGGTCGTCGCCGTGCTCGGAACCGTCGTGGCCCGCGCGCTCAAGAGCGCCGACGGCCCGGACGGCACCCGGCCGGAGGACTACTTCGCCGACAAGGGCGACCCGCGCGTCCACGAACTGGAGACCACGGCGCCCGCCGCCTGATCGGGATCCACGCCGACTTGTGGCCGGCTTGACGCGGCGGGACGTTCCGCGTGGAGCCGGCCACAAGTGCGCGGTGGGACAAAGAGGCATCACCTCGAACGACGAAGGAGCCAAGGATGCCTCTCAGCAACGATCTGATCATCACCGGCGGCCACGTGATCGGCATGGACCCGTCGGTGCCGGACGGCCCCGCCGACGTCGTGGTCCGCGACGGCGTCATCGTGTCGGTCGGCCCCGCCGCCGGAGTGTCCCCGGATGCGGACGTCGTGGACGCCTCGGGCTGCGTGGTGATGCCGGGCCTGGTCGACACCCACCGCCACACCTGGCAGTCGGCGCTGCGTCACATCGGGCTGGACTGGAGCCTGATGGACTACCTCGGGGCCGCGTTCCTCCAGCTCGGTCCGAACTTCCGGCCGCAGGACGTCTACGCCGGCACCCTGCTCGGCGCGCTCGGCGCGCTGGAATCCGGGATCACCACGCTCGTCGACTGGTCCCACATCCAGAACACCCCCGAGCACAGCGACGCCGCCGTGGCCGCGTTGCGCGACAGCGGGATCCGGGGGGTCTTCGCCTACGGCTGGCCCCAGGTCGACCCGCTCCGCTGGGTGGGCGACCACAGCGACGCGGAGCTTCCGGCCGACGTCCGCCGGGTCAGGGACGTGCTCCGCGACGACACCGCCCGCGTGACGATGGCCCTGGCGGCGCGCGGCCCCGAGATGTCCGCCCCCGCCGCGGCCCGGCGCGACCTGCTGCTCGCGCGGGAGCTCGGCCTGCGCGCCACCATGCATGTCGGCTCCGCCGACAAGGCCGGCAGCGTCGGATGGCTGCACGACGAGGGCCTGCTCGACGAGACGATCACGCTGGTGCACGCGAGCGCGACCGGCGACGACGAGCTGAAGGCCGCCGCCGGCGCCGGCGCCACCGCGAGCGTGTCGCCGTTCATCGAGATGACCATGCCCGGGCTCGGCACGCCCGCGACCGGCCGTCTCCTGCGAGCGGGCCTCGTCACCGGCCTCAGCACCGACACCGAGGTCGCCACCTCGGGAGACATGTTCACGCAGATGCGCGCCGCCCTGGCACACCACCGGTTCACGCAGGACCCGGCGCCGCTGACCGCCGCCGGCCTGCTGCGGATGGTCACCGCCGACGGCGCCGCGGTCGCCGGGCTGTCCGCCGTCACCGGCAGCCTCACGCCCGGAAAGCGGGCCGACCTGATCGTGGTCGACGCCGACACCCCCGCCATGGCGCCGATGCTCGACCCGCGCGCCGCCGTCGTCCTCGCCGGCCACCCCGGGCTGGTCCGCACGGTCGTCTGCGACGGCGTGGTCGTGAAGCGGGACGGCGTGCTCACCGGGCCGGTCGGGCGGGCCATGGACGCCGCGGCGGCGAGCCTCGCCCACCTGCGCGAAGCCGTGCCCGCCGTGCTCTGTGCCTGAGACCGCGTTGCTCTGTGCCTGAGACCGCGTTGCTCTGGGCCTAAGACCGCGTCGCTGTGGGCCTGAGACCGCGTTGCTCTGTGCCTAAGACCGCGTCGCTGTGGGCCTGAGACTGCGTCGCTGTGGGCCTAAGACCGCGTCGCTGTGGGCCTGAGACTGCGTCGCTGTGGGCCTAAGACCGCGTCGCTGTGGGCCTGAGAGCTCTGCCTCGGCCGATGATCGTGGCACAATCCCGGCATGGCGGTCATGTTCCGGGTGCTCGGCCCGGTCGAGGCGTACGTCGACGGCGTTCCCGTCGACCTCGGCGGGCCGCGGCCCCGGTTGCTGGTCGCCCGTCTGCTGATCGCCAGGGGCGCGACCGTGTCGGTGGACGCGATCCTCGACGACCTGTACGACGGCACGCCGCCGCCGCGCGCCCAGAGCACATTGCACAGCTACATCTCCAACCTGCGCCGGGTGCTCGAACCCGGCCGCGCTCCGCGCACGCCCTCGTCCGTGCTCCTCAGCCGTCCTCCGGGCTATGCGCTCGGGGCGCACGAGGTGGACGCCGACGACTTCGTCCGCCTGGCCCAGGCCGGCGAGCCGGAACGCGCCCTGGCCCTGTGGCGCGGCACGCCGTACGAGGAGTTCGGCGACGTGCCCTGGCTGCGGCCGGAGATCGAACGGCTCGCCGAGGCGCATCTGGTGACGCGGGAGCGGCTCCTGGCCGGGCGGGTGGGCGACCCGCACGTGGTGGGCGAGCTGGAGGCCCTGGTGGCCGCCCATCCCCTGCGCGAGGGGCTGTGGGAGCTGCTCGCCCGCACGCTCTACGCCCTGGGTCGGCAGGCGGACGCCCTGGAGGCGCTGCGCACGGCCCGGGGCCACCTGGCCGAGGAGCTCGGCCTCGACCCCGGACCGGCGCTGCGACGCCTGGAACAGGCGATCCTCGCCCAGGACCCGGCCCTCGACGGTCCCGCCCCCGTACGGCAGGGCCGGGCGGCGCCAATAGAAACGGCACGGGCCGAAGCGGCGCGGGCGGGAGCGGTGCGGGCCGAAGCGGCACGGGCCGAAACGGCGCGGGCGGACCGGCCGGAGCGGCGCGCCGTCGGCCGGGGGACGCAGTGCGACCGGCTCGACGAGCTGGCGCGGGACGTGATCCAGGCGGCCCGGGGCGTGGCACAGCGCGGGCCGGGCATCGCGGTGATCTCCGGTGAGCCGGGGATCGGCAAGACATGGCTGGCGGAGGCGTTCGCGGAGCGGCGGGCCGCCGAGGGCTGGCTGGTCGCCTGGGGCAGGTGTCACGAGACCTCCGGCGCGCCCGCGCTGTGGCCGTGGCAGCAGGTCGTGCGGGATCTCGCCGGCCGGGTCCCCCCTTCCCCCGCGCAGGCCGCCGCCCTGCGGGTGCTGCTCGGCGACGCCGCCGCGGGGGACGACCCCGCTCCGGGTGCCGGACGGCCCGCCGAGGCGAGCGAGGCCCGGTTCCGGCTGCACCAGGCGACCGCGGCGTACCTGGAGGCGGTCGCGGCCGACCGGCCGCTGCTCGTGGCGATCGACGATCTCCAGTGGGCCGACACGGCGTCGCTGGGCCTGCTGTCCGACCTCGCGTTACTGCTGCGCGGCGCGGTCGCTATCGTGATCACCGTGCGGTCCGGCGAGGGCCCGGCCGCCGTGCACGACACGCTCGGCCTGCTGGGGCGGCACGACGCCCTCCGCCTGCCGCTGGCCGGGCTCGACCCCGCCGCGGTCGCCGAGCTGTCGGGGCTGCGCGACGCGGCGAGCGTGGCGGCGCTCGCCGAGCGCACCCGGGGCAATCCGCTGTTCATCCGCGAGACCCTCCGGCTGGCCGAGGACCAGGGCATCGACAGGGCGCTCACCGGGGTGCCCGAGGGGCTGGCCGACGTCCTGCGCCGCCGCCTGCTCGACCTGCCCGCCCGGCACCGTCCCGCCATCGACGCGGCGGCCGTGCTCGGCACCGGCGCGGACCGGCGGCTGCTTGCCGAGGTCGTCGCGGACGCCTCGGGCGCGGACGTGGACGAGGCGCTCGACGCCGCGACCGCCCTCCGCGTTCTGGACGAGGACCTGCGCTTCACCCACGATCTGGTCCGGGAGACGGTCTACGCCGACATCCCGCCGCGCCGCCGGGCCGGGCTGCACCTGGCCGCGCTCCGGGCGCTCGAACTGCGGCCGGGGGCCGATCTCGCGGTCCTCACCAGGCACGCGCTGGCCGCCGGTCCCGCCGCCGCGGCGGAGGCGGTGCGCTGGGCGTCGGCCACGGCGGGGCAGGCGGCCGGGCGGCACGCGTACGAGGACGCCGCGCAGTGGTGGCGCCGGGCGGCGGAGGCGCACGGAACGCTGCCCGGCGCCGACCCCCGCGAGCACGTCGAGCTCCTGCTCCAGCTGGTCCGCGCGCAGCTCGCGGCCGGTCACGGCTTCTCGGCCAGGCAGACCCGGGCGGAGGCGGTGCTCGCGGCCGACAGGTCCGGCGACCCGCTGCTCGCCGCGCGGGCCTTGACCAGCCTGGACGCCCCGGGATTGTGGAAGTTCTACACCTACGGCGACGTCGAGCTGCACACCGTGCGGCGGATCGAGGACGCCCTCACCGCCCTGCCGGAGGGAGACTCCGAACTGCGCTGCAGGCTGCTCGGCTGCCTGGGAATGGAACGTTACGACGGCTCGGCCGACCCCCGCTGCGACACCGCCACGGCCGAGGCGCTGGCGATGGCCCGCCGTCTGACGGCTTCGGGGGAGGCCGGTCCGGAACTGCTGGCGATCACCCTGAACGCGCGGTATCTGGGCGTGCAGCTCCCCGAGCACATGGCGGAGCTCGACGCGATCGGCGAGGAGCTCACCCGGCTCGGGCTGCCCGGGTTCGAGCTGCTCGGCCACATGATCAGAGAGCGGACCCGGATCGACCTGTTCGACATGGCGGGCGCCGACCGCGCCGCCGAACGGGCGGGGGTGCTGGTCGAGCGGCTCGACCTGCCCTGGCCACGGTTCCAGCACCTCATCTGGACCGGGACCCGGCGCCTGCTCGACGGGGACTTCGACGGCGCGGGCAACGCGTACGCCGCGGCGGCCGAGGCCGGTGAGCGGCTCAACCTGTGGCACACGAGCAACACGCTCTCCTCGGCGCTGCTCACCCGGCACTTCGCGATGGGGGACTACGACGGCGCCGAGGAGCTGATGACGCACTACTCCCCCTTCCCCGCCCACCGGCAGGTGATAGGCGTGCTCATCGGCGACTGGCGGGGCGACCGCACGGCGGCCGAGGCGGCACGCGAGCAGGGCTGGCATCCGCTGCCGCGCGACTTCGGCGAGCTGCCGGGGCTGTGCCTGCAGGGCGAGGCCCAGATCATCGCGGGCGACCACGAGGCGTGCGCCCTGACCTATCGCCGGCTCCTGCCGTACGAGGACAGGATCGCCTTCGGGGCGGGGACGTTCTGCGCCGGGCCGGTCGGCTACTACCTGGGCCGGATGGCCCACCTGGGCCGGGCGGCCGGGCCGGAGACGGCGCGGGCGCATCTGGACACGGCCGCGAAGCGCTGCGCGGCGAACGGGCTGACCTGGTGGGCCGCCCGGATCGCCCGCGAGCGGGACCGGATCGCGCCCTGACCCGTCGCCCTTCCGGCGCGTCCGGCCTGCCCTTCGTGACACGCGGACGCCTCCGGGAGTGGGCCGCAAGTGGACGTTGAGTGGCGGTGAAGGCGGCGGGGCCATCGTGGGGCCATGACAACACCGACGCAGACCCGGCGCCGACCGGGCGACCCCGCCCCCGACCTCGTCACGTTCCTCGTCTTCCACGCCGGCCTGCGGCGCGAGTTCGGCAGGCTGGCCGAGGTCCTCGACCGCTGCGACCCCCGCGACGAGCGGCGCCGCGCGGTCGTCGACGAGCACCTCGCACTGCTGCTGCGCGCGCTGCACCACCACCACACCGAGGAGGACGAGGCGATCTGGCCACTGCTGCGCGGTCTCGTCCCGGAGGCCGCCGCGACGCTCGACCGGCTGGAGGCCGACCATCAGGAGATGGACACCGTCATCGGCAGACTGTCCGGCGGCGGCCGGCCGGCCCGCGAGGTCGCGGCCGACCTGCGCTCGCTCGACCGGCTGCTGAACACCCATCTCGACCTGGAGGAGTCCGAGGTCGTCCCGCTGATCAGGGAGCACGTCAGCGCGGCCTGGTGGGAGGAGTCGGGCAAGAAGGTCACCAAGAGCCACGCCCGCGACCTGCCGATGCTGGCCGCCTGGCTGCTCGACGTGGCCGCCCCCGCCGACCGCGACCACATCTTCGGCTCCGCTCCGGCCGTCATGCGGGTCCTCTACCGGCTCTCCTGGCGCCGCGCCTACGAGCGCCGGGTCTCCCAGGTATACGGGTGACCGGTGCACGGGTGACCGGTGCACGGGTGACCCCGCCGGCTGTTCCCGGCCCGGCCCGCCGCGCCCCCGCCCCGTGAGGACGAGGTGGAGGACGCGGCGGGGGCCCGCCGGGCGTGCGGCGGGGCCGTCAGGGCTTCGTCGCGTCCGGCGCGGGGCGCCGGGCGTCGAACTCCTCGTCCGGGATGACCAGCTCGTTGCCGGCCAGGCCGGCCTCGCCGGAGACCGCCGCGAGCTCGGAGCCGAGCGACTCGTGGGCGGCGGCGCGGTGACCGCGGCCGACGCGGTCGGTCAGCAGCGACGCCAGGGCGGCCACCACGCACGCGGCCACGGCGAACCAGAAGGCGATGACCAGGCCCTGGTGGAAGGGGCCCGCGATGAGGTGCGGGAAGAACTCCTTGCTCGTCAGGTGGGCTCCCCCGTCGGGCAGCCGGTCCAGGATGCCGCCGAGGAGCTGCCGGAACGGGTTGTAACCGAGGAACGCCGCGAACAGCACGGCGATCGGCGGCAACTGGGCGATGCCCTCGGCCTGCGCGGCGGGCACGCCCTGGGCCACCAGCTCGTCGTGCATGGTGTGCGGCAGCGACTGCGACAGGCCCGCGATCATCAGGCTGAAGAACACGCCGATGGACAGGACCATCGAGGAGTTCTGGAAGGTGGCGGTCATGCCCGCGCCGACGCCGCGCGACTCCGCCGGGACCGAGTTCATGATCTCCGCCCGGTTGGGCGAGGAGAACAGGCCGGACCCGACGCCGTTGATCAGGATGAGCAACGCGAAGACGCCGTAGCCGAAGTCCGTGGGCAGGGTCATCAGGGCGTAGAAGCTGGCCGCGGTGACGAGGGCGCCGCCGACCGTGAACATCCGCGGCCCGAAACGGTCCGACAGCCAGCCGGAGACCGGCGCCGACAGCAGGAAGCCCACGGTCAGCGGGATCATGTAGATGCCCGCCCACAGGGGCGTCTCCTCGAAGCTGTAGCCGTGTAGCGGCAGCCAGATGCCCTGCAGCCAGATGATCAGCATGAACTGCAGGCCGCCGCGTCCGAGGGCGGTCAGCAGGCTGGCGACGTTGCCCGCGAGGAACGCGCGGCTGCGGAACAGCGAGAGCCGGAACAGCGGCTCGTTCACCCTGGTCTCGATCCAGGCGAACAGCGCGAGCAGCAGCACGCCCCCGCCGAGCGCGGCGATCACCCAGGGGTTGCCCCAGCCCATCACACCGGTCCCGTACGGCTGGATGCCGTAGGTGATGCCGACCAGCAGCGTGATGAGGCCGACGGCGAAGGTGGCGTTGCCCCACCAGTCCATCCGTGCCCGGCGCCGCACGCCGTTGTCCTTGAGCTTGACGTACGCCCAGATGGTGCCGAAGACGCCGAACGGCACGGAGACCAGGAAGATCGCCTTCCAGTCGACCGGGGCCAGGACGCCGCCGATGACCAGGCCGAGGAAGGAGCCCGCGATGGCGGCGATCGAGTTGATGCCGAGCGCGGTGCCACGCTGGCGGACGGGGAAGGCGTCGGTCAGGATCGCGGTGGAGTTGGCGAACAGCAGCGCGCCGCCGATGCCCTGCACGATCCGCCATCCGATCAGCCACATCGCCCCGGCGTCGCCGTCCATCCAGGTCAGCGACAGCATGACCGAACAGATGCTGAAGACCGCGAACCCGAGGTTGTACATGCGGACCCGGCCGAACATGTCGCCCAGGCGGCCGAACATCACCACCAGCACGGCCGTGACGACCATGAAGCCCATCATCATCCACAGCAGGTAGCCCGTGTTGCCGGGGTCGAGCGGGTTGAGGTGGATGCCGCGGAAGACGTCCGGAAGGGCGATCAGCACGATGGACTGGTTGATCGTCACCATCAGAACGCCGAGGGTGGTGTTGGACAGCGCGATCCATTTGTACCGCGAGGGCGGCGCCGACTGCGGTGACGCCCCCGCCAGGGACTGGTTCGCTACGGCCACGGAGTGGTTCCCCTCCTCTTGGTCCGTACAGCGCACGGCCTGTTTCCGCGCAGTGCGTGACGGACGGACAGTTAGTTAGCGCAACTAAGTTACCCCGACCGGATGGCATCGATGTTTCAGGGGCATGCCCCACGAAGACCACCATGGGGCCCTTAAACGGATTTGCGCGCTATCTGACCTGATTCCGGACGGCGGAAGGAGGCCGCGTCAGGACGTGAGCGCCCCGGCGATCACGTCGGCAAGGCTGTCCACCACCGTGTCGCGATCGAGCCCGGGGTTCCCCAGCCACCAGTCGCCGATGGCCTGCACCATGCCGACGAACGCGTGGCCGAGCACCCGGGCGCGTACCGGATCGGCGACGCCCTCCTCGGCGAGCAACGCGCCCAACTCCTCGCCGACGCCGCGCACGATGGCGGCCATCCGCGTGCGGGTGCGGCTGTCCTCGGCGCTGGCCCGGTAAAACAGGAAGCGGTAGAGGTTGGGGTTGGCGGAGATGGTCTCCAGGTAGGCCTCGATGGCGCCCCGGGCGCGGACCCGGGGGTCGGCCACGGGCCTGGCGATCTCCAGGCGCAGCAGGTCGACCACGACCCGCGTGTGGCGCTCCGCGAGCGCCTGGTAGAGGCCGCTCTTGTCGCCGAAATGGCGGTAGAGGATCGGCTTGGTGATCCCCGCCTCCGCCGCGATCGCGGCCATCGACGCCTGCGGGCCCTGTCTGCGGATCACCCGGTCGGCCGCGTCGAGCAGGTCCCTGCGCCGCTCCGGGCTCCGGCCGCCCGCCGCGCCACCCGTCGTACCTCCCGCCGTACCTCCCGCCGTACCTCCCGCCGCGCCGCCCGTCGTGAGCCCCGTCATGAGCACAGCATAGGTGCCGATTCCGCGTCTCCTGGATCAAGACCGGGCTCTATGGGCGATCACTCCGGTAATGTGCCGGACGCGGGTTTCTGGTCCGGGTTGTTGTGGTGTCACGGCTCCGCCGGGTCCTTCGGAGGTGTGGGGTGGGCGAGGCGGGCGGACCGCTGGTGCCGGGCTACGAGGTGCTCGGGATCCTCGGCCAGGGAGGCTTCGGGGTCGTCTACCGGGCCAGGCAGCTCGCGGTGGGCCGCGAGGTCGCGCTCAAGGTCGACAACCGTGTGCTCGTCTCCGACCGCGACCGGCGCAGGTTAATGCGCGAGGTGACGTCAGCCGGCGCCCTGTCCGGCCACCCGCACGTGGCCGACGTCTACGACGCGGGCGTGCTGCCCGACGGCCGGCCGTACATGGTGCTGGAGCTGTGCCCGAACGGGTCGCTGGCCGACCGGCTGCGCAGGGCCGGGCCCCTCGCCCCCCGCGAGGTGCGCGACATCGGCGTCAAGATCGCCGACGCGCTGGCCGCCGCCCATGCCGTGGGCGTCCTCCACCGCGACGTCAAGCCCGCCAACATCCTGGTCAACTCGTACGGCATGGTCGCCCTGTCGGACTTCGGGCTGGCCACGATGCCGGGGCAGGGCGGCGCGGCGCCGGGCGAGGTGTCGGTCACCCGCGAGTCGCTCACGCCCGCCTACGCGCCGCCGGAGGCGTTCGACCTCACCGAACCCACGGCCGCCGGAGACGTGTACGCGCTCTCGGCCACGTTGTACGCCCTGCTCCAGGGCAGGCCGCCGCGGTTCCCGGACAGCGGCGTGGTCAACATCGCGGCCATCATGGCGCTGCACCGGCTGCCCATCCCCGACATCCCCGGTGTGCCCGCCGCGCTCACCGCCGTCCTGCGCCACGGCATGGAGACCGATCCGGCCCAGCGGATCCCGACGGCCGCCCGGCTGCGGGACGCGCTCGCCGCCGTGACGCCCGACGGCCCCGCCCCTGCGGATCACCGGCATCCCGCCCCGCCGGGGCACTCGCTCACCGGTCCGGCCGGCGGCGTCCCCGCGAGCGGTCAGGACCTGCGCCGCGCGGCGACCGCGCCGAACGCGGCACCGGGCCCCTGGCCAGGCGGGCCTCGGCCGCGGAGCCCCCGGCAAGGGTCCGCTCCCCCGCCCCCGCCGCGCACCGGCATGTCCCGGCAGTCGATCGTGTTCGCCGTGATCGCCGCCGTCTTCGCCCTGCTGCTCACGGCCGGGATCGCGGCGCTGGCACTGGGGGACGGCGACCGGGGGGCGCGGCTCCCCGCCGTCCCCGGCTCCACGCCCGGCCTCGGCGCGGACCACACCAGACCCGGCCCCACGGACGCACTCTTCTGATCGCCGCCTCCCGGGTGCCCGGCACGGGCGAGGAGGCGGACGCGTCACGTGGGCGGCGGCTCCGGCGGCTTGCGCGCCCGCCTCGGTTTCGGCGCCGCGCCCTGCTCCCGCCGCGGCCCGTCGGCCACCGGCGTGCCGCGCGCCGCCGCCGCGCGTGTCTTCCCCGTGCTCGGCGGCTTCGCGGTCTTCCCGGTCTTCGCGGTCTTCCCGGTCTTCCCGGGCCTTTCCGGCTCCGCGGGCTCTCCCGGCTCCGCGGGCTCTCCCGGCTCCGCGGGCTCTCCCGGCTCCGCCGCGCCCGGCGCGGGCGGGGCCACCAGGGAGCCGTACTCGGTCAGTGAGTCCCGCAGGTAGTCGATGAGGTCCCACACGTCGGGCACCATGTCGCGGTCGGTCACGATCCCGAAGCCGAGCCTGCCGTCGTAGGAGAACACCGTGATGTTGATCCCCCCACTGACGTCCGTGATCACCGACATCGGGTAGAGCGCGGTGACCCGCGCCCCGCACACGTAGAGCGGCGTCTGGGGCCCCGGCACGTTGGAGATCATGAGGTTCATCGCGGAACCCGTACGCGAGGCGATCCGGAAGGCGGACCTGGCCGCCAGCGCGCTCAGCGCGGCCGGCATCGCCTGACTGAACTCCAGGAGCCAGGCCGCCGGCGCCGCGGCGAGGCGTTCCTTCAGCAGCCGCGTCGAGCGGTTCACCGTCATGAGCCGGTCGCGCGGATCGGCCACGTCCGTCGGCAGGGAGGTCATGGTCAGCATGACCTCGTTGGCGGCCGAGCCGTTCGCGGCCTGTCCCCGGGTGGAGACCGGGATCCCGGCGACGAGCGGCTGACGGGGCAGCTCGTCGCGCTTGGCCAGCCAGCGCCGCAGCGCCGTGGCGCACATCGCCATGACGACGTCGTTCACCGTGACGCCGGAGGCGTTCTTAATCCGCTTGACCTCCTCCAGGGGCAGCTGGCCGAACGCGAAGCGGCGGTGCCGCGAGATCGGCCCGGAGAACGGCGTGCGCGGCACCGCCATGCGTGGCAGCTCGGGCAGCGGCTCGGCGTCCCCGCCGATGCGGCGGACGAACCGCGAGACCAGCCCCGCCCCCGGGAGCTGCGCCACGAACGGCACCTCGTCCAGCCGCGGCACCGCCTCGGCGATGAAACGCAGCAGGGCGAGCGGGTTGTCCAGCACCCGGGCGACGCCCCTGATCACCATCTCCACCACGTCGGGGGCCGGCTGCGGCTCGGCCGCGGCCTCCGGGGGCACGGCGGCCGGCTCGGCCTCGAAGTCCATCACGGCGGCCAGCACCTCGGCCCCGGTGACGCCGTCGACGGCGGCGTGGTGGACCTTCGTGTAGATCGCCACCCGGCCCCCGGCCAGGCCGTGGATCAGGTAGATCTCCCACAACGGCCGCCCCCGGTCGAGCCGTGCCCCGTGCAGCCGGGCGACCTGCTCGGCGAGCTTGTGGTCGTCTCCGGGAGGCGGCAACGCCAGCTCCCGTACGTGGTAGTCGAAGTCGACCTCGCGATCCTCCGCCCAGTAGGGGTGGTCGAGCCCGAAGGGCACCTCGACCAGCCGCCTGCGCAGCGGCGGCGCGAGATGGAGCCGCCGCTTGAGCAGCGCGATCAGGTCCTCGCGGGTCAGCGCGCCGCCGGGCCTGCCGGAGGGGTCGAGAATCGTGAGCGCCGCGATGTGCGCGAGGTTGGTGCCCGTCTCGAAGTTGAGAAACTGCGCGTCGAAGGCGCTGACTTGCTGTGCCATGCCTACTCACGTGCCCCGAAACGCCGTGGTCGGACCACTCCCGCCCCTCGGGAGCGGCCCGCGTCCGGTCCCTCCGCCGCACGGCCGGCTCATGGCCACCCGGTGACCGGCGGCAGCGGCCTGGCCGGCGGAGGCCGTCCGTCGACGACTCGTGCGCACGTGGTGAGCGCGCCGGGCGGGAGGAGCGGTGCCGCTCCTTCGAACCAATCTCGCCCCGCCATGCGACGTTCCAACGGGTGGGCGATAATCGGCTGCCGACAGCAACCGAAAAGCGACGGGACATCGCCCGCACACGTCAAGGGCCACTTCCGGATGCGTGGAAAACCACACGGCCGGGCCGCGTATCACCGCCCGGGCACCTTGGCGCCGCAGCCCCCTTCCCCTGCCGGTCTTGACGGAATCCCAAAGCCATAATTTCATCAGGGCCACACGGGACAAATTCGTCTCACGAGAAGGGACGTCGGTTACTGTGAAACTCCGCTCTCGCCTGTGGACGTTGGCGACGGCCGTCGCGGTGATGCTTTCGGGCATGACGGGCATGGTGACTCCCGCCGCTTCCGGGGCGGTACAGAACGCACTGGTAACGAGCAGCTCAGGCGCTTTCAGAGCGGCCGGCGCCCTGTCGCCGCAATCGCTGGCCTCCCTTGCCGACGGCCATCTCTGCTGGTTGTTCTCCAACGGAAGCGACGCGCCACGCAAATACGACGCCTACAACGTCAGCTACACCGACGGATTCCAGTGCGACGGAGGGGTCCGCAAAATCCAGTTCACAATCGAACTCATCTACAACGGCGTCACAGGCGACACCGGCAGCGTGGTCGCGAGCAAGACGGTGTCCACGCTCACCAATCCCACGACGTCGCTGATGGCGGGGGTGTACGTCCAGGGCGCCTCATGCCCGCCGGGCTACTACTCGGGGCGGATCACCGGCACGGTCGACTTCCGGTCGGGAACGCCGTTGACCATCACGAGGACGTTCACCACCCGGCAGGCCGGCCCGTTCTCGTGCAGCCCGGTCATCGGCTGAGGCACAATGCCGTTAACTTTGATCATCTCCGCTGATTACGCGGCCTTGCCGAGCTTGTCGGCCTTGGCACTGCGGGTGGGGATCGCCAGGACGTTCGGGTGGGGTGGTGCGTTGAGTTGGGCGGGTTGGGGCTGGTCCAGCACCCAGAACGTGATTTTCGTGCGGGGAGGGAGGGGTTTCTTGACCGGGTCGCGTTGCTTGGGGAAGCGTCGCCCGGACCGGCGCTGCTCGCGTTTGAAGGACCGATCCCGCCGGGTCTCATCAAGCAGGTTGCGTGGGTCGGTGATCTCTAGATGACGTCGTCGACCAGGTCAGCAAGCGCAGAGGGGGGAAAGCGCCGCCTCGTCGGAGACGTGGCGGCGGACGGCCTGCACGGCGCGGGTGAAGGAGATCCTGTCAGGGTCGATCCGGACGCCCTCGGCGGCGGTGGCGATCAGGAGACGAATCGCCTGATAGACGCAGAGCAGGGCGTATACCTCCTGCCGGACCATGTCCGGGGACTTGGAGCGCAGCACCACCTCGGGTCCGCCACGCAGCCGGGTCTCCACATCGCCGATCGCGGTCTCCAGTTCCCAGCGTTCGGCATACCGGTCGGGGAACTCCTCCATCGGATACGCCTCGTGATCGAGGAGCGTGGTGGCCAGGCAGAACAGTTCACTGGACACACCGTCGTCGTCCTCGGGCGACAGGCTGTACTCGATGACGCGGACACCGATACCGGGGATGTCGGCGGGCGAGACCTTCTTACGCCGTAGCTTCCCGGCCTGTTCGGGGTCGGCGATCCGGGACAGGTAGCTGCCGTCGGGCAAGACCTGGAGGACCGGCAGGTCGACGCCCGCCTTGACCCGGAAGATCGCGTGCGCCCCGGTGGCGATCACCGCTGCCAGGTCCTCATGCGACAGGAAACCCCGATCCCCGACCACCAGGTCACCCGGCTTGAGCAGCGGCCACAGCCTGCGGGCCATCGTCTGCTCGCCCGCCCTCAGCGGGCCGACTTCCACTCCTTGCAGGGCCCGGCTGCCCGTCTCCGCCAGGGCAACCGTCCGGACCTGCGGGAAGGCACCCTCCCCCTTTTCATTGGAGGGGCGGCCGAAGAAGGCGTCGTTATCCTTGCCGGCCTGCACGTTCATGGTGAAGCCGTCGATCGCCAGTTTACGCAGCCCGCGCCAGTACGCCCACGGCGCCTCCCGCGGTCCGCTCTGCGCGGGCACCATCGACATGCCCAGCAATTCCGCGAGCGGTTCCCAGCCGAGCCGGACCCGGGCCTTGCTGATCGCCGCGGGCGAGGGCTGCATCCGGTTGTCGCGACGCAGCCGGAATGTCCGCGCCCAGGCCAGGCCGGTCAGCAGCCTGTTCCAGACCTCGCCATAGCCGGAGTCGAAAAACAGCGTCATCGCCATCGCGTAGTACATGACCACCCGAGCGGGCAGGTCACGTTTGCGCAGCTCGCGGGCGTCGCACGTATCGACCGCCGCGTCCACCATGTCCGGCGGGTACGCCGCCGTCAGCACGCCGATCCCAATCCGGTCCGGTAGCCCCGGCTCCCGGCCTGCCTTTACCCGCTGTCCCGGCCTCGCCACGCTGAGATCATACCGGCACCACGATCATCTAAGTTAACGGCATTGGGCCCGGCCCGATCGGTCCGGCGCACCGCGTGACATCGGAGTGAGAAATCACGCGGTGCGATCCGCAGACCGGCCCGCGTCCAGGACACGGCGGCCCGTTCCGGGGGGCCGGTGCGCCGGATCAGTGCCGGTGATCGGCGTCGGGCTGCGCGGGATCGGCCGGGTGCTCGTATCCCGGCATGAGCAGCACCGACTCGGCCTGCCGGCGGTCCAGCCACCGGGCGAAGGCCCGCTCCCCGGTCTCCTTCGCCAGCTCCGCGCGGAGCCGCTCCCGCACGGCCGCGTACGGCTCTCGCCGCGCCGCCTCGATCCGCTCGACCACCAGGGTCCAGGGGCCGCCGGGGCCCTGCACGGGCCCGACCGTCTCACCCTCGCGGGCGGCGAAGACCGCGTCCTCGATCGGCCCGGCGATCTGCCCTCGCCGGACCGGCCCGAACGGAACGACCCAGCGCGTCTCGGGCGTCGTGAAACGGTCGAGGTTGCGCCGGTAGTAGTCGCGCACCTCGTCCTCGGACGGCTCGCGGCCCGCGGAAAGCGCCCGGCACACCGCTCGCGCCGCCGGTGACGCCGCCAGCACCGCCGCCGCGACTCCTCCGGTGCGCAGCGCGCCCGCCAGGGTGAGCATGGCCCCGGGCGCGACGGCGTGCTCGGGCGCCAGGCCGAGGCGGGCCGCCTCCTGCTCGGCCAGCGCCTCGGCCACCATGACCTGCACCAGCCAGCGGCGCAGGTTGCGGCCCTCGGCGGACTCCGGGCGCGGCAGCCGCGCCGCGAGGGGGCCGCCGCGCAGCAGGCGTAGCCGCCGGTCCACCTCCGCGACCGTGACCACCTGCTCCCCCACCACCGCCGCGATCGCGCCGTCGCCCGCGAGGACGCCCTCCGGCGGGAAGACGCCCCCGGTCACGCGCGCCGCTCCCGGCGCCCCCGCGAGGGGGTGTCCATCGGCGAAGCGTGGCGCGGCACCGGCCGGCGCGCCGCGGGTCGGGGGAACGTCCGGGCCGTTCACCGCTCGACCTCGACCTCGATCGTGTCGGTGTAGTGCAGCCACCCGGCGCAGGCGATCTTCACCAGCCCCCACCAGCGGCCCGGGCGAGCGCCCGGCGGCACGCGTACCGGAAAGCGCACCTCCGCCTCACCCTCGGGCGGCACGACCGCCCCGCTGTTCCACTCGGGGAACATCTCGAACGTCTGCCACGGGCTGACGAGCTGCGCCTGCGCGCTGACCGGCGACCGTGCCTCGGACCGCAGCCGGACCACGACCTCCGCCCGGCCGCCGGGCGTCAGCCGCAGGTGTGGCGGGTGGCCGAGCCCCTCCAGCGTCACCTCCAGCCCCGGTGATCGCCGCCCGCTCTCCCCCGGCCGGAACACGTGCAGCCGGGTCACGTCCTCGTACGCCTGGCCGCCGGACTCGATGCGCGCGGTGAGCAGGTGGAGGCCGGTCTCGGCGTCGGCGGGCGGCGTGAGCCGAACCGGCACGGTGGCGTGGCCTCCGGGACGCAGCACGTACGGCCGGACGGCGGGCGCCACCGACCAGCCGTCGGGGGCGGTGAGCGTGACCACGCCCTGCGCCAGGTCCTCCGTGAGGCCGGAGGCGACGGTCAGGGTGAGGTCCGCCGGCCCCGCGACGTCCAGGTCGGACGGGGACAGGTGCACGGCGACCGGCAGGTCGCCCATCGGCGCGGGCCCGGTGTTGTTCAGCCAGTAGCGCGTGTGGACCGGCTGGTGCGGCTCGGTCTCCGGCACCTCCGGCACGGTCCCGCCGGCCGCCGGCCTGCCACCGGTCGCCGCGCCACCGGTCACCGGATCGGCCGCCCGCTCCCCCACCACATCTGGGGGAGGCCCGGGACGGAGCGGAGCGACCAGCGTGACGATCTCCATGCCGTCGAGGGTGCCGGGGGCGTCCCCGGTGACGTTCTCCAGGAGGTCGGCCCGCCGCCACGGCGCCGTTCCCTCGGAGCCCGTGCTCAGGGGCAGCGTCGTGGTGATCGACAACGGGACGGTCCGGCCGCCGGCCTCGTACACGCGGGCGGTCAGCGCGGTCACCGGACCGGGCGCCCGGCCCGAGGCGATCGGATTGCCCGCCGCCTTGAGCGCGGTGAGGACCAGGCCGGGCCCGGTCTCCAGGAACGACCGCGACTCGCCCGCCTGCCCGTCCCGCCCGACCCGCCCGACCCCGCCCACGGTCGCCGCCAGCGGGTGGTTGACGTCGTGGCCGAGCCGGACGAGATCGGCCGCGCGCCAGTCACCCGGAGCGGCCACCAGGGAGCACTCGAACGAGTGGGTCCAGTGCTGGAGCTGGAAGCCGGAGCCGTCGGGCGCGGTGCGGCGCGGCGGGTCGATCCACACGCCGGACGGCCAGCCGGTGCACGACCGCATCAGCGACACATGCAGCGCCCCCGACGGATCGACCGCGAAGCCCGGGGTGCCCCGGTTCACCAGCCCGATCGTGTAGTCGTCGAGGACCGCGTCCGCGGGCTCGGCGTCCGTCACCACCTCCACGACCGCGTCGGCGAGGTCCTCGATCAGCTCCCCGACCGCGCCCTCCCCGCAGACCACGAGCACCGGCAGGTCGCGCAGGCCGGTGAGATCCGCGCCCGGCACCCAGACCTTCTCCAGCGGCTCGTCCGCGGGCACCCACAGGCGGGCCCGGCCCTCGGCGTCGAGACGCGCGCGCAGCTCCGCGGCCTCCGCGTCGTCCAGCAGCGCCGCGACGAACGGGTTCTCCTCGGGCGTGCCGACCGCGATGCGCACGTCGGGGAGGTTGGAGTCCACGGCGAGGTCGCCGTATCGGGGCCCGGACCCGGTGGAGCACGTCGAGGTCACCCCCTGCCGTACGAGCGCCACCGCGAGGTCCCTCAGGTCGCCGGCGGCCTCGTCCCCGGGCGCGATGATCTCGGCGATGCCGACGGCCCGCGCGCCGAGGGGCCGTCCGGCGGGCGAGCGCAGCGCGACGCGGGCGGTGGACGACAGCGCGAACCAGTGGTGCGCGGGGTTGTCCAGCGTCCACGGGTGCTCCGCGGCGTCCACGTCGATCAGGCCGAACCCGCGGCCGACGACGGCGCCGGCGACCTCGCTGACCGGCAGCGCCCCCGGCACCCGCACCGGCCAGCGCAGCCGGATCAGCACATCGGAGCCGTGGAACTCGTCCACGTGGGTGGTGAGGTCCACCCGCGCCAGCCCGTCCCAGAGCGTGATCTCCTGGGTGTAGACGACCGGTCCGATCCGACCGCCGACGATGATCCGCCGGCCCGCCGGACACTCGGCGACGGCGACCTCCGCGGGGGCCCCGGCCGAGCCGCTGACCCCGCCGCTCGGCACCAGGTGCCAGGGGCCCTCGCCGAAGCGGGGGTGCGCCGGGTGCTCGTCGTAGACGAGCAGTTCGTTGCCCACCCGGTCCTGCTGCAGCAGCTCGCGGCCCTCGACGGTGAGGCTCGACACCGTTCCGCCGCGCTCGGGGTCGACCTCCACCGTGTGCGTGGCGTTCTCGATCCTGCTCCCCTCGCGTACGGCCCAGCCGATCGGGGCGGGCTCGGCGGTGGGCACCACCCGGAACGTGCGGTATCCGAGCGCGGGCACGTCGCCGGCGACGAAGACCGCGTCCACGGCCGCGAGGCTGCCGTCGGGGTGCCGCTCGGGATGTTCGAGCAGCAGACCGCGCGCGGGCGGGTCGAGCGCGACGCCGTACGCCCCCGGCTCGGGCAACGTCAGCCGCACGCGGACGAGGTCGGTCCTGGGCCAGGAGGAGGGATTCCAGACGGCGACGCCGGTCAGGCCCGCGCCGAGGCGGCGCAGCGACGCGTCGAGGACCCGCCCGCCCAGGTCGTACGCCTCCCGCCAGCCCGTCATCAGGTCGAGGTAGACCTGGTCGGACTCCGACCCGGTGATGCCGTCGTGGTGCGCGCCGTACGCGATCTGCCGCCAGGCCTTGTCGAGGGCGGCGTGCGGGTAGGGCGCGCCGAGGGTCGCGGTGGCGACGGCGGCGAACTTCTCGGCGTCGGCGAGCCGCGTCTCGGCGTGCCGCTGCGCCTGTTTGGTGTCGATGTACGACACGTCCTTGCCGGTGTAGATCGGGTTCATGTCCCGCGTCTGCGCCGTCAGGCGGACGCCCTCGTCCCGCACGGCGGCGAAGAAGTCCCTCGGTAGCCCGCAGACGAACCGGGGCGAGACGTAGCGCCGGTTCCAGTCGCGCTGGATCTCCATGACCCACGTGTTGGGCGGGGTGTAGTCGGTGCCGACGGGCAGCAGCACGTTGCGGGTCGCGGCGACCTTCTTGAGCAGCGTGAACAGTTCGTAGACGGCGGCCTCGGCCCGCTCCAGAGTGGGCGCGGAGTCCATCCACCATCCGGCGCTGTAGTGCGCCGGCATGTAGTGCGTCGTGACCCCGCGCCCCGACGGCGACACCCACTCGAACTCGGAGGGGAACTGCATCACCGAGGGGTCGCCCCAGCCGCCGCCGGCGAGCATCGGGCCCCACTGGTGGTAGGGCCCGCGCGCCCACGAGCTGGAGGTCAGCCCCGCCTCGGCGGCCAGCCCGGGGAACTGGGGGTCGTGCCCGAACGCGTCGAGCTGCCAGGCCGTCGCCGGGTCGCCGCCGAGCACGTCGCGCTGGAAGCCGATTCCGTGGACGATGTTGCGGATCGTCGCCTCGGGCCCGGTCAGGTTGGTGTTCGGCTCGTTGTACGTGCCGCCCATGAGCTCCAAGCGGCCCTCGGCGAGCAGGCGGCGTAGGTAGGCCCGGTCCTCGGGGTGGGCGTTCCAGTACGGCTTGAGGTAGTCGGCCTCCGCGAGCACGAACGTGTATTCGGGCTCCCTCCTGGCGGTGTCGAGGTGGAGCCGGACGAGGTCGAATCCCGCGTGCTGGAACTCCTGCCGGTTCGCCTGCGCCAGCCCTCCCGCGTGGTCCCAGGTGGCGGTGTAGGCGGCCTGGGTGTTCCACCAGACCGGGTCGTAGTGGAAGTGGGGGATCATCCAGACCGTCCACCCCGGCTCGGCAACGAGCAGCTCGTCCTCGGCCGTGCACCGCTCCCGGCCCGCGGCGGCCCGCACGGTGATCGGGACGCGCGCGCCCGGGACCGCGGCGGGCGCGGCCGCCTCCACGGGCGCCTCGACGTCCACGGGCACCTCGACAACCACGGGCACCTCGACAACCACGGGCGTCTCGACATCCACCGCCGCCGCGACGACCACGGGCACCTCGACCACCACCCGCATCGTGCCGGAGGGCCGCCCGTCGGCCGTGTGCTCGCCCCGCACCCCGGGGCCGGTGACCTCGACCACCGGGGACGCGTCGTCCGGCACCTCGTCGAGGACGACGCGGACCACCTGGCGCGGGCCCTCGCCGGTGGCCGTGCGGACGAACAGCTCGGTGGATTCGACGGCGGTGATGCGCATGCGCACCCCTAACTGCGGCTCCCCACGGCGGCCGCTGGGGGGACAGGTGACGGTCGAGACATCCCCCCTGCGCGCCGGCCTCACCCCTGCGATCTCGGCGGGCCGTCCCGCTCCGGCACCGCCGTGCGCGAGCCCCGCTTCGCGGCGCCGTACGTCTCGGGTTCGTGGGCCGGTTCGGACGGCCGCCCGTCGCCGAGCCCCAGGCCGAGGTCGGAGGAGCCGGCCGGCTTCACCCGGCGAAGCGGGCCGCGGCGTCCCTGATGAGGCCGCGGGCGCCTTCGGTGACGGGCTCGCCGTGGCCGAAGCAGGCGATCTCGACGTCGAGCGCCGCCTGCCGTGCCAGCGAGGCGACCGCACCGGCCGGGTCGGCGTTGAACACGCCGAGGATGACCTGCCCGTCGGGGGCGCGGGCGACGGTGTCTCCGGTGAACAGCACGCCCGGCCCGGGCAGGTGCACCGCGAGGCTGCCGGGAGTGTGACCGGGCACGGCCAGCACCTGCGCCCCGCCGCCGAAGTCCAGCGTGTCGCCGTCGCCCAGTTCGCGGTCCACCCGCACGGGCGGCGCGGGCACGTGCGGCATGCCCACGTGGACCGCGTCCCACAGCTCCTGCTCCCATGCGGACAGGACCGGCGGAGGTCCGGCCGCCTCGCCACGGACGAAGGGCGCGTCGTCGCGGTGGGCGTAGACGGTGACGTCGCCCCAGGTGGCGATGTCGGCGGCCGAGCCGGTGTGGTCCTCGTGGAAGTGCGTCAGCACCAGGCGCCGCACGTCGGACGGCGTGTGCCCAAGCGAACGGACGGCGTCCGCGATGAGCGGCGCGGAGCCGGGAACCCCGGAGTCGATCAGGGTCAGCCCGTCGCGGTCGCGCCACAGATAGACGTGCCCCACGGGAAACCGCAGGAAATACAGGCTGGGGAGCAGTTCGACCAGATCCATGTGGCGAGGTTAGGGTCGCCCGGCCGGCCACCGGCACGACCTTCGCCGGCAGCGGATCCGCCCTGGGCGGAAGCCGGGCTGCGTGCGTGAAACTTTCCTCTCCCCCGGCTGGTGGCGAGTGTCCGGGAGTCACATCGTTTGACCCGAATTCCCGGCGATTCCTACGGTCGGCGGGACCCCCTAGGAGGACGTGATGACATCCCGGCTGAGACCCGTCTGGATACCGGCGCTCGTGGCGCTGCTCGCCGTGGCGCTGGGCGCCGTCTCCATCACCGGCCGCGGGGTCGCGCGGGCGGCGGACGCCCCCTACAAGGATCCGAGCCTTCCGGTCGCGACGCGGGTGAACGACCTGCTGTCCAGGATGTCGCTCGACGACAAGGTCGGGCAGATGACCCAGGCCGACCGGTCGGCCCTGACGACGATCTCCGACGTGGCGACGTACCGGCTGGGCTCCATCCTGTCCGGCGGCGGTTCGGCGCCCTCATCGAACACTCCGTCGTCCTGGGCCGACATGTACGACAACTTCCAGCGGCAGGCGCTGTCCACCTCGCTCGGCATTCCGATGATCTACGGGATCGACGCGGTGCACGGGCACAACAACGTCGTCGGCGCCACGATCTTCCCGCACAACATCGGGCTCGGCGCGACCCGCGACCCCGACCTGGTGGAGCGCGTCGGGCGGGCGACGGCCGAGGAGGTGGCGGGCACCGGGATCGACTGGACCTTCGCGCCCTGCCTGTGCGTGGCCCGCAACGACCGCTGGGGCCGCACCTACGAGTCCTTCGGCGAGGACCCGCAACTCGTCTCCCAGATGACGACGATCGTGGACGGCTTCCAGAAGGCCGGGAACGCCTCCATCCTCGCCACCGCCAAGCACTATGTCGGCGACGGCGGCACCACGGGCGGCAGGGACCAGGGCAACACCGAGCTGAGCGAGGCCGACCTGCGCGCGATCCACCTCGCGCCGTTCAAGGCCGCCGTGCAGCGCGGCGTGGGTTCCGTCATGGTGTCCTACAGCTCCTGGAACGGCGCGAAGATGCACGGCAACAAATACCTGATCACCGACGTGCTGAAGGGCGAGCTGGGCTTCACGGGCTTCGTGGTCACCGACTGGGCGGGCATCGACCAGCTCGACGGCCAGAGCGGCTTCACCGCGAGCGAGATCACCACGGCGATCAACGCGGGCGTCGACATGGTGATGGTGCCGAACGACTACAAGCGGTTCATCTCGCTGCTGAAGTCGGAGGTCCAGGCGGGCCGGATCCCGACGTCGCGGATCGACGACGCCAACCGGCGCATCCTGACCAAGAAGTTCGAGCTGGGACTGTTCGAGAGGCCGCTGACCGACCGGTCCTACACCTCCACCGTGGGCAGCACGGCGCACCGCGCCATCGCCCGCGAGGCCGTACGCAAGTCGCTGGTGCTGCTGAAGAACGCCGGCAACGTGCTCCCGCTCGGCAAGAGCGGCGGCAAGATCTTCGTGGCGGGCAAGAGCGCCGACGACATCGGCAACCAGAGCGGCGGCTGGACGATCAGCTGGCAGGGCTCGTCGGGCAACATCACCACCGGCACCACGATCCTGCAGGGCATCCGCGACGCCGTCGGCTCGGGTGCCCAGGTCACCTACAACCGCGACGGCAGCGGCATCGACTCCTCCTACCGCGCCGCGATCGCCGTCGTGGGCGAGACGCCGTACGCGGAGGGCCAGGGCGACCGGACCGGGTCGATGGGCCTGGACTCGACCGACCTGGCCACGCTGCAGCGGCTTAAGGCGTCCGGCGTGCCGCTGGTGGTGGTGCTCGTCTCCGGCCGGCCGCTGGACATCGCCGGTCAGCTCGACCAGTGGAACGCGCTGGTGGCGGCCTGGCTGCCGGGAACCGAGGGGCGCGGCGTGGCCGACGTGCTGTTCGGCGACTACGCTCCGACGGCGAAGCTGCCGATGACCTGGATGCGCAGCGCCGACCAGCAGCCGATCAACGCCGGGGACGGCAAGCAGGCGCTGTTCGAGTACGGGTTCGGGCTGACCTACACGGGCGCCAGTCCGTCCCCGTCGCCTTCCCCCTCGCACTCTCCGTCCCCGTCGCCCTCTCCGTCCCCGTCTCCGTCACCTTCTCCGTCCCCGTCTCCGTCACCTTCTCCGTCACCTTCTCCGTCACCTTCCCGGTCGCCTTCTCCGTCCCCCAGCCCATCGCCCAGTGCCAGCCCGTCGCCTTCGCCGTCGCCGTCGCCGTCGGCCGGAGGGTGTGCGGTGACGTACAAGGTGAACGACTGGGGCGGCGGGTTCACCGCCGACGTGACGATCACCAACAGGTCGTCGAGCCCGGTCAACGGCTGGCGGCTCCAGTGGACCTACGCCGGCGACCAGAAGGTCACCGGCTACTGGAACTCGGCGATCACGCAGTCGGGCCGGGAGGTCAGCGCGTCCAACGCCGCCTGGAACGCGACCATCGGCGCGGGCGGCGGCACGGCGAGCTTCGGCTTCCAGGGGTCCTACAGCGGCGCCAACGCCGCGCCCACCGCGTTCACCCTGAACGGAACGGCCTGCGCGACCGGATGACCGCGCGCCCGAGGGGGCGGGGACGGAACGTCTGGGCTCAGAACGTCTGGACCAGCACCACCCCCGCCCCCGCGGTGAACAGGGCGACGCCGACCGCCAGGAAGATGCCGCCGAGAAGCGCGCCGCTCCCGGCCGCGCTGTCGAGGCGGATACGCGTCGGCCTGGCCGGGTCGTACAGCACCGCGACCTCCTCACCCGGCCGCGCGGGCGGCGGATTGCTCCCGTAGGTGGTCTCGGCCTCGACCTGCTGGCCGTACACGGTCGTGAAACGAATGGTCGGGTAGTAAGAGGTCCCGTCGTCGGACCGGCTCGCCCGCAGCCCGACGACCAGGCCGCGGGTGCGCTGCGCCCTGCGCCGGAACTCCCGGGCGTTCATGGTGATGCCGCCGCCGATGAGGCCGAAGACCAGCCCGAGACCCGAGAGGATCAGTGTGATGAGAGCGGTTTGTGACACGATCGGACCCTAGGGCCCCGCGCTTGCGATCGGCTTGCATCGTTCCCGAACCGCGACGCGCACGGATCAGGGGCGCATCCGCATGAGCATCTCGGCCACGTCGACGACCGGCTCGCCGAGGTCGAAACGGCTGAACAGGTGGATCTGCTCGCCGGCGTCGATCTCCAGCAGCTCGGTCGTCAGGCCATAGCGGCGATGGGAGTCCACCCGGATGCGGTCCACGTCGTTCCAGGAGATGCGTTCCCGGCCGGAGAACCCGGTGACGACGAGCCCGTCCTGCCCCGCCGCGAGCCGCACCGGCGCGACCAGGTCGCGGCCGGTCAGCAGGCCGAAGCCCACGGTGGCCACGCCGGCGAGGAAGAGCTGTGGGCCGTCACCGGCGATCGCCAGCACACCGCACAGCATCGTGCCGGCGGCCTTCAGCGCAACGATCCTGCGCGGCACCCGCCATTCGTGCCGCGGCTCCTCAACTTCCGCCATCGGGGCAGCGTAACGAATGCGAGGACCTCTCGCGGCTTCTTTCCCGGCCCCCCACGCCGGGCGGCGGCGGCCCGGCCGCACGGCCGCCGCCGCCGTTCCCCGTGGCGTCGCGTCAGTGGCGTCGCGTCCCGTATCGTCCCGTCCCGTGGCGTCCCGCCGGCAAGATCCACCTTGCCGCCGACCGCACGTGCTGTGGGCCCGGGCGATCCTCGAAGGGCCCTCGATTCAGATCTCTGACGAGGGTCTTTATCCTTGAGCGGCACCCTGAGCAGACTCTGAAGCCGAGAAGACCATGGCCCTGCGGTTCGAGCATCGCGACACCGAGATCGACGTGAGCATCGTCGACCGCGTGTGGCGCACCCGCAGCGGCGCCGATGACACGATGACGTCCGCAGCGCGTACCTGCTGGCAGCTGATCCTTTCACGGACGCAGGAATGCCTGCTCGCCAGCCTGCGCGGGCCGGAGACGAGGGCGACCACCGCACCGGTCCCGCCGTACACCGAGTTCCTCGGGGTCCGATTCACGCTCGGTGCGGCTCTTCGGCCGCATCCGGCAGCCTCGATCGTCAACGGGTACGTGCCGTTCCCCGTGACGGACTCGGGCAGAGTCGTCATCGGCGGCGAGGACTGGGAGGCGCCGACGTACGAGAACGTCGAATGCTTCATCCGGCGACTGCTGGACGCGGATCTGCTGGTGCGATCGCGCCTCCGGGACGAGGAGCACGTCGCCGGGCCTGCCAAGGCCGGCCCGACCCCGCGTACCCTTCAGCGTCGATACCGCGCGATCACTGGACTGTCGCAGACCGCCGTGACGCAGATCGACCGCGCGAACGCCGCGGCCACGATGCTGCGCGACGGCCACGATTGGCGCGCGGTCGTCGAGGCGCTCGGCTACTTCGACCAGGCCCACCTCGCACGTTCGCTACGTCGCTACGTAGGGCGCACCGCGCGCGAACTGCGGGAGGGCGACCAAGCCTCGATGTCGTTCCTGTACAAGACCCACCCTGGGCCCGGAAGCTAGCGTCTGCCTGCCGGTCAGCCATGGCCGGCTGTCCGCTACCCGATTTCCGGGGGAGAATCGTGCTGCTCAGCGTCAACATCTTCATCAGTCTCGACGGCGTCATGCAAGGGCCAGGAGCCCCCGACGAGGACCGCTCCGACGGCTTCGACCGCGGCGGGTGGCTCGTTCCGCACGCCTCGGCGCACACGAACGAGGTTGTCGAGAGCTGGTTCCGTGAGGCCGACGCCTTCCTCTTTGGCCGCACGAGCTTCAATCTGCTCGGTGGGTATTGGCCGAAGGTCACCGAACCAGACGATCTGATCGCCACCAAGCTCAACACGCTGCCGAAGTATGTCGTCAGCTCCACGCTGACCGACGAGGAAGCCGACTGGAGCCCGACGACCGTCCTGCGCGGTGAACTGGTCGACGAGGTACGCCGGCTCAAGGAGCTTCGCGGCAGGGAACTCCAGGTTCACGGAAGCTGGAAGCTGGTGCAGACACTGCATCAGGCAGGACTTGTCGACCTCTACCGGCTGCTCCAGTACCCAGTCGTCGTCGGGACGGGCAAGCGCCTGTTCCCGGGCGGATCGACCCCCGCGACGTTCACGACCGTGGACGAGAACTCCCGCGTACTGCCCGGCGGCGTCGTCTCACTGACCCTCACCCCTGCGAGTCTCGGCGCGATCTCCGCGGGTGCGTACACCGTGGACGAGGGGCGCTCGGCGACGGTCCTCGGCTGACACCGGTGTCCGACCGGGCTTCGGGATGGTGATCGCCGGCCAGAGCGAAGGGGCTCCGCCGTACGGCGGAGCCCCGGTGGGTCGGATCGGGGAGAGCCGTCCGTATCCGGCGTCGGCGAGAGTCCTGGACCACCTTCCCGTCCGTGCGGCACGGCGTCCGCCTGCTCGACCGCGTGGTACAGCTGAGCCCTGAGCGGGCCATGGCGATGGCCTACCAGGACCGGAACCACTGTGTAGCCGGATCCCTCTGATCTCGACTCCGTATGGGCCATAGAGCTGATGTGGTCGTGATCAAGAGGGGTCGTCCTAGGGCGTCTCGTCCTCCACGTGCATCGCCTGCTCTTCCGCCGTGTAGCCGCCGAGGTCCGGCCCCACATCCTCGGCGATCATGTCCTTTTCGGTGTCCACGCCCATGCCGCCGTCCGGATCGACGAGCCGGCCGGCCCGGTCGGCCTCCGTGCCGGACCGGACGTCCTCCTCGGGGACCTCGCGGGACAGGCGACGGCCGAGGGACTCGCCCTCGCGCATCTCGTTGGGCGTGGTGCCGTACTCGTCGAGGCCCAGGGGCCGGTCGCCGGGCAGCGGCATCTCCTGCGGGTCCTCGGCCCACTGCTGCTCGGGCGTGCCTTCCTGCAGGTCCGGAATGCCCTCGTCCTCGAACCGAGAACGTGGGTCGGGCTCTGGTCTGTTCTGTCGCATACCGGCCCCATGCCCCGCCGCACGACCCTTAGGCAGGCCGGGTGACGGGGACGATCTCGGCTCGCCGCAGCACGCCGCGCTCGACGTCGAGTATTCCGATGGTGCCGTACGGCTGGCGGCGGCGGTCGGTGGGCGAGCCGGGGTTGAACACCCGCACCCCGTCGCCGGTCAGATCCATGGGAATGTGCGAGTGGCCGAAGACGACCAGGCCGGCCTCGGGAAAGCGGCGCCGCATCCGCGCGGTCCGTCCGGCGGCCTGTCCGCTGTCGTGGATCATCGCCACCCGGAGCCCGCCGAGGTCGAGTTCGAGCGTCTCGGGGGCGCCCCAGGCCGCGACGTCCGGGCCGTCGTTGTTGCCGAGCACCGCGTGGACCGGAGCGTACGCGGACAGCTCCACCAGCACGTCGGCGGTGCAGACGTCGCCGACGTGCAGGATCAGGTCCGCCCCCCGCAGGTGCTCGGCGACCGCGGGCGGGCAGGACTTCCAGCGCCGGGGGGCGTGGGTGTCCGCGAGCACGACGACCTTCACCGTCCCATCTTCCCCGCGAAAGACAGGTGCCAAATCACATATTCGGGGAATAGGGATTCAGGGCCCGCACCACCCCCATGCCCTGCACCCCTAACCGGCCTCCCCCGGCCGGTCCCGCTCGGGAGGAACGATGAGCAGGCAGATCGCCGACGGCTACCAGGCCCTCACCCTGTCCCAGCTCGAGGCACGCGTACGCGGGCTGGAGACTCAGGTCGCCCACCTGACCGAGCTGGTCAAGACGCTGTCCGGCCAGAGCAGGGAGAGCCGCTGACGGCGGCCCGGCCGGGGGCGACGCGCCCCGGACCGACGGTGTCCCCGCCAGGAAGGACCTGACGGGGACGCTGACGGCGGCGTGGGCCTCGCTACGCGCGACGCGCGGAGGCGGCGATGGTCCGGACCTGCCGGTCCACGCCCCGGCCCGCGGTGCGCCCGCTCACGTGTCCGTTGCCGGACGCGTTGACGGACGGTCTCCCGGAACCGCTGACGGGCGCTCTGCCGGACGCACTGACGGGTTCTTTCCCGGAAGCGTCCGCGCCCGCCGGGACGGGTGCCACCCGCCCGTAGGACTCGCGCCCGGTGCCCACCGCCATCGCACCCAGCCAGATGAGGGTGGCGATCGCGATGACCACCACGGCTCCGAGCACCAGCGCCGCCACCGCCGCCAGGGAGACCACGGCTCCCAGCAGCTCCACCATTGAGATTCCTCCAGAGGTCGACCCCGATTACGGCACTCCGGTGGCCGGCGGAAGATCACCTGCCACGTAGAGGAACGAAAATTGCCGGTTGTTGGTGCCTTGCCCCGTTTGGATGACCTTCATACCTTACTGATTGGCCAGCGGGACCGACCCATGGGCAGGCCGTCGAGCCTGCGCAGGATCACGCCCTCCCGCAGCGCCCACGGGCAGATCTCCAGCACCGGCAGCTCGAACAGGTCCATCGCGGCGTCCGCGACGACCGCGCCGGCGAGAAGCTGCGCGGCCCGCCCCGCGGACACGCCGGGAAGCTCCGCCCGGCGGGCCGCCGGCATCGTGGCCAGCCGGGCCGTCCACTCGACCACGTCCTCGTGCGTCAGCACCCGCCTGACGTACGGGCCCTCGTCGGACGACGCCGCCCCCGCGATGCGCGCGAGCTGGCGGAAGGTCTTGGACGTGGCGACCGCGTGGTCCTGCCTGCCGTACCTGGCGATCGTCCCGACCGTCCGCGCGATCTCGGTGCGTACGTGCCTTCGCAGCGCGCGGACCTCTTCGGGATCGGGCGGGTCGGCGGTGAACCAGTCGCGGGTGAGCCGTCCGGCGCCGAGCGGGAGGGAGACGGCGACGTCGGGCTCCTCGTCGATGCCGGAGGCGATCTCCAGCGACCCGCCCCCGATGTCGGCCACCAGGAGCCGCCCCGAGGACCAGCCGAACCAGCGGCGGACGGCCAGGAATGTCAGCCTGGCCTCGTCGTCCCCCGACAGCACCTGGATGTCGACCCGGGTGTCGGCCTTGATCTGGGCCAGCACGTCCTCTCCGTTGACCGCGTCGCGGACCGCCGAGGTGGCGAAGGCGATCAGGTCCTCCACGCCCTTGTCCTCGGCGATGCGGGCCGCTTCGCGCACGAAGGCGCCGAGCCGGGCCGCGCCCTCCTCGCCGAGCCTGTCGCCGTCGACGAGATGCTCGGCCAGCCGCAGCTCCTCCTTGTGGGAGTAGGCGGGCAGAGGCCGGGCACCCTGATGCGCGTCCATCACCAGCAGGTGCACCGTGTTGGAACCGACGTCCAGGACTCCGAGTCGCATGCCCCCGACGCTACCGCCCGCGGGGAAAGGTTCCATCGTCTCTCGACCCCCGGACTCGCAGGGGGCTCACTCGGGTGCGACGTCCACGAGCACCTTGCCGACCGCACCCGACTCGACCGCGTCGTGGGCGTCCGCCGTACGCTCCAGCGGGAAGTGGTGGAGGGGCAGCCCGGCCTCCTCCCCCACCCGCAGCGCCCCCGCCGCGACCGCCGCGCGCACGTCGGCGACCGCGGCGTCCTTCACGGCCTCGGGAACCGTGTAGACGAGCACGAATTGGTAGCGGATGTTGCGGGTGAACAGCTCCCGCACCGACAGCGCGACGTCGTCTCCCCCGTTGTTCGCGTACACCGCGACGACTCCCTGCGGCGCGGTGACCGCCCTGTCCAGGACGGCGTTGGGCCCCGGCGCGACCTCCACCACGATGTCGGCGCCCTCCGGGGCCACGGCGCGGATCTGCGCCGCCGGATCCCCGGTGCGGTAGTTCACCACGTGGTGCGCCCCCGCGGCCCGGGCCAGCGCCGCCTTCTCCGGCCCGCTGACCGTGGCCACCACGGCCGCCCCGGCCCAGCGGGCGAGCTGGATCGCTGCGTTGCCCACGGCCCCGGCGCCGCCCGCGACCAGGACGGTCCTGCCGTCGAGGGCCCCGGGGGCGAGCCGGTCCGGCCCGCCCCCGGCCACGGTCAGGCAGCGATGCGCGGTCAGCGCGGGGATGCCGAGGCTCGCGCCGAGGTCGAGGGAGGCTCCGTGCGGCAGCGGCACGACCTGCCGCTCGGGCAGGACGACATACTCCTGGGCGGTGCCGTCCGGCCGCCCCCAGGCGGCCTCCCACAGCCACACCCGGTCTCCCGCGGCCACTCCTGTCACGCCGGGCCCGGCGGCGTCCACGATTCCGGCGCCGTCCTGGTTGGGCACGGCCTCCGGATGGCTCAACGCGCCGCGCCGCGACTTCCAGTCGGTCGGGTTGACGCCCGAGCGCACCACCCGCACGCGTACCTCTCCGGGCCCCGGCTCGGGCACCGGCCGGTCGGTCAGGCGCAGGACGCCGCTGTCACCGGTCTCGGAATACACGATCGCTCTCATACCGGCTGCAAGCCGCCGGGCCCGTGACACTATTCCGGTTCGGCTCTTTTCGCTCGGGTAGTTGCAGGCCGATCGGGCGAGGGGGTGCGGTGGAATGAGCGTCAGGCAGAGGTACGGAGGCCTGTCCGGCGGAAGGGCCGGTGACAGGCTCGGCGGTACGGGAGGCGGCTGGTCGAGGGACTGGTCGGGAAGCTGGGCCAGTGGCTGGGCGGGGGGCCGTTTCGGCCGGCGTTTCGGACGCAGAGGCAGGCGCCTGCGGGCCACGGCCAGGGAGGCCTTCGGCTGGCAGCAGCTGCGCCCGGGCCAGCAGGAGGCGATGGAGCTCCTGCTCGCGGGGCGCGACGTGCTGCTGGTGATGCCGACCGGCGGCGGCAAGTCGGCCGTCTACCAGGTGCCCGGGTTGCTCTTGGAGGGCCCGACGGTCGTCGTCTCGCCGCTCATCGCCCTGCAGCGCGACCAGGTCATGGGCCTGCTGAAGGCGGGGGCCGCAGGCGCGGTGGCGGTCAACTCGGCCGGCTCGGTCGAGGCGGGGCTCGACCAGGTCACGGCGGGCGACGCCGAGTACGTGTTCCTGTCGCCGGAGCAGCTCGCCAAGCCCGAGGTGGTCGAGCGGCTGGCCCAGGCCCGGCCCTCCCTGATCGCCGTGGACGAGGCGCACTGCGTGTCCGCCTGGGGTCACGACTTCCGGCCGGAGTACCTGCGGCTCGGCAAGGTCATCGAGCGTCTGGGCCATCCCCCGGTGATCGCGATGACGGCCACGGCCGCGCCGACCGTGCGCGAGGAGATCGTCGAGTCGCTCGGCCTGATCGGGGCCCAGCAGATCGTGCGGGGATTCGACCGGCCCAACCTCCATCTCGAGGTCCACCGGTTCACGAGCGACGACGACAAGCGCAGGGCCCTGGCCGACCACGCCGCGGGGCTCGACGGCGTCGGGCTGATCTACGTGGCGACGCGGCGCCAGGCCGAGGAGTACGCCGGCCTGCTGAAGGAGCGCGGCCGCCGGGCCGAGGCGTACCACGCGGGGATGAAGGCGAAGGAACGCCGCCACATCCACGAGCGGTTCCAGGACGACGACCTCGACACCGTCGTGGCGACCTCGGCCTTCGGGATGGGCATCGACAAGCACGACGTGCGCTACGTGCTGCACGCCACGCCCCCCGAGTCGCTCGACGCGTACTACCAGGAGATCGGCCGGGCGGGCCGGGACGGCAACCCTGCCGACACCGTGCTGTTCTACCGGCCCGAGGATCTGGGGCTGCGCAGGTTCTTCGCCGCGGGCCGCGCGGACGAGGCCCTGATGCGGCGGGTCGCGACGCTGGTCCACGAGCACGGCGGGGAGGTGGCCGCCGCCGACCTGCGCGAGCTCCTCGACATCGGCGCCACCAGGCTGACCTCGCATGTCAACCTGCTCGAACGGGCGGGCGCGGTCGAGGTGACCCACGGCGGCGCCCTGCGTTACGCGCCGGACGGCCCGCCGCCGGACGAGGCCGCCGCCCGCGCCGTGGAGATCGACGATCTCCGGCACCGGATAGAGGACTCCCGGCTGGAGATGATGCGCGGCTACGCGGAGACGACCGGCTGCCGGCGCCGCTTCCTGCTGGAGTATTTCGGCGAGCCGTACGAGCGGTCGTGCGGCGACTGCGACACCTGCCGCTCGGGTATGGCGACCCCGCCGGAGACCGGTGACGAGCGGTTCCCCATGCACGCGGACGTACGGCACACCGAGTGGGGGCACGGGATCGTGATGAGCCGCGAACAGGACCGCATCACGGTGCTGTTCGACTCCGTGGGCTACAAGACGCTGGCGCTCGGCGTGGTCGGCGAGCTGCTCGAAGTGGTCTGACGGAGCATGAGAAGCACCCGACCCGCTGGGCAATAATTACCGATCGTGTCCTTAGCACCACTTGCAGTAGTTTCATCCCGCGTTGAGACTCATAGGCGGAGGTCGTGAGTTCGGGGGTGATATCGGTGCGGGAGACAATCAGCAGGGAGGCCTGGCCGTTCGAGTGCCTGCACTGCCTGCGCGTCTGGGAGGAGGAGTACGTCGTCCACCGTGCGCGCGACGAGCAGGGCGTCGACGTCGTGATGTGGACCCGGGACGACGTGGCCGTCCAGCCACCCTGGTCCGGGATGACCTGCCCTGCATGCGGCTGCGGCACCGTGACCACGTTCTCCACCGGCTACCTGGCCCACCGTCCGAAGATCACGCTGGGCCGGCCCCCGCTGGACACACCGCTCGACACACCGCTCGACGCCCCGCTCGACGCCCCGCTGAACGCCCCGGCCGGCGAGGTGCCCGCACGGGGCGCGCCGTTCGCGTCACCCGCGCTGCTCACCCTCGCGCTCCTGCTGCTGGCCGGCGCCGGCCTGTACGAGCAGCTCCACGTCCGCTGAGATGGCGGTGGCGGCCGGCCTCGGGCTCGCGCACCGGTTGTCCACAGGCCGAGTGAGGGGGCCCGGCGGATCCGGCAGAATGAGAGCCCCCGGAGAGGGCGGCCCCCGGAGAGGCCGGACTCGGAAGAAGGCGGATCAGGATCGTGACGACGTCCATTCAGCAGCGGATCGCCGAAGAACTCGGCGTGCGCGAGAGTCAGGTCACCGCGGCCGTCGACCTGCTCGACGGCGGGTCGACGGTGCCGTTCATCGCCCGCTACCGCAAGGAGGCCACGGGCGCGCTCGACGACGCCCAGCTGCGCACGCTGGAGGAGCGGCTGCGCTACCTGCGCGAGCTGGAGGAGCGGCGGGCCGCCATCCTCGACTCGATCCGCTCGCAGGGCAAGCTCGACGAGGCCCTGGAAGCGCGGATCATGGAGGCCGACTCGAAGGCACGGCTGGAGGACATCTACCTGCCCTTCAAGCCCAAGCGCCGCACGAAGGCGCAGATCGCCAGGGAGCTGGGGCTGGAGCCGCTGGCGGACGCGCTGCTCGCCGACCCGTCGCTGGACCCCCAGGCGACCGCCGAGGGATACGTGCGCGAGGGCGTGGCCGACGCCGCCGCCGCGCTGGAGGGCGCCAGGGCCATTCTGGTCGAGCGTTTCGCCGAGGACGCCGACCTCATCGGCGACCTGCGGGAGCGGATGTGGTCCCGCGGGCGGCTGATCTCCCAGGTGCGGGAGGACAAGCAGGAGTCCGGGGCCAAGTTCTCCGACTACTTCGACTTCTCCGAGCCCTTCACCCGCCTGCCCTCGCACCGCATCCTCGCGATGTTCCGGGGCGAGAAGGAGGAGGTGCTCACGCTCACCCTCGACCCGGAGGCCGAGGAGCCGAACGACTACGAGGCGCGGATCGCGCGGCGCTTCGGCGTCGCCGACCTCGGCCGTCCGGCCGACAGGTGGCTGCTCGACACCGTCCGCTGGGCCTGGCGGACCCGCGTTCTCGTGCACCTGGGCATCGACCTGCGCACCCGGTTGTGGCAGGCGGCCGAGGAGGAGGCCGTGCGCGTGTTCGCGACCAACCTGCGCGACCTGCTGCTGGCCGCCCCCGCCGGGACGAGGCCGACCATGGGTCTCGACCCGGGGCTGCGCACCGGCGTCAAGGTCGCGGTCGTGGACGGCACCGGCAAGGTCGTGGCGACCGAGACGATCTATCCGCACGAGCCCAGGCGGCAGTGGGACCAGTCGCTCGCGGTGCTGGCCCGGCTGGCGACCGCGCACGACGTGGAGTTGATCGCCATCGGCAACGGCACCGCGTCGCGGGAGACCGACAAGCTCGCCGGTGAGCTGGTCAAGCACATGCCGCACCTGACCAAGATCGTTGTCTCGGAGGCCGGGGCCTCGGTGTACTCCGCGTCGGCCTACGCCTCGCAGGAGCTGCCCGGCCTGGACGTCTCGCTGCGCGGCGCGGTGTCGATCGCCCGGCGCCTGCAGGACCCGCTGGCCGAACTGGTCAAGATCGACCCGAAGTCCATCGGCGTCGGCCAGTACCAGCACGACATGTCCGAGGTGAAGCTGTCGCGCTCGCTCGACGCGGTGGTGGAGGACTGCGTGAACGCGGTGGGTGTGGACGTCAACACCGCCTCCCCTCCGCTGCTGACCCGGGTCTCCGGCATCAGCGCCGGGCTGGCGGAGAACATCGTCGCGCACCGCGACGCCAACGGCCCGTTCCGCTCACGCACGGGGCTGAAAGATGTGCCGCGGCTCGGCCCGAAGGCGTTCGAGCAGTGCGCGGGCTTCCTGCGGATCCCGGGCGGCGACGACCCGCTCGACGCCTCCAGCGTGCACCCGGAGGCCTACCCGGTGGTGCGCCGCATCCTCGACTTCACCAAGGGCGACCTGCGCACGCTGATCGGCAACACCTCGGCGCTCCGCTCGCTGAAGCCGTCGCAGTTCGTCGACGACACCTTCGGCCTGCCGACCGTCACCGACATCCTCGGGGAACTGGAGAAGCCGGGCCGCGACCCCCGCCCGGCGTTCAAGACCGCCACCTTCAAGGAGGGCGTCGAGAAGCCGTCCGACCTGTCGCCCGGAATGATCCTGGAGGGCGTCGTCACCAACGTCGCCGCGTTCGGGGCGTTCGTCGACGTCGGCGTGCACCAGGACGGCCTGGTCCACGTTTCCGCGATGTCCAACTCCTTCGTGAAGGACCCCCGCGAGGTGGTCAAGTCCGGCGACGTCGTCCGGGTCAAGGTGCTCGACGTGGACCTCCAGCGCAAGCGCATCTCGCTCACGCTACGTCTGGACACCGAGACGGCGGGCAACAGCGGCCGCAAGGGCGGGCCGGACGGCGCGGCCCGTGACGACCGGCAGGGCGGACGGCGCGGCCAGCCGCGGCAGAACCCGTCCCGCCAGAACCAGTCCCGTCAGAATCAGGGCGGCCAGAGCCAGGATGGCAGGGGCGGGTCGGGCCGCGGCAACGGCCGGGGCTCGGGCGGCGCGCCGCTGGGAGGGGCCATGGCCGAGGCCCTGCGCCGGGCCGGTCTGACCGACCCCGGCTCCGGCGACCGCCGCTCCCGCTGACGGTCCCGCCGTTCCGGCCTCTGTAGCCCGGCGCCCGCCCTCGGTGCGCCGGGCCCGAGTCCGCCGGACCCTCGATGCGCTGGACCCTCGATGCGCTGGACCCTCGATGCGCCGGACCCGCGCCCGCCGGACCCTGGGTGCACCGGACCCCTCGGTGCGCCGGGCACCGTCGCCGGCGACGGAAAATGCCCCGCGAAACGATACGCGGGGCACAGGGTTGATCAGGCACGATGGACGGTCATTGGGTCACTGCTGTTGCTGCTGCTGTTGCTGCTGCTGACCCCCACGGCCCTGCTGTTGCTGCTGTTGTTGCTGCTGCTGACTGCGGCCGCGCTGCTGCTGCTGTTGTTGCTGCTGCTGCTGCGGTAACTCCCGGTGATGACGGTGGTGGCGGTGGTGACGGTAGTGGTGCCTACTGCGGCATCTGCCTCCCGGGCAGTCCCCCGTGGTCGACGGCCGGATGACCTGCTCGGTCGTGCCGGCCGCGTTGGCGGCCTGCGTCTGCATCGCGACAGGAACGACGAGGGCCGAAGCCGTCATGACGGCAGCAGCCAATGCTTCTTTGAACATGGGTATCCCTTCGTCGGCTCCGTGATGAGAAAGCGGATGAAATCCGAATTCACGGAGCTCGAATCGATCCATCGAACCTTGGATCTGGACCCTGATTCTCACGCTAGATGCAGCAAACGCCCCCAGTCACCCATCAGGGGGCAAACAAGCATTGTTAGCCTTAAAAAGCATATAGGCCCGAAAATACGGGAATTTCTGTCTTTGCTCGAACAGATCGGCGATTACGGCTTTGCCAAGACCCGGAGCGAATCCCCCGTGATTTTTGGATTCCGGTTGCTGCTTCCATGACCTCGAATGTCCTGACGACCACCTCCGCGTGACCCGCGGCGAGGCCGTCCGCGCGCTCAGGGAGCCGCGCCGAGACCGTCGCCGACCGACGTGAGCAGGTCCTCCAGGACGGCGGCGAGGGCGGCGACCCCGGCGAGGCAGTCGGCCTCCTCGGCGTGCTCATACGGCGAGTGCGAGACGCCCGTGGGATTGCGCACGAACAGCATGGCCGCCGGGACCTCGCCGGCGAGTATGCCCGCATCGTGCCCCGCCCCCGTGGGCAGCACGGGCGCGCCGCCGAGGACGCGCGCGACGCGGTCGCGCAGAGGCAGGTCGAAGTTCACGGTCGCCGTGTAGGACTCCCGGATCACCTCGGCCCCCTCGGCCGCCCGCGCCGTCGCCTCGACGAGCCTGTCCAGCAGGGCGGCCTCCGGCGCCCGGCAGTCGAGCCAGGCGCTGACCAGCGACGCGATGGCGTTGGTGCCGTTGGGCTCGACCCTGATCCTGCCGAAGGTGGCCAGGGCGCCCAGACGCTCGGCGTTGGCCCGGGCGGCCAGCACCGCCGCCGCGTACGCCGGCATGGGATCGCGCCGGTCCTCCAGCCGGGTGGTCCCGGCGTGGTTGGCCTCTCCGCGGAAGTCGAAACGCCAGCGGCCGTGCGGCCAGATCGCTGAGGCGACGCCGACCGGGTGCGGCGTGGCGGCGAGGTGGCGGCCCTGCTCCACGTGCAGTTCCACGAACGCGCCGATCCGCGCGAGGCGCTCGTCGTCACGCCCGGCGAGCGCCGGGTCGTGTCCCGCCCGCTCCATCGCCGTCGTCAGGGTGACGCCGTCCGCGTCGCGCAGCGCCCCCGCCGTCTCGGGACGGACGGCGCCGGTCATCAGCCGCGATCCCAGGCAGGCGAGGCCGAATCTGGCGCCCTCCTCCTCGGTGAAGTTCACCACCGCCAGTGGCCGCTCCGGCCGCACGCCGCGCGCCCGCAGGGCGTCGAGCGCGGCGAACGCTCCCACCACGCCCAGCGGGCCGTCGTACGCCCCGCCGTCGGGCACCGAGTCCAGGTGGGAGCCGGTCACCACGGCGTCACCCGCCGTGGGGTCGCCCAGCCAGGCCCACTGGTTGCCGTTGCGGTCGGTCTCGTATGCCAGGCCGCGCAACGCAGCCTGTTCGGCGAACCAGGCCCGGCACTGCGCGTCGGCCGCCGTCCAGGCGTGCCGGCGGTATCCGCCCGTCGCGTCGCACCGGCCCACGGGGAGCAGGCCGCGCCACATCCGGCGGAAGCCGTCCGCCACCTCCTCCGGCAGGACCGGCGCGGCCCCCTCAGACATCGGCGCCGGGGCCGGCCGGCTCCGCCTCCGCCATCGGAACGCGTACGCCCCGCTCATGGGCGACCTCGGCGGCGCGGTCGTATCCGGCGTCCACGTGCCGGATCACGCCCATGCCGGGGTCGTTGGTCAGCACCCGGCGGATCTTCTCACCCGCCAGCGGCGTGCCGTCGGCGACGGTGACCTGCCCGGCGTGGATGGAACGGCCGATGCCGACCCCGCCGCCGTGGTGGATCGACACCCAGGACGCGCCGGAGGCGACGTTGACCATGGCGTTGAGCAGCGGCCAGTCGGCGATCGCGTCGGAGCCGTCGAGCATGCCCTCCGTCTCGCGGTAGGGCGAGGCGACCGAGCCGCAGTCGAGGTGGTCCCTGCCGATCACGATGGGCGCGGAGATGTCCCCGGAGGCGACGAGATCGTTGAACCGCTCGCCGGCCCGGTCGCGCTCGCCGTACCCCAGCCAGCAGATCCGCGCGGGCAGGCCCTGGAAGCGCACCCGCTCCCCCGCCATCCTGATCCACCGGGCCAGCGGCTCGTTGTCGGGGAAGAGATCGAGGATCGCGCGGTCGGTCGTCGCGATGTCGGCCGGGTCGCCGGACAGCGCCGCCCACCGGAACGGGCCCTTCCCCTCGCAGAACAGCGGCCGGATGTAGGCCGGCACGAATCCCGGGAAGTCGAACGCCCGGGCATACCCGGCGAGGCTCGCCTCGCCTCTGATCGAGTTGCCGTAGTCGAACACCTCCGCGCCCGCGTCCTGGAAGCCGACCATCGCCTCGACGTGCCGGGCCATCGACTCGCGGGCCCGGCGGGTGAAGCCCTCGGGGTCCTTGCGCGCCAACGCGGCCATGTCCTCGAACGCGACGCCCAGCGGCAGGTAGGCCAGCGGGTCGTGCGCGCTCGTCTGGTCGGTCACGACGTCGATCTCCGCACCCCCCGCCAGCAGGGCGGGCAGGGCCTCGGCCGCGTTGGCCACGACCCCGATCGACAGGGGGCGGCGCGCGTCCCTGGCCTCGTACGCCAGGCGCAGCGCCTCGTCGAGGCTGTCGGCCCGGACGTCGAGGTAGCGGTGGCCGATGCGGCGCTCGACGCTGCGCGGGTCGCAGTCAACGCAGATCGCCACGCCGCCGTTCATCGTGACCGCGAGCGGCTGTGCGCCGCCCATGCCGCCGAGCCCGGCGGTGAGCGTGATCGTTCCGGCGAGACTGCCGCCGAACCGCTTGGCCCCGACCGCCGAGAACGTCTCGTACGTCCCCTGCAGGATGCCCTGGGTGCCGATGTAGATCCACGAACCGGCCGTCATCTGCCCGTACATCGTGAGCCCGAGCTGCTCCAGCCGCCGGAACTCCGGCCACGTCGCCCAGTCGCCGACGAGATTGGAATTGGCGATGAGCACCCGGGGGGCCCACTCGTGGGTGGTCATCACGCCGACCGGCCGGCCCGACTGCACCAGCAGCGTCTCGTCGGCCCGCAGGGTGGTGAGCTCGCGCACGATCGCGTCGTACGAGGGCCAGTCGCGGGCCGCCTTGCCGCTGCCGCCGTAGACGACGAGCCGGTCCGGATGCTCGGCGACCTCGGGATCGAGGTTGTTCATGAGCATGCGCAGGGCGGCCTCCTGCTGCCAGCCCCGCGTGTTCAGCGTGCCACCGCGCGGAGCTCGGATGGGAGCTCGAACGGGAGCCCGGTCGCCGGAAGCCCGGTCGTGTGGAGCCCCGTCGTTGTGAGCGCCGTCGTTGTGAGCGCCGTCGTTGTGAGCGCCGTCGTCGGCCACGAGCCCTCCTTCCACCCGCGCCCGCGGCGCATGGTCCTATTCAGTGAGCCTCATCCATCCTGAGTGAATGAATAGATTCAGTCAATGAGGAACACTCCACGGGCGGCGGCCGATGCCTCGAACGCCTCCAGACGGGCCTGCGCACCGGGCAGTGCGTCGCACATCGCCTCGATCAGCACCCGGCCGAGCATCATGGGTGCGCACGCCGTGTCGAACACCAGGTGCGTGCCCACCTCGGCGGTGAGCAGAACGTGCGACAGACCGGCGAGAGACGGCACCCGCCGGTCCGCGACCGTGACGACGGCCAGCCCGGCCGTGCGGGCGGCGCGGAGGGCGTCCAGCAGTTCGGCCGGGTAGCGCGGCAGGGCGAAGCACAGCAAAGCCGTCGCCCCGGCCGCCGCCGCCTGCTCGACACGGTCGACCAAGAGTGACCCCGCCTCGTGCAGGGGCCGTACGTCGGGATGGATCTTCGCGGCGAAGTAGGCGAACCCGGCGGCCTGGGCCGCGGCGGCCCGCAGGCCCAGCACCGGCAGCGGCCGCGAGGCGGCGAGCAGGCGGGCGGCCTCGGCGACGGGTCCGGGGTCGTCGAGCGACCGGGCGAGGGCGCGCAGGTTCTCGATCTCCGCGAGCACGGCCCGCCGGTAATCGCCACCCGGATCCGTCGCCTGATCCAGGCCGGGATCGGCCTCCTCCCGCCGGCCCCCGCCCCGCACGGCGGCACCGCCGCCGGAGAGCCGGGGGCCAACCGCCTGCGCGGAGGCGCCGGCATCCGGTCCGGTGTCCTCCCCGCCCCGGCCGGCTACGGCCCGTCCCCGGCCGGGCCGAACGTCCAGCTCGCGGAACCTGCGCCGGAGGCCGGGGTATCCGCTGTAGCCCAGCGCCATCGCGAAGCGGGTCACCGACGGCTGGCTGACCCCGGCCAGCTCGGCCACTTCGATGCTCGACAGGAACGGCGCCTCGGCGGCGTGCTGCGCGAGGCAATGAGCGATCCTGCGCTGCACGGGCGTCAGCCGCTGCCCCTCGAACAGCCGCAGCAGGCGCGAAGCGGCGTCGCCGTCAGGGCCGCCAACGCCGTCGAGCTCACCAACGCCGTCAAGGCCGTCAAGGTCACCGAGGACGTCACGGTCGCCGCCCGCAGCGCGACCGTCACCCTCGGCGTCCTCGGCGTCCTCGGCGTCCTCGGCGTCCTCGTCGTGCTCGTCGTGCTCGTCGCGGTGGCGGGCCAGGCCGTCGTCCGCGTTGTGGCCGGTGTTCATCGTCCCCCCGCCTCGCCCGGCCGCGCCGGGCTGGGCGGACCGTTCGGTCTGCATACTTTCATTCACGATGCAGTCTCCAGGGAGCGTTGTCCACAGGCAAGGCACCGCCAGCGCGACTGGTGCGGAGATTGCCTAGTCTGATCGGCAGAACCCAGCAAGGAGATTGCCGTTGAAGACCGGTGGTTTGAAAAGTGGCGACCTGGGCCGTCGCGTGGGGCTCGTGGCGGGCGCGGCAGCCCTGGCGGCGGCGGTGTGGGCGGTGCGGAACATTCCCGCCGCGCTGGGAGCGCGGCCGTCGGGAGAGCGGGCCAGCCGGGTGCGGCGCTCGAAACAGTTCCGTGACGGCGCGTTCCGCAACACGACGCCCAGTCCCGTCCTCCCGCCGGGGACCAGGCAGCAGGTCGCCCGCGAGTTCCTCCGACGGACGCAGCGCAAGCCCCGCCTGCCCGTTCCCCTGATGGCTCCCGGCCCGTCCCAGGGTGGCGACCTCGACGCCGTCTGGTACGGCCACTCCTCGGCGCTGATCGAGATCGAGGGGCGGCGGGTGCTGCTCGATCCGGTGTGGAGTGAGCGTTGCTCCCCGGCGTCGTTCACCGGGCCGCGCCGTCTGCACCCTCCGCCGGTGCCGCTGTACCAGTTGCCCGAGCTCGACGCGATCGTCATCTCACACGACCACTACGACCACCTCGACATGGACACGGTGCGCGTGCTGGCCCGCACGCAGTCCGCGCCGTTCCTGGTGCCGCTCGGAGTCGGCGCTCATCTCGAACGGTGGCGGGTGCCCACGTCCCGGATCATCGAACTCGACTGGAACGAGGAGGCCACGGTGTCCGGCCTCCGGTTCGTGGCCACCCCCGGCCGTCACTTCTCCGGCCGCGGACTCCGCCGGGACCAGACCCTCTGGGCCTCGTGGGTGATCGCGGGCGACCGTCGGCGGGTCTTCTACACCGGCGACTCCGGCTATTTCGACGGGTACGCCGCGATCGGCGAGACTTACGGGCCGTTCGATCTGTCGGTGGTCCAGATCGGCGCCTACAGCAAGGGCTGGCCGGACATCCACATGACGCCCGAGGAGGCGATCCTCACTCACCTCGACGTACGGGCCGGGGTGCTGCTGCCGGTGCACTGGGGCACGTTCTCGCTCGCCCCGCACGCCTGGAACGACCCGATCGACAACCTGTGGCGGGAGGCCAAGGCGCGCGACGTGCGTCTCGTGGTGCCGCGGCCGGGCGAGCGCGTCACGGTCGACGACCCGCCGCCGGTGGACGGCTGGTGGCAGACGATCCTGTGAGGAGCCGGTTCCGCGCCGGCCGGTCAGTTCATCCGGGCCGTGCCGGCGTGGGCCGCGTCATACCGCCGTGTCCGTGCGCGCCGTGTCCGTGCGCGCCGTGTCCGTGTGCGCCGTGTCGGAGGGCACGGCCACCGGATGGCTGACCGCGTCGGCGCGCGTCGGATACACGGTGAACCGCGACATCAGGCCGAGCAGCGAGAACAGGTGACGCATCTGCGGGCTCATCCCGCAGAGGGCGCCGTCACCGTCCTTCGGCGGCGTGCGGACACAGGCGTCGATGAGCACCCTCATGCCGGCGCTGTCGATGAACCGCAGCTTCTCCACGTCGAACAGGATGCGCGTCGCGGGACGGGCCAGGAGAGGGGCCACCCTCTCACGCAGCTCGGGAACCGTGATCACATCGAGTTCGCCAATGAGAGTGACGAGAGTGAAGGGAGGCGACTGCGCCACCGACACCTGGAAGTCGTGCAAGGGGTCCACCTCCGCGGGAGAGACGACCCTATCCGGACCGCTTCCGGCTTCGCCCATATTACGCATAGCGGGCGATCAATCCCACAACGTCAACGAAAACTCTGCTCAGGTTTCACTTGCGCCGCCCGGGTAGTCACGGTCCATGGGCATACGAGCGACGGCGGTCGTCTGCCTCGCGCTGGTCACCATGGGGTGCGCCTCGGCTGAGCGCACCCCTGTCACCTCGACGGCGGAGCGGTTCCTGTCCGCGGCCGGAGAAGGCCGGGGAGGGCAGGCGTGCCTTCTTCTGGCCCCGGAGGCCGCACGATCGCTGGACGACTGCGAGAAACAGATCGTGTCGGTCGGGCTGCGGGCCGGTGCGGTGCGCGGTGTCGACGTCTGGGGCGACGAGGCGCGCGTGCGAGTGGACGGCGACACGCTCTTCCTGCACCGGTTCCCCGACGGCTGGCGAGTGCGGGCCGCGGGCTGCGAGCCCCGCGCGGAGCAGCCGTACGAATGCGAGGTGAAGACGTGAACGGTGCGCGCACGCTCTACGCGGTGCTGCTGATCACGATCGCGCTGGTCCTCACGTACGTGATCGTCGTCGGCCTGGCGGGGAGGTAGCGGCGGTGAAGCGTCTGGTCAGGGACAACGCGCTCGCGTTGTGCTTCCTGCTGCTGTTCCTGGCCAGCCTGGCCGGGCAGTCGGTCGCGGGCGCGGCCGCCTTCAACAAGGAGCAGGTGACCGACGGCGGCTCTCCCGTCACGTGGGCCGAATACGTCACCTCGTCGAGCTTCGCCGTCGACGTCGCCGAGAACTGGCAGTCGGAGTACCTGCAGTTCTTCCTCTACATCCTCATCACCGTCTGGCTGATCCAGCGCGGCTCGCCGGAGTCGAAGGACAGACATGAGGAGGGCCTGGAGTCCGACGCCGAGCAGAAGGTCGGCCCGCACGCCGTCCCCGGCTCCCCCGCCTGGGCCGTGGCGGGCGGCTGGCGGAGGACGGTCTTCAGCCACTCCCTGGGCATCGCGATGGGCCTGCTCTTCCTGCTGTCCTGGCTGGCCCAGTCGGTCGCCGGCCTCGCCGCGTACAACACCGAGCAGCTCGCCCAGTTGGAGGACCCGGTCGGCTGGGGCGGCTACGTGACCTCCCCCGACTTCTGGAACCGCACCCTGCAGAACTGGCAGTCGGAGTTCCTGGCGGTCGCCTCCATGGTCCTGCTGGCGATCTTCCTGCGTGAGCGGGGCTCGCCGCAGTCGAAGAAGGTCGGCGACCCGCACTCCGAGACCGCGTCCAGCGGCTGAAGACCCCCACGCCACCGGATGACAATCCCGGTCAAAGCCTCCGACTGTCCACGTTTGTCGCATTCCGTGCTTTGGGTACGCCCTGCGCCAATCGTGGGGAGGAGCACCGAGATGACGTTCAATCCGCTGCAGGAGCGGGGGATCCCGCTGGACCGGCAGCTACGCAACTGGCGCGAGCTGAATGTCGCACCGATCGATCCCGACCGCGCCGATCCCTACACCCGCTGCCGGATCATCACGATGAACGGCATCGAGATCGAATCGATCATGTTCAGCCATCATTTCGCCAGGCGCTGCCCCGACCTGGAGGTGCGGCAGCGCCTGGCGGAGGTGCGCTACATCGAGGCCCAGCAGCAGAAGGCGGTCAACTGGCTGCTGCCGGGGCTGGCCTCGGTGCTGGAGACGACCCTCGCCTACGAGCAGGTTGCGGTGGACCTGACCGCCTGGGTGGCTCGGATGGAGCCCGATCCCTATCTCAAGCAGGCTTATCAGTTCGGCGTGCTGGAGGACTTCGACCACCTGTACCGGTACGCCAACCTGTACGAGATGATCGAACACCGCAAGGCCGAGAAGATCGTCGACCAGCTGACCGAGGTGATGCCGGGCCGGCCGACGAAGATGCACCACCGCCACCCGGTCGACAACGTCCGGGAGCACTACGACCGGGAGACCGCGCAGGCGATCTCCAAGCTGCACGCGTTGACCGTCATGTCCGCCGAGCAGCAGACGATGAACTTCTACATGAACGTCGGCCCTATGTACATGGAGCCGATCGCGCGGCAGCTCTACCAGGAGATCGGGCTCATCGAGGAAGAGCACGTCACGCACTACGAGTCGCTGCTCGACCCGAGCGAGTCGTGGTGGGAGCAGTGGCTCAACCACGAGTACAACGAGTGCTACCTGTACCACTCGTTCATGGAGACCGAGTCCGACCCGAGGATCAGGGCGATCTGGGAGCTGCATCTGAACATGGAGCTGGAGCACCTGCGGATCGCGGCGGACATGTTCCGCCAGCACGATGGGCGCGACCCGGAGCAGTCGGTGCCCCGGGAGTTGCCCAAGCCGGTGACGTTCGAGCCGAACAAGGAGTATCTGCGCGAGCTGCTCGCCACCCAGATCGACTACACGACCCTGGGCACCGGATATGTCCAGGAGGCCCACGAGCGGTTCCAGCGGTGGCAGGAGCAGCTCATGGGCGGGGAAGAACCGCCCAGCGAGCGCGTCATCGCCGAGAACCGCGCCAAGTCGGGCGAGGAGTACCGCTTGGAGACCGAGGGCACCCACCCCCTCTACAGCCTGCGCACGCACTGAGGACGGCCGGGCCCGGCCCGGGTCCGCGCGCGTACGCGTACGGACCCGTGCCGGGGATCAGGCTTCTACCTGCGCAGCGTCTGCCGGATCAGGTCGCGCGCCCGATCCATGATCGCCGCAGGCGGACCCAGCAGCAGGTTCCTCGTCATCGACTCCACCCCCGGGTGCGGACGGGTCGGGGCCATCGCCAGGGCGGCCCGGACGCCGAGCGCCATCGCCCGCCGCTCGGCCGCCGTCGTCTCGGCCCGGAGCCTGGTGAACTCGTAGCGTTCCTCGGCCCGCGCGTGCGTGAGCACGGCCATCCGCAGCTTGTCCAGTTCGGCCATGAAGCCGGGGTGTTCCGGGCCCATCGCGTTCAGCCTGCGGAGCATCTTCTTGGCCTCGCGCTCCTCCTTGAGCCGGTCGGCCACCACGCCCGCTCCCCCGTCCACCCGCAGCCGGGTGTAGGGGTGGACGATCTCCTCCTCGGCCGTCTCGTGGACGGCCAGCATGCGCACCAGCTGCCGGAACGGCTCGTGGCGCGTACCCGGCGCGGCGTGCTCCACCTCGTCGAACATGTCCCTGATCAGCGAGTGCTGGTGGATGAGCAGGTCGACGACGTCGCCTTCCTTCATCAGTTCGGGCACCGGGTGCTGCACGTCGGTCATGTCCCTCTCCCCTCGGATACGGCGCCCGGCCTCCTGTGGGAGGCCGGGCGCCGGACGAAACGGGACCTCGGTCGAGCCTGACCGCACTTGGCGGACACCCGGCTACTTACCCCTGGGGCGCGCTGATCAGCAGCCGATCGGGCTCGACCCCAGTGCCACGTCGTCGTACCAGATGGTGTCCGAGTCGCTGCCGTAGCTCTCCCAGCCGAGGCGGAACGTCGTGGGCCGCGGCGCGGTGGAGCGGCGCAGCCACTGGGAGTCCACGTCGGTGGTCGGCGTGCCGTCGACCCGCAGGCCGGCGATCTCCTGGTCGTCCAGGTACGTACGCATGGCCTGCTGCGTGGTGTCGATCTGGAAGCGCACGCAGACCCAGCGGTTGACGGGGAGCGGGGTGCTCAGCGCGACGCCGGAGGGGCTCTGCTCGGGCAGCGTGGCGTCGTCGGACTCCCGGTTCCACTGCAGCGCGCCGTTCTGGCCGCCGATGCGCAGGTCCTTGCCGCCGTCCCTGGAGTCCGACATCGTGATCATCGCGACGTGGCCCGTCGGAAGCGCGGTCGTGTGCCGCATCCACATGCGTCCGTAGACCACGGGCGAGACGCCGGACACGTTCTTGGTGCTCGCGGCGAAGATGTGGTTGCAGTAGTTGCCGCCGCCGTTGATCCGCAGCGACCTGCCGCCGCTGTGCACGGTGGCGGTGTCGATCGTGGCGGTGCCGGTGCCCGAGCAGTTCGGGGTGGTCACCTGCCACTCACCCGAAGGCGTGCCCGACTGGTCCTCGAAGCCGGAGCAGACGACCAGGCCGCTCCCGGAGCAGCCGGAGGGCGAGGGCGTCACCGAAGGACTGGGCGAGGGAGACGGGGACGGAGAGGGAGACGGCGAGGGGGACGGGGACGGCGAGGGGGACGGAGACGGGGACGGGGACGGCGAGTGGTCCACGGTCGGCGAGGGAGACGGGGACGGCGAGGGGGACGGAGACGGCGAGGGCGAGGGGGAGGAGGTGCCGCCGCACGGCACGCCGTTCAGCGACCAGTCCGACGGCGTCGTGAGGCTGCCCGACCAGGTGCCCTGGAACCCGAAGTCGGCGGCGCCGCCCGTGGCCAGCGAGCCGTTCCAGCTGACGTTGGTCGCGGTCACGCTCGTGCCCGACTGGCTGACCTGGGCGCTCCAGGCGTTGGTGATCTGCTGGCCGCTGTCCGCCGTCCAGCGCAGCGTCCATGCGCTGACCGCCGAGCCGAGGTTGGTGAGCCGCACCGAAGCGGTGAAGCCGCCCGGCCACTGGTTGATCGTGTAGTCCACCTTGCAGACGGGAGCCGCGCTTGCGGGGCCGGGCACCAGCACGACCACGAGGCCGGCGACCAGCGCGGCCAGGGCCGCGACCAGGCGCGCCACCGGAGAGCGCGGAAAACCGCGGGCGGCGAGGCGCTGCCCTCGGACGGGACGGAACTGCTTCATGCGTACCTCGATTTCTGCGCATCTGCTCGTTCGGCACGCCACCCGGCTCGCGCGTCCCGCCCTCCTCCCGAAACGATCACGGACAGGCGAGGTCAGGCGCTCCCGCTCGGGGCCGCGGCCACTGGGACAGATGGGTCGCGACGCTGCGGCCCCCGGACGCAGATGTTTTCTCCGGGTCGCGGAACCGGTCAACGGACGCCGTCGCTCCCGGGCCGGCGCCGCCCGAGCGGTGACGACGCCCGCGCAGCTCACGGGCACCACATGGGCCGCGGACGGCCGGGCGCGGGCGACGGGGCGAACTGAATCTTTCACCGTGGGCGGCCGGGCGTGCCCTCACGCCAGGGCGCCTACGCGCCCGGGCACGGCACGCGCCCTGCCCGTGAAGTCCCGGCCGGTGCCCCCAAGCGCCCGGCTCTCGTAGTCTTCGCACTGACACGCGCGAACGCAAAGGACAAACCCCCAATGGCAGATGCAGGGTCCTGGGTCGTCGTCGGGCTCGACAACGGCGGCACAAGCAACAACGCGACCGTTCTCGACGCCTCAGGGCGATTCCTCGTGGACCGGCTGGTCGAGACCCCCAGCCTCGTACGGGAGGGTCCCGAGGTCGCGGTCGAGCAGCTTCTGCTCGCCCTCGACAACGTGCTGGAGCTGACCGGCACACCGCGATCCACCGTACGCGCGGTGGGCCTGGACACCCCCGGCCCGGCCAGCGCCGACGGTGTGATCTCCTCGAAGGGCGCGACCAACTTCGTCGATCCCGGCTGGTTCGGCTTCGACTTCCGCGGCGCCCTGGAGTCCCGGCTGGGGCTGCCGGTCGTCTACAACAACGACGGCAACGCCGCGGCGCTCTACTCCCACCACGTACGCTTCGGGCCGGACGCCTGGCAGCACTCGTCCGTCTCGGCGATCGTCGGCACCGGCCTCGGCGGCGGCGTCATCCAGTCGGGGCACGTGGTGAAGGGCGCCGCAGGGATGGCCGGCGAGCTCGGGCACGTCCACATCCCCCTGCAGGGCCTGCTGGAGGACGGCCAGCCGCTACCCGAGTGCAACTGCGGCTTCCTCGGGGACGCCGAGAGCGTCGCCTCGCTGACCGGCATCGAGAAGAACCTGCTGCCCTACTGGCTGACCCGCTTCCCCGGCCATGAGCTCCACGGGGTCGAGCAGGTCGGGAAGGCCGCCAAGCTGCTGCGCGGCTACGGCGAGAACGGCGACCCGCTCGCGCTCAAGGTCTTCGAGCAGCAGGCCATGGCCATCGGCAGGCTGTTCACCATCGCGGCCAACTTCAGCGACCCGGACGCGTATTTCCTGGGCGGCGGGGTGGTCGAGGCGGCCCCGCACTTCCGCGAGTGGTTCCTGGAGAAGGTCCGCGAGCACACCCTGCTGCGCGAGGAGCAGCGGCGGGTGGCCACGGTGACGCTGGTCGAGGACCTCGACATGGCGGGCGCCCGCGGGGCGGCGCTCGCGGCCCTCACCGAGATCGTCGGCCGCTGACACCTGTTCAGGATCGGGCCCGGCCACGGCGGGTGATCTGGACGGATCACACGCCCGGCCGGGGTCCGGTGAACGGAACGTCCAGAGCGGGTTGCGAATCTCGTTCGGTTCGGCACGATGCGGACTCGTGAACGACACAGACCTGCTCAACGGCCGCCGCTTCGTCATGATCAGCTCCACCGCCAGCGCGGTGGACGCCGACGCTCCCACCGAGTTCGCGTACGAGGAGTCGGGCGGCGTCATCTGGGGGCACTACACGGGCGACACCGTCATCCACGGGCGGTTCGTCGGCACCCGGGACGCCGACCGCATCGAGCTGTCCTACGTCCACCTGCTGAAGACCGGCGAGCGCGCGAGCGGCCGCAGCACCAGCCGCATCGAGACGGCCGAGGACGGCCGGCTGCGCCTGGTGGAGGAGTTCCAGTTCGAGGGCGACGACGCCACCCACATCAGCGTCTGCGCCGAAGTGCCCTCCTGAGCGGTGCCTTCTAGGTCGCATCGCGCAGCGCGGCGCGGCCCTCGGCCGCGCCGACGAAACGCATCTTGCCGAGCGGCAGCCCCTGTCCCTGCCCCTGCCCCTGTCCCTGCTCCGGCTCCGGCGTGGACGAGGACGAGGACGCAGACGAGGACGCGGACGAGGACGCCCCCGACGAGGAGGCGGGACGCCGCGGGGCGCCGCGGCCCCGGTCCCGGTCGCTCGGCAGCACGTACGGCCGCCTGAGCACCTCGTCGAGGATGAACACGGTCTCGGTGGCCTTGACGGCCGGGATGTTGGCCAGGCGTTCGGTCACCATCGCGTGCACCTCGGCCACGTCGGCCATCCTCACCTGGATCATGGCGTCGTGCTGCCCGGTGGTGATGGCGCAGTACTCCACCTCAGGCATCTGCGCGAGCTGGGCGCGGAACTGCCGCCACATCTGCTGGCGCACGGTCACGAAGATCAGGGCGACGATGCCGAGGCCGGTCCGCTGGTGGTCGATCTCGGCGGTGAAGCGCCTGATCACGCCGTCGGCGCGCAGCGCCTCGAAGCGCGTGTAGGCGTTGGCCCGGGAGATCCCCACCCGCTCGGCGAGGGCGGACACCGACACGCGCCCGTTGTCCCTGAGCACCTCAAGGATCTTCAGATGGGTGGCGTCCATCTCCAGGCCGATGCCGATCCGTCCAGTGGCGCCGCCCCCGGACCCCGAGTTGCTTGACGTTTCGGTCACTGCTTATTCCCCCATGAGAGATTCGTCTCGGCTTGGCCGCACGAGCTGGACTTTCTGCCGGACAATCCTGGACGATCGGCGACCAAACGTCCATACGGCCAAGAGTTGGCCTGCTTTCGGAGGACACATAATGACGACCCGTTCGTGGCCGGTGAGGGCCGGCCTGCTCCCGGTTGTGCTCACCGGCGCCCTCGCCCTCGCGGCCTGCTCCGGCGGCGGCTCGTCCAGCAGCACCCCGAGCGGCGCCGCGGGCAAGACGCTCGTGATCGACACCTCGTTCGACCTGAAGACGGCGGATCCGGGGCGGACCTACGAGCCGACCGGCCTGATCGTCGACAAGGCGACCTACGACACCCTTCTCACGTTCGAGGGCTCCGACGTCACCAAGCCGGTGCCGTCGCTCGCCGAGTCGTACGAACTGTCGTCCGACGGCAAGACGCTCACGCTCAAACTGCGGCAGGGCGCCACGTTCGCCGACGGCTCCCCGGTGACGGCCGACGACGTGGTGTTCTCCCTCACCCGCGTGCGCGACATGAAGGGCACGCCGTCGTTCCTGCTCGACGGCGTGCAGATCGCCAAGACCGACGAATCGACAATCACGCTGACGTCGAAGACCCCGAACCCGGCGCTGCCGTACATCCTGCCGAACCCGGCCCTGGGCATCCTCAACTCGAAGGTCGCCAAGGAGAACGGCGCGACGAACGACCCGAACGACAAGGCCGAGCAGTACCTGAACTCCGCCTCGGCGGGCTCCGGGCCGTACACGATCGAGTCCTTCAACGTCAGCAGCCAGGTCGTTCTGAAGGCGAACGCGCAGTACTGGGGCGCGAAGAAGCCGTACTACGACAAGGTGGTCATCCGCAACGTCGAGTCGGCCACGCAGAAGCTCAACGTGCAGCGCGGCGACAGCCAGGTGGCGCTGAACCTGTCCGGCGACCAGGTGGCCGGCATCTCCGGTGGCCTGCAGGTCAAGCGGACCGCCTCGGCGTACGTGTTCTTCCTGCTGGCCAACCAGGACTCGGGCGTCAGCAAGGTCACCTCCAACCCCAAGTTCGTCGAGGCCGTGCGCAAGGGCATCGACTACCCGGGCCTGCTGGAGCTGGCCGGCGAGGGCTCGACGCAGGCGTCGGGCATCATTCCGTCGATGTTCCTCGGCGCGCTCCCGCCGGACCAGGCGGCCAAGCGTGACGTCGAGGGCGCCAAGGCGGCGCTGGCGGAAAGCGGCGTGAGCGACCCCACGGTCAAGCTGGAGTTCCCCAGCGAGCTGACCGTGAACGGCCTGTCCTTCCAGCCGCTGGCCGAGCGCATCCAGGCCAACCTCAAGGAGGTCGGCATCACGGTCGAGCTGACCCCCGCTCCGGTCACCACCGCGCTGGACAACTACCGCAACGGCAAGGAGGAGCTGGGCCTGTGGTACTGGGGCCCCGACTTCCCCGACCCCAGCAACTACCTGTCGTTCGCCCCGGGCAAGCTGGTCGGCCTGCGGTCCGGATGGAAGGCGGGCGCGGACAAGGACGTCGAGGCCGCGGCCGACAAGGCCGGCGCCACGGTGACCGACGACGACCGCAAGCAGGCGTACACCGACTTCCAGCAGAAGCTCAACGCGACCGGTCCGTTCATGCCGCTGATCCAGCCGGGCCAGAACATCGTGACGGCGGCGTCCGTCACCGGCGTGGAGTACCACCCCGTGTGGACGATCGATGTCGCCGGCCTCGGCGCCAAGTAGACGCCGTACGGGGAACCGGGCGGTGCGCAGCCCGCTCGCCCGGTTCCTGGTGCGGCGGATCGTCACGGCGCTGCTGCTGACGGTCGGGATCACGCTGATCACGTTCGTGCTGACCAACCTGGTGCCGGGTGACCCGGTGGCGGCCAACCTCGGCCAGCGGGCGGTCGGCGACCCGGCGATCGTGGCCCAGTGGCGCGCCGACCACGGCCTCGACCGGCCGCTGCCGCAGCAGTACCTGATGCACCTCGAAGGGCTGCTGCACGGCGATCTCGGGACGAGCCAGCAGAGCCATCGACCGGTGCTGGACGACCTCGCCGAGTCCGTGCCGGCCACGCTGGAGCTGGCCGGGGCCGCCATCCTCGTCTCGCTGATCCTCGGCGTCGGATTCGGGGTGGTCGCGGCGCTGCGCCGGGACCGGCTCTCCGACCACGTGCTGCGGGTGCTGAGCCTCGTCGGCATCTCGGTGCCGACCTTCTGGCTCGCGCTGGTGGCGTTCTACGTGTTCTTCTTCCGGCTGCAGATCACCCCGGGCAGCGGCCGCATCGATCCCGGCATGACCCCGCCGCCGCAGGTCACGGGCCTCTACACGGTCGACGCCCTGCTGTCGGGACGCTGGGACGTGCTCTCCTCGGCCGTCGGCCACCTGGCCGCGCCGGCGCTTGTGCTGGCCCTCTACACGATCGGCCTGCTGACGCGGTTCACCCGCTCGGCGGTGCTGGAGGTGCTCGGGCAGGACTACGTGCGCGCCGCCCGGGCCAAGGGCCTGCCCGGCCGCGTGGTGCTGTTCCGGTATGTCCTGCGCCCGGCGCTGGTGCCCGTCATCACCGTCGCCGGCCTGGCGTTCGGCAGCCTGCTGTCCGGCACCGTGCTGGTGGAGGCGGTATTCGCCTGGCCGGGGGTCGGCCAGTACGCCTACAAGAGCGCCACCACCCTCGACCTGCCCGCCGTCATGGGCGTCGGTCTCGTGGTGGGCGTGGTCTACCTCGTCATCAACCTGGTCGTCGACGTCCTGTACGGCGTCATCGACCCGAGGGTGAGGGTCTCGTGAAGCGCGCCCGCCTGTTCGGGCGCGGCCGCGTGCGCCGGCTCCCGCAGGCGTGGCGGCGGCCGCTGGCGGTCGTCGGCACCGTCGTCGCGCTGGCCTGGATCGTGGTCGCGCTGGCCGCGCCGCTGCTCGCGCCGCACGACCCGCTGGCGCAGGAGCTGCCCCGGCTCGCGCCGCCCGGCCCGGGCCACTGGCTCGGCACCGACCAGCTCGGCCGCGACATCCTCAGCCGGATCATGTACGGCGCGCGGGTGTCCATCCCGCTCACGCTGCTGCTCGTGGCGCTGTCGGTGGTGGTCGGCGGCCTGCTCGGCGCCTGCGCCGGGTATTTCGGCCGGTGGGTGGGCGAGACGATCATGCGTCTGGCCGACCTCGTGTTCGCCTTCCCCACCGTCATCCTCGCGATGGTCGTCGCCGCCGCCCTCGGCGCGAGCCTCGGCAACGCGGTGCTCGCCGTGCTCGTCGTCGCCTGGCCGGCGTACGCCCGGGTGACCCGCGGCCTCGTGCTCGGCGTACGGGAGCGGGAGTTCGTGCTGAGCGGCCGGCTGCTGGGCTTCTCCGCCTGGCGGTCGCTGCGGGTGGACGTGCTGCCGAACGTCACCGGGCCCATCCTGGTGCTCGCCACCCTCGACATCGGGACCGCGCTGCTGCTGCTGTCGGGCCTGTCGTTCCTCGGGCTCGGCGCCAAACCGCCGTCGCCCGAGTGGGGCGCGATGGTCGCCGCCGGAGTGGACGTCTTCGACAGCTGGTGGGTCGCGACGTTCCCCGGGCTCGCGATCCTGACGGTCGTCCTCGCGTTCAACTTCCTCGGCGACACGCTGCGCGACGCGCTCGACCCGCGTACCGCCGGGGCGATCAAGGAGCGTGCGCTGTGACGACCGAATCACGACCGGCGGCGTTGTCGATCGAGGGGCTGCGGGTGTCGATCGGCGGCCACGACGTCCTGCACGGTGTCGACCTGGCCATTGAGGCGGGGCGCGTGCACGGCCTCGCCGGCGAGAGCGGCTCGGGAAAGACCATGACCGGTCTGGCCGTGCTCGGCCTGCTCCCGCACGGCTCCCGCGCGTCGGGACGGATCGCCTTCGGCGGTCGTGACCTGCTGGAGATGCCCGTCCGCGAGCTCAACGAGATGCGCGGCGCCAAGATCGCCATGGTGTTCCAGGATCCGGCCACCAGCCTGCACCCGATGCTGACGGTGGAACGGCAGCTCACCGAGCACATGCGCCACCACCTGGGCGTCGGCAGGAAGGAAGCGCGCGAGCGGGCCGCCGGGCTGCTGGCCAAGGTGCGCATCCCGGGCCCCGAGGAGGCGCTGAGGCGCTACCCGCACCAGTTCTCGGGCGGCATGCGGCAGCGGATCGCCATCGCCGTCGCGCTGGCCTGCGAGCCCGAGGTGCTCATCGCCGACGAGCCGACGACCGCGCTCGACGTGACCGTGCAGGCCGGGATCCTCCGCCTGCTGCGCGGCCTGTGCGACGACCTCGGCCTCGCCGTCCTCCTCGTCACCCACGACCTCGGCGTGATGTCGGCGGTCGCCGACGAGGTGAGCGTGATGAAGGACGGGCTGGTCGTGGAGACCGGCCCGCGCGGCCAGGTGCTGCGCGAGCCGCGCCACCCCTACACCCGCTCGCTGCTCGACGCCCTGCCCGTGCCTCCTGGGGAGAACTCGCCATGACCATGCCTCTGACAGGGCCCCTGTTGTCCGTGGAGGACCTGGTCGTGGAGCACCGCACGCCGGGCCGCCCGGTCGTGCGGGCCGTGGCCGGGGCCAGCCTGCACGTCGCGGCCGGCGAGGTCGTCGGCCTGGTCGGCGAGTCGGGATGCGGCAAGTCCACCCTGGCCCGGGCGGTGTGCGGGCTGCACGGCGCGGCCTCCGGCCGGATCCTCGTCGGCGGCCATCCGGTGACGCCTCTCGGGCTGCGCCGCAGGGACCCCGCCCTGACCGGCGTGCAGATGGTGTTCCAGGATCCGTACTCCTCGCTGAACCCGCGCCGCCGCGTGGGCGCGCAGATCGCCGACGGGCTGCGCGCGGCGGGCGACACCGCGGCCAGCCCCGCCGACCTGCTCGAACGGGTCGGGCTGCCGCGCGCGTTCGCCGGCCGATACCCGCACGAGTTCTCCGGAGGGCAACGGCAGCGCGTCGCCATCGCGCGGGCGCTCGCCGCCCGGCCGTCCCTGCTGATCGGCGACGAGCCGATCTCCGCTCTGGACGCCTCCGCCCAGGCGCAGGTGGCCCGGCTGATGCGCGACCTCGCCGTGGAGTCCGGCGCGGGCCTGCTGTTCATCAGCCACGACCTGTCCGTCGTGCGGCTGATCGCCGACCGGATCGCGGTCATGTACCTCGGCAAGGTCGTGGAGACCGGGCCCACCGCGGAGGTGTGGGCCGACCCCGGGCACCCGTACACGCGGGCGCTGCTCGCCGCGATCCCCTCCCCCGACGGCGCGGGGGTGCTGCCCGCCGAGCTGCCCGGGGACGTGCCCGACCCCGCCGATCCACCGTCGGGCTGCCGGTTCCACCCCCGCTGCCCGCTCGTCATGGACGTGTGCCGGGAGAAGGAACCGGGCTTCGGGCCGGTGGCCTGCTGGCTGCACGAGCCGGAGCCGTCCTCCCCGTCATGATCGACCCCCTCATGCTGGAGGACGTACGCGCCGGGATGGCCGGAGCGGGCATCGACGCCCTCGTGCTCCGGCCCTCCCCGGACTTCCGGTACCTGCGAGCGGCCCCGCTGCCGGGCGCGGACGGCGAGAGCTACCTCGTGGTGGCGCTCGACGGGCCGCCCACCCCGGCCGGCGACCCCGCGCAGGCGGCGGCCCTCGTGCCGCCCACGGCCCGCCGCGTGGCGGTGGACCCGCAGATGCACGCCGCCGAGCTGTTCGCGCTGCGCCTGGACGCGGAGCTCGTGCTGGCCTCGGCCGTGCTGGCGCCGCTCCGCCTGCGCAAGCGGTCCGACGAGGTGGCCGCGATGCGGCACGCCGCCGCGGCGGCCGACGCCGTGCTGCTCGCCGCCCGCGAGCTGGCGTGGTTCGGCGCCACGGAGCTGGCGATGGCCCGCAGACTGCGGGCGATGCTCGCCGAGACGGGCTGCGAAGGAGCCGCCTTCGTGCTCGTCGCCGCGGGCGAGCACTCCGCCGACGCGCGGCACCGGCCGTGCGAGCGGGTGATCAACCCGGGCGACGCGCTGCTCGTCTCGGTCGCCGGGCGCTGGAACGGCTACTGCGCCGAGGTCGCCCGGGTCTTCGCGGTCGCCGAGCCGCCGGAGGACTTCGACGCCATGTACTCGGTCGTCCTCGCCGCGCAGCGGGCCGCCGTCGACCGCGTACGCCCCGGAGTGGACTGCGCCGAGGCCGCGACGATCGCCCGCGAGGTCATCGACGGCAGCGGCTACGGTGACTACGCCGCCGCCCGAGCCGGCCGGGGCATCGGACTGAGCCCGGTGGAGGGGCCCTGGCTGGCGGCCGGGGAGAGGTTCGAGGCCGGGATGACCGTCTGCCTGGAGCCCGCCATCTACCTGCCCGAGCTCTTCGGCGCCCGAGTGGCCGACGTGGTCGTGTGCGGTGAGGAGGGGCCGGAGCTGCTCAGCACCGGCTCCCGCGCACTGCACGTTCTCGAGTGTTAGTCACGACCTTCCTGCGTGTGATCACCGTGTCGGCCCGGCTCACACGGGCGGCTCCGGGTCGTACTGCATGTGTCGGCGCACCTTCCGGGCCCGCTCGACTCCCGCGAGCCGTGCCACCAGGTGGAGCGCCATGTCGATGCCCGCCGACACCCCGGACGAGGTGACGACGTCGCCGTCGTCGACGAAGCGCTCCTCGCGCCGCACGTCGACGGTCGGGTCCAGCTCGGCGAGCAGGTCGAGGGCGCCCCAATGCGTGGTCGCCGGGCGGCCCGTCAGCAGCCCGGCCGCGGCGAAGACGAGCGACCCGGTGCAGACGCTGGTCATCAGGGGCACGCGTTCGCGCAGGTCCCGCACCTGGGCGAGGTGGTCGGGGTCCTTGAGCTGGGGGCGGGTCCCTGCGCCGCCCGGATGCAGGAAGACGTCCAGGTGGCCGACGTCGGCCATCGACCTGTCGGCATGGAGCGTCAGCCCCTTGGCGGCCCGTACGGCTCCCGCCCGCGGCGCGAACGCGACGACCTCCGCCTCGTCCGGGTGCAGTTTCGCCCACACGCCGAAGACCTCCCAGGGGCCCACCGCGTCCAGCTCCTCCACCTGATCGAACAGCAAGATCCCTATCCGTGTCATGCCCGTCATCCTCGCGTAGGGGCGCACGGAGACGAAAGCACCGGCAAAAATGGGCAAATAGTCGCTATCAGCACCAGCAACCACAGGAGGCTCGATAGAGGATGGAAAGGTCATTTTCCCGAAGCTCTCGCGGGGTAGAGATCCGCATCGGGGACACATCATCGGGGGAGGATCCATGACCACGACCGAGGCGACGCCGGGCACGACCGCCGGTACGGCCACTGGTACGACCACCGGCACGGCCACGACCGGCACGACGACCGCCCGGGGCCGGACGACCCGTACCCGGCCACCCACGCCCACGCCCACTCCGCCCACCGGCGCGGGCATGGAGATGAAGGAGGAGCACCGGCCCGAGCTGAACCTGAACCTGCCGTTCCTGAGAGTCCAACTGCGGGCGCCCGAAATGCACCTGCCGCATGTCGGCATGCCGCACATCAGCGGCCGGGACGTCGGGCACGCCGTGGACGTCGCCCGCACGTTCCTTCCGCCGCCCGAGCGGATCATGTACTACGGCGGTCTCGGCGCCCTCGCCGCTCTCGGCATTCTGGAGTGGCCGGTGGCGGCGGCGATCGGCGCGGGAACGATGATCGCCCAGCGCACCAGGGGCCGCGAGCAGCGCTGGTCCCCGCTCGGCGGCCCGCAGAAGGAGACCCGCGGGACGCGCACGCCGGGGACGGCCGACACCGGAGCCGGAGCCATGCAGGAGCCGGCGACAGCGCGGGCGGCCGGGAGGAGAGCCGGCACGGCCAAGGGCGAGGCGAAGACCGCCACCCCCACCGGCACCACCGCCCGGCGCACGAGGGCCGGCGGCAAGTAACGCGGGACGCCTCGCGCGGGTCCGCGAACCGGCGGCACCGCGCGATCGGCGCTTGATCAGAGCATGATCGGCGGAATCCCGCGGCCGGCGGCGGAACGCGGGATCCGCCCGGGCCACGTCCCACCGGCCGCACTGGCCGCACCGGCCGCACAAGGCGCGAACGACGATCGGGCCTCGCGGTACAAGACATGGCACAGGGAACGCATGATCAGGACGCGTCTCCGCAACGGCCACCGGCCGTTCACCGAACGGTAACCTTAACTACGCCGTTTTGGGAGGTTGATGCGTCACTCTTCCCTAGAAGCCGATTTGTCATACCGAGGTGTCAAGTGTCTGAGTTCCTCGCCGCCGTACTCTCCCGGGCGGCCATCATGGTCCTGGAGGCGCTGCTTGTGCGTCTCATCCAGTCTCTTGTGACGTCGACCTTCCGCGTCCCGGTGCCGCACGCGGCCTGACCGGCAGGCGTCTTTCGTCGTCGCGGGGCCGAGTCGTCGCGGGGCCGGTGCCGCCGCCCCGGAACCGACGGGTCCCACCGATACGACCGTTGCACGCGGCGACCAGCCGGTGAACAAGCGGTGAACAGGCCGGCGGACAAGCCGGTGAACAGCCCCGTAAATGCGGAAGCCGGCTCCTCGCAGAGCCGGCCGCTCTCCACACCATCAACGGGGACGGGAGCGCCGGGCTGTCCTGCCCGGCTCGGCGGCCCCTCGTCACCAGGCGACGGTCGCCGGCCCGTTCGTCCGGGCACATTTGCGACCTGTCGCCTTTCGCGCGATCGGCGCTCCCGCGCGGATCAGTCCTTGAACGCGTCCTTCACCTTGCCGGCGGCGTCCTTGACCTTCTCGCCGGCCTGCTTCATGTGGCTCTCGGACTGGTCGGCCCGGCCCTCGGCCTCCAGACTCTCGTCGTCCGTGACCTTGCCGAGCCCCTCCTTGGCCTTGCCGGCGACCTCTTCCGACTTGTTGCGGAACTTGTCTTCCGTGCTCATCAGGGCGCTCCTCTCGGTTCCAGAAGCTGACGAACTCCCTCTTTCCGCTGGTGAAGGGGCTAAACGCCGCTCGGTGTGTCGCCGCTCACATCCCGCAAACACAATCCCACTGAAACGGGAAAAAGTGACGAAACGGGCGTACGCTATGAATAAGGACTAAAGCACACACCTCTGAAGGGTGGTGTGACGTATGACACACGGCGCCGACATCGGGACGCATCCCGACATCATGCAGATGCGAGCCCGCTACGAGGCCGCCGCGGCGAATCCCGCCGCGCAGCTCGCCGACGGTCTCACACTCCTGAGCGGCCTGTATCTAGCGCTCTCGCCGTGGATCGTCGGATTCAGCGGCACGCGCACTCCGCTCACCGTGAACAACCTGATCACGGGCCTCGCCGTAGCGCTCCTGGCGATGGGGTACAGCTCGGCGTTCGGGCGCACCTACGGAATCTCCTGGGTCGCCCCGCTGCTCGGTATCTGGACCATCATCGCCCCCTGGGTGATCCGCGGAGGCATGGCGACCACCTCGACGATCATCAGCAACGTGGTCGTCGGCGCGCTCATCCTGCTCTTCGGCCTGGCGACCATGCGGTTCGGCATGATGGAGCGCGGGCGGTCCGGCGGCTTCCACACGACGGGACCGGCCCACATGGGACCGACCCACTGACCATACGCGGGCCGGACACACAACGCGCACGACCACACGGGGCCGCCGACCACACCGGGCGCCGACCACATAGGCGGCCATACGGCGGGCAAGCGGGCGGCCGCACGGGCAGGGGCAGGCGCGGCACCGTCGCGCTCCGGACACCGTCCGGGCGCGGCCGGCGCCCCGCCGTTGCGGTCACGTCACCGGCTCCCGTTACGCTCGTCTCGTCGGAGACGAGAGGACGGTGGCGGCGTGACGACAACGGCCCCCGTCGCGAGTCCGGTGGACTTCGCGGCCTACGGCGACTACACGATCAAGGCGGCCACCCGGCCGGACGGGTCGTTCGAGCGGCCCCTGTACCGCTTCCGCGACCGCGTGACGGCTGACGGGAGCGGCGGATCGCCCGCCGAGCCCGGCCGGTATCACCTGTACGTGTCGATGGCCTGCCCGTGGGCCCACCGCTCGGTCATCGTCCGGGCGCTCCTCGGGCTGGAGGACGTCGTGTCGATGTCGGTCGTCGATCCCGTGCGCGACGGGCGCGGGTGGGCGTTCCGCGAGGGCCCCGGCCACGGCCCCGACGAGCCCAACGGCTTCACCCTGCTGAGGGAGGCCTACGAGGCGACCGAGCCCGGCTATGACGGCCACGTGTCGGTGCCCGTCCTGTGGGACCGGCACAACCGCCGGATCGTCAGCAACAACTTTCCCGACATCAGCATCGACCTCGGCCAGGCGTTCGCGCGGTGGGCCAGACCGGGGATCGACCTCTATCCGGAGGACCTGCGGGGCGACATCGACGCGCTCAACGATCGCGTGTACGCCGATGTGAACAACGGCGTGTACAAGTGCGGCTTCGCCGAGAGCCAGGGGGCCTACGACGCGGCCGTGACGACGTTGTTCGCGGCGCTCGACGAGCTCGAGGAACGCCTGGCCGGCAGCCGCTACCTGTTCGGCGACAGCCTCACCGAGGCCGACGTCCGCCTGTGGGTCACACTGGCCCGGTTCGACACGGTCTACGTGACCCACTTCAAGGCGAACCTCCGCCGCCTGGCCGACTACCCCAACCTCTGGCGCTACACCCGGGACCTCTACGCGAACCCGGCCTTCGGCGGCACGACGCACTTCGACCACATCAAACGGCACTATTACGGCACCCACCCGAAGATCAACCCGATGCGCATCGTGCCCGCAGGGCCGATCATCGACTGGAACTCGTAGCCCACGACGCCGCGGCGGGCGCGGCGACGGGATGACCGACCCCCGCTGCCGCGACTCCGCCATCGCATAATGAGGTATGAGTACCTCCTCCCCCGCGGGCGGCTGGACGTTCCTCACCAACCACGCGCACGTCCTGCTCGCGCTGTCCCGCGATCCCGACAGCCGGCTACGGGACGTCGCCCAGTCGGTCGGGATCACCGAGCGGGCGGCCCAGACGATCGTCTCCGACCTGGAGGCGGCGGGCTACCTGCACCGTGAGCGCGTGGGGCGGCGCAACCACTACACGATCAACCCGCTGGCCCCGTTCCGCCACCCGATAGAGCGGCACCGGCACATCGGCGAGCTGCTCGAACTGCTCGGGGCGGCGGTTGACGTACGAAGCTGATTGCATGAATACTCTGGTGAAAGATCGAGGGGGAGTACCCGGCTTCCTCAGCGTCGTCATCACGGCCGCCGCGTAAGGCGTCCCGGCGCGAGGGTCACCGCTGGCGGTGGCACGGGGAGACCGTCGGCCTTCCGAGCCCGCCCATGGGGCGGTGAGGAGGTAGACGATGTCTGTGCCCCTATGGGTCTGGGCCGCGGTTCTGGCGGTCATCCTGGCCATGCTCGCCGTGGACCTGTTCGCCCATCGCCGGGCCCACGTGGTGGGCATCCGCGAGGCGCTGGGCTGGTCGGGCGTGTGGATCGCCCTGGGCCTCGGCTTCGGGGTCGTGGTCTGGCTCGTCTGGGGGCCGGAGGCGGGCGGGGAATACCTGGCCGGTTATCTCATCGAGAAGTCCCTGGCCGTCGACAACGTCTTCGTGATCGCGCTGCTGTTCTCGTTCTTCGCGGTCCCACGCGAGCTGCAGCATCGCGTGCTGTTCTTCGGCGTGCTCGGCGCGCTGGTCTTCCGCGCGGCGTTCATCGGCGCGGGCGCCGTCCTGATCGACCGCTTCCACTGGATCCTGTACGTCTTCGGGGCGTTCCTGCTCTACACCGGCGTGAAGATGGCCAGGCATTCGGCGATCGAGGTGCACCCCGACCGCAACCCGGTGCTGCGCGCGATGCGCCGGCTCATCCCCGTCACCGGCTCCTACCAGGGCCAGCGGTTCCTCGTGCGGCAGGACACGGACGGGCAGGACGGGCGGCCGGGCCGCAGATGGGCCGCGACGCCGCTGCTGGCGGTCCTGGTCGCGGTGGAGACCAGCGACATCGTCTTCGCCGTCGACTCGATTCCGGCGATCTTCGCCGTCACCTCCGAGCCGTTCCTCGTCTTCACCTCCAACGCGTTCGCGATCCTGGGGCTGCGCGCGATGTACTTCCTGCTGGCCGGGGCCATGCACCGCTTCGGCTATCTGCGGTACGGCCTGGCGGCGATCCTCGTGTTCGTCGGCGCGAAGATGCTCCTGGCGGACGTGTACAAGATCCCCGTATGGCTGTCGCTCGCGGTCATCTGCGCCTGCCTCGTGGTCTCCGTGGGCGCGAGCGAGTACCGGAACCGCCGCGAGGAGGGGAAGGACCTGACCGTCCGGGATCGCCGGTAGCCAGGGTCCTCCGCTCGATGGGCCCCGCCCGTACGGCCGCCTGAATCGATCTTCCGCTGCGGCGCGGAGATCTGTACTCTCCACACATGGCCGCGTCGGTGGAGGGGATGTTCGCGGCGCCGGGAACCGCCGCGTGATCGACGAGATCCTGCCTCCGTGGGTGGCGTCGGCCGAGAAGTTCGGCGACGTGCCGGAGGAGACGCTGTTTCCGGAGGAGAGGCCGCTCATCGCGCGGGCGGTCGACCGGCGGCGGCGCGAGTTCGTCACCGGACGCCACTGCGCCAGGCTCGCGCTGGCCCGGATCGGCGTCACGCCGGTGCCGATTCCGCGCGGCGAGCGAGGCGCGCCCGTCTGGCCCGCCGGCACGGTCGGCAGCATCACGCACTGCTCGGGCTATCGCGCGGCGGCCGTCGCCTCCGCGGACGTCGCGCGCGCGGTCGGCATCGACGCGGAACCGCACGAACCCCTGCCCGATGAGGTCCTGTCCACCATCGCCTCCCCTGAGGAGATCGCGGCCCTGCGGGCGATGGGCGACGCGGACGGCGAGGTCTGCTGGGACAGAATCCTGTTCAGCGCCAAGGAGTCGGTCTACAAGGTGTGGTTCCCGCTGACCGGCCGCTGGCTCGACTTCACCGGGGCGATCGTGGACATCGAGCCCTCGGGCACGTTCCGCGCACGGCTCCTGGAAGCCGACCCGGCCATCGCGACGAACACCCTGCCGGGCCGGTGGGTGGTGAGCGACGGGCACATCGCGACCTCCATCGCCCTCCCCCGCCCCTGACGATCCCGCACCGGCACGCCGAGCGGTCGCCGGTCACCCGGCGCGGAAGTAGTGGCCCTTGTCCAGATCGTCGATCAGCCCCGGCTGAACCGGCTGCCATCCCAGCAGTTCACGGGTCAGCGCGCTCGACGCCGGGGCGTCGGCTCCGATCATGGCGCCCAGCCAGGAGAAGTGCTCGCCCGCCTCCTCGCTGGGGATCGAGACCACCGGCAGTCCAAGGTGGCGGCCGATCACCTCGGCGACGGCGCGGATCGGCACGCCCTCGTCGGTGACCGCGTGCAGCACCGAACCCGCCGGAGCCTTCTCCAGCGCGAGGCGGAACAGGTGTGCGGCGTCGAGCCGGTGCACCCCCGGCCAGCGGTTGGACCCGTCGCCGACGTGACCGGAGACGCCCCTGTCGCGGGCGATGCCGACCAGTGCCGCCATGAAGCCGTGGTCTCCCTCGCCGTACACGGTCGGGGGCAGGCGCAGCACCGACGAGCGGACGCCGTCGGAAGCGAGGTCCAGCGTCCTCAGCGCGGTGGCCTGCCGGACCCGCGGGCCGTCGCCGTGCGCTCCGGTGAGGCCGGAATCCCGCCCGTCCCGCTCGGTCGCCACCCGCCCCGGCGCGAGCCCGAGGATGCCGGAGGCGAGGACGAGCGGCCGGTCGGAGCCCGCCAGCACCTCGCCGAACGTCTCGACGGCGCGGCGATCCGCGGCGGCGGCGCCCTGGAAGTCGCCGGTGAAGGCGATGTCGTGCTTGAACGCGAGGTGGATCACACCGTCCGACTCCGCGGCCGCGCTCCGCAGGGTGTCGAGATCGTCGATGGTGCCGCGGCGCACCTGCGCCCCGGCCCTGGTGAGCGCGGCGGCCGACGCGTCGGACCGCGCCAGGCCCACGACCTCGTGCCCCGCGCCGATCAGCTCGGGGACGACGGCGGAGCCGATCCAGCCGGAAGCGCCGGTGACGAACACACGCATGAGGTAACTCCAAGAGGTCGATTGCCCTCCGCGCCGAGTTGGAGCGGACGGCCATGTCAGTGACTGTCATCAACGTAGCACCGATGTCAGTCACTGTCATCCGGCTAGGATCCGAGGCATGGGTCGATGGGAGCCGAACGCGCGCGGCCGCCTCGAGAAGGCGGCGATCGAGCTCTATATCGAACGCGGGTACGAGCAGACCACGGTGGCGGAGATCGCCAAGCGGGCGGGACTGACGGAGCGCACGTTCTTCCGGCACTTCGCCGACAAGCGCGAGGTGCTGTTCTGGGGGTCGGGAACACTGCGCGACCACCTCGTGAACGCCGTCGCCGCCGTGCCGGACTCGGCCGCGCCGATCGACGTGATCGCCGGAGCCGTCGAGAGCATCGGCGCCATCTTCCGGGAGCGCCACGAGAGCGCCCGGCAGCGGCACACCGTCATCGCCGCCAACGCCGAACTGCGGGAACGGGAGCTGATCAAGCTCGCATCACTGTCCGCGGCGCTCGCCGACGCGCTGCGGCGGCGCGGCGTCACGGACCCGGCCGCGAGCCTGGCCGCCGAGGCGGGGATCGCCGTCTTCAAGATCGCGTTCGAACGGTGGATCGGCGACCCCGGCGAGCCGGACATGTCGCAGATCGTCCGGGAGTCGTTCGACGAGCTGAAAGCCGTGGCGGCGGGCAGGTGACCCGCCTCCGCGAGCTCGCTACGCGGGACGCACACGACCCGCGCGACGGGGGTCCTACCGCCGGATCACGGTGACGTCGAACTCCAGCAGCACCTTCGGGCTGACGGCGACCGCGGTCACGGCGTTCCAGTTCACCCCCCAACTGGTGCGGTCGATCATGAGGCTTCCCTTGAACCCGACTCGGGCAGCGCCCCCCGGGCCGTTCTCGACGCCGGTCAGTTCGACGTCCACCGTCACGGGCCTGGTCACGCCGCGGATGGTCAGGTCACCGGTGACCTTGAAGCCGGCGCCGGCGGTCCGCTCCACCTCGGTCGAGGTGAAGGTGAGGGCCGGGTGGGCGTCCACCTTCAGAAACCTGGCGCGCAGATGGTCGTCGCGCTGGGAGTTGCGGGTCTGGACGCTGCCGGCCTGAACGGTGAGCCGGACGCTGGACCTCGACGGGTCGTCGCCGTCGAGGGAGGCGCCGCCCTCGAATTCGGTGAAGCGCCCGCGCACCCTGCTGGCCATCGTGTGCCGGGCGACGAACCCGATCGTCGTGCGGGCGGGGTCGAGGACGTAATCACCGGTCAGCTCGCTGAGCGTGGTCGTGGTCGACATGTTTTCGCCACTCCTTCCTGTCGTCAGCAGTACGACGACGCAACACCCGGGAATGTGAGGAGACGCCGGCGTCGCATTCCTCCGGGCCGCCTCGTCGATCTGGTGAGCGCCGCCGCGCAGAGAAGGAACCGGGGGCACCGGCGAACCTCGTTCGGGTGCGTGCCGCACGGGGTCAGGTCCCAGATCGCGGTGAGACCTTTCCTCCCGCCCGAAATCGGCCTTAGTATCCGGAACATGATCTCGCCTCCGCCCGCTCGAAGGCGGGCGGTTCCCGACGACCTGCCGTCCATCCATGCGCTCGCCGCCGGTCAGGAGGCCCGATGACGATCAGGCGGTTCACCGCCGCCCAGGCCTCCGCCGAGGTGTGCTCCCTCGGCGAGGGCCCCGTGTGGGATCCCGGCAGGCAGCGCCTGCTGTGGGTGGACATCGACGCGGGGGCGGTGCACGAGGGACGGCTCGACCCCGCGACCGGCGCCGTCGCCGCCACCGCGGTCCACACCTTCGGGGGCGCGGCGGGCACCACGGTGGGCGCGGTCGCCGTCTCCGCCGGCGGGGAGCTCGTCGTCGCCGAGCGCGAGGTCCTCACCCGGGTCGACACCGCCGGCCGCCGCACCGAACTCGCCCGGGTGCTGCCTCGCGGCGTGCCGAGCAGACTCAACGACGGCGCCGTGGACCCGGCCGGGCGCTTCCTGATCGGCAGCATGGCGCTGGACGACCGGGAGGGCCAGGATGTGCTGGTCCGCCTCGACGGCACGACCTGCGTCCGCCTCGACGACGACCTGACCCTGTCGAACGGCCTGGCCTGGAGCCCCGCGGGCGACCGCCTCTACAACATCGACAGCACCCCGCACGTGGTGTGGGAGCGTGACTACGACGCGGCCACCGGCCGGACCGGGCCGCGGCGGGAGCTGTTCAGGCTCACCGAAGGAATGCCCGACGGGATGTGCGTCGACGCCGAGGGCAACCTGTGGATCGCGGTCTTCGGCGGCGGCCGGGTGGAGTGCCGCGATCCCGGCGGGCGCCTGCTCGCCACGGTCGAGGTCGGCGCGCCCAACGTCACCTGCCCCGCCTTCGCCGGACCGGATCTCGACGTCCTCGTCATCACCACGTCCGCCGGTGGGGTCGATCCGGCCGAGCACCCGGGGGCCGGGCGCCTGTTCACCGCCGAAGTCGGCGTACGCGGCCTGGCGACGCCCTACTGGGTGCCGCCTCGGACATGAGCCCCGATCCCCGTCGAGGAGACAGAACCTTGCCCCTCTCCCGCATCGGCGCCGTCGCGCCCCTTCCCTCCTCTCCGTAGTGCGGGCACTGGTCATCACCGGCCCCGGCAGGGCCGAGGTCGTGGACGTGGGGCCGCCGGTCGCGGCGGCGGGGCAGGTGGTCGTCGACGTCGAGCGGGTCGGCGTCTGCGGCACCGACGTGGAGCTGTTCACCGGCGAGATGAGCTATCTGCACTCCGGCCACGCCTGGTATCCGATGCGCCCCGGCCACGAGTGGTGCGGCGTCGTCACCGCGCTCGGGGAGGGCGTTGATCCCCGCTGGCTGGGCCGCCGCGTCACCGCCGACACCCAGCTCGGCTGCGGGCGCTGCCGCCTCTGCGGCGACGGACTGCACCACATCTGCCCCGACCGGGCCGAGATCGGCATCCGCAAGGGCTTCCCCGGGGCGCTCGCCGAGCGGCTCGCCGTACCGGCGCGGGCCCTGCACGCGCTACCCGAGACGATCGACGCGACGATGGGCGCGCTGGTCGAACCCGGCGGCAGCGCCCTGCGCGCGGTGCGTGGCGCCGCCCTGCACACCGGTGATCGGCTGCTGGTGCTGGGCACGGGCACGATCGGCCTGCTCGTCGCGCTGCTCGCGCGGGCCCGGGGCGCGCAGGTGCATCTGATGGGCCGCGACGAGTCCACGCTCCGGCCGGCCCGCGACCTCGGCTTCGCGGGCGCGTGGACCCGATCGTCGCTGCCGTCCCTGCCGTGGGACGCCGTGGTCGACGCGTCCAACGCGGCGGACCTGCCGGCGCTCGCGCTCGACCTGGTCAGGCCCGCGGGCCGGGTAGTCTATGTCGGTCTCGCGGGGTCTCCCAGCCGCATCGACACCCGCGACATCGTGTTCGGGGACGTCACCGCCGTCGGCGTGCTCAGCGGATCGGCCGGTCTGGCCGGGACCATCGAGGCGTACGCGGACGGATCGGTCGACGCCCGCCCGCTCGTGGCCGCCACCGTCGGCCTGGACGACGCCGCCGGCGTGCTGGCGGGACACCGCCCGGCCGGCGCGGGTCCGGGCCCGAAGATCCATATCGACCCTCGGCGATAAAGGGGGCGCATGGGCGCCTCCGGACGGAAACCTTGAGATCATGAGCCTCACCGATGCCGGAACCCCCGCAGGACCGCGACGACCGGCGCCGTCCGACCCCGCCGTGCTGGCGGCGGTGGAGGCCGCCGTCCCGGGGATCACCCGGGCGCGGGCGAGCGACCGCCTGGGCATGGCGCACGACGCCTCGCACTATCTGCTGACCCCGCAGGCCGTCGTGGTGCCGGAAAGCGCCGCGCAGGTGGCGGCGCTGATGCGGACCGGGCTGCCGCTGACCTTCCGGTCCGGCGGCACCAGCCTGTCCGGGCAGGGCGTCACCGGCCATCTGCTGGTCGACACCCGCCGCCACTTCAGGGGCATCGAGGTCCTCGGCGACGGCGAGCGGGTGCGGGTGCGGCCCGGGGCCGTGCTGCGGCAGGTCAACGCCCGCCTGGCCGCCTACGGCCGCCGGCTGGGCCCCGACCCGGCCAGTGAGTCGGCGTGCACGATCGGCGGGGTGGTGGCCAACAACTCCAGCGGGATGACCTGCGGCACCCACGCCAACACCTACCGGACGCTGGAGTCGATGGTCCTGGTGCTGCCCGGCGGCACCGTGATCGACACCGGCGCGCCCGACGCCGACGCCCGGTTGCGCGCCCTCGAACCCGCCCTGGCCGAGGGCCTGGAACGGCTGCGCGACCGCATCCGCGGCAACCCGGACTCGGTACGCCGGATCACGGCGCAGTTCGCCATCAAGAACACGATGGGCTACGGCCTCAACAGCTTCCTCGACCACGACTCGCCGGCCCAGATCCTCGCTCATCTCGTCGTGGGCAGCGAGGGCACGCTGGGCTTCGTCGCGGAGGCCGTCCTGCGCACCGTGCCGGCGCACCGGCACGCCGCGACCGGCCTGCTGGTCTTCTCCTCGCTGCGGGAGGCGATGGCCGCCACTCCCGAGCTGGTCGCGGCCGGCCCCGCGGCCGTCGAGCTGCTCGACGCCGAGTCGCTGCGGGTGGCCCGGCTCGACCCGAAGGCCGACGAGCCGCTGCGCGCCCTGGACGTGCGGTCGCACGCGGCGCTGCTGGTGGAGTGGCAGGAGCCCGACCCCGAAGCGCTCACCGCCCATGAGCGTGAGGCCGGGCGGGTCTTCGCCCGGCTGGACCTCGCCGCCCCCGCGCGGCTCAGCCGGGACAGCGCCGGCCGGGCGGCCCTGTGGCGCATCCGCAAGAACCTGTACGCCGCGGTCGCCGGGGCCCGGCCCAGCGGCACGACGGCGTTGCTGGAGGATGTCGCCGTCCCGGTGCCCGCCCTGGCGGATCTCTGCGGCGACCTGGCCGAACTGTTCGCCAGGCACGAATACGAGCGCAGCGTGATCTTCGGGCACGCCAAGGACGGCAACCTGCACTTCATGCTCAACGAGCGCTTCGGCACCGACCTCGACCGCTACGCCGAGTTCACCGAGGAGATGGTCGCCGCCGTGCTCGGCCGTGGCGGCACGCTCAAGGCCGAGCACGGCACCGGCCGGGTCATGGCCCCCTTCGTCCGCCGCCAGTACGGCGACGAGCTGTACGAGGTCATGCGGGAGATCAAGCGGCTGTGCGACCCGGCCGGCACGCTCAACCCCGGCGTCGTGCTCACCGACGACCCGAAAGCGCACCTGCGCGACCTCAAGACCGTCGTCAGCGTCGAGCCCGAGGTCGACCGGTGCGTGGAGTGCGGCTACTGCGAGCCGGTCTGCCCCAGCCGCGACCTCACCACCACGCCGCGCCAGCGCATCGTGCTGCGCCGCGAGATCGCCGCGGCCCGCGCGGCCGGGGACCACGCGCTCGCCCGGCAACTGGAGGAGGAGTACGGCTACGACGCCGTCGACACCTGCGCCGTGGACGGCATGTGCGCCACGGCCTGTCCCGTACTGATCAACACCGGCGACCTCACCAAGCGCCTGCGCGGCGAACGTCACGGGCGGGCGGCGCGGGCGGGCTGGAAGACCGCCGCGAAGCACTGGAGCGCGGTGACCCGCGCCATGGACCTCGCGATGGACGCGGCCGCCGCGGCCCCGGCGGGGCTCGCCGAGGGAGTGAGCCGGACCGCCCGCGCCGTAGGCGACCCCGACACCGTCCCCCAGTGGAGCCGTGACCTGCCGCGCGGCGGCACGCCCCGCCGCCCCGCGCCGCGTCACGAGGCCGACGCGGTGTATGTGCCGTCGTGCCTGAACACGCTGTTCGCCCCCGCAGACGGCGGTCCCGGTGTCATGGCCGCGGTGCGGCGGCTCGCCGAGCGGGCCGGTCTGCGGCTGCGCGTTCCGGAGGGCGTCGGGAGCATGTGCTGCGGCACGCCGTGGTCTTCCAAGGGCTTCGGCGAGGGCTACGAGGTGATGGGCCGCCGGGTGCGGGAGACACTTCTGACGGCGACCGACGGCGGCCGGCTTCCGGTCGTCAGCGACGCCGCCTCCTGCACGGAAGGGTTCGAACGGCTCGTGGCCGCCGCCTCCCCCGCCGTACGGGTGCTGGACGCGGTGACCTTCGTGGCCGAGCACGTCCTCCCTCGCCTGCCGCAGCCGCCGGAGGATCGCAGGCTGGCCTCGCTCGCCCTGCACCCGACCTGCTCGTCCGTCCGGCTCGGCCTCGACGCCGCCGTCGCCAAGGTGGCCGAGGCGGTGGCGAAGGAGATCGTCGTCCCCGACGGCTGGCAGTGCTGCGCCTTCGCCGGCGACCGGGGGCTGCTGCACCCGGAACTGACCGCCTCCGCCACCCGGGCCGAGGCCGCCTCGGTGGCCGAGGGCGGCTTCGCCGCCCACGCGTCGGTCAACCGCACGTGTGAGATCGGCATGACCCGCGCCACCGGGAAGACCTACCACCACCTGCTCGAACTGCTCGACCAGGTCACCACCTGAGCGCCTGGCGGGCGCCTCAGCGCCGCCTCAGTGCCGCCTCAGCGCCCGCCACAGGCGCCTTCCCGGGGTGAGGTGATCGTCCTCCTCCGGCGCGGCGTCGTCGTCCGGCAGGTCGTACCAGTGGGTGTCCCCGGGGAACGGGTCCGGCCCCGTGCCGCCGGGCTCGCCCTCGGCTGCGACGTCGGCGTCCGGGGCTGCGAACGGCGGGAACTGCTCGGAAACGGCCACGCGTGCGGTCCTCACGGTGAAGCGGGCGCGTCCCGCCCCCGGGGACGCCTGCGAGAACTGTACGCGTAGCTTCTGGGCGACTGCCCTGGTTCGTCCCCGCTCAGGAGAGATCCGCCGGGCGGACGCGGAGGATCCGGGCCAGCAAGGCGGTCATCTGCTCGCGCTCGGCGGGGCCGAGGCAGGCGAACCACTCCCGCTCTCTGCGGGTCTGCTCGGCGAAGGCCTCACGCACGGCCGCCTCGCCCGCCGCGGTCAGCGTGACGACCACCGCGCGGCCGTCCTCCGGCACCGGCCGGCGTTCGACCAGGCCGCCGCGTTCGAGGGTGTTGACGGCGTTGGTCACCGCGGACCGCGACATGGCGGAGATCTCGGCGAGCCGTACGGGCTGGGTGGGGCCGAGCAGCCAGAGCTTGAACATCAGCCGGAACCCGGGCAGCGTCAGGCCGCGCGGGCGATGGATGCGGGTCTCCAGGTCGGTGACCAGCAGGTAGGCGAGCTGGAGCAGGTGGTAGGCCAGCGTGAATGCCTCGGGGTCGGCCGCGGGCGACATGCCTGCCAGCCGCTCGCGCGCGTAGGCCGCGTAGCGCAGGTCCGGCGGGAGATCCGGCGGCAGGTCCGGCGGCAGGTCCACGCCGAGGTCCGGCCGGGTGTCGGGCTCGCTGTTCACCGCTCAAGTCTTGCGTAGCCGTAAAGGTGTCGTGGATATTGTTACGGCAATAACAACATCTTTCCGGAGGTGCCTGTGCGCATCGTCATCGCCGGAGCGGGCATCGGCGGACTGACCGCCGCGCTCAGCCTGCACGCCGCGGGGTTCGAGGACGTGACCGTGCACGAGGCCGCCTCCGAGATCCGTCCGCTGGGCGTCGGGATCAACATCCTCCCTCATGCCGTGCGGGAGCTGACCGAGCTGGGACTGGCCGGCCGCCTGGCGGAGATCGGCGTGGCCACGGCCGAGCTGGCCTACTTCAACCGCTACGGCACGCCGATCTGGTCCGAACCCCGGGGACTGGCCGCGGGCTACGCCTGGCCGCAGTATTCCGTCCACCGCGGGACGCTGCAGATGCTCCTGCTGGAGGCGGTGGTCGAGCGGCTGGGCCCGGACGCCGTACGGACCGGCAGCCGGATCACCGGCCCCGGCGACGAGGACCTGCTGATCGGCGCGGACGGGATCCACTCGGCCGTGCGGGCCCACCTGTACCCCGGCGAGGGCCCGCCGCCGTGGAACGGCCTGGTCCTGTGGCGGGGGGTCACCTACGGCGAGCCGTTCCTGACCGGCCGATCCATGATCATGGCCGGCGACGGCACGCAGAAGTTCGTCGCCTATCCGATCGAGACCGGCGAGCGCACACTCATCAACTGGATCGCGGAGCGGCCCCTGGACGGCGAGGCCGCCGACCGGGGGGACTGGAACCGCCCCGCCGACCTGGCCCAGATCGGCAGGCACTTCGCCGGCTGGCGCTTCGACTGGCTCGACGTGCCGGGAATCATCGCCGGGGCCGAGACCGCGTACGAGTACCCGATGGTGGACCGCGACCCACTCCCCCGCTGGACCTTCGGCGACGTCACGCTCCTCGGCGACGCGGCGCACGCCATGTACCCGATCGGCTCCAACGGGGCCTCCCAGGCGATCATCGACGCCCGGGTGCTGGCGTGGGCCCTCGCCCGGGGAGACCTGGCGGACTACGAGGAGACGCGCCGCCCGGCCACGACGGCGCTGCAGTTGTCCAACCGCGAGATGGGCCCGGAGGTCGTCATGAAGCTGGCTCACGAACGCGCGCCCGGCGGGTTCGACGACGTCGAGCAGGTCATCCCCCACGGGGAACGGGCGGAGATCGCCGCGTCCTACAAGCGCACGGCCGGCTTCGACCCCGCCTCACTCAGCGAACGCCCCTCCTGGAGCGTCGATCGGAGTGCCGCATCGTGAACCCGCGACCCGTGGACCTGCCACCCGTGGACCTGCCACCCGTGAACCTGCCACCCGTGAATCTGGAACCGCTCGCCACGTTCCGCGTGGATCTCGACCCCATGCTCGACCTCGGCGACTCGCAGTGGGGCCACCGCCGTGTGGTCAACATCGTGGGCGGCGCGTTCGACGGTCCCCGCCTGTCGGGCACCGTGCTGCCCGGCGGGGCCGACTGGCAGGTCGTGCACGCCGACGGCATGATCAGCATCGACACGCGCTACACGCTGCGCACCCACGACGGCGCGCACGTCTACATCACCACCAGCGGAGTCCGGCACGGCTCCCCCGAGGTGCTCGGCCGCCTCGCGCGGGGCGAGGACGTGGACCCGGCGGAGTACTACTTCCGGCTGTTCTGCCGCTTCGAGACGGGCGACGATCGGTATCTCTGGCTCAACCGCACCCTCGCGGTGGCCTCGGCCGCCCGCGTGGCCACCGCCGTACGCTACGACGCCTATGCCCTGACCTGATCCGACTTGATTCTGGGGAGCCCGCATGCCGAAGCTCGACCGCCCCCCGCTTCCGGTAAGCGTCGAGCACGATGTTCCGATGCCGATGCGGGACGGCACCATCCTGCGGGGCACCGTCCACCGGCCGGCCGGCGGCGGCCGGTTCCCGGCCCTGCTCATGCGCACGCCGTACGGCGAGGACTCGTTCCGGACGGCGCCGGTGACACCCGCGCTGCGGGCCGGGTTCGCGGTGGTGCTGCAGCACTGCCGGGGGCGCGGAAGCAGCGACGGCGAGTTCCGGCCGTGGGCGGACGAGGGCGCGGACGGCCACGACACGATCGCCTGGATCACCGCGCAGCCCTGGTCGAACGGCGAGGTCGTGATGAGCGGCATGTCCTACCTCGCCGGATGCGCGCTGCAGGCGGCGGTGACGCGCCCGCCCGGGCTCAAGGCCGTCGTCGCCTCGATGACGCCGCACGACTTCCACGACGGCCTCAAGTATCACGGCGGCGCGTTCGCGCTGGGCTCGGCCCTGAACTGGGGCGCCTTTCAGACCATGCTCGGCCTGCTGCACGCCGCCGAGGCGGGCGAGGATACCGGCGCGGGGCTCGCCGCGGTTCTTCCCGTGCTGGGCGGCCAGGACACAGCGGCACGCACCCTGCCGGTCGGCGACATCCCGGGCATTCCCTGGTGGCGCGACTGGACCTCGCACGTGGAACGCGACGCCTACTGGGAGGAACTGGCCGAGACCCTGCGCCACGACCGCGTCGCGGTGCCCGTCATGCACGTGGCGGGCTGGTTCGACCTGTTCCTCGGCGGAACGCTGGAGAACCACCGCCGCCTGGGCGGCCCCCTGGTCATCGGCCCCTGGTCCCACCTCGCGCCGGGCGCCGCGGGCACCGGACGGCTGTTCTTCGGCGGCGCCGCCTCCGCCCAGGCGATCGGGCTGGAGCAACGGGAGCTCGCGTTCCTGAAGGGCGAGGACACCGGCCCCGCCGTGAAGATCTTCGTGATGGGCGACGACGTCTGGCGGGACGAGGAGGCCTGGCCGCTGGAGCGCGCCGTCGGCACCCCTTACTTCCTGCACACCGGCGGCCTGCTCTCCCCCGAGCCTTCCTCGGCGTCCCAGCCGGCGACCTTCACCTTCGACCCGCGCGACCCGGTCCCGACCGTCGGCGGCCCGACCCTGCTGCCGGACCCCACCAATGTCGGCCCGCAGGACCAGCGCGACGTGGAACGGCGGCCCGACGTGCTCTGCTACTCGACCGAGGTGCTCACTTTCGACGTCGAGGTGACGGGCCCGGTGTCGGTGGCCCTGCACGCCGAGACCTCGGCCGCCTCGACGGACTGGACGGCCAAGCTCGTGGACGTCTATCCGGACGGCCGGGCGATGAGCGTGATCGACGGCATCGTCCGCGTCACCGAGTCGTCCGGGATTTTCACCATCGACCTGGTCGCCACCAGCCAGGTCTTCAAGGCCGGCCACCGCATCCGGGTGGAGGTCTCCAGCTCGAACTTCCCCCGATTCGACCGCAACACCGGCACCGGCCGGATCGGCGCGGCCGAGGCGGACCTCGTCGTCCAGCGTCAGAAGGTCTTCCCCGACTCGTACGTCACGCTGCCGATCGTCCCCCGCTGACCCGGTCGGTCACTCATCCCCGGCCGCGACCTCCCGGCCGCCCACCCAGTGGTAGCGGACGATCCCGTCCTCCGTCTCTACGGGCTTGCCCCGGAGATCCGATACCGTGCCGATCGTGACCGCGTACCTGTTGATCCTCGGGGAGCGGGAGGCCGTCGCCTGGGTGCTGCGCGAGTCCCGGATGGCCTTCCCGCCGACCAGTCGCAGCGAGGTGAACCGGCTCAAGGTGGGGGACGATCTCTTCGTCCTGACCACCCGTGGCTGCTGGCACAACCCGACCCGTGACCGGACGAGGATCATCGGCATGGCCGAGGTCGCCTCGCCTGTGGTCGCCTACGAGAAGCCGGTCACGATAGCGGGCCGGGATTTCACCCGTGGGTGCGACATCGGCCTGCGGTCGCTCACGCCGTACCTCACCGGGGTCGAGCTGGGGCCCCTCGTTCCCCGGCTGGATGCCTTCCCCGACATCAAGTCCTGGTCCATCCGCCTCCGGCGGCCCCTGCTTGAGCTGAGCGCATCCGACGCCGCCGTGCTCGAAGTCGAACTCGGCGGCGTCGCCCGCGAACCGGCCTCGGTTATCCCGGTGTACCTGTCCTCGATTCGACCTGTGCGGCAAACGCCTGCTCGCGCCTGACTCCGCTACGCCGTGGCACTCTGGCGGAGTTGATCACGTATAGGCACAATGACCTTTGTGAAGGCGTACGTCGGGGTGACTGACGCGGGTTGGTACCGCTTTCTGGCCGGACGTCCGGACTTGAGCGAGGTCAACTTCTGGCGGCCGTCCAGCGGGCGGGAGTTCCGTGCGATCGACCACGGCGAGCCGTTCTTCTTCAAGACCCACCACCCGCACAACCGCGTGGTCGGCGGCGGCTTCTTCAGCGGGTTCGCACCTCTCAGGGTCTCCGAGGCGTGGGAGTTCTTCGCCGAGGGCAACGGCGTACTGCACCTGACGGAACTGCGCCGGCAGGTCGGGAAATACCGCAGTCAGCCGATGGCATCAGACGAGGATCCGGTCATCGGCTGCGTCATCATCCGCGACGTCTTCTTCTATCCCGAGGATCGTGTCGCCGGGCCGCCGCCGGACTTCGCATCCAACATCGTCCAAGGCAAGAGCTACAACCTGGCCACCCACCCGGCCGCCGGCTACTTCTATGACCTGCTGAACCGGGCAGGGATCGGCGGGAACGTCGACCTGTCCGAGTCGTGGCACCGCGACGGGCCGGTCTTCGGCGATCCTCGGTTGGCCCCGCGCAGGCTCGGTCAGCGGGCTTTCCAGGCTGTGGTCCTGCACGCGTACGACCGGCGATGCGCGATCACCGGCGACCGGATCAGGCCGGTCCTGCAGGCGGCGCACATCCGTCCGGTGACAGCGGGTGGCGAGCATCGGCTGGACAACGGGCTCCTGCTCCGCTCGGACGTGCACACGCTCTTCGACCGCGGCTATCTGGCGGTCGACCCCAGGCACCGATTACTGGTCAGCCCACGCCTGCGCGAGGAGTTCGGCAACGGCGAGGAGTTCTACCGCCGGGCCGGTCAGGAGATAACCGTTCCCGACCGCCCTCGCGACCGACCGAACCGCGAGGCCCTCGAATGGCATCTCGACGAGGTCTTCCTCGACGCGTAGGCCGTACATGAGGCGGCCTTATGCGTTCAGGCCGCCGTCGATGCGAACCGCCGTGGGACGACGTACATCGCAGAGCCTTCCGGCAGCCATGTCACCGGTGGTCAGTGTCAGAGCTTCTCGTCGAGGAGTGCGTCCGAGGACTCGATCGTGGCGGCCGCCGCGATCCAGGCGTTCAGCTGATCGAAGTCACGGCACACGAGGATCTTGTCCTTCAACTCGTCGCGCACCTGTATGTCCCGGGCGTCCAGGACTATCACGACGGCCTCTGCCATGGCCTCGGCCTTGCCTTCTGCCTGTGCCTCGGCTCTGCCCTCGGTTCTGCCCTTGGCGAAGTTCTCGCGGGCCCAGTCGCTGAGGTACTCGTAGGTCTTGGTGTTCACATGCTTCTCCAAGTGGTCCAGATCTTTCCGGGCAGCGCCGCACGCACCATGTCCTTCGGGCAAGGCGACCACGCCGGCCGGCCCCGGTACTGCGCGTACGAGCGGAAGTGCGCGATCATGGGCTTCCTCCGCGCGCATGCAATGAAGGCAGGCTCACTCGAGGGCCGTGGGTGCGAACCGCCAGGGGACGACATCCATAGCGGAGCCTTTCGCCTGCGGACTCGAGGAGCAGCCCGGCGGCATTCTGTGACGCCCCCGCAGTGGGGACCACGTCACGGGACGGCGTCAGGAGATGTCATCGAGCAACGCGTCAGAGGAGTCGACCGTGGCGGCTGCTCGTAGCCAGGCAGCCAGCCGGTCGAGGTCATGACATTTCCGGATCTTTTCGGAAATGTCCTCGGGTAGCTCGATGCCCCGGGCTGACAGAACCGTCAAGATTGCCTCGGCCTGCCCCTCCGCCTTGCCCTCGGCCTTTCCTTCCGCCTTGCCCTCGACCTTGCCCTTGGCGATGTTGTCGCGGGCCCAGTCACTCAGGTACTCGTAGGTCTCGGTCTTCAAGTGCCTCTCCAAGTGATCCCAGATCTCCCCGGGCAGCGCCGCACGCACCATGTCAGCGTACATACCCGCCTGGTCGCGGTCGAGATTGTGCAACGCCGTGAGCAGGGCTTCGAGGATCTCCGGCCCCTGAGGCGTGTCGGCATGATGGATCATCGACAGTACGGCGAGTTCGAGGTCCTCCGCCACCTGGCCAGGGTCGGTGATCACCGGAACCTCGGCTGGTCCGACGACGAGCGGGGTCAGCACCATACCGGGGTGACCCAGCCCGATGGGGCGGGCGCACCAACGGGCGATCGACGCATCGGGCGCGATAACCAAGAGCATGACCGGACATTTCAACCGGCTACGCAGACTGCTGAGGTAGAGCGGCCACGACCAGAGCTTGTCCGAATCACGGTCGCGCTGGACTTCCACGATCACAGCCAGGACGGGTTCGGGCTCGTCGTCGGTGCTCTTACGACGGAATGCTATGACCGAGTCGGCGCGACGTTCGGTGGGTGTGACCTCAGTGAGATCGGCCGATTCGAGGCCCGCGTAGTCGTAGTCGGGCAACTGGACTCTGAGGGAGCGCGTGAGCAAGTCGGCGGCGAGGTCGGGTCGTTCGCAGAACAGACGGACGAGGGCTTCGTGTTCGGCTAGTGCCACTGCGTGACCGTATCCACGCCAAGACGGATGACAGCCGCACAGTTACCAGTCGTAATTGATTCGTTACCCTGTGCTATAACCGTCCCTCGTGGCCCTGCCGCGAGGTTTTTCTTCGGCTCGCGAGGCGGGAGCGGGTCCCTCGGTTGCCTGCCGCAGCAATCGGGGACGGGGGTGAAAACTGTTTGCGCGGGGCGGTTCTCCGGCCGGACGGGTGAGGAGGGCTCGGAAGCTAATATCGCCAGCAGGCCCTTACGGGCCTACCTGGAATTGAACCAGGTGAGAAGGAAGCCCCCGAATGGCCTCACCCGCCGGAGCGCAAGGAAAGCGGAAGAGCTGCAACCAGACCGGCGCCCGTACGGGCAGACCGGTTCCAAAAGAGTAAGAAGGAAGCCCTCCCATGGCCTTGCGCTGGGAAAGATTATCAGGCTGGGATCAACTCGTGCAGCGTGGCGGGCGTGTAGACCCGCGCCCCTTCCGGGAGGTCGGCAGGCGCCTCCAGCCCGATGTACGTGAGGTGCCCGCCCGTTGAGGACGCGGAGGACTTGGCCCGGAGCAGGCCGACCAGGTAACCGACGCTGAGGTAGTGGCGCTCCACGATCGAGCGTACGAGCAGCGACGCGGTGACCCGGTTGCCCTCCACCTGGTTGAACGCCGGATAGCCCGACAGGTAGAGGTGCAACCACTTCACCCGCCACGCGCCGTCGTCCCCGCGGAGGAAGACGAGCGGGAGCGCGACGCGGCCGGATCCGCGCAGGTCGGACTTCATCCGGACCGTACGCGGTTCGAACGGCCTGCCCTCCTGGGCGGCGTCCCTGGTCATATAGCCGAAGAACGCCTCGGCGGCCTCCTCGAACGGCTCCCCCGCGTAGATGTGGACCTGGGGGATGATGATGGGCTTGGTGGCGTGGGACAGACGCACGTCGATGAACTCCGAGGCGCCGTCGGGGGCCTCGGTGAGGTCACCCGAGTAGGTCGCGAACTCGTTGGCGTAGGACGTCCACGAGATGTTGGTCGGGTTGTCATAGCCGGCGTCGAGCATGAGCGCGGACAGGTCGTAGTCGGTGCGCCGCTCGGCCTGTCGCCAGTGCACGAAGAATCGGAGCAGCTCACCGTCCACGGGCGACAACGAGCCGCGGGGCAGCATCCCGAGCCCCGGCGCGACCGCCTTGCCCGACAGGGGCAGCGCCACGTCGAGGACGGCTGGGTCGACGATCAGCTCGCCGAGGTCGGGCAGACGGCGGCCGATCTCCTCGTCCAGGATCGCGAGCGTCCGGCTGAGGGTCTCCTCATCAAGCGGGGCACGGGTGTCAGGTGTGGTCCACGCTCTGCCGGACCGGTTGGTGAAGACCCGGTTCACGGGAGCGAACCGGTTCTGCAGGTGCTCCCGCAAAGACAGCAGCACGCGGCCGGAGGCACGGGCGACCGACCTCTCCGCCGCCTCCAGCACGGCAGAGCCGTCACCCGCCCGCAGCAGATGATCGAGGCGGCGCAGCAGTGCGCCGGGTGTGTGCTCCAGCAGCGAGACGGCCTCGTCGGTACGTCCCGCGGCCAGCGCGGCCTCGACCCGGCCGCCGAAGCTCGCCGCCTCGCGCACTCCCCTGGCCACGTCGAAGACCTGAGCCGCCCGAGGAAACTGCGGGTACTCGTGGGGGTGCAGCCGCTCGCCGAGCCGCTTCCACTGCTCCCGGTGGCGAAGCACGTCCCCGTGCTTCGCGGCCGGGACGGCGTCCAGGGCGGCCAGCAGGATGCGGCGTTCGGCGCGGCGGAAGGAGCGCAGGCGGGTGGGGGTGGACAGGGTCACATCGCCATCGGAGCAGAGCGCGGCCAGCCGGAGCACATCCGTCACGGTGTCGACGAGCAGGGGCTGCCGGGCGGCCAGCCGCACCTCGTTGACGACGGCCCGGTTCTCGCGTACGGGGACGTGCTCGGGCCGGTCGTCGGCCCCGAAGTCGGCCCCCAAGTCGGCCCCGAAGTCGGCGCAGAAGGCGGCCAGCGCGCGCAGAGCGGCCAGGTCCTCGGCGGCGAGCGGGATCTCGGAGCCGGCCAGCGAGAGGTAGAGCTCCCGCGCTTCGTCTCGCAGGCTTCCACCCAGCTCAAGCACGGTCACCCGGTCTTTGGCCAGGGGGATCAGCTCGGCGTGCGCGGCCAGCAGATCGGCGTAGGTGTGCTGGTAGCCGCCGTATCGCGGCAGGTCCAGCAGGTTGAGGGTGCCCGGCTGGAGCCGGGTGGCGGCGACCGGATCGAGCACGGCCTCGCGCAACAGCCCCGCCCAGAACTCCAGGGTGTCCGGCACGTTCTTCGGGAAGTCGACGAAGTAGGCGTTGTGTTCGACGTGGTCGCCGACCAGGCGGCGCACCGCGGCCAGAACGCGTACGCCGAGGTCGATCACCTGCTCGCCGGGCAGCCGGGTCAGGCGGCCGAGCAGCGCCGGTGAGCACGTGAAGCCGACGCTGAGCAGCGCCGCGTCGAGCTGCCGGGCAGCCACCCCACCCCAACCCGGCGTGTCGTCCCCAGCGTCGTCGACCGGAACACGCAGACGCCGGGCAATGATGAGATCTTCCACGCAGGAACGATATCGGGCGGATATCCGCAAGTCGCCACTGAAATACGCGGCCTGCCTATGCCCCCTCCAATGGCGATTCCCGCCCAGAACGGCCGTCTCTCAGTCGCCGCTCCACCCGATGAAGTGCGGCGGGACGTGATCCACCAGCCAGACGCCGTTGGCGCTCACCCGGAAGTGATGTCCGGCGGCGTGCATCGCCGCCGCGTCCACCACGAGCACGACCGGCTCACCCCTGCGCGCGCCCACGCGGGTGGCGGTCTCCCGGTCCGGCGACAGGTGGACGTGATGGCGTGCCATCGGCCGCAGCCCCTCCCCGCGGATCGCCTCCACATTCCGGGCGACCGTGCCGTGATAGAGGATCGGGGGCGGCTCGACCACCGGCAGGTCGAGGTCGACGGGCACCGAGTGCCCCTGACTGGCCCGGATCCGATCGTCCTCGATCACGTACCGCCGCTTGTCGTTGCCGGCGACCGCCTGCTCCAGTTCGGCACGCGAGATCGGGAACCCGTGCGAGGCCGCCGCCGTCAGCAGCGCGTCGATGTCCACCCAGCCGTGCGCGTCGAGTTCGATGCCGATGCGCTCGGGCTGGTGCCGCAGGTGCTTGGCCAGGTATTTCGAGACCCGCACCAACCGCCGCTCGTCCATGTTCCTCCAGCGCCCGCTGCCCTGCCGTTGAGCCGGCTCGGTCCGAAAGTGAGCCCCATAAGCGTCAAGATCATCATATGGTCTTCCGCACCCCGGCCCGTCAGGGACAGCCGATAGGCTTCGGACCCTATGGATAGCTCGATCTTGGAAAAGGTCCGCGAGCTCCGCGGACAGGGCCACTCTCCCAAGCAGATCGCCCGCGCCCTGGGCATGGCGCCGGCGGCGGTCGCACCGTACGTCAGGGCGGTGGCCGAGCAGACGGGCGGGCAGGCCGCCGAGCCCGAACTCGCGGGGTGCTGGATCAACGTCGGCTGGGGCGAGGGACTCGGCGTGCCGGGCACGACCGGCTGGGCGGACGACGCCCCGGCCGGCCAGGAGACCGCGGGCACGGTGAGCGTGGTGGTGGCGCGCAAGCACGGCTGGGACAAGCTGTCGGTCTGCGCCTACCTCGTCGACGTCTACTGCCTGGGCGTCAAGCACGCCCTCGGCCCCGACGTGATGAGCGAGGTGGAGCTGCACCGCTTCCTCCCCAAGTGGTTCAGGATCTATTCGCACGGCTGGCGTGAGGCGCCGCTCGACCTGGTCCGGCACCTCGTCTTCGGCGCGGTCGACTACGCGCGTGATCTCGGCTTCGAACCGGCACCGGACTTCGCCGGGACGGCCGGACACCTCGGCACGTGGGAGGAGAAGTCGGCGGTCACCTTCGGCAAGGACGGCAAGCCCTTCTACATCGCAGGCCCGCACGACGACGTCAGGCACGTGGTGAAGACCCTGGAGCGCAGGGTCGGGCCGCCGCCCAACTTCGACTTCGTCGCGCACGTACCCGACTCGCCGATCTCGCTGGGCGGCCACCGGCTCACCCCCTGACGCCGGGGTACGGCATCGGCGGGTCAGACGAGGCGTCGTTCACGGAGACTTCCGATGAGTCCGGCGAGACAGCACGCTCGCTCATGGGCGGCCCGGGGGGCTCGCTCACCTGTGCGCGAACAGACGGTCCGCCGGAGGTCCGGACGTGCCAGACTGCCAGGCATGGCAGTCTCGGGCCGATCAGTGGTCATCGACATCCGGACGCGCCGGGCCGGCAAGGAGCGCGACCCGGCGATCCCCGAGGGCCCGGACCCGTTGCTGCGCACGGTGTACGGGGAGATCCTCCGCGACGAGCGGCTGGACCAGGACCGCACGCTCGACGACGTGGCACGTGCGGTGGGCATGTCGAAGCAGTATCTGTCGGAGGTCGAGCGCGGCCGCAAGGAGCCGTCGTCGGAGATGCTGCATTCGGTGTGCGACGCCCTCGGGTTGCCGATCGAGCACCTGCTCACCCGTGCCGTCCGGCGGATCACGGCCTCCAGGCGGATCGCGACGCGCGGATCGGCCGGTACGCCACGGGTGCAGCTGCTGGCGGCGTGAGGGCTACGGCTACTAGCGGGTCATGATCAGCTCGTCGGCCAGGCCGTACTCGACGGCCTCGCGAGCGCCGAAGATGCGGTCCCGGTCGGTGTCCTCGCGCAGCCGGGCGACGTCCACCCCGGTGTGAAGGCTGAGGATCTCCTCGGTCTGCGCGCGCACGCGCATCACCTCGGCCGCCTGCAGGGTCAGGTCGGAGATCGTGCCCTGCCCCTGCGTGGACGGCTGGTGCAGCAGCACGCGGGAGTGGCCGAGCATGAACCGCCGTCCGGGGGCGCCGGCGGCGAACAGCACCGCGGCGGCGGAGGCCGCCTGGCCCATGCAGTACGTCGCGACCTTCGCCCGGATGAACTGCATGGTGTCGTAGATCGCGAGCATCGCGGTCGAGGAGCCGCCCGGGGAGTTGATGTACAGGTTGATCTCCTGGTCCGGGCTCTCCGCCTCCAGGTGCAGCAACTGTGCCATCACGACGTTGGCGACGCCGTCGTCGATCTCCGTGCCGAGGAAGACGATGCGCTCGTTGAGCAGCCGGCTGAAGATGTCGAACGACCGCTCCCCCACGGGGGTCTTCTCGACCACGTACGGGATCGTGTACTGGCTCATGACGAGAACCCCATCCGGTTGGGAACGGCGTACGGCGCGATGTTGTGGAAGGAGTCGACGATCGTGTCGATCATCCCGTAGTCGCGGGCCTCCTCCGGGGTGAACCAGCGGTCCCGGTCGCTGTCGGCGGCGATCTCCTCGATCGTGCGTCCCGTCTCCGCGGCGAGGATCTCCTCGGACTGCCGCTTCATGTACTTGAGGTTCTCGGCCTGGATCGAGATGTCGATCGCCGTGCCGCCGATGCCCGCCGACGGCTGGTGCATCATGATCCGGCTGTGCGCGAGGCTGATCCGCTTGCCGTGGGTGCCGGACGCCAGCAGCACCTGGCCCATGCTCGCCGCCATCCCCAGCGCGACGGTGACCACGTCGTTCGGCACCAGCTTCATCGTGTCGTAGATCGCCAAGCCGGCCAGCACCGACCCTCCCGGCGAATTGATGTAGAGGATGATGTCGCGTTCGGGATCCGCCGAGGCCAGCAGCACCATTTCGGCGCACGCCCGCTCGGCCATCTCGTCGTCGACCTCTCCGGTCAGCAACAGGGTCCGCTGCTGGAACAGCTTCTCGTTCAGCCGATCCCGGTAACTCGTACTCGGTGAAACACTCATGGCGCAGTTGTATCCGCGATAACCCCGTGACCTGTCGATATGTCTGCTGAGGGCAGACCGGTGGTGCGTCGTGACGAGAAGAGTCGCCGCTCGGCGGCAGGCGCCCGGCGACCGTAGTGGCGCGTCATCGGCCGGTCCCCCGCGCCGGGTTGGCGACGCGATGAGCGGGCGGCCGCCGTTCGATGTGCCCGGCCCGCCTGACGACCGCGCCGCCGCTGATCGCGGCTAGCCCACGTTTGTGGGGTTGTCTCACCCATCTCCTACCAGCACATACTCGTCATACACCGCATTCCCGTCAGACAGAGAGGTGAAGGCATGGCCTTCGATCCGAGGGAAGCTCTGCGTGAAGCCGGCATCCTGAACAGCCCGCTGGCCGCCGAAGTCGAGGAGGCGTTCGCCACCTTGACCCGGGAGGAAGTCGACCTGCTCATCTCGCTCAAGGACAAGCTCCCCGACGCGCTGCCCGGTGTGCTGGCGCACGCCGGTGCCGGCGGCGAGTGGTCCCGGCCCGAGGTCGAGGCCCACACCTATGTGGCGCCCGTCGAGGGCAAGTGCCTGTGCGGGGCCTGGTCGGGCTCCGGGTCCGGAGCAGAGTAGTCAGAACGGTTCGCGGGTGCGGCTCCTGCCGCGCGTCACCCACAAAATTTGGGGCCGCACCTGCGGCTGGGAGCGTAAAGGGGAATGATGCCTGGGAAACTCGCCCGGAACCGCTCGTTGATCGACGTACCGGCAGACCTGACCTACTTCGTGCACGACGGGAAGTACCTGGTCGTCAACCCGCAGGTGGGCGGCCGGTACGTCCTCGACGCACGCGAGTTCGCCATCCTGGCGGCCCTGGCCCGTCCCCGGGCGGGCGGGGAGCCGCCCCCCCTCGACGAGACCGACGAGACCGATCGGACCCTCGCCAAGCTCATCCTGAACTGCATCGTCTACTACAACGGGAACCGTCCGAAGCTCAGCATCAGGGAGCCGGCGCTCCGCCAGGTGTATTACGCGATCACCGACGGCTGCAACCTCCGCTGTCCGTACTGCTACGCCTCCTCCGAGAAATGCCTCCCCGGGGAGCTCACCACCGAAGAATCGCTCGACCTGGTCTCCCAGGTAGCCGCCTTCGGTGCCAAGACCATGATCTTCACCGGCGGCGAGCCCATGCTCCGCAAGGACCTGTTCCGGATCGTGGAGCACGCCAACGACAGCGGGCTGACGTCGAACATCATCACCAACGCCACGATGATCAGGAAGCCCGCCCAGGCAAAGCGGTTCGCCGAGCTGTTCGGCATGGTCACGGTGAGCGTCGACGGCGGCACGGCCGAGACCCACGACCGCACCCGCGGCGCCGGCTCCTTCGCCCGGACCTACCACGCCCTGCGGCTGCTCAACGACGCCGGCGTGGTGCCGCGGATCAACCACATCGTCACCTCCGAGAACGTCGAGGAGCTGGAGGACTTCGCCAAGTTCGCCGAGGGGCTCGAGGTCCACAGCATCCGGCTGATGTACCACAACGACCTGGGCCGGGGCGAGACCGACGAGTACGACTTCGGCTGGGACGACCACATGCGGATCCAGCAGATCACCTGGACGTCTCCAGCCGCCGGCAAGCTGTTGCCGGACGGCCCGAGGCCGCTGACGCCCTGCTCGGTGAAGGCCAACTGCGGGATGGGCGGCAACGAGATCTACATCAACTCGCTGGGCGACGTCTACCCGTGCAAGCTCGTCACCGGACGGTCGCACCACGCGGGCAACATACGGCGGCAGCAGCTGTCGGAGATCTTCGGCGGGCCGCTCCTGCGTGGGATGCGCACCAGCACCGTGCTCGACGGCGACTACCACGCCGACTGCGCGAAGTGCTACATCAAGGCGTCCTGCGGCGGCGGATGCCGGGCCGCGCACATGGCGGAGTCCGGGGACCTGCGGCGCAACAGCCGCCACCAGTGCCGGATCCTGCGGCACGGCATCGCCACCCAGCTGTGGCTGGAGGCCGGTATCGCCCCGTCGGAGCTCGCCGCCGACGACCGCGCGATGACGACGCCCCGCCTGGTCGCCAACGGCGACGTCCATCCCGTCTTCGACGACTGGAAGACCTATGTTCGCCCCTCGCGCGACACCGTCAGGGTCGGCGAGTTGCTTCCCATCACGCCGGTATAGAGGAGGTCAGTGTGTCACTGCGGATCAGCGAAGCCGTGATCTGGCAGGAGACCGGGGAGGGCATCTCGCTCTACCACACCGAGACGGGCGACTTCCACAGCCTGAACGACACCGGCTCCAGGATTTGGAGACTGGTGGCGAGCGACGGCGAACGGGAGCCGGTCATGTTCAAGCTGTCCCGCGACTTCGCGGGCAGCAACTCCGCGATGAGCAGGCGCATCGTGACCGACGTCGAGGAGTTCATCGGCGCGATGATCGAGCAGGGCCTCATCGAGGAGGTCCCTGCCGAGGAGCCCGCGGTCAAGGAAGAGTCGCTGTCGTGACGCGTCCGCCGGCGGCGTGTCAGCCGGCACCGCGTTCGCCGGCTGCGTCCCCATCGGCACCGCTTCCGCCCGGCCTCACCCGATGAGCAGGGCGGTCGTCCTCGGCGGTGGCCTCGCGGGAGTGCTCGCCGCCGCGGTGCTCGCCGGGCACGCGGACGAGGTGGTCCTGGTCGAAGGCGACCGCTACCCGTCCGGTCCGCGTCCGCGGCGGGGGTTGCCCCAGTCGCACCACAGTCACGTGCTCGTGGCCGGTGGCGCGCGGGCGCTGGACGCGTTGCTGCCCGGGACGGTCGACGCCCTCCTCGCGAACGGCGCGCACCTGCGCGGCCTGCCCGGCGACGCCCTCATCTTCTCCGCCGACGGCTGGTTCCGCCGTCTGCGCACCGACGCGCACCTGATCTCCTGCACCCGCGGACTGCTGGACCAGGTGGTGCGGCGGCGCGCGCTCGGCGGCGGCGGCGTCGAGGTCTGGGAGGACACGCGGGCGCTCGGGCTCACCGGAGACGAGGCCCGCATCACCGGAGTCTCGGTCAGCCGGCGGGGCGCCCCGCCCGAGACCGTACGCGCGGACCTCGTCGTCGACGCGACGGGACGCCGGTCGCACGCACCCCGGTGGCTCGCCGGGGTCGGCGCCGGGGACATCGAGGAGGTGTCGGTCGCCACCGGACTTGCCTACGCGACGCGCCTCTACCAGGCGCCCGGCGACCTGGCCGCCGCGATCCCGGCGATCATGCTGCATCCGGGGACGGCGAAGGGACAGCCGGCTCGGGGGGCGACGTTGTTCCCCGTCGAGGACGGCCGATGGATCGTCACGCTGACCGGCACCCGGGGCGGCGAGCCGCCGACGGACGAGCAGGGCTTCACGGCCTTCGCGCGCTCGCTGCGCCACCCGATCGTGGCGGACCTCATGGCGGAGGCCACCCCCCTCGGCGCCGTCCGGCCGTACCGCGACACCGTCAACAGGAGGCGGTTCTTCGAGCGGGCGCGCCTGCCCGCCGGTTTCGCCGTCGTCGGCGACGCCGCCGTCGCGGTGAATCCCATCCACTCGCACGGGATGTCGGTCGCCGCGCTGGGCGCGCTCAGGCTGCGCGACGAACTCGCGCGGCACGGAATCGGGCCGTCCCTGTTCGCCGGGCTCCAGGCCGCCCTCGCGGCGGAGGCGGAGCGGTCCTGGCGGATGGCGATCGAGCAGGACGGGCAGCGGGTCACAGCGCGCGTCACAGCGCGAATCGGGGAGCGGGCCGGAGAGCAGGCCGCAGAACGGGCCGGGGAGCAGGGCGCTGAGCGGGCCGGGGAGCAGGTCACAGAACGGGTCACTGAGCGGGCCGGCGGCGACAATGTGCCGCGACGGGAGCCCAACGCGTTCGAACGCGAGATCCGCACCCGCCTGGCCCAGGCGAAGCTGAGCAGCCCGCGCCTCGCCGCCGCGTTCTTCGGCGTCCAGACGTTGATCTGCGACGACACCGCGACGGACAGGTCGGAGATCGCCCGGGTGCTGACCGGGCGGCCGGAGCCACTGCTCACCGGCGAGGAGGCGATCGGGCAGCACCCGGCCCTGGCCGCGTGGCTGCGCTCACGGTTCGCCGCCGCGACCGGCTGAAACCCCTGGATCCCACACGCACGCCGGGACCCCGCGAACGCGGCCACGGCCAGACGTTGATCTCGGGTGCGCGGGCGGCTCCGGCTCACCCTGCGGAGCCGTACGCCCGGAGGAACGCCCGCACTCCGGCTGCGGTCAGCCGGTCCGCCTCCTCCTGCGGGAGCGGGCTGAGGCCCCAGTAGGACCGTTGCGTGATCTCGGTCGAGATCAACGCCATGAAATGGACGGTGGCCTGGGCCGGGTCGCCGTGGACGTCGATCAGACCGCGGTCGGCCAACGCGGCCATGGCGGCGGTCACCTCGCGGCCCACGGCGCGCGGTCCGGCCTCCTGCCAGGCTTCCAGGACCTCGGGCGGGATGTGCCCGGCTTCGGCGTAGATGTGCCGCACCAGTGAGAAGTGGTCGCGGAAGTCGGCCATCAGGCCGACCCAGGCGCGGGCCAGGACGAGCAGGTCGCGTTCGAGGTCGTCGGGATGCGGCGGGCGCTCCGGATCCAGGTATCTGCGCAGCTGAGCGAGCTGTTCGTCCCTGACGCGCTCCGAGCTCCACTGCATGACGGAGCGGAACAGCTCCTCCTTCCCGCCCGGAAAGTGGTTGTAGATGGTTCGTGTCGAGGCGCCGGCCTCGGTGGCGATCGTGTCGATGCTGGCCCGGGAGTAGCCGTCCCGTCCGAAGACCTCGCACGCGGCCTGCACGATCGCTGTCGCCTTGTCCGCCCGGCTCCGCCGCGGCCGGGTGGTCGTTGTCTCGCCCTTGGCGCCCGTGCTGGTCATCCCTTGTCCCTCACATGCCGATCGAGGTCTATTACAACCAACGTTTTACTTTTTACAATGCTCGTTGTACGTTACCCGATGTGCTGCGAATCGTGGCAACGCAACGAGAGAACCAGGAGACCACGATGCCTGGCCACCCACCTCCGAACGACTCCGCGCTCCGGGTCGCCGTCATCATCGGAAGCGCCCGCGGCGGCCGCACCGGCCTGTCGGTCACCGAATGGTTCACCAACCATGTGGGCCACCGCACCGACATCGAGCTTGACGTGGTCGACATCGCCGACCTGGACCTTCCCGTGTCGATGCCCGGGTGGGACGGCCTTCCCGCCCCCGCCCCGGAAACTCAGGCCGCTCTCGCCGACGTCAGCCCACGCCTGGCTGCCGCCGAGGCGTTCGTCGTCGTCACGCCCGAGTACAACCACAGCTTTCCGGCCTCCTTGAAAAACCTCATCGATTGGCACTACACGCAATGGCAGGCCAAGCCGATCGGCTTCGTCTCCTACGGCGGGCTGGGGGGCGGGCTGCGTGCCGTCGAGCAGCTTCGCCAGGTCTTCGCCGAGCTGCACGCCATGACTGTGCGTGACACCGTCAGCCTGCACGGGCCCTGGTCACGGCTCGGCGATGACGGGAGGCCGCTGGATGCGGCGGTGTGCGAGAGCGCCGCGAAGAACATGGTCGACCAGCTGTTGTGGTGGGGCCGCGCGCTGCGCACCGCTCGCGCCGAGCATCCGTACGGCAAGTGACGGGCGATGAGCACCGTCACCGGACCGGCACGAACCGCCGGACCCCCGGCCGCTCTCGCCCGTACCCTCGTGGTCGTAGTCATCGGCTCGATCATGGCCGTGCTCGACGTGACCATCGTCAACGTCGCTCTCCATCCGCTGGCGACGGTGTTCGACGCGCCACTCGCCACCGTGCAGTGGGTGGCGACCGGCTACACGCTCGCTCTTTGCGCCGTGATCCCGGTGGCCGCCTGGGCTATGGGCCGTTTCGGCGCCAAGCGCACCTACCTCACCGCCTTGGCCCTGTTCACCGGCGGCTCCGCGGTGGCCGCGCTGTCGTCCGGCATCGAGACACTGGTGCTGTTCCGGGTGGTGCAGGGGCTCGGCGGCGGCCTGCTGGTGCCGGTCGGCATGGCGATGGTCATCCGCGCCGCGGACCGGGAGCACATGGGCAGGGCGATGGCCGTGCTGGGTGTTCCGGTCCTGATCGGTCCGGTGAGCGGGCCGATACTGGGCGGCTGGTTGATCGACGCCGCTTCCTGGCACTGGATCTTCCTGGTCAACCTGCCTGTCGGCGCGGTGGCGCTCGTACTCGCGGCGCGGCTGCTGCCAAGCGACGAGACGCGGCCGGCGCGCCGGCTGGATGTGCCGGGCCTGCTGATGCTGTCGCCGGGCCTGGCCCTGCTGATCTACGGCCTGACCGCCGGCGGCGCGCACGGCGACTTCACGCTGCAGGGCGCGCTGCCGCCCATCGTCGCGGGACTGCTGTTGATCGCCGGATTCGTCGCGCGCGGCCTGACCACCCGTCACCCGCTCCTGCAGTTGCGCCTGTTCCGCGACCGTACCTTCGCCGCCGGCATCGCGACGATGGTGCTGTTCCCCGCCGGCTACTTCGGCTCGATGCTGCTGACGCCGATGTACTACCAGACGACACGAGGACTCACCGCGACCGAGTCCGGCCTGCTGGGCGTTCCGCTGGCCGTCGCCGTCGGCACCTCGATGCAGATCGCCACGCGGCGGATCGACCGGGTGTCTCCCCGGCTGATGGTCGTCTCCGGCATCGTGGTCGCCGCACTCGGGCTGTCCCTGTTCGGCCTTCAACTCGGACTCGGCACGCCCTACTGGCGGCTGTGCGCGGCGATGCTGGTGATGGGCGCCGGTGTCGGCATGGTGATGATGCCGGTCAACACGACGGCGACCCGCACGCTGGCCCCCGATGACGTTCCCTCAGGAAGCACCACGATCAACATCGTCTCTCAGATCGGCACATCCATCGGAACCGCGCTGATGTCGGTGGTCCTCGCCTCGCACATGGCCGACGCCGCGAGCCAGAGGCAGCAGGCCGCCGCGTTCCAGCACACCTACTGGTGGGCGGTGACGTTGCTGGCCCTGGCGAGCATACCCGCGCTGTTCCTGCCACGCCGACGGCGTTCCCCTGGCCCGTCGACCGCGGCGCCGGTGACCGCGACCGCGATCCGCACCCGTTGATCCCGAGCAGGCACGGCGCCGGTTGCAGGCCGGTCACCGGACAGCACGCTCCGGGACCCGCACGCGTACGGCGAATCCGGCGTGGCCGGCCGCTCTTTCCAGAAAGGCGCATCATCCGTGTACGCAGTCAGGCTCCACGAGTTCGGGCCCGCCGAGAACCTTCGATACGAGCAGGTCGCTGCACCGGTGCCCGGCAGGGGGCAGGTCCGCATCGACGTGCAGGCCAGCGGCGTGCACGTCATCGAGACGACGCTGCGGGCCGGTCGCGGCGTGGGGCCGCACAGTGCTCCCGAACTACCTGTCGTTCTGGGGGGTGAGGTCGCGGGTGTCGTGAGCGCGCTGGGCCCGGACGTCGACGGGAGCTGGTTGGGCCGCCGGGTCGTCGGCACGCTCGAGTCGTACGGCGGCTACGCCGAACAGGCGGTGACGACGATCGACGCCCTTCACCACATCCCCGACCACCTGACCGCGGAAACCGCGGTGGCGGTGATCACCACGGGCACGACGACGCTCGGGATCCTCGACAGCTCAAACGCCAAGCCCGGCGACGTCGCGCTGGTCACCTCGGCGGCCGGTGGCATCGGCGCTCTGCTCGTGCAGGCCCTACGCCACCAGGGTGTGATCGTCGTCGGCGTGGCCGGCGGGCGGGAAAAGGTTCGGCTGGCCAGGTCCCTGGGCGCCGACATCGCGGTCGACTACCGCGACCCGCACTGGCCGGACGCGGTGCGCGACGCCCTCAAGGACAGAGGAGTCGGCATCGTGTTCGACGGCGTCGGAGGAACCGCGGGCCGGCAGGCGTTCGACCTGCTCGCCCCCGGCGGCAGATTTCTCCTGCACGGCTGGTCCTCCGGGGCCGCCACCCGCATCACCACCGACGACATCATCGAGCACGCCTGCACCGTCACCTGGGCGATCGGCCCGCAGATGCTGGAACGCGCCGGCACCATCAACGCGCTGCAGGACCGCGCGATCCGCGCAGCCGCCGACGGCGTACTCCACCCACTGATAACCCGCTATCCCCTCGGCCGCGCCGGTGACGCGCACGCCGACCTGGAAAACCGCCGCACGACGGGCAAGATCGTCCTTGTCCCTTAGCCCGATCGACGTCCCGCCCCGCGGTCGACCGCGGCACCCCCCGTGGCCGGCGGTGGCCGGCGCCGTACGCGGGAGCTGCCCGGGACGCCACGGCCCCAACGGGAACGGGCCCCAGACCGGTTTCGACACTCAGGCCGACTCCGACACTCAGACCGGCTTCGACACGAGGACCCGGATCTCCGAGCCTCCCAGCGGCGGCGTGACCTCGGCCAGCTCGAAGCCCGCCGCGGCGAACAGGTCCCGGAACTCGGTCATGCCGCGCTCCCGGCCACCGGTGTAGACGAGCATGGCGATGTCGCTCATGACGGCCCCTGCCGCCTCCGGCGTGCCGAGACCGGACGGCATCACCGGCTCCAGCACGAGCAGGCGGCCGTCCGCCGCGATCGACCTGCGGCAACCACGCAGAAGAGCGATGCAGCGCCGGTCGTCCCAGTCGTGCAGGACACCCTTCACCAGCATGACGTCGCCCTCGGGCACCGCCTCGAAGAAGTCGCCTGCCTCGATGGAGCACCGGTCGGACAGTCCCGCCCGCCGGAGCTCCTCGGCGGCGCCCGCAATCCCCTCGGCGGTGTCGAACAGGATTCCCTTGATGCCCGGGGTGGCGGCCAGCACCGCGGCCAGCAGCGAGCCGTTCCCGCCGCCGACGTCGACCACGGTGTGGGCGCCGCTGAAGTCGTACGCCCTGGGGAGCGCGGGCGCGATCCGTTCGGTGCCTTCGCGCATCGCTGTGTTGAACACCGCCGACAGCTCCGGGTGGCGGGCGAGGTGGTCGAACAGCGGCCTGCCGTGCACGTGGTCCCACGCCACCTCACCGGTCCTGACGCTGTGGGTCAGCGCCCCCCACGCCCGCCAGGTGTCGGGGTCGCCGAGCAGCAGGAGGCTGGAGCGCATCGACCACGGGTGGTCGGCGCGCAGCGGCTGCCCCTGCTCGGTCAGTGTGAAGCACCCGGGCTCCCCCTCCTCCGCGACGCCCAGCACCACCAGCGCGCGCAGCAGCCGGCCCAGCGCGTGCGGGTCCGACCCGGTGGTCTCCGCGAGCCGCGTCACCGGTACGTCCCCCTGCGCCAGCAGCTCCGGCACGCCGAGCCGGACGGCCGCGTAGAGGATCTGCGAGGACGCGTAGCCGAAGGCCATCCGGGACAGGTTCGCGTATCCCGCGAGGCCTCGCGGTCGGTCACTCATGGGCCGGCTCCTTTCGGCGGCTGACAGGTGTCCGGTGAGCGCGTAACCGCAGGGGCAGGCGGCGTACGCCGTGCAGGAACAGGTCGGGCGTCCACTCGAGGTCGGCGGGGTCGGCCGCCAGGGCGATCTCGGGGAAGCCGCGCAGCAGCGCGCCGATCGCGGCCGCGGCCTGCATCCGCGCCAGTGCCGCGCCGAGGCAGAAGTGGGCGCCGTGGCCGAAGCCCAGATGGCGGTTCGGGCTGCGGCCGATGTCGAAGACGTCCGGCCGGGGAAAGGCGGCCGGGTCGCGGTTGGCCGCCAGCAGCACCGGGACCACGATGTCCCCATGAGGGATCACTCTGCCGCCGATCTCCACGTCGGCGAGGGCGTACAGCGGCCGGGAGTGCCCGACCGGGCCGTTGTACCGCAGCGCCTCCTCGACCATCGAGCCGATCAGCTCGGGGCGCGCACGCAGCCGCTCCAGCTCGCGGGGGTGCCGCAGCAGCTCCAGCACGCCGTTCCCGATCAGGTTGACCGTCGTCTCGTCCCCGGCGAGCAGCAGCTGGAACACGCTGGAGATCAGTTCCATGCGGCCGATCGCGCCCGCCCGTTCCGCCTCGGCGAGCCGGGACAGCAGGTCCTCCCCCGGGTGCGCCCGCCGCTCGTCGATCCTCTCGCCGGCGTACGCCATGAACTCCATGCCGGCGCGGCGCACCCGGAACGGGTCCCCGCTGCCCACGATCTCGTCGCTCCACCCGCGCAGCCGGGCGCGGTCCTCGAAGGGCAGGCCGAGCAGCTCGGCGACGACCAGGATCGGCAGCGGCAGCGCCAGGTCCCGGATCAGGTCGGCCTCGCCTCCGGCGGCCGCCATGCCGTCCACCAGCTCACCGGCGACCCGCTGGACGTGCCGCTCCAGCACGGCCACCGTACGGGTGCCGAAGGCCGGCGCCATCAGCCGGCGTATGCGCGTGTGGTCGGGCGGGTCGAGATGGAACACGTTGCGCCGCAGCATGGCCAGCGGGTCACGGCTCTCCGCCCGGCGGTGCGGCGCGGCGAGTTCGGGCGGCAGCCGGTCGAGCTGCCGCCCGACGTCCGGATCGAGCAGCACCCGCTGCACGTCGGCGTACCGCGTCAGGTACCACAGCACCCGGCCGCTGACCGGGCTCACGTACCGGTAGACCGGCGCGTGCTCGCGCATGCGGTGGAGCAGCGGGTGGGGGTTCGGACGATGCCGCGCGGCCGCCGGGTCGAACGGCTGCTCGATCGTGGTCGCGGTCATGACCCTCTCCTCACGGGGCGCGCCGACGGTTCCGGCCATGGCCGTCCGCCGGGGCCGGCCCGGCCGGCGTCAGCGGCTCCCGTGCTCATGGTCGTGCCCTGCTCATCAGGCACGCGGCCCTGCTCATGAGGCGCGTTGCCCTGCTCATGAGGCGCGCGGCCCTGCTCATGAGGCACGCTCCGGGGCACGCGCGTTCTGGACGTCGAGGGCGAAGAACCTCCTGACGGTGTTCCCCAGCTCCGGCATGCCGGTGAAACCCCGCCGGGCCAGCTCCACCTCCACCGTGGTCCCCTTGCGCTGCCAGTGGCGCAGGAAGATCTTCGCGCAGATCTCCGGCGGCGGGACGGCGAGCCTGCCGCGGGTCCGCTCCGCGGCCTCGTCGGCGCGGGCGACGATCTCGGACCACTCGTGCCAGCGGTCCGACTCCCTGACCCGTTCCAGGACGACCGGCCTCCAGTCCTCCGACTGCCAGATCGGCCAGACCCGCACCATGACCAGCCGGAGCTGCTCGGCGACGGCGAGGGTGGCGAGCTCCGCCTCCGTGAGCCACGACGCGAGGACGGGCGGCAGGGCGGCGGGCTCGGCGACCCCGAGCCGGGCGCGGGCGTACGCCTCCAGGTCGAGGCCTTGGGCCGCGGCGAAGTCCGTCAGCAGGCCGGTCAGCGCCTCCTCGTGCAGGAGGGGGTAGTCGTCGCCGAACAGCCGCCCCGCGTTCACGACGTCGAGGTCGGTCATCCACCTGCCGGGCGCGTACTCGCGCCTCGACCGCCATTTGAGCGCCTCGTAGTGGGTGATCCCCGTCAGCGCCGTACCGGCCTCCCAGTCCGCGGACCCCTCGCCGGACCTCTCACCGGACGCTTCGGCAGTGCGCCCGCCGACCGCCCGCAGCGCCGCCATCGCGTCCAGCCGCTTGACGTCCCACTCACCCGTGCCGATCAGCCGCTGCAGCGTTGCGAGATGGTCGCGGTCGCCGGAGTCCGCCGCCACGTCCCCCATCGCGTCCACCGCCGCGTCCACCGCCGCGTCCAGCTCGCGCCAGCTCCGCCGCATGAAGGGCAGCGCCTTCGCGGCCCGGACGATCCGCTCCCCGGCCGCCGCCGGGATCAGGCCCGTCCGCGCGCCCTCGCGACAGCCGTACCGGATGTTGACCAGCGCCACCGTGCCGGCGGGGTATCCCCGGTCGGCCGGTCCGTGCACCACGGCGACCTCGTCGTCCCCGTCGACCTCGCCGGTCGCGTACATGTCGAACACGGTCCCCGCGCCGCTCATGCCGTACGGGCTCAGCTCCGCCGCGCGCAACGCGCCCATGCTGGCCGCGCCGATGACGTGGACACCCTCGTCGAGCAGCCAGAGGATCTCCTTGTGGCCCACCGACAGCCGCTCGCGGTAGTAGCCGTCGATGATGACGGCGGTGTCGTCCGGGCTCCAGGACTCGGAGAGAAGGTCGCCGCGAGCCACGGGCGGCAGTACCCGCGCCTGTGGCAGGACGCTCAGGACCTCGTCACGGGAGATCGTCGGGCCGGTGAAGACGACCACGTTCGGCGAGCTCATCAGAACATCCCCGCTCATCAGAAGACCCCGCTCATCAGAAAACCTCCGGGCATACGCGGCTCCCCGGCGCCAGCACCCTGACGACCGGGACACCCATGTCCTCCCTCGCCAGGTCGACGACGAGGGGCGGGTGTGAGAAGGCGACCGCGGCCCGTTTCACCACGTCCTCCAGGTCGTCGACCAGGCTCTCGTGCGCGCGCATGGGCGATATCGGCGCTTCGGCCTCCCGCGGCGGCTCCGGCCGGCGCCTGGCGCCCAGGTCCTCCTGGATGTCGGGACGCAGGTCGTCACGCGCGCCCGAGACGTAGCCCAGCCTGGCCTGCGCGGCCTCGGTGAGGGCACGGCTGAGCGCGATGTCCGAGCTCAGGTGGCAGCCGAAGCCCAGGAACGGCGGAGGATAGTCGTCACAGGTGATCCGGGCGACGAAGCACGGCAGCCCGGTGGGCGACGTCAGGGACCTCGCCTCCAGGCGCACCCCGGCCCGTTCCATCGTCACGCACAGGTCGTCGACGACCGGCGACCCGAGCGAGCGCGGGTCGACCCGGACGCCCCGGTCGCCGCCGATCATGAAGCCCGTCACCGCGTCCCGTTCGATCACCTCGTACAACGCGTGCAGGACGGCTTCGGCCTGCGTGTTCCCGCTGGCCAGGCCGTTGGTCGAGGAGAAGAACACCGGCGGGTTCCAGCCCGTCCTGCGGACGAGGGTGAACTCCACCACGTCCTTCGGGACGAGGGTCCGCGCCCCGTCGACCAGCGACTTGGCGGCGACCCAGTCCACCGGAAGGCCGTCGTGCAGCAGGGTCGGCGTGCACAGCGGGAGCGCGTGGACGTCGTAGCCCAGCTCTCCGGCCACCTCGCGGGGGGAGGTCGTGGCGACCGGCCGCATGGGCTGCTCGGCGTGCCAGAGTTCGATGGCCTCCATCATCGCCGACAGCTTCGCCAGGTCGGCGGTGACGCCCTTCCCCTGGGAGACGGCCAGGGTCCGGGCCGTGGGTCTTATCGCCTGGAACGTCGGGATGCCGAGGGTGTCGAGCATCGTGATGTCCGCGACCCGGGTGATCCCGGCCCTGCGCCCGGCCCGGCCGGCCATCTCCAGCGAGGCGGCCGGGTCCCTGGCCCGGTCCGTCCCCGGCAACCGGACCTTCGACTGGTCAGGAAGGGAGAGGATCCATGAGTGGGAGGAGGTGTCTGTCCGCATCGTCCCCTTGCCCTGGTCGAGATGAGGTGCCGAGGTGAGGTGTCGAGGTGAGGTGCCGGATCGAGCCGGCGGGGTCGGATGGTGCGCTCAGATGTCGCGGGCCCGGATATCGCGGGCCCGGACGTCGCCGGCTCAGGCGTTGCCGTCGGCTCAGATGTTGCGGGCTCAGATGTCGCCGGCTCAGATGTCGCGGGCTCAGATGTTGCGGGCACGGTTGAGCAGGGCCCGGCCGCCCACGGCGTAGCCGACGACCGCCATGACCGCCAGCACGAGCAGGTCCACCCATGCCTCGCCGAAGCCGAAGACCGCGGCGTCCCGCATGCCGTTGATCGCGTATGTCAGCGGGTTGACCACGGAGATCCACTGCAGCACGGTCGGCATGCTCTCGGTGGTGTACATCGAGGGGGCGCTGAAGACGAGAACGGGCATCGACACGTTCGACAGCACCATGAAGGCCTGGTAGTCCGTGATCGTGATCGCGGCCGCCAGGTACAGCCCGTTCAGCGCCAGGGCCGACAGCGCGAGCGCCGTCAGCAGCCCGAGCCAGTTCTCCATGCCGAACGGGAGGTCGAACATGATCGCCGCTACGGCGAGGCCCAGCAGGGTCTGCCCCAGCACGAGCGACACTCCGGCGATCATCTTGCCGAGCAGGAAGCGCGACCGGCGCATGGGATAGGACCACAACTGCGTGGCCACCCCGCTCATCTCCTCCTGGAACACGGCCATCGCGGACGTGCCCGCCGCGCTGACGACCGACATCGCCAGCGTCATGGGGAGCAGGAAGACCGCGAACCCCACGCTGACGCCCTTGTAGTCGACGGCCCTGATGAGGTTGCTCAGCGAGGTGTTCACCAGCAGCAGGTACACCAGCATCGGCGTCAGGCCGAGGATGAGGTAGACCCGGTTGCGGGCGAGCAGCGCGTACTCCCGGTAGAGCACCGCGGACAGATCCGCCGCCCTCGCGGTCCGGGCGGGGGGCGCGGTGTGGAAGTGCAGCCCGGCGGCCATCGTCAGCCCTCGTTTCCGGTCATCCGGAGGAAGACCTCCTCAAGCGAGTCCACGGCGGTCGACACTCCCGTGATCGCGATCGCGTGGTCCTGGCAGTATCGGGACAGCTCCGGCAGCACGTCGCGCGCGTTCGCGTCGTCGATGCGCACCTCGTTGTCCTCGGCCTTGGCCCGCAGCCCCGCGGACTCCGCCCAGGCGGCGACGAGGCCGCCCGAGGCGGGGTCTTCGACGGTCACCAGCAGGTGGGTGCTGCCGAACTCCTCCACGAGTTCGCGCGGCTTGGCGAAGCGCAGCACCTTCCCCCGGTCGACGACGAGGACGCGTTGGCTGTTGCGCTCCAGTTCGTCGATGTGGTGGCTGGTCCACAGCACCGTCACGCCGTGCTCCTCGCGCAGCCAGGTCACGAAGCGCTCGACCTGGCGCCGTCCCGCGACGTCCAGGCCGGCGGAGGGCTCGTCGAGGATGAGCAGCTGCGGGGTGGTGAGCAGCGCCCGTACCAGTTGCAACCGCTGCCGCTGGCCGCCCGACATCTGGAAGACCAGGCGCTGCATCGAACCGGCGAGGCCGAGGAAGTCCGACACCTCCAACGCCCACGGCCGCACGTCGCGCCACCGCAGCCCGCGGAACCGGGCGGCGATCCGGAGGTTGTCGAGCGCCGGCAGCATCATGTCGAAGGGACCGGTCTGGTGCATCGCCCCGATGCCGCTCTTCGCGAGGACGGGCTGGCGCACCGGATCGGCGTCGAAGACCCGGATCTCACCGGAGGTGGGGGTGGTGACCCCACAGATCATTTTGATGAGTGTCGTCTTGCCGGCGCCGTTCGGGCCGAGAAGCCCGACGGTCTCCCCCTCGGCGATTTCGAAGGAGACGTCGTCCACGGCCGGTCTCTCGCTGCCTCGATAGCGCTTGGTGACCCCAACGGCCGTCACGACATCTCTCAACACAGCCTGCCCTTCACTTCGCCCTCCTGCTTTCGGTCTGCTCCTGAGCGATGTGAGCGGCTCTCCCGCTCGTCCCCGGCCTGACCGGAACGCGTCGCAGGTTGAGTATGAGCCGGGGACGAGCAGGTAACACAACCCCACAAACGTGGGCTACCAGCGTGGCCGGGAGGACCATAACCGGGGCCATGGTCAGGCCATACCGATCGTTAAGCGCCCCTTTCTATGGTCGCGCAAAAGGGACCCCTACCAGGCTCCCTTCAGTCGAACGGCGATCCGGGACTGCATATGGACCTTGTTTCCGACGGCCTGATAAATGATCGCGACAGGTGGCTGATCGTCATGCTGGCCAGGGGCTACACGACGACGAGGATCGCCCGAGAGATGCACCTCAGCCGGTACACCGTGGCGGAGCGCATCAGCAAGCTGCTCGTCCAGTACGCCTGCAGCAACCGCAGTCAGCTCGTGGCCTACTTCTACGCACACCGGCTCCTGAACGTCGGCATCTGGCCGCCCAGCGTCTCCGGCGTCGTCGGGTAGGGCCGGGTCGTCCGCCCACGCGCGGGCACGAGAAGGCCGGCGCGGTGAACCCGCCCGGCCCTGCCGAACGGTCCTGCCGAGCGGTCACGGCCCCGGGCCTCCAGGCCGTGTCATCGGCCGGGTGTCATCGGCGCCGTGCCATCGCCGTACGTCACGTACCGGCGGACGGCGACACAGGCGATTCGGGCGAGTCCGCCGCCGCCTTCGTGGCGGATCCCGTGGCCGCCTTCGTGGCCGCCTTCGTAGCCGGCTTCGTAGCGGATCCCGTGGCCGCCTTCGTGGCGGATCCCGTGGCCGCTTTCGTGGCCGAGGAGGACGGATGCGGCGAGGCGTTCGCGACGGGCGTCGCCGTCCTCGGCGCTCCGGCGGAGATGAGGACCAGCACCCCCGTTGCGACGGCCACCACCGCCACGACCGCGGCGGTGGCATACGTCACCCTGCGCGTCGTCCGCCTGCGTTCCGCGCGCCGCATGGCTTCCTCGCGCCGCATCGCGGCGCGCATGCGCTTCACCTTTCGCTGTGACACGGGCACTCCCGAGATCGCTCTCCGAGACGTCGTCAGGCGTCACCGTAGCCGCGAGCGCGTAACGTGAATCTAAAACAGCCCGGCGCCGGGTGCACGCGCCCGCGGTGTCCCCGGTCGTCACGCCCGCCATGCGGCGGGTGGTGTCCGCCGGACCCTCAGCCGCCGAGAGCGACGGACTCCTCTTCCTCGATGCCGCGGTTCCACTCCCGCTTGGAGGACTGCCAGCCGTCCTCGTCACGGCCCCGCCGCCAGTAGCCGGAAATCGACAGCCACTCCAGCGGCAGGCCGCGCTCCACCCGCAGGTATCGCCGCAGCTCCTTCACGAAGTTCGCCTCGCCGTGGACGAAGGCGTGCACGACGCCCTCGGGGAACTCCAGCGCCCGCACCGCCCGCACCAGCGCCTCGCCCACCTGCGCGCCGCGGCGGTACAGCCACACGATCTCCGCATCGCCCTCCGTCCGCAGCTTCTGCTCCTCCTCCGGGCCCTCCACCTCCACGAACACCCGGGCGGGCGCCCCCGCGGGAAGCCGCTCCAGTGCGGCGCCGATCGCCGGGAGCGCGCTCTCGTCCCCGGCCAGCAGGTGCCAGTCCGCCTCCGCGCTCGGCGCGTACGCCCCGCCGGGTCCCAGGAAGTGGATCACGTCGCCCGGCCGGGCCCGCAGCGCCCAGGGCCCGGCCAGTCCCTCGTCTCCGTGGTAGACGAAATCGACGGTCAGCTCCCGCGCCTGCGGGTCCCAGGCCCGGACGGTGTAGGTCCGGGTCTTCGGCCACTGGTCGCGGGGCAGCTCGGCGCGGATCACCGCCACGTCGAACGGCTCCGGATAGGCCGCTCCCGGCGGCGGGAACAGCAACTTCACGTAGTGGTCGGTGAACTCGCCCGCCTCAAGACCGGCGAGCCCCTCACCGCCGAGCACCACCCGGATCATGTGCGGGGTCAGCCGCTCGGTGCGCTTCACCACGCCGGTGGTCGCCCGGGGGGCGCGCCGCGCCGGTTCGGTCGTCGCCATGAGTGATTCCCTTCATCAGGCTGCTTAGGTGAGCCTAACCTCGTTTCGGGATCAGGGCGTCGGACGGGGCGACGACGTCACCTCGCCGCGCACGCGGAGCACCTCGCCGCCGCGCTGCGACTCGGGGAAACGGTCGAGCAGGACGCGCAGTTCGGCCGCGTCGACGTTCGCGCCGAACGGCGCCGTCCCCGGCTCCATGCGGACGCCCTCGGCGAGCGGGCCGACGATCACCGGGTCGAAGCCGAGCGCGTCCACGATCGAGGTGGCGACCTCGATGTCGTCCGGATCGTCGCCGGCGACGGCGATCGCGCGGCGGCCGGGAGCGCCGGCGGGACGGGCGCTGTCTTCCAGGTCGTGGTAGCCCATGTGGTTGAAGGCCTTGACGACCCGGGAGTGCGGCAGGAACGCCTGAACGATCTCGCTGGAGGACGTACGCGGGTCGGTGAGGTCGTCCCGCACTCCGTCCACCTCCTGCCAGTAGTTCATCGCGTCGAGCACCAGCCTGCCCCGCAGCGCCTCGCCGGGGACGTTGCGATGCTTGCCGAGCGGCAGGGCCAGCACCACGACGTCCGCCTCGGACGCGGCCTCCACCGCGGTCACCGCGACCGCGCCGGGCGTGACGACCTCGACGGTGAGGGAGATCCGTGCGGCCTCCCCTGAGCCCGCTATCAGGACGCGGTAGCCGGCCGCGACGGCGAGGCGGGCCAGGACGGTGCCGACCTTGCCCGCGCCGAGGATGCCGATGGTGCGAACGTCGCCGGGTTTCATGGTCGCTCCAGGTCGTCGGCCGGTCACGCGTGGACCGTGTCCGCGGCGAGCAGTTCGCGTACGCGCGGGGCGACCTCGCGGCCGAGAAGTTCGATCGTGCGGGCGCGGGCGTCGCGGGGAAGGTGCATGATGTCGTATTTGAGATCGAATCGGCTCAGGCGCAGGTCACGGGCCATCCGGACGATCTTGCGGGCGACCGTCTCCGGCGATCCCACGAAGAGCGCGCCGTTCTCGACCTCGGCTTCGTACCGCTCACGATTCGGCGCGTAGAAGCCGCGCTCGGCCGCGACATCCTCGACGACGGGCCGCCAGTAACGCCACCAGGTCTCGACGGCCTCCTCGTCGGTGTCCGCGACGAGACCGAGCGAGTGCTGGCCGATCGGCAGTTCGGGACGGCCGAAGCGATCGAGCGCCGTGAGGTACAGCTCGACGTTCCTCGCGAACCGCTGTGGCCGTCCGCCGATGATGGCCATCATGAGGGGCAGGCCGTGACGGGCGGCGCGCACCACGGAGTCGGGGCTGCCGCCCACGCCGATCCAGGTGGGGATGCCTCCCGGCCGCATCCGGGGGTGCAGCCGCTGCCCGGTGAGCGGCGGCCGCACCGTGCCCGACCAGGTCACCCGCTCCTCGCGTTCGAGTCGCAGGAAGAGATCGAGCTTCTCCTCGAACAGCCGCTCGTAGTCCGCCAGGTCGTAGCCGAACAGCGGGAACGACTCGGTCACGGAGGCGCGGCCCAGCACGATCCGGGCACGGCCGCCGGACACCGCGTCGAGGGTGGAGAACTCCTGGTACAGCCGGACCGGGTCGTTCGTGCTCAGCACCGTCACGGACGTGCCGAGCCCGATGTGTCGCGTCGCGGTGGCGATCGCGGCGAGGAGCACCGGAGTCGCCGAGTCGTTGTGCCCGTCCCGGTAGTGCTCCCCCAGGCTGAAGACGTCCAGCCCCACCGCCTCGGCCAGCCGGGCCTCCTCCACGAGCAGGCGCACGGTCTCGGCGTCGTCGAGCACGCGCCCGCCGTCCGTCGCCACCTCCCCGAACGAGTTGAGCCCCAGCTCGAAGCGGGGGTGTTCGATCCTTCCGACGGTCACTGTTCCTCCTGCTTTGATCGTGATGGGGTGTGCGGGGGGGGGATCGCCGTGCCAAGCCGGGTGGCACGAACGGCCCCGGCCCGGCGCGGACTGAGGCGGCCTGGCGAAGCGGGGATAAGGCTCGGATCATCGCCGGCCGTCGGCCGGCTCAGGGGGTGGGGGAACCAGCGGGCCGTCACCACGACGGCGGGCGGGATCCTCGTCCCCTACCTCGCCCGGGTCGCGACGGACGGCGATTCCGGCACGTCAGACATACCGATCAGCTCCCGTACGTACGCCGGTGGCATGGAGCGGGGCCTTACCCCCACCTCGCCGCCGGCCTCGAAACCGTCCGGATCCTGAGTACACGCCGGTGATCGGTAACTTCAATTGAACCGTGGTCACATGAGGTGAACCGGCCAGGTCTCAGCCGAGATCGTCGCCGTCGACGCCGGCCGCCTTATCGAAGGCGTGACGGTTGGCGCGGATCCTGTCCTGGTTGTCGGCCGCCCACCGGGTGAGCGCCAGGACGGGCTCGGACAGGGTGCGTCCGAACGGGGTGACCTCGTACTCGACCCGGGGCGGGCTCTCCGGATAGATCACGCGCTTGACGAGCCCGTCACGCTCCAGGCTGCGCAACGTCAGCGTCAGCATGCGGCGGGAGATACCGGGGGCCGTCCGCAGCAACTCCGTGAAGCGCATCGGCCCCTTGTCGAGCAGCCCGATGAGGATCAGGCTCCACTTGTCACCGACCCGGTCCAGCACGGAGCGGAGAACATCCGGGTCGTGGTCGAGACAGGCCCTGCCCAACGAGCGCAGCACCCTGTCCGCCTCGGCCTGGTGCGACATGGGCTCCCGCCTCCTCCGTCACCTGACGGTGACCAAGTCATGTTCCTGTTAGCGGTTGACGAAGACTACCTCGGTGACCAGAGGTAACTCCCAGGGGAGCCGCACCATGCCCGCGGAGGACGCACTGACCGGTCGGCGGCTTCAAGGTCGTCGCGCGCGTCAGGCGAGTAGGCTGCCCGCGATCGCCCGCGAAGGTAAAGGACTGCCTATGACGCCGGACCCGACGATGATCCGGATCGGCCAGGGGGTGGAGTTGCATCACCACCAAGGCCGGCGCGAAGCCGCTCGCGACCTGTTCGCGCAGATCTGGGACGACATCGGCGGCGAGCAGGGCGACCCGCTGCATGTCTGTGTCCTTGCCCACTCCATGGCCGACGTGCAGGACGACGTGCACCAGGAGCTGATGTGGGATCTGCGGGCGCTTGCCGCCGTCGATCTCGTCACCGATGAGCGGGTGGCCCAGGCTGGAGTGCCGCTCTCCGTGGCCGGCTTGTATCCGTCGTTGCACCTGAACCTGAGCGAGTGCTATCGCAAGCTGGGCGATCTCGACCGCGCCCGTGAGCACCTCCGGCAGGCGCGGGCCGGGATCGGCGCGCTTGGCGACGACGAGTACGGACAGCTCATCAGGGGCGGCCTGGAGCGGGTGGCCGAACAGCTGGGCGAGGCCACCGCCTGACCGCGCCCCGGCGACCTCCGCGCCAGCTGTCGATCTTCTTAGCGACCACGTGCCCGGAGCGTGCTCGCCGGATGTGGCTGCACGCCGACGACAGGGTCGCCTACAGCAGCCGCGCGACCATCTCGGCGAACTCCTCCGGGGAGACGATCCGCACGCCGAGGGATTCGGCCTTCGCCCGCTTGGATCCCGCGTTGTCTCCCGCGACGACCAGCGCGGTCTTCGCCGAAACGCCGGACGACGCCCGGCCTCCGGCCTTCTCGATGAGCTCGTTCGTCTGGTTGCGGGACAATGCCGCCAGCCGTCCGCTCATCGCGCCCGTGACCACGACCGTCATCCCGGCCAGTGGCAGAGCGCCCGGCTCGTCGCCGCCCGGCGCCGCCGTGGTCGCGTCGCCCTCGTCGCCGCCCTCGCCGCCGGCCTCGTCCCTGACCTTCGCCGCCACGCCGGGCTCGGCCATGTTCACCCCGGCGCGGACGAGCTTGTCGATGAGGTCGCTCAGCTCGGCCAGCTCGGCGACGATCACGGGCGCCTTCTCCGGGCCGATGCCGTCCACCTGCTGGAACCCCTCCGCGTCCGCCGCGCGGATGGCCTCCATCGTGCCGAAGTGCCGGGCGATGCGGCGGCTCATCGAGCGCCCCGTCCCCCTGACCCCGAGCGCGCAGAACACCCGGCTCAGCGGTCGGGTCCTGGCCCTATCGATGGCGGTCAGGAGATTGTCGGTGGACACCTCCCCCATCCGCTCCAGGCCCAGCAACTGCTCACGGGTGAGGAAGAACAGGTCGCCGAAGTCGGCGATCAGGTCGGTGTCCAGCATCTGCTGGATGCGGTTGTCGGCCAGTCCTTCCACGTCCAGTTGGTCGCGGCCGACCGCGTACCCGATCGAGGCGATCGCGCGGCAGTCGCGGCCACGCACGCACCTCCACCGCTCCTGGGAGGTGTCGATCTCGTCACCGCAGGCCGGGCACACCTCCGGGAACACGATGGGCTGCTCGTCGCCGGTGCGCAGGTGCACCACCGGGGACTCCACGCGCGGGATCACGTCGCCGGCCTTGTAGACGACGACGCTGTCCATCAGCATCAGCCCGCGGCGCGTGATGTCGGAGGGGTTGTGCAGCGTCGCGTACGTCACGACGGAGCCGTCCAGCTCCACCGGCTCCAGAACCGCCCGCGGGGCGATCACACCGGTCCGGCCGGTGTTCCACTCCACGCCGAGCAGCTTCGTGATCTTCTGCACGGCGGGCAGCTTGTACGCGATCGCCCACCGCGGCGCCCGCGAGCCGAACCCGGCCTCGGCCTGATCCTGCGCATCATCCGCCTTGACCACGATGCCGTCGATCCCGAACGGCAGCTCCGGACGCACGGCCGCGATCTCCTCGACGCGCCGGCACACCTGCTCCACGGTCGTCGCGACGATCCCGGCGACCGCGGTCCCGGCCGTGGTGTGCACGCCCTGCCCGGCAACCCAGTCCATCACCTGGCTGTGCGGCGACTCCCGGAGCCGCGTCGCGAGGTCGGAGGTGTCATCGGGCAGGGGCAAGGCGCCGTACCCGAAGAAGGTCAGCTCGCACACGTACGGCCGGTCCTGCGCCCTCAGCGTGCCCGCGGCGGCGCTGCGCGGGTTCGCGAACGTGGTCCCGTCATGCGCCTGCCGTTTCGCGCACGCCTCCTCGAACTGCCGGGCGGTCATCATCACCTCGCCGCGCAGCTCCACGGTGACCGGGTCGGCCAGCCGCCCGGGGAGACCGGCGATCGTGCCGATCGCGTGGGAGACGTCCTCGCCCGCGCTCCCGTCGCCGCGGGTGACCAACTGGACGAGGCGGCCGTCACGGTAGCGGGCGGCGATCGCCAGCCCGTCCAGCTTCGGCTCCACCGACCATGCGGTCACCGGACGGCCGAGGCGGCGTTCCAGTGAGGCGGTCCAGCCGGCCAGCTCCTCGGGACCGAACACGTTGTCCAAGCTGAGCATCGGCACGATGTGCGGGACGTCACCCACGACTCCGGCGACCTTGCCCGTCGGCGAGTCCTCCACCACGTGGCCGGGGTGGGCCTTCTCGTACGCGGCGATGCCGCGGACGAGCCTGTCGTAGGCGTCATCGTCCAGCGGGGAGGTGCCGTCGCCGTAGTAGGCCGCGGCAGCGTCGGCCGCCAGCTGGACCGCCTCGGCGTAGGCGGTCTCATCGGGGATCGCGTCGATCGGGGGCGCTTCAGTCATGCGGTCATGGTGCCGGGCGGGACCGACAAAAAGCGGCCGTCACCGCCGACTCTCGTCAGGAACCGCGGCGGTGACGCCGACCGGTGAAGCCGTGGCGAGCCGCCGGCGCTCTCGCGTCGGCGGTCAGGATGCCTGGATCTCGTCGAAGAGCGCGAGGGCGTCGGTGGGGTCCGGGCTGACGAGGCGTTCCAGACCGGCCACCGTCATCTTCGCCCACCTGCCGGCCCGCGCCCACATCCGTTCCTCGAAGGCGCGGACGGCCTCGTCCAGATCGCCGGGGGCGGCGGCGACGGCCTCGGCGAGCTCGGCGCCCTCCAGCATCGCGAGGTTCGCGCCCACCCCCAACGGAGGCATCAGGTGTGCGGCGTCGCCCAGCAGCGTCACCCCGGGAACGTGGGCCCAGGTGTGGGACACGGGCAGCACGTAGAGGGGACGGTGGACGAAGGCGCCGCCGCGGCGGAGGAGGTCGAGAGCGGGATCCGCCCAGCCGTCGAACAGAGCCAGCAGGTGTGCACGCACGGCCTCGGCGTCGGCCGGGTCCAGGCCCAGATGCCCGTCCAGCGGCGCACGGAACTGGGCGTACACCTTGACGTGCCCGCCGCTGTTGCGCTGGGCGACGAGGGCGCGGTTCACGCCGTACACGGCCACGGAACCGTCGCCGATCAGCCGCGCGAGGTCGGGGTGGCGGGTGTCGACGTCGTCCAGGGAGGTCTCGACCAAGGTGACGCCGGTGTAGTTCGGCGTCGCGGACGAGACCGCCGGGCGGACCCGCGACCAGGCTCCGTCCGCGCCGACCACGAGGTCGAACGTCTCCTCTCTCCCGTCCGCGAAGCGGACCAGCACGCCGTCCCGGGTCCCCGGCACCACCTCGGCCACGCCCCGCCCCCACTGGACGTCCAGCGGGCCGAGCAGCAGGTCACGCAGTTGCCCGCGGTCGATCTCGGGGTTGGCCCGTTCACCCGGGCGGGGTCTCCAGTCGCGCAGGACGGTCCCGTCGGTGTCCAGGATGCGCATCGCCTGCCCCTCGGGACGTGACAGCGCGTGGAACTCCGCCAGCACCCCCGCCTTGTCCAGCGCGAGCTGGCCCAGCTTCTCGTGCAGGTCCAGCGTGCCGCCCGGGGGACGGGCGTCGGGGGCGGGATCGCGTTCGAGGACGGTGACGGGGTGATCGTGACGGTGCAGGACGCGAGCGAAGGTAAGGCCGGCGGGGCCGCCTCCGACCACAGCTATACGATGCCTCATGTCGATACACTGTATTTAACTGATTCGGCGTATCGCAACTGTACGATGCAATCCATGACTGTGTGGGACCGGCCGGAGCCCCCGCCCCGCCCCGCGCCGCTCGACCGGGAGCGAATCGTCGCCGCCGCCGTCGCGCTGGCCGACGAGGGCGGGCTGGAGGCGGTGTCGTTGCGCAAGGTCGCCGCCCGGCTGGACGTCGGGCCGATGCGGCTGTACGGATACATCTCCACCAAGGAGGAGTTGTTCGACCTCATGGTGGACGAGGTCTACGCCGAGATTCTCCCCGAGGAGCAGCCCGGCGACTGGCGGGAGGCGTTGCGTGGCCTCGCCCACCGCACCAGGCATGCCACCCGCCGTCACGAATGGCTGGCCGACCTGCTCGGCGGCCGTCCGGCTCTGGGCCCGAACGCGCTCGCCGTGACGGAGGCCACGCTGGCCGCCGTCGACGGCCTCGCCGATGTCGAGACCGTCATGCGCGCCGTCGAGACCGTCAGCGCCTACTTCACCGGCGCGATCAGGCGCGAGATCGCGAACCTGCGCGCCGAGCGCGCCACGGGCCTGTCCGACCGCGACTGGCAGCGCGCCTCCGGCCCGCATCTGATGAGGATGCTGGCCACGGGCCGCTTCCCGGCGCTGGCCAAGGTCGTGCACGACGGCACGGAGGTGGATGCCGAGGTGTCCTTCGCGACCGGCCTGGACTGGGTCCTCGACGCCGTGGCCGCCAAACTGGCCCGGCCGACGGGGTGACGCTCGGACAAGGTGACGTCCGCGGCGCCGCATGACGCCGGACCGCGCATCCACCTGCTCGTCCCCATCAGGACAGGCTCTGGGGGTGAACGACCGGGCGGCGCTCGAAGGACTGTGCCGCGACCACCGAATCAAGCGACTCACGGACCGCGTCGATCAGTATCCGGCTGCGGTCGAGGGCGGCCTGCAGGCCGGTCGCGGGGGGCGAGCCGGCGCGCTGGTGCAGGACGACGCCGAGGATCAGCCACGTACGGCCGGCGGCGGCCGCCTCGGCCGCCCACATCAGGGCGCCGCCGGCCGGCGTGGTGGAACCGGTCTTGAGGCCGATCACGCCCGATCTGCCCAGCAGTGTGTTGGTGTTGACGATCGCGCCGGGAATCCCGGGGATCGTGACCCTGGGCTTGGCGACGATCGAGCGGAGCACCGGGTCCTTCATCACCTGCCGGGCCAGCCTCAACTGGTCCACGGCGGTGCTCACGGTCGTCGGCTCGATGCCGCTGGCGCCGGTGTAGGTGGTGTGGGTCATGCCGAGACCGGCGGCGGCCCGGTTCATCTTCGCCACGAACGCCTCCTGCGTTCCGGCGTCCCAGCGGGCGAGCAGGCGGGCGATGTTGTTGCCCGAGGGGATCAGCATCAATTCGAGCATCTGACGTTCGGTGAACCTCTGGCCTTCCCTGACCGGCGCGCTCGACTCCTCAAGGGACAACGACTCGTCCGCGGCCTGCCTGTCGACCTCGATGACCGGCCCGGTGGCGGCTCCCTTCAGCGGATGCTCGCCGAGGATCACGTAGGCGGTCATCACCTTGGTGACGCTCGCGATCGGCACGGGCTCCTGCTCCCCCTTGCTGCCGAGATCGCCGAGACCTTCGACCGCGACGCTCGTCTGGCCGTCCTGCGGCCAGGGCAGCGCCATTCCGGCCGCGAGGCCCCCGTCTGTCGTGTTCTCGCCGCCCGCAGGAGATCCGAAGCAGCCGCGAACGGCGGCGACGACGAGGATGACGGCACACATCGAGGCCGCGAGGCGGAGGGTGCGACGGCGGCGGAGCGGCAGGGCCGGGCGGTCGTCCGGCCGCTCTCCGGCGGGAACGGCGGACAGGCGGGCTGGGGGCATGAAAGGCACCTCCGGGGTGGTCGGTGCGCCGTTTGCGCACGTCACCCACCCTGGGCCGGGCGAATTTCCGTGCTACCGCCACGGTGCGTCAGCGGTCGCTCGAAACTCGCGCGGCTGTGTATCCGCCGCGTATCGGCTCCTCGGCTCCGCGCCGATGCCCGCCGATGCCCGCTGGTGCCCGCCGGTGGCCTTCCGGCGGGCACCGAGCCCCGGGTGCCCGGGTTGCCCGGGTGCCCGGGTGTCAGTCGCGGGCGCCGGCTTCGAGGCGGACGGTGGCGACCGCGCCGCCGTCCGGAGCGTTGGCGAAGTCGAGGGCGGCGCCGATCACCTGTGCCTGCCCGAGGGCGATGGTCAGGCCCAGGCCGTGACCCTTGCCGCGTTCCTTCGCGCCCGTACGGAAACGCCGCGGCCCTTCTGCCAGCAGCGTGTCGGGGAACCCGGGCCCATGGTCGCGCACGACGATCGTCGTGCCGCGCACGCTCACCTCGACCGGGGGCCGCCCGTGGCGGTGCGCGTTGGCGACCAGGTTGGCGATGATCCGGTCGAGACGGCGCGGGTCGGTGTCGGCCATGGGATGAGCGGTCACCTCCACCCGGGCGGGCAGCCCGGTCCGGCGCACGGACTCCTCGACGACCCCGCCCAGCGGCACCGGCACGTGATCGGCCCGCTCGGCCCCCGCGTCCAGGCGGGAGATCTCCAGCAGGTCCTCGACGAGCGCGCGCAGCACCCCGACCCGGTCGCGTACCAGCTCGGTGACCTCTCCCTCCGGGAGCAACTCCGCCGAGGTGATCAGACCCATCAGCGGGGTACGCAGCTCGTGGGCCACATCCGCGGTGAAGCGCTGCTCGGCGAGCAGTCGCTCCTGCAGGGCGCTCGCCATCGAGTCGACGGCCGCCGAGATCTCACCGATCTCATCGCGGGTCCGGCCCCCCGCCCCGATCCTGGCGTCGAGGTCTCCGCCCGCGATGCGCCGGACCGTTCCCGCCACGCGCCGCAGGCGCCGGTTCGACAGTTCGGCGACCAGCGCCGCGAGGGGCATCACGATCGCGAGAGCGGCCAGCGTGGCCATGACGATGTGCCGGTCGAGCGCCTGAAGGCTGCGCCGCTCGGCACCCATGTCCATCTTGACGGCCAGCACGCGACCGTTGTCGCGGACGGCCGCCCACATCCATGGCTCGTCGGGTTTGGTGTCGTCGTACCAGGTGACGGTCTTCCCCGCTGCCACCTGCCGCAGCAGTTCCGGCGGGAGCGCGGCCGGGTCCTCGGAGGCGGAGCCTGACACGTCCCCGCCGCCGGCGCCGGTCGCCTTGCTCATGAGGGCCTGGAGCGCAGTGGCCCTGCCCACATTGAGCGACCAGTCGTACGTCGTCGTGTGCACCAGCACCCCGACCGCCACGGCGACCGCGCAGGACGCCGCGGCCGCCAGCGCGGCGATCTTCCATCGCAGCGATCGGGGGTCCAGTGCCGACAGGGGATTCAGCGGCGCCCGGGTGCGCCGCGGATGCAGGGGGTCCGGCGGGTGCAGGGGGTCCGGCGGATGCAGGGCGTCCGGCGGGTGCAGGGGGTCCGGCGGCGTCCGCCGCCGGACCCGCGTCGTACGGCGGGACTCGGCGGGCTCGGTGCTCACGTCAGCGCCGCAGCTTGTAGCCGAAACCGCGGACGGTCTCGATCCGGTCGGCCCCGATTTTTTTGCGCAGCCGCTGCACGCACAGGTCCACGACGCGGCTGTCACCGTCCCAGCCGTAGTCCCAGACGTTGCGCAGCAGCGTCTGCCGGTCCAGCACGATCCCCGGATGAGCCGCGAACTCCAGCAGCAGCCGGAGCTCGGTGGGGGCGAGCGCGACCGGCTCGCCGGCCAGGCGCGCCTCAAGGCCCTGCGTGTCGATGGTCAGGTCGCCGAAGACGAGGTCGCCCGTCCCCCCGGATGCGGGCTGCGGGGAATCGTCCGGCCCGTGCTCGGAAGCGGGCTCGGAAGCGGGCTCGCGATCGGGGGCGAACGTGGCCCGGCGCAGCAGCGAGCGGATCCGGGCCACCAGCACGCCGGTGTCGACCGGCTTGACGACGTAGTCGTCCGCCCCCGCCTCCAGGCCCGACACCACATCCAGCGAGTCGCCGCGCGCCGACATCATCAGGATCGGGATCAGGCTGGTCTCCCTGACCCTGCGGCACAGGCCGATGCCGTCCAGGCCGGGCAGCATCACATCGAGCAACAGCAGGTCATGCCGCCCCTCCCGGAAGAGCTCCAGGCCGGTCAGGCCGTCGCCGGCCGTGGACACCTCGTAGCCGTAGCGCTCCAGGGCCATCCCGACCGTCTTGCGGATCACCTCGTCGTCCTCGACGAGCAGTACGGTGACCCGGCTCTGCGGCCCGCTTCTGACATCCAAACCCGAAATATCTCCCTAAAAGCGGCGAATGGCGTGGTTGTGAGCTTATAAGGACACATCCGGTGCTCCCCTCCTCTGACGGCGTGACGGTGGAGGGAAGCGTCAGGAGGCCGGGGCCTTCGCGGGCTTCCAGTCCGGGTGGCCCGGCATCGGGGGGACCTTGGCCCCGTAGAGCCAGCCTTCGATGTAGGAGGTGAGGTCGCGCCCGCTGACCCGGTTGGCCACGTCGATGTAGTCCCGGGTGGTCGCGGACCTGCCCAGGTATCGGTCGTAGAACGTCTGCTCGATCTTCTTGAAGACGGAGTCGCCGACCTGGTGCCGCAGACCCGCGAGCATCAGCAGGCCCCCGTTGTTCCCGCCGGTCAGCACGTCCTGCGCCGTCTTGAGCCGCGCGGGGGGCCCGGATTCGAGCCGCTTGTCGAACTCGAACTGGTAGCGCTGCTTCAGGACGTCGTCGAGCTTCCGATACCCCTTGTCCACCGAATAGAGCAGCTGGTAGTAGTCGGCGTGGCCCTCGCTGATCCACATGTCGTTCCAGTTGCGCACCGAGACGGCGTCACCGAAGTACTGGTGGACCAACTCGTGGATCATGGTCGGTGCGATGTCCGCGGCCGGGCTCGCCAGTCCCTCGGCGCTGAACGTGGAGAGCGTCGCGGATTCCAGAGCGACGCCGTCGTAGCCGCCCGGCACCCCCAGCACCCCGTAGGTCTCGAAGGGATACCTGCGGCCGATCTCCTTCTCCACCCAGGCGACCTGCTCGGGGATGTCATCCACCCGGGGCTTCGCCGCCTTGTAGCTGTCCGTCGCGACGTAGCTGCGGATCGGCAGGCCGTGCGGCCCACGCGCCGTCACCTTCGTGAAGCGGCCGACGGCGACCTGGGCGACGTCGGTCGGGATGGGATCGCGGGTGGTGTAGGTGTACGTGGTGCGGCCCCCGGTCGTCCTGCGCGACCGCAGTGTCCCGCTCGCCACCGCCTGAAGGTTCTTGGGCGTGGTGACGCGGAAGGTGAAGCGGGCCTTGTCGCTGGGGTGGTCGTTGCCGGGGAAGAACATGTGGGCGCGGTCCGGCTGACCCATGACCGCGAAGCCGTCGTCCTTCTCGACCCAGGCCTGCAGGTAGTGCGCCCCGGGCGGATAGGAGGGCGACCGCGGGTCGTCGCTGCGATCGACCCGGTAGGAGACGTCGACGCGGAAGGACGCGCCTTCGCGCAGAGCACGCCGCGGCGTGATCACGAGTTTCTCGCCGGACGCCTTGAACGCGGCCCGCTTGCCCTGCACGGAGACCGAGCCGACGCGATCCACCTTCGAATCCAGGCTGAAGCTGGACAGAGCCTGTTTCGCCGTGGCCGTGATGCGCACGGAGGAGTTCATCTTCGTGGTGCCGGCCCGGTAGTCGTACCGGACGTCGTAGGAGACGACGTCGTACCCGCCGTTGCCGAGGTAGGTGAAGAGCGGGTCGCCGGCACTGTGGGCGCCGGGCCGGGGCGTGCCCGCGGCGGACGCGGACGCACCGGCGTGGACGTCGCTCCTGCCGGTCGCGGCGGTGTCACCGGCTCGGGCCACCGCGCCGCACGCGGACAGCGCCAGCGCCAGCGCGCCCGTCGTGGCCAGCGCGGTGAGCGATCCCCGCGTGCGGCGCCGACGTGGCCGGGGCTGCGGGCCCGACGGCTGCGGCTCGCGAGATTGCGTGCTGTCTGTGCCGGGCCGCGGTCGCAGGCCGGGTACGCGGGCAGAGGACATCGATCAACCACCTCAGAGGAGAAGGTGCGCCGGTTCGCGCACTGTGCCCATGCTGGGTGGGGTATGTGTCGACGCCGTCTGGACCGTGTATCCGCTGCCGCTCAGGCGTGTATCACCGCGCGATGCCGCCCGCCGCCGGCGGGCGGACGGTCCTCGCCCACGACCGGGAGTCGCGGGCGAGGCCGTCGCCACCGGCGGACGGGACGGAGGCTCAGGCGAGGGCGGGTTCGGTACCCTTCGCGGGGCGGACCACGACGGGAGCCTCGTCCAGAGGCTGCGGCGGAGCGTTGAAGACCGCCTCGTCGAGACGGGCCTCGGAACGGGCGACCAGGACGGGCACCACCATCTGCCCCGTGACGTTGGTCGCGGTACGGATCATGTCGAGGATCGGGTCGATCGCCAGGAGCAGCCCGACGCCCTCCAGGGGCAGGCCCAGCGTGCTCAGGGTCAGGGTGAGCATCACGATCGCGCCGGTCAGACCGGCGGTCGCGGCCGAGCCGACCACGGAGACGAACGCGATCAGCAGGTAGTGGCCCACACCGAGGTGAACGCCGAACACCTGGGCCACGAAGATCGCCGCGAGCGCGGGGTAGATGGCGGCGCAGCCGTCCATCTTGGTGGTCGCTCCGAACGGCACCGCGAAGGCGGCGTAGCCGCGGTCCACGCCCAGGCGCTCGGTGGTGACCCGCTGGGTGAGCGGCATGGTCCCGACCGAGGAGCGGGAGACGAAGGCCAGCTCGATCGCGGGCCAGGCCTTTCGGTAGAAGGTGAGCGGGCTGACCTTGCCGACGAAGGCGAGCAGCACCGGGTAGCTCACCAGGAGCACCAGCAGGCAGCCGATGTACACACCCGCGCTGAGCTTCGCGAGCGGGGCGAGCAGGTCCCAGCCGTAGCTGGCCACCGACTTGCCGATCAGACCCGCGGTGCCGATCGGGGCCAGCCTGATGACCCACCACAGAGCCTTCTGCACCAGGTCGAGGATGGACCGGCTGAAGTCGAGGAACGGCTCGGCCTTGTCGCCGACCGCCAGGGCGGCGGCGCCGAGGACGACCCCCAGGAAGACGATCTGGAGGACGTTGAGCTCGGTGAAGGCGGTGACGATGTTGGTCGGGATGATGCCGGTCAGGAAGTCCAGCCAGGTACCCGCATTCTCCGGGGCCTTGGCCCCCGCGGTGGAGATGGTGACGCCCTGGCCGGGATTGAGAATCAGGCCGAGGCCGATGCCGAAGGCCACCGCGATCAGCGAGGTGATCAGGAACCACAGCAACGTCTTACCCGCGAGCCTGGCGGCGCCGCCGACGTTCCGGAGGTTGGCCACGCTGACGACGACCGCGGTGAAGACCAGCGGCGCGACCGCGAGCTTGAGGAGCTGGACGAAGATCTTGCCTACTTCGGTGAGGGTGGCGGTGAGCCAGGTGACGTCACCGGCGCGGGCGACGAACCCGAGAGCGACGCCTATCACCAGACCGAGGAGCAACTGCAGGGAAAAGGAGAGTTTCTTCACGTACGAGACTCCGGCAGAAGGGCATGCTGACGCCGAGGCGGCATGCGAGGTGAGGGGGAAGGGAGTGGTGACTGCGCTCAGGGACAGAGACGACTGCTCACGCGGCACAGGTCGACGTGCAGCCGCTCAACGAGCCACACGATCACCGGGAAGAACCTCATACCGCGACAAAGCCTCCTCAACCGACTGAAAATTCCGCTTCCTCTGTGATCTGTATCACGTTCCCCTGCGCGAGAAAAGCCTCCAGTCAGGGCGGGCGGCGCCCCGGCGCGCCGTGACGACCCATAGATACAAGCTTGTATCCATGGCTGCTACGCTCCTCGCATGGCCGATCCCGCGAAGCGCCCGTCCGCCGCCCACACCGCGTACGCCGTGACCAAGGAGCTGATCCTGTCCGGCGAACTGCCCGGCGGGAGCCTCATCAGCGAGGGCGAGATCGCCGAACGCGTACGCGTGAGCAGAACGCCCGTCCGGGAGGCGTTCCTGCGGCTGGAGTCGGAGGAACTGCTGGCGCTGCACCCCAAGCGCGGTGCGGTGGTGGTGCCGGTGCCGCCGGGAGAGGCCGCGGACGTCCTGGAGTTGCGGCTGGCCCTTGAGCGGTCCGCGGCGGAGCGCATCGCGCGAATCGGCCTGCGCGGCGATCACCACGAGAGGATGCGGGAACTGCTGCGGCGTCAGCGGGCCCTCGCCGAGGCGGCGGACATCGGCCGGTTCGCCGACGCGGACGAGGCGTTTCACCGGTGCATCGTCGAAGCGTCGGGAAACCGGCTGGCCGGCCGGTTCTACGCCACGCTCGGCGACCGGCAGCGGCGGATGAGCATCACCGCGCTGCGCCCGCGGCCGGAGCGGCTGTCCCTGCTCGCCGACGAGCACGAGGCCCTCCTCCGCCACCTCCTCGACGGCGACAGCGCGGCCTTCGCCTCGGCCCTGCTCGGTCATCTCACCGCGACGCACGGCTCGCCCTACGCCGCCGGCCGCGACGACCGCTGACCGCGTCTCACGCACACTTCTCGTGAAGGTCTGACTTTTCCATGCCCCGAACCCAGCGGATGCCGGAACCCCGGCAGGCCGCCCCCTCGCCTGCCACCGCATCTGCCCACGCATCTGCCCGCGCTCCCGCCCAAGCACTCCGGCCGGACTCCTGGCGGACCGTCGCCGCGGCGATGTTCGCCTGCGGCTGGGGCGGCAACCAGTTCACCCCGCTGCTGCTGATGTACCGCCGGTTGGGCGGCTACTCCACGCTCAGCGTCGACGCCTTCCTCGGCGCGTACGTCGTCGGACTCGTGCCGGGGCTCCTGCTCGCCGGGCCCGTCTCCGACCGGCGCGGGCGACGTCCCGTGCTGGTGGCCGGCACCGCCGCCTCGGCCGTCGCGAGCCTGGTGCTCAGCTTCGGCGGCCAGAGCGCCTGGCCCATCTACGCGGGACGGCTGATCACCGGCTTCGCGGTCGGCATCGCCATGTCGGTGGGCAGCAGCTGGGTGAAGGAGCTGTCGGGCGGGGCCGGCGGCGGGCTCGCCGCCCGCCGCTCCTCCCTGTTCCAGACGGCGGGATTCGGTCTCGGCGCGGGTGTCGCGGGCGTGCTGGCCCAGTGGGGGCCGTGGCCCATGGTGAGCCCGTACGCCGTCCACCTCCTCATCACCGTGGCGATACCCGTGCTGCTCCTGCGGGTGCCGGAGACGCGGCCGCCGCTCGCGCACGCGTCGGGTTCGGTCCGGCAGCTCCTCACGGCGCTGGTCGACGACCTGCGTGTCCCCGCGCCGGCCCGCAGGCGGTTCCGGCTCGTGGTCCTGCCGATGGCGCCGTGGGTGTTCGGCGCGGCCGGACTGGCGTACGCGGTCATGCCCCAGCTGGTGGGCTTCCGCGTCGGGGACTGGGGGCCGGCGTACGCGACCGGGCTGACCGTGCTGGCCCTGGGCACGGGCGCGGCCGTGCAGCCGGTGGCCAGGTGGCTGCACGGTGATAGGGAAAACCATGATGCGGGAAACCGTGAAGCGAGAAACGGCGAGGCCGGCAAGGGCGAGGCGGGAACCCGTACGGGACGGGCTCCGATGGCGGCGATGGCGGTGATGCTCCTCGGCGCGGCGCTGTGCGCGGCAAACGCGGTGCTGCTGTCGCCGTGGCTCGCGGCCGTCACCGCGGCCGTCCTGGGCGCCGGTTACGGCATCGCGGTGGTCTCCGGGCTGCTGGAGATCCAGCGCATGGCCGGCCCCGACGACCTGGCCGGCCTGACCGGCATCTACTACATGCTCGCCTACGCGGGCTTCCTGCTCCCCACCGTGCTGGCCACCTTGTCGTCGTGGCTCTCCTACCCCGTCATGCTGGCGGCGGTGGCGGCCGCGGCCCTGGTCTGCCTGGGCCTCGTCGTGACCGGCGCCCGCGTCACCCAGCCCCCGGCCCCGGCGCGATGACGACCACTGGAGCTACCCGCCGCTGTGAGGCGCCGGCCGAATAGCCGGTCGTTCGTCGAGGAGCCGGACCAGCCGTTTCGGCGCGATCAACCGGTAGCTGTCCTCGATCAGCCCGGCGATCTCGTCCCAGTCCTGCCCGACGTCCAGGCGCGCGCCCACCCAGCCGTTGCGGCCGACGTACGGCGGGACGAAGAAACGCTCCGGGTCGGAGGCCACGAGGGCGTTCTGCACCCCCGGCCCGGCCTTGAACGTCAGCGACCGCCCATCCTCACCGGTCATCGCGAACAACCTGTCGCCGACCCGGTAGGAGGGCGCGGTATGGCCCCCGAACGGCTTCTCCACGGCCTCCGGCAGGCCGAGGCAGATCTCCCGGAGCAGAGCGGCCACATCCTCATCGCTCACGGGGATCGCCCCTTCGCACGCTCGTCATGAGCGACCAGGGTAGGGGCCGGCCCCCGGCCGCACCACCCTGCCCGAAGCGGTGAGGGCGGCCAGCAGCGCCACGGCCGCCAGGACGGCCGGGGCGGCGTGGGCGCCCGCCGCGTGGGAGCCCCCCGCGAGGTGCAGGGCCAGGGTCACCGCGGCGATGCCGAGCGCCGTGCCGATGCCCCGCGCCATGTTGACCATGCCGCCGGCCGTGGCGGACAGCCGTTCGGGGACGGCGGCCATGACAACGGTGTTGTTGGCGGGCACGAACAGGCCGAGCCCCGCGCCCGTCAGCGTCAGGCCGGCCACGGCCCAGCCTTCGGCGGCGGGATCCGCGGCCAGCAGCGCGCAGCCGGCGGCCGCCGCCACGGCGCCGACGACGCACCTGCGCCGGTCGCCCCAGGCCCGGGGCAGCAGACGGTCGCCTATGAGGGCGCTCGCCGCGAAGCCCCCGGGCAGGGCCGTCAGGACCAGGCCGGCGACGAGTTCGCCGGTCCCACCGGCCACGAGGACCTGCGGGATCGACACCAGCGGGCCGAACAGCACCAGGTAGCCGCCCAGCGCTCCGGCGAGCCCCGCCGCGACGACCCGGTCGCGGAGCAGGACGGTGTCGATGAGCGCGGACGGCGCCCGCGCCTCCCACCGCCAGAAGCCGATCGCGGCGCCGGCGGCGACGGCGAGCAGGACGGGGACCGACCAGGACGGCAGCTCCAGGCCCGAGATCACGGAGGCGGCGAGCAGCAGGGCGCTGGTGGAGGCCGCGAGCAGGATCAGCCCCTGCCAGTCGAACCGGCCGCCCCTCCCCCGCTGCCGTGTGCGCGGCAGCAGGTAACGCCCGGCGACCACGGCCGCGCAGCCGACCGGCACGTTGATCCAGAACACCCAGCGCCATCCCGCCGTGGCGACGAGCACTCCGCCGAGGGCCGGCCCCAGGGCCAGGCCGAGCGCCTGGGCCGCCGCCTGCATGCCGAGGCCGGCCCGCATCCGCGCCCGGGGGACGCTCGACACGACCAGGGCCACGCTGTTGGCCTGGAGCATCGCCGCGCCCGCCGCCTGCACCAGCCGGCAGGCCACCAGCACCGCCAGAGACGGCGCCAGTCCGCAGGCGGCCGAGGCGACCGTGAACACGACGAAGCCGTAGAGGTAGACCAGCTTGCGGCCCGCCACGTCGGCGAGCCTGCCGGCCCCGGCCAGCAACGCGACCAGCACCAGCAGGTAGCCCAGGGACACCCACTGAACGGCCGCCAGCGAGGCGCCGAACTCCCGCTCCAGCGCCGGGAACGCCAGGGTGACGATGCTCGCGTCCAGCTGTCCCATGAACGCGCCGATGCACACCGCGCCCACGGCGAACCAGGGGGCGTACGGGTGCTCGCGCACGCGGTGGGGGCGGCGCGACTCCCGCAACAGATCACGCATTCTCCGACCCCTTCGCCCAGCCTATCTCCGCAGGTCGGGACGGCCCCTGGCGCCCGCCGTCGGCACGGCTCAGCTGGGGCCGCCCCGCTCGAACGGCAGGCGGTGCTGGACGGCGAGCAGCCACGCGATCGACGGCAGCACCAGCAGCGCGCCCGCCCCGGCGACGGCGAGGACCGCCGTGATCACCGCCGGTTCCGCCGCCGCCTGCCGGAAGGACACCGCCGGCGGCAGCATGAGCGGATACTGCGCCATCGGCCACCCCCACATCACGGCGGCCACGGCCAGGGCCGCGGTGCCGCGGACGAGCAGGTAGCGCCGCAGCCACAGCAGCACGATGGAGACGACGCCGAGCACGGCGCTCGCCAGCACGAGCGGCAGCGCGCGGTGGGTGAGGCCGGTGAAGAGCCGGGGGGCGTCGGCGCGCAGCACCCCGATGCCGCCCAGGGCGACCACACCGGTGACCGCGGCCGCGGCCAGCGCCCTGCGCCGGAAGACCTCGGCCATTCCGGGCAGGCGGGAGCGCACGGCGTCGTCGCACAGGTAGACCGCGGCCAGGCAGGCGCAGACGGCCACCGCCAGGACGCCGCCCAGCATCGAGGTCGGGTTGACCCACGCGCCCACCAGGCCTCCCCTGGCCAGGCCGGGCGGCACCCGGCCGGACGCGACGGCCCCGGCCACCGTGCCGAGGAAGAACGGCGTGAGCACCGACGACAGCGCGAAGGCCGCGCCGAACAGGCGCTGCTGCCACAGCTCGGTGCTGCTCTTGCGGAACGCGAACGCGGCTCCCCTGCCGATGATCCCGAACGCGGCAAGCGTGAGCGGGATGTAGAGCGTGGACATCACCGCCGCGAAGACCGGCGGGAAACCGGTCCACAACACCACGAGCACGAAGATCAGCCAGACGTGGTTGGCCTCCCAGACCGGGCCGATCGAGTGCTCGACGAGGCGCCGCTGGGGCAGGCCCGCCCGGCTGCCCCCGGCCAGCAGGTCCCACAGGCCGCCGCCGAAGTCGGCGCCGCCGAGCAGCGCGTACAGGGTCAGGCCGGCCCACATGACCCCGAGCAGGACCTGCGCCGCCTCCATCAGGCCGTCTCCCGTTCCTGCGGCGCGGCCACCGGCCGGGCGCGGGCCATGAGCCGCAGCACGTACACCGTCGACACCGTGAGGACCGTGTAGACGGCGACCAGCAGCAGCAGTCCCGCCCACAGATGGGGCGCGGGGTTGACCGCGTCCGCGGTGCGCAGCCTGCCGTACACGACCCACGGCTGACGGCCGACCTCGGTCACCACCCAGCCCGCCTCGACGGCGACGGCGGCGAGCACGCCGGAGGCGGCCGCCGGCCACAGGAACAGGCGGGAGCGCGGGATCTCGCGCCGGCGCCACCAGCTGAAGGCGAGCCAGACCGCCAGCAGCACGAGCAGGACGCCGATGCCGACCATCGCGTCGAAGCACAGGTGGACCGGCGTGACGGGCGGCCGGTCGGCGGGCGGCGTGCGGTCCAGCCCCTGCACGACGGTGTCCGGGCTGTAGCCCACCAGCAGCGACAGTCCGTTGGGGATCTCGAATGCGTGGCGCAGACGGCCGTCCACGAAGATCCCGCCGACGCTCAGCGGCGCGTGCGGGCCGGTCCTGGTCAGTCCTTCCATGGCGGCGAGCTTGGTGGGCTGGTAGCGGGCGAGGAAACGCGCGGCGTAGTCGCCCACCAGGATCTGGACGGGCGCCAGCGCCCCCGCGACGGTGAAGGGCACCAGGAAACCGAGGCGGTGGTAGCGGTCCCGCCGCCCGCGCAGCAGCGCCACGGCGTAGACCGAGGCGGTGGCGAAGCCCGACACCATGAACGCCGCGACGATCATGTGGATGGTCTGCGGCGGAGTGGCGGGGTTGAACATGGCCGCCCAGGGCGACACGTGGGTGACGCGGCCGCCCTGGAGGACGAAACCGCGCGGCTGGTTCATCCACGCGTTGGCCGAGACGACGAAGAACGCCGAGGCCACACCGGCGACCATCACCGGCACCCCGCTCAGCAGATGGGCCCTGGGCGAGAGCCGGTCCCACGCGTAGAGGTAGATCCCGATGAAGATCGCCTCAAGGAAGAACGCGATGCCCTCCAGCGCGAACGGAAGCCCGATCACCTGGCCGTACGCGCCCATCAGGCCCGGCCACAGCAGGCCCATCTCGAAGCTGAGAATCGTGCCCGACACGGCCCCGACGGCGAACAGGACGGCCACCGCCTTCGCCCAGCGCCGGGCGAGGCGCAGGTAGTCGTCGTCGCCTCGGCGCAGCCCCCGCCACTCGGTGAACAGCAGGAGGGCGGGCATGCCCACCCCCAGGCACGCGACGATGATGTGCCAGCCCAGGGACAGGGCCATCTGGGTCCGCGCCGCGACCAGGTCGGCCCCGCCCGCCGGGCCGGTCGCGGCGATCAGCGGCGCCGCGAGCGCCGGTCGCATCGTCCGCTCCCCGCCGGCAGACCCCGGCTGGGGCTGAGGTCAGTGGTCATCCCAATGACCGTCGTGGCGGACGTGACGGTGCCCGTCGTGGATGTAGTCGACGTGGTCGCCGTGCGGCACGGCCACGTGCCCGCACTCCGGCCCGTGCTCGTGGTCGTGCACGTCGTGCACGGCGTGCCCGCTCGCCTCGCACTCGTCGACATGGTTCTCGTGCACCCGGTGCAGGTGGCCGTCGTGGACGTAGTCCACGTGGTCGCCGTGCGGCACCGCGACATGGCCGCACCCGGCGCCGTGCCGGTGATCGTGTTCCGTGTGCTGATGGTGCTCGGTCATTGTGCTCATGGGAGGATTCCCCTCCTCGGAAACCACGGACTGGTGCGTAGGTACCCCCGCGCGTGCTCTGGAAGGCAGCGCCGCGACCGGCCTTTGCGCAAGCCGACGAAAGGCTCTACCGGCGTTTGAGGCACCGCGCCATGCCCGCCCACTGCGCGTCGATCCTCCAGAGCGCCTTGAACCCGGTCGCACCGCCGGACTCGTCCAACGGTGCCCGGCTGCCGGACCGGCCGGGCAGGGCCCATGGACCTTTCCGTACGGGTCCCGCGTCACCCGTTCCGCCGGCATTCCTCAGCCGGGGAACCGGTTGGGCCGAAGGTCCCGCGATCACGGGACTTCGGGACGGCCGGAGCGTGCCGTACGGCTCCTGTGGCACACCCGGTGATCGCGGTTTCCTTGAGACGTCACCAAGAGAGCAAGAACGTTGAAAGGGGCCGGTCATGGCCACCACCCAAGAGCGCAACCAGAGGAACCACCGCCTCCACGACGCCGCTCCCACCGCCGTCACCGTCCCCGCCCCCCGCACCCACGGCGACACGATCCCCGCCACCACCGCCGGCCCGGTCCGCTACGTGTGGGCCGCCGCCCGCATCGCCATCGGCTGGGTGTTCCTGTGGGCCTTCCTGGACAAGCTGTTCGGCTGGGGCCTGGCCACCCCCGCCGCCAAGGCCTGGACCAACGGCGGCAGCCCCACCGCCGGCTTCCTCAAGGGCACCGCCGACCACACCTTCGGCGGCCTGTTCACCACCCTCGCCGGCCAGCCCTGGGTCGACTGGCTGTTCATGACCGGCCTCGCCGCAATCGGCACCGCCCTCATCCTCGGCGTGGGCATGCGCATCGCCGCCACCACCGCAGGACTGCTCCTGCTCATGATGTGGGCCGCCGAGCTGCCCCTGACCACCAACCCCTTCATGGACGAACACATCATCTACGCCATCGTCCTGATCGGACTCGCCCTCACCGGCGCCGGCACCACCCTCGGACTCGGCACCCAATGGGCCGCCACCCCACTCGTCCGCCGCTACCCGATCCTCAAGTAACCCATCCGGCTCCCGGCGCCCACCCCCTGCCCCCGGGGGTGGGCGCCGGCATGTCCGTGACGCTCCCGGCACCGCTCGCACGGCGCGCGTGCCGTAATGAGACGTACATCACCTTAGAGACCCTAATATTTGGGTAATTCGCTCTCTTGAACTCTTCGTGTTTAGGGCGATATTGTTAGCGCCATGATCGCGCCCAGGACTCCGACGACCGCCGAGGAGCTGCGCGGGGCCGGCCTGCGGGTGACGGCCGCCCGCGTCGCACTGCTCGAGACCGTCCGCAGCGGTGACCACCTCGACGTCGAGGCGATCGCCGCCGGGGTGCGCGATCGCGTGGGCCACGTCTCTCTACAGGCCGTGTACGAGGCTCTCCACGCGCTCACCGCGGCGGGGCTCGTACGTCGCATCGAACCGGCCGGCAGCCCGGCGCGGTTCGAGGGCCGCGTCGGCGACAACCACCACCACGTCGTGTGCCGGTCGTGTGGTGTCGTCGCCGACGTCGACTGTGCGGTCGGCGAGGCGCCGTGCCTTTCCGCGTCCGAGACACACGGCTTCATGATCGACGAGGCCGACGTCATCTACTGGGGCGTGTGCCCCGGCTGTTCCACCCTTCGCACTTCGTGAGCCCCATGATCCAGCTAGTTCAGAAGGATTGCCTTGACTGAGAACCACGACGCAATCGTTGTCGACCCGAAGACGGAGGGCGAAGGCGGCTGCCCGGTCGCGCACACGCGCGCCCCGCACCCGACCCAGGGCAGCGCCAACCACCAGTGGTGGCCGGAGCGCCTCAACCTGAAGATCCTCGCCAAGAACCCCGCCGTGGCCAACCCCCTCGATGAGGGCTTCGACTACGCCGAGGCGTTCACGTCCCTCGACCTCGCGGCGGTCAAGCGGGACATCGCGGAGGTGCTGACGACCTCGCAGGACTGGTGGCCGGCCGACTTCGGCAACTACGGGCCGCTCATGATCCGGATGGCGTGGCACTCCGCGGGCACCTACCGGATCAGCGACGGCCGCGGCGGCGCGGGATCGGGCCAGCAGCGCTTCGCCCCGCTCAACAGCTGGCCGGACAACGCGAACCTCGACAAGGCCCGCCGGCTGCTGTGGCCGATCAAGAAGAAGTACGGCAAGCAGATCTCGTGGGCCGACCTCCTGGTCCTCACCGGCAACGTCGCCCTGGAGACGATGGGCTTCAAGACCTTCGGCTTCGCCGGCGGCCGGGTGGACGCCTGGGAGCCCGACGACGACGTCTACTGGGGCCCGGAGACCACCTGGCTCGGTGACGAGCGCTACAGCGGCGACCGTGAGCTGGAGAACCCGCTCGCCGCGGTCCAGATGGGCCTCATCTACGTCAACCCGGAGGGCCCGAACGGCAACCCGGACCCGCTCGCCGCGGCCCGCGACATCCGTGAGACGTTCGGCCGCATGGCGATGAACGACGAGGAGACGGTCGCCCTCATCGCCGGTGGGCACACCTTCGGCAAGACCCACGGCGCGGGCCCGGCCGACAACGTCGGTGTCGACCCCGAGGCCGCCCCGATCGAGCAGCAGGGCCTGGGCTGGAAGAACAGCTACGGCACCGGCAAGGGCGCCGACACGATCACCAGCGGTATCGAGGTCACCTGGACCTCGACGCCCACGAAGTGGTCCACCAACTTCTTCTGGAACCTGTTCGGCTACGAGTGGGAGCTGACCAAGAGCCCGGCCGGCGCGTGGCAGTGGAAGCCGAAGAACGGCGCCGGCGAGGGCTCCGTTCCCGACGCCCACGACCCGTCGAAGCGTCACGCACCGGCCATGCTGACGACCGACATCGCGCTCAAGGTGGACCCGATCTACGGCCAGATCTCGCGGCGCTTCTACGAGAACCCCGACGAGTTCGCGGACGCGTTCGCCCGCGCCTGGTACAAGCTGACCCACCGCGACATGGGCCCGGTCGTCCGCTACCTCGGCCCGGAGGTCCCGTCCGAGGTGCTCCTGTGGCAGGACCCGCTCCCGGAGCGGACGTACGAGCTCGTCGACGCCGGTGACATCGCCGACCTCAAGGGCCAGATCCTCGCCTCGGGCCTGTCGGTCTCCCAGCTCGTGTCCACCGCGTGGGCGTCGGCCGCGTCCTTCCGCGGCAGCGACAAGCGCGGCGGCGCCAACGGCGCGCGCATCCGCCTGCAGCCGCAGAGCGGCTGGGAGGTCAACGACCCCGAGCAGCTCGCGACCGTGCTGCGCACCCTGGAGGGCGTCCAGCAGTCGTTCAACGCCGCCCAGACCGGTGGCAAGCAGGTCTCCCTCGCCGACGTGATCGTGCTCGCCGGGTGCGCCGCCGTCGAGAAGGCCGCCGCGGACGCCGGTTACGACGTCACGGTCCCCTTCGCTCCGGGACGCGTGGACGCGTCGCAGGAGCAGACGGACGTCGAGTCGTTCGCCGCGATGGAGCCGGCGGCCGACGGGTTCCGCAACTACTACGGGAAGGGCAACCGGCTGCCGGCCGAATATCTGCTGGTCGACCGGGCGAACCTCCTGAACCTCAGCGCTCCGGAGATGACGGTCCTCATCGGTGGCCTGCGCGTTCTGGACGCCAACCACCAGCAGTCGAAGCTCGGTGTCTTCACCGAGACCCCCGGGGTCCTGACCAACGACTTCTTCGTCAACCTGCTCGACCTGGGCACGGAGTGGAAGTCGACGTCGGAGGACCAGACCACGTTCGAGGGGCGCGACCCCGCCACGGGCGAGGTCAAGTGGACCGGCACCCGGGCCGACCTCGTCTTCGGGGCGAACTCCGAGCTGCGCGCGGTCGCGGAGGTCTACGCGAGCGACGACGCCAAGGAGAAGTTCGTGAAGGACTTCGTCCGGGCGTGGGACAAGGTGATGAACCTCGACCGGTACGACCTGGTCTGAGCCTGACATGACGTCCGGGCCGGCCCCCACGGGCCGGCCCGGACGTTCGTCGTTTCAGGACCCAGACGATGTTCTCGCCATGCGGGCGATCAGCGCATGGTGGCGCGGTGGTATCGGCACGCGAGGGCACGTACGAGTTCGACCAGTTCCGGCGGCTCTGTCACGGTGAAGTCGATGCCGAGCAGGCCGAGGTGGACGGCGAGCGCCTCGATGCTGCCGGCGCCGGTGTCCAGCAGGCACCGGCTGTCGTCGATCGGCGTGACGGTGCCGATGGCCGCGTTGATCCGTTCGGCGACCAGCTCGGCCGGCGCGTGCATGATGACCTGGGCCCGGTATCGCCAGGCGGCCGAGGACACTCCCCGGCGCACCTGGTCGACGGGGTCCTCCGGCAGCTCGCGTGGGGTGAACCGGGGACCCGTCGGGGTACGCGGGCTGATCCGGTCGATCCGGTACGTCCGCCAGCCGGCCCGCGCGACGTCGAAGCCGATGAGATACCACCGTCTCCCCCAGTTGACCAGCCGGTAGGGCTCGACGTCCCGCCGGCTGTCCGAACCGTCGTGACTGCGGTAGTCGAACCGCAGTCGCTCATGGTCCCGGCAGGCGGTGGCGATCGTGGTCAGGGTGTCCGCGTCGACCCGCGGGCCGGGCTCGTCCCTGGGCACCGCGACGGCGTACTGCTGGAGGGTGCTGACCCGGCGCCGGAGCCGGGACGGCAACACCTGCTCCAGCTTGGCGAGCGCACGCAGCGAGGTCTCCTCGACCCCCGTGATGGTGCCACCGGCGGCGGTCCGCAGCCCGATCGCGACGGCGACCGCCTCCTCGTCGTCGAGCAGCAGCGGCGGCAGCGTGGCCCCGGCGCCGAGCCGGTAGCCGCCCACGGCGCCCCGCCCGGCGTGCACCGGATAACCGAGGTTTCGCAGGCGGTCCACGTCGTTGCGGACGGTCCGGGTGCTGACCGACAGCCGCTCGGCCAACTCGGCGCCGGTCCACTCGCGGGGTGTCTGCAGCAGGGAGAGCAGGCGCAGCAGCCGCGCCGAGGTTTCCAACATTCCCCGAAGTCTGCCAGGCAATTAGGAACGAACTGTGCCTAATTGCTTTCTATCGTGATGACCACAACGAACGGCACCGCGATCACCCTGTTCCGGATTCACGCTGTTCATCTCGGGTGAAAGGAAACCCTTCATGTATCTGGTCGTTGGCGCCACGGCTCACTTCGGACGTCAGGCGGTTGAGGAGCTCGTCCGCGCCGGGGCGCCGGTGCGTGCGCTGACCCGGTCTCCCGAGAAGGCCGGGCTGCCCGAGGGCGTCGAGGTCGTCCAGGGTGATCTGACCAAACCCGAGACGCTGCCGGCGGTCGTGCACGGTGTCGAGGCCGCCTTCCTGGTTCTGCAGTACGGAGCCGACGTCGCCCCGCTCCTGGAGGCCGCGCGCGAGGCCGGTGTGCGGCGGCTGGTGTTCCTGTCGTCGGGGGCCGTCGACGCGGGGGCCGGGCGGCAGCCCGACGTGATCGCCCGATACCACCGCTACGTCGAGCGGGCCATCGAGGCCTCCGGGATCGAGTGGACGTTCCTGCGGTTGCTGTTCCCCGCCGTCAACTCGTTGACGTTCGCGATGCAACTGCCGGGCGGCGATGTGATCCGCGCGCCGTACACCGAAGCCGCCTTCAGCGCCGTGCACGAGCGGGACGTCGCCGAGGTGGCCGTGCGGATCCTGACCGGCGGCGGGCACGCGGGCCGGGCCTACGACCTGACCGGCCCCGAGTCGCTGACCCAGGCACAGCAGGTACGCATCCTGGGCGAAACGCTGGGACGCACGCTGACCGTCGAGGACCTCGATCCCGAGCCCGTGCGAGCGCAGATGAGTCAGTTCATGGACGCCGAGTTCCTGGCGGCGCTGTTCGGTCTCATGGCGAAGGCGGTCGGGAAGCCGGCGCCGGTCAACGACGTCGTCGAGCAGATCACCGGGCACCCCGCGCGCACCTACGCCCAGTGGACCACGGATCACAAGGCCGACTTCGGCGGCTGACCGACCGGGGCAGGGGGACGGACGACCGCCGTCCCCCTGCCTCGACAACCGAAAGGAGTCGGCAATGCCGCCGATGCTGGAGCGGCGCGAGCTGGGGCGAGCACTGCTGGCCCGCCAGATGCTGCTGGAGCGGATCGACGCGACAGCCGAGGAGGTGATCGCGCGGCTGGCCGGAATGCAGGCGCAGGCTCCGTACGCGCCCTACTTCGGGCTCTGGACCAGGGTGCGGGGGTTCTGCACCGATGACCTGGCGGACGCGCTGACAGGGCGCCAGGTGGTGCGGGTCGCGCTGATGCGCAGCACCGTCCACCTGGTCACGGCGGCGGACTGCCACTCGTTGCGGACATGGGTCCAGCCCGCGCTCGACCGGGAGTTGGACACCGCGTACAAGAAGGCCCTGGCCGGCCTGGACCTCGCGGCGGTGGTGGAGGCGGGGCGCGCCCTGCTCGACGAGCGGCACCTCACTCCCAAAGAACTCGGGCAGGCGCTGAACGAGCGATGGCCCGACCGCGAGCCCCGCGCGCTCGCCACAGTGGTGCGGAACCGGGTGCCACTGGTTCAGGTGCCGCCACGCGCCGTCTGGGGCGTCGGCGGTGCCACGCGGTACGCGATGGCGGCGCCCTGGACGGGAACCGCGCCCGCCCCCGCGCCCGACCCCGAACGGATCGTGCTGCGCTACCTCGCGGCGTTCGGCCCGGCCTCGGTCAAGGATGTGCAGACGTGGGCGGGCCTGACCCGGCTGCACGCCGTCATGGAGCGACTGCGGCCACGACTGGCCGTCTTCCGCGACGAGCATGGAGTGGAGCTGTTCGACCTGCCGGACGCGCCGCGCCCCGGCGCCGACGTCCCCGCCCCGGTTCGCTTCCTGCCCGAGTACGACAACCTGCTGGCCTCCCATGCTGACCGCACCCGCGTGATCTCAGACGAAGCCCGCCGACGCGTGGGCACGCGCAACGGCATGCGCGCGACCTTCCTGGTGGACGGCCAGGTGAGGGGCGCGTGGAAACTCGACACGCACAGGACGTCGGCGACTCTGGAGATCGACTCTTTCTGGCCGCTGTCCGCCGCCGAACGCGCCGAGGTCGAGGCGGAAGGCACCCGGCTTCTGGAGTTCGCCGCGCCCGGAGCCGCACACGACCTCCGTGTGGCCACCTGATACGTGACTGCTCCCCAGCCATGCGCGCGGCGACGCCGGGACACCCCCGCTGAATCGCAAGATCGCCTCAGTGTCCGTGCCGGTCTTCATCGGATGCTCGGTGGCCGGCGCTCATGCCGCCGTCGACGTGCAGGATCTCGCCGGCGACCCGGCGCCGGCCCGCCGCTACTCGTCCTTGTTCTTCTCCGTCTGTTGCTGCCGCTCGTGGTAGGCGCGGCGCTGCTCCTCGGCCCGCTCCCGGCAGCGGCGGAGGAACTCCTCGTCGTCGTCGGGGTTGGAGGGGACGAACCGGCCCGGCCGGTCGTACTCGGGGAAGCGCCCGGTGTCGCCCTTGTACGGCGGCCCGCCGGGCCGCGAAACGGTCTGCGGCCGGCCCGCGACCAGCCACAGGATCGACCCGATCTCGGGGAGGAACAGGACGATCAGGATCCACAACCCCTTGGGCAGGTTGCGGCAGTCCTGCTCCGCCGTGATGATCACGTCGAACAGGCAGAAGATCCACAAGGCGAGCAGAACCAGACCGAACCCGCCGTAGATGAGGGGCATCCCGAATCCTCCCAGTTTCAGACGCGCAGAGCGTAGTGGATTCGATCATCGTCCGGCGGGACTTTCCCGGTAGGTACTCTTTCCCGATGCGCGCGCCGACCGGCGGCTCCCCCGGCTCCCGGCGCGAGGGGAGATCCCGCGGTGCCGTGTCGATACGGTGGCGGTGCTGTGGCGATGCCGCGGCGGTGCCGTGGCGGCGGTCGCGGGGTCGTCCTGACGCCGTAACCGGGTTCCGGAGGTCTCCCCCGCCCCCCGCTCGGTGCGCACGTCGCGGCGGACTCTACGATCCTCGGGTGACCACCTTCACCCGCGGATTCCACGGCAGACGCAGGGGCGAGGACGACCGGCTCCCGCCCGGCCAGTACCTCGCCGAGGACTTCCCCGTGCTGTCGGCCGGGCCCACGCCGCACGTGCCGCTCGACCGGTGGGAGTTCACGATCGACACCGAGGCGGGGCAGACGCACCGGTGGACGTGGCAGGAGCTGACGGCGCTGCCGTACGAGGAGCCGGTCGTCGACATCCACTGCGTGACCAGCTGGTCCAAGCTCGGCACCACCTGGCGGGGAGTCTCCCTCGACGTGCTCTTCGAGGACGTCGAGTCGACGGCGGACTACGCGCTGGTCTACTCGTACGGCGGCTACACGACGAACCTGCCGCTCGACGACCTGATGGACGGCAAGGCGTGGATCGCCTACCGCTACGACGGCGAGGATCTGACGCCGAGCCACGGCGGACCGGCCAGGCTGCTCGTGCCGCATCTGTACTTCTGGAAGTCGGCCAAGTGGGTGCACGGCATCCGGCTGCTGACCGAGGACTGGCCGGGTTTCTGGGAGACCGCGGGCTACCACAACTACGGCGACCCGTGGCGCGAGCAGCGCTACGCCGATGACTAGGTGGCGCGTCGCGCGCCTGACCAAGGTGCGCGACGAGAACGGCACCGCCCGCACGCTGGTCTTCGACGTGCCCGACTGGCCCGGCCATCTGGCCGGTCAGCACGTCGACGTCAAGCTCACCGCCGGGGACGGCTACTCCGCCCGCCGCAGCTACTCCCTCGCCGGACCCGAGGGCGTGGAGCTGACCGTGCAGCGGGTGCCCGACGGCGAGGTCTCGCCGTATCTCACCCTGGACATGGAGCCCGGCGACGAGCTGGAGCTGCGCGGCCCGGTGGGCGGCTGGTTCGTCTGGCGTCCGGACGGACCCGCGCCGGTGCTGCTGGTCGCGGGAGGCGCGGGCATCGTGCCGCTGATGGCCATGATCAGGGCCCGCCGCGCCGCGGGTGCGGACACGCCGTTCCGGCTGGTCTACGCCGTGCGCTCGCCCGAACAGCTCTGCTACACCGACGAGCTGCTGCGGCCCGATCCCGGCGTGTCGGTCTCGCTCGCCTACACGCGCCGGGCCCCCGAGGGGCATTCGAGGCCGCCCGGCCGCCTCACCGCCGCCGATCTCGGCCCGTACGGCGAGGCCGACTGCTACGTGTGCGGCCCCACCGGCTTCGTGGAGTCCGCGGCGGCGCTCCTGGTGGGGCTCGGTCACGACCCCGCGCGCATCAGAACCGAACGCTTCGGCCCCACGGGAGACTGACATGCAGGCCGACCACCTCGACGGGAACGCACTGGCCGGTCCGCTGGCCGAGATCTTCGCGGCGGACGTCTCCGCCGCCGTCAGCCGCTGCGCCGCCTGCGGCCAGACCGGCCCGGTGGCCTCGCTGCGCGTGTACGACCGGGCCCCCGGTCTCGTGGCCCGCTGCCCCGGATGCGAAGAGGTCGTGCTGCGCCTGGTCCGGAGCCCGGACTCGGCCTGGCTCGACCTGCGCGGCGCCGTCACCCTGCGCATCCCGCTGCGCGACGGGACAGGGCCCGGCGGTCAGCGGTAGGCGTAGCAGTAGTTCGACTTGCCCTTGAACCGGTGGAAGGCCTTCGGGTCGTGATAGCGCCAGCGGCAGCCCGCGTCGCGCCGGCTCTGGGTGAGGTACATGGTGTCGCCCTTCCGCTTGATGCAGTACGCGCCGGGCGTGGGCGTCTCTCGATACTCGACCCACTCCCAGCCGAGGCTCACGCAGTAGTCGGTGAAGCGTCCCGGTCCCAGCTCCACGACCCGCTTGGCCGGCGTGGGCGAGGGCTTCGCGGGCTTCGCCGCCGGAGAATCGGCGGGGACCGGCGCGGTCGTCTTCGAGCGGCGGACGGTCGGCCGTGCGGTGACCGTCCGGGTCGGGACCGGCCCCGTGGTGTCGGACCCGGTGGTGTCGGACCCGGTGGTGTCCGGCCCGGCCGTGGACCGGCGCACCCGCGGCCGGTGTGAGGAGCCGGGCGACGCGGAGGGCGAGGCGGCGGAGGGCGAAGGGGCCCCGGACGGGGACGAGCCGCCACCACCGGTGTCCACCGAGGTGGCCGGGGCCGTGGCGACCGCCGCCGCCCGCTCCGTCGCCGCGGACCCGGCCCCCGTGAACGGCAGGTGCACAGACGGCAGCAGCGCGACGACGGCGGCCACCGTGGCTGCCGCCGCCACGACGACGGCGGCGACGACGGCCCGGACCCGCCTGCGCCGCCCACCTCCCGGCACGGTGACCGGCCCGACGACCGGCTCGATGCCCGGGTCGATGCCCGGCCCGGACGACGGGTCGGTGCCGGGCGGGGGCGTTTCCGGGGCCGGCGGCTCTGAGGAGGCGGGTCCGGCCGGCACACCGGATGAGACGAGTACGGCCGGCGTGACCGGCACGCCGGGCGCGGCGGATTCCGGCGGCGTGGCCTGCATGACCGGCGGCATGACCGGCGCGGCTTGCGCGGCTTGCGCGTCGTGGCGCGGGCGGACGAGGCGGTCGACGATCTCCCGCGCGGTCGGCCGCCGCCGGGGGTCCTTGGCGAGGCAGACCGCGAGCAGGTCGCGCAGCGGCGCCTCGATCCCCTCCAGGTCGGGCTCCTGGTTGAGGATCCTGTTGATGATGGCGGGGATGGCGTCGGCGCCGAACGGCGGGCGGCCCGTGGCGGCGAACGCGATCGTGGACGCCCAGGCGAACACGTCGAGGGCGAAGCCGAGCTCGCCGGCCGCGAGCTGCTCGGGCGCCATGTAGGCGGGCGTGCCGACGATCTGGCTGGTCATCGTGCTCGTGGTGGCGAGGGCGCGGGCGATCCCGAAGTCGATGACGCGTGGCCCGTCCGGTCCGATCAGCACGTTCTGCGGCTTGAAGTCCCGGTGGAGGACCCCGGCGTCATGCAGGGCGACCAGAGCGGTGGCCGTGCCGATGGCGAGCCGTTCGAGCGCGCCGCCCGACAACGGCCCCCGCCCGGCCACCACCTGGTTCAGCGGAGGTCCCTCGACGTACTCGCTCACGATGTACGGCCGGCCGCCGTCCATGCCGGATTCCAGCACCTGGGCCGTGCAGAACCGGGCGACCCTGCGGGCGAGCTCCGCCTCGCGGGTGAAGTCGGCGCGGGCCGCGGCGTCCTGGCCGAGCCGCGTGTGGAAGAGCTTGACCGCGACGACATCGCCGGACTCAGCCTCGCCGAGGTAGACGACGCCCTGCCCTCCCTCGCCGATCCTGCCGGTGATGCGGTAGGAGCCCAGGCCTGCGGGATCGCCCGGCTCCAGCGGCTGCGGCATGACTCTCCGGTGGGTCGGTGGCACGTTCGGAAACCCCAGTATCCCGCCGAAGATCGGCGACAGGACCGAATTCGGTGGAAAGGACCCGATGAGCAGGCCCGCCGAACCGACTCCCCGCACGCGGACGGGCACCCCCGCACGTGGCGGGGGTGCCCGTGGCGCTCCTCCTGGTCAGGAGCGCGTCATCGCGGTTCCACCGGTCAGGAGGCGCTGCACGTCGGCGTCGACGTCTCGGCGCTGCCGTTGGCCAGGAAACCGAAGGTGGTGGTGCCGTTGGCGGACAACGTGCCGTTCCACGACTCGTTGCGCACCGAGACCGAGGCGCCGGAGCCGGACTTGAGGCCGCCCCACACCTGGGTGATGGACGGGGAACCGGACCAGCTCCAGTTCACGGTCCAGCCGTTGACCGCCGAGTTGCCGGCGGTGACCGTGACCTCGGACTGGAAGCCGCCGGGCCAGGAGTTCACCGTACGCATCGTCGCGCTGCATCCACCCGGCTGGGGTGAGGTGCCGGGCGACGGGCTGACCGGCGGACTCGGGCTCGGACTCGGGCTCGGGCTCACCGGCGGGGTCGGGCTGGGGCTCGGGCTGACCGGGGGAGTGGGGCTGGGCGAGGTGTCGGGAACGGCGGCGTTGAGGGCGTTGAGGACCGAGGTGTAGGCGGCCTTCTTGTTGCCGTTGCCGTCGAACAGCAGCGGGGTCTGGCTGGAGCGCCAGGAGTCGCTGTCGCGCACGCCCCACACGGTGATGCCGACGCAGCGGGCGACCGCGAGGCAGTCGTTGACGATGTTGGCGTAGGTGGTGGACGAGGCGCCCTCGACGTCGAGCTCGGTGATCGCCACGTCGACGCCCAGCGCGGCGAAGCTCTGCAGCGTGGTGCGGTAGTTGCTGTTGTAGGCGCTGCCGCTGTTGAAGTGGCCCTGCAGGCCGACGCAGTCGATCGGCACGCCGCGGGACTTGAAGTCCTTGACCATGTTGTAGACGCCCTGGGTCTTGGCCCAGGTCCAGTTGTCGATGTTGTAGTCGTTGTAGCAGAGCTTGGCGGCCGGGTCGGCGGCCCGCGCGGTGCGGAAGGCGACCTCGATCCAGTCGTTGCCGGTGCGCTGCAGGTTGGAGTCGCGCCGCCCGCCGTTGCCGTCGTCGAAGGCCTCGTTGACCACGTCCCAGTAGGGGATCTTGCCCTTGTAATGGGCCATGACGCCGTTGATGTGGTTGATCATCGCCTGGCGCAGCGCGCTGCCGCTGAGGGACTGCATCCAGCCCGGCTGCTGGGAGTGCCAGGCCAGCGTGTGCCCGCGCACCTGCTTGCCGTTCTGCACCGCCCAGTTGTAGATCCGGTCGGCGTTGTTGAAGTTGAACTGGCCCTGGTTCGGCTCAGTCGCGTCGATCTTCATCTCGTTCTCGGCCGTGACCATGTTGAACTCACGATTCGCGATCGTCGTGTAGTTCGAGTCACCCAGCCTGCTCGAGCTGATCGCCGTACCGAAATACCGGCCGCTGCGGGCCGCGGCCGCACCGAGGGTCGTGGCCGGCGGGCCACCGCTCGGGCCGGACGACGGGCTCGGCGACGGGCTCGGCGACGGGCTCGGGGACGGGCTCGGGGACGGGCTCGGGGACGGGCTGCTCGGCGGCGAGGGCGAGGGTGTGGGCGACGGAGAGGGCGACGGCGACGGAGAGCTCGTGGTGGTGAGGCCGAGGAAGTTGATCGCATAGGAGATCATGCCGTTGAGGGGCAGCGAGTGCCCCTGACCGGAGACGCTGATGCCCTCGACCGGCGGCTGGGTGCCGGTGGCGCCGTACCGGGTGCGGGTCCACCCCGACGAGGGGCTGTCGGTGGACGCGGGCGTCTGGCTGACGCCGTTGAGGTTGGTCCACTGCTTGATCTCTTCGCCGAAGTTCGGGTAGGCGAGCGTGGTGTCGTTGGTGCCGTGCCACAGCTGCATGCGCGGATAGGAGCCGCTGTAGCCGGAGTACATCGAACGGGCCAGGTCACCCCACTGCTGGGCGGACTTGATGCTCTGCCCGCCGGAGCACTGGCTGTTCCAGGTGGAGCCGTCGGTGGTGGCGAAGCAGCCCGCCGGGACGCCCATGAAGGCCGAGCCCGCCGTGAAGACGTCCGGATACTCGGCCGCCAGCACGTTGGTCATCATCGCGCCGGAGGAGACGCCGCTGACGTAGACGCGGCCGGGGTCCACGTTGTAGCGCGACTTGGCGTAGTCGACCATCGACATGATGCCGACCGGGTCGCTGCCGCCGCCCCGCCGCAACGCCTGGGGCGAGTACACGTCGAAGCACTGGCCGCTGCGGGTGGCCTCGGGGAACACGATGATGTACCCGTACTGGTCGGCCGCGGTCACGTAGTCGCGGAAGTATCCGCTGTACAGCGCCGACGCGGTGCCCGTGCAGTAGTGGACCGCGACCAGCAGCGCGGGCCGGGCGGCCACCCGGTCCGGCACGTAGATGTACATGTTCAGGTTGCTCGGGTTGTTGCCGAAGCTGGTCACCCGGGTCAGCGAGGCCGCGGCGGCCGGTTGGGTGACCAGCAACGTGGTCGCCGCGACCACGGGCATCAGCACGGCGGCCAGTAAGGCCACGATGCGTCGTCTCACGTGAGCTGTCCTTCCTCCGGTTGCGCCGATCGGGACGTGTGGCCATGGCGCCCGGGACGGGCTCCCGTACTGCTCGCAGCTCGCGGATGCCACACCCTCACCGGATCCGGCGACGTGAATGTTTCCGAAGCGTGCCTAAAACTTTCTGGCGACTCAAGCCGCAGATCACCGCGAATCTTGCGCCGACGAAGAGGAGGACGTCAGCGGCACCCCGGCACGCTCGACGGGTGGTGACTCTTGGAAAGTTTCATGAGAACGCCGAAAAGTTGTCAGATCGTGGGAGCGGCGTGCCGAGGGAGCGTCACCGCGCCGTGAGAACACCCGGCGGGCGGGCATGGTCTACCGCGTCAGCCGGCGCGACGACGGGAGCCTGCAGATGCTGGAGGTCATCGGCGCGGGACTTCCGCGCACGGGAACGACGTCGACGAAGGCGGCACTGGAACGGCTCGGCTTCGGACCGTGCTACCACACCTTCGAGGTCCTGCTCCGCCCGGAGCTCGCCGAACGGTGGCTGCCCGTCTGCTCGGGCGGGCCGGGTGACTGGGAACGCGTCTTCGAGGGCTTCCGGTCCTGCGTGGACTGGCCCGCCAGTTTCTTCTGGCGGGAGCTGGCGCGGGCCTATCCGGACGCCAAGGTCGTCCTCACGGTCCGCGACCCGCGCAGCTGGTACGCCAGCTTCCGCGCGCTGGTCTCGCTCAGCCCGCGCGAGCCGATGCGCGAGGACGAGGCGCCCGAGGCCATCCGTCCCGTCGTCGCCGCGATGACGAGCCTCCGGCCGCTCTTCGAGCGGATCAGCGAGTCGGTCTTCGGCGAGGACTGGCGGCCCGGTCACAGTCCGGACGAGGAGCGGGCCGTCGCGGCCTACCACCGGCATGTCGCCGCGGTGCTGGCCGCCCTTCCCGCCGAGCGGCTCCTGGTCTTCGACGTGCGCGAGGGATGGGGACCGCTGTGCGCCTTCCTCGGGGTCTCCGCTCCCCCGGACGCCCCGTTCCCGCGCCTCAACGACGCCGCGTCCATCCGCAGGACGTTCGAGCTCATGCGCACCGAGGGCCGCGTCCACGTGCCCTTCCCGCCCAGAGGTTGACGGCGGGCCGGCGCGCGTCCTGCGCGATCGACTCGAACAGCCGGGCCGGCGAGGGCGGACCGGCGACCACGAGGGTGCGGCCCGGCCTCGCGGCGCCCTCTCCGTTCGCGCACGTACCCGTTCGCGCACGTACCCGGGCACCGCCAGGACCACTCGCCGCCGCCCCGTTTACGATCAAGGGCGTGGTCTACTCCCCCGTCAACCCCCTCGTCATGAAGTGAGTCACTCATGCCAGCAGTAGGCAACGTCCTCATCGTCGGCGGCGGCACCACCGGGTCGGCCCTGGCGATCCCGCTCGCCCGCGCCGGCGTCACCGTGGACATCGCGGAGATCCGGCCGGGGACCAGTGCACTCGGCTCGGGCATCACCCTGCAGGGCAACGCGCTGCGGGTGCTGCGCGACCTCGGACTGTGGGACCGGGTCGCCGCCGCGGGCTTCCCGTTCGACTCGCTGGGGCTACGCGCCCCGGACGGCACGCTGCTCACGGAGATCCCCGACGCCCGCACCGGCGGCCCCGCCCTGCCGGCCACCCTCGGCATGAACCGCCCCGAACTGGCCGCCATCCTCGCCGACGCCGTACGCGAGGCCGGGGCGCGGACCAGGTTCGGGGTGACGGCCGAGGCGCTGACCGACACCGGCGACCAGGTGGAGGTGCGGCTGTCCGACGGCACCAGCGGCACCTACGACCTGGTGGTGGGCGCCGACGGCATCCGCTCGGCGGTGCGCGCTCTGATCGGGATCGACGTCGCCCCGCGGCCGACCGGCATGGGCATCTGGCGCGTGCACACCCGCCGCCCCGCCGGGGTCGAGCGCACCGACCTCGTCTACGGCGGCCCCTGTTTCATCGCCGGATACTGCCCCACCGGCCCGGACACGATGTACGCCTACCTGGCGGACAAGGCCAGGCCCCGGGAGGCGATCGGGGACAAGGTCGCGCAGATGCGGGCCCTCGCCGAGGGATACGGCGGCGCCTGGGACGAGATCCGCGAGGACATCACCGACCCCGACCGCATCAACTACACGTGGTTCGAGTCGCTGCTGGTGGACCGGCCGTGGAACCGCGGCCGTGTCGTGCTCGCCGGCGACGCCGCGCACGCCTGCCCGCCGACCCTCGCCCAGGGCGCGGCCCAGTGCCTGGAGGACGCCGCCGTCCTGGCCGAGCTGCTGCTCGCCGCCGACCGGCTCGACCAGTCGCTGTTCGACGCGTACATGGACCGCCGTCACGAACGGGCGAAGGCGGTGGTCGAGGCGTCCCTGCAGCTCGCCGACTGGCAGCTGAATCCGACGCCGGACGCCGACGTGCCCGGCCTCGCCGGCCGGATCAGCGCGCTCATGGCGGAGCGGCCGTAATCACGCTCGACGGCCGCCTCGGGGGTCAGCGGACGCGGCCCACCCCGCCGAGCGCGCCGGCCTTGCCGTTCCGTACGAAGGGGAAGTCGGTGTCGGGCCGCCACTCGTGCAGCGGCACCACTCCCGGCTCGACCAGGTCGAGGCCGTCGAAGAACGCGAGGACCTGGTCGTAGGAGCGGGAGGTGGTGCCGGGGACGGAAGTGCGGCTGAAGACCTTGCGGCCCTGCTCCTCCTGGTCATCGCTCAGGTCGCCGAGGGAGCCGTGCGACACGACCAGATAGCCGCCCGGCACGAGGGGCTTCCGGAGCGTCGAGACGATCTCCACGGCCTCGTCGTCGTCCGGGACGAAGTGCAGCACGCCGAGCAGGAGGAGGGCGAGCGGCTGGGAGAAGTCGATGTGCTCCCGGACCTCCGGATGCTCCAGCAGCGCCTCGGGGTCGCGCATGTCCGCCCCGACCGCGCGCACCCGCTCGTTCTCGGCGAGGATGGCCCGCGCGTGGACGAGGACGATGGGGTCGTTGTCCACGTAGACGACCCGGGACTCCGGAGCCAGCTCCTGGGCGACCTGATGGACGTTGCGCTGCGTCGGAAGCCCGGCGCCGACGTCGAGGAACTGGCGGATGCCCTGCCGCGTGAGGTGGGTGACGGTTCGGATGAGGAACTCGCGGTTCTCCCGGGCGATGTCGGGAAGGTTGGGCAGGATCTCGATGATCTTCTTCGCGGCCTCACGATCCGCCGCGAAGTTGTCCTTGCCACCCAGGTAGTAGTCGTACATCCGGGCGACGCTCGGTGTAAACGGGTCGACACCCCCCGGCACCTTGTGCTCGTCCACAACACTCTCCTCGTCGTACACCAAGGATGGTACGGCCCTTGATCGCGATAAGGAGGACGCGTCATCAATTTGTCATCAACCATCGGAAATCGGCACGAAGAGGGGTCATGTAGGCGAATTCCCGTTATCCACCAGATTGGACCGCTCCCCGACGTGCCGAAAGGGGAATCTTCCCACTTACGGATAGGACATTACTGGTCTCGGCGCACGTCTCCCACTCTTGACAGTGCCCGCCGCCCCAACCTACGGTCACGGGAGATCACCGTCATTGCCGGCAGCCGGAAATGTTAGCGCTAACAGGTCGAGGAGCCCCCCTGATGAGAGCGGTCCCCCCGCCGCAGCTCACCCTGCCCCTCCGCGGGAACGTTTCACACCGCCCCGCCCGCACCAATACGGCCCCCTTCATGCGCGACCGCCTCATGACCGCCTTACCTGCGCACCTGAGGTGAACGCCCGCCTCTCCACGCCGCGCTACCGGTAGGACATCGCCTTCACGCGAACCCGCAGGCTCCACCCCTTCCAGCGGGACCGCCACGCCGACCTGACCCAGGACGAGCTCCACCTTCGCGAGCCGACGGTTCGCTCGCGTCCCCGTCGACCGCTCACTCAGATCCCACCCCCCTCACGTCAGGCATGTCCTGACAATCGTTCTGCAGAGGAGTTTCGCGTGCCCGAAAATCGCCGATCCACGGCGATCCCCCGACGGTTCCGGAGGATCTCGCTCGCGACGGCCGCCGCGCTCGTGTGCGGCGGTCTCGTGTCCTACGGCGGTGTGGCGAGCGCCGCCGGCTGGTCGCCGGCGCCGTCGTACACCTCGACCGACAAGGGCGACGGCACCTACACCGTGCCGATCACCAACGCCGACGTGCCCGACATCAGCGTTGAACGCGTTCCGGCCGCGGAGAGCAAGGAGCACCGGGACGTCTACTACATGATCAGCACGACGATGCACCTGAGCCCGGGTGCGCCGATCATGAAGTCGTACGACCTGGTGAACTGGGAGATCGTCAACTACGTGTTCGACCGGGCCGACATCGGCGACGCGTTCTCCCTGCGCAACGGGCAGAACTCCTACGGCCAGGGCCAGTGGGCGTCGTCGCTGCGCTACCACGACGGCAAGTTCTACGTCGTCTTCAACACCAACAACCTCGGCGGCGCGTACCTCTACAGCACCGACGACGTCGAGAACGGGAAGTGGACGCGCACGCCGCTTGGCCGCGGCCTGCACGACCCGTCGCTGTTCTTCGACGACGACGGCACGGCCTACATCTTCTACGGCTCGGGCAATACGAGCGCCGTGCGCCTCAAGTCCGACATGTCGGGCATCGACAAGGATTTCCCGAGCATCTTCACCGCGGGCGACTACGCCGGCAAGCCGTTCATCGGCGGCCTGTTCGAGGGCGCCCAGGTCTTCCACATCAACGGCTACTACTACGTGGTCATCATCACCTGGCCGTCCGGGCAGGGACGCCAGGTCGCCATGTTCCGGTCCAAGGACCTGCTCGGGCGCTACACCTCGGCCGACGGCACCAATACCTACGAGGCGCGCGGGGTTCTCAACTCCAACGGCTTCGCCCAGGGCAGCCTCGTGCCGATCGCGGGCGAGAACGGCGGCACCGACTGGTACGGCATGTTCTTCCGCGACAACTTCCCGATCGGGCGCACCCCCGCGCTCATCCCCGCGACGTGGCAGGACGGCTGGCCGACCTTCGGCACCAACGGAGTCGTGCCGGTGGGCGGCGCGTTCGCCAAACCGATCACGCTGAGCCCGGAGGAGGAGAGGTTCGAGCAGCAGAAGAGCATCGTCGCCTCCGACGACTTCGCCAACGACGCTCCGCACAGGCCGTACATGGACGAGCAGTGGACGATCCCTGACCCGCCCGAGTACGACGACTCGCTCATCGGCGTCGAACTCCTGCAGAACCCCGGGTTCGAGGCCGACGCGGTCTCGCCATGGGGCACGCAGTACGGCGCGACGATCAGCCGTGACACGACCGGCCCCGCCGCGGGCTCGGCGGCGCTGAAGGTGAGCACCCGCACGCTCAACGGCTCCGGGCCGAACCAGTTCCTCAACGGCAAGGTGCAGCGCGGTGTGACCTACACCGTGTCGGCGAAGATCAAGTACACCTCGGGCCCGAGCAGCATCCGGTTCAACCTGGTGGCCGACTGGGGCGCGGGCGTCCAGACGATGGCGTCCGGGAACGTTCCCTCCGGGCAGTGGACGACCGTGACGGGCCAGTACACCGTCCCCTCGACGGCGAACGTGGACAACTTCAAGTTCGCGGTCGAGACTCCGTGGGCCAACCCGCAGCCGGCGTCGTCGAGCGTGGACTACCTCGTCGACGATGTCTCGGTCGTCGGTCAGCCGGTGACGATCGAGGCCCCCTCCAAGGAGGAGATCGCCCCCAACGGGTCGCGGCTCGACCCGGTGTGGGAGTGGAACCACGCCCCGGACAACCGCTACTGGTCGCTCACCGACCGGGACGGATGGCTGCGGCTGACGACCGGCAAGGTGGTCACCGGCAAGTACGTCTACGGCAAGCTCTCCGGCAAGGACGAGCTGACCTGGTTCGAGGAGGCGCGGAACACGCTGTCGCAGCGCACGTTCGGGCCGCGGCAGTCCGTCGAGACCAGGATGGACATCTCCGGCATGAAGAACGGCGACGTCGCCGGCCTGGCCGCCTACAACCGCGGGTTCTCCTACGTGGCGGTCAAGCGCGTCGACGGCCAGAACACGCTGGGCGTCGTCAACCGGGGACAGCCGTTCGCGGTCGACATCGACCAGGCGGCGATCGAGAACTTCGTGTCGGGCACGACGGTGCCGCTGGGAGACGCGACCCAGGTGTACGTGAAGGCGGACCTCGACTTCAGCTCGCCCGCCGGGCAGCTGTGGACGACGTTCTACTACAGCCTCGACGGGCTGAAGTGGACCCAGCTGGGCAGCCGTGTCGGCCCGCAGACGCTGGACGGCAGCCTCTCGCACTTCATGGGACACCGGGTCGGCCTGTTCGACTACGCGACGAAGGAGAAGGGCGGGCACGTCGACTTCGACTACTACAAGCTCAGCGACACGCTGACGTCGCAGAACAAGGCGCTGGACACGAGCGCCCTCGACGCCGCCATCGCGCAGGCGGGCACGCTCGACGAGCGCGACTACCCCGCGGACGCCTGGGCCGGCATGCGGGCCGCGCTCGACGGCGCGCAGGCGGCACGGGCCGGTGAGTTCGGCACCCAGAACCAGATCGACGCTCCGGAGCGGGCGCTCAGCTACCAGCTGGCCCGGCTCGCCACGCTCAAGACCGCCTCGCCGGAGGTCAAGCTGGCCGTGTCGGCCTCTTCCCGTTGCATCGGCGCCTCGACGTACGTCGCCGTGACTGCCGTGAACAACGGTGAGGTTCCGGCGACGGTGGAGCTGACCACCCCGTTCGGTTCCAAGACCGTGGCCGACGTGGCTCCGGGCAAGCAGGCCTACCAGTCCTTCAACACCCGCGCCGGGCAGATCGACGCCGGCACGGTCACGGTGAAGGCCACTGCCACGATCGACGGCAAGCAGGTCACCTCGACCTACAACGCCGACTACGCCGCGGCCAGCTGCCGCTGAACCGCCCGACCGCGGCCGGCCGCGCTACTGAACGGCCGGCCGCACCGGCGGTGACCACCCGGCGGTGACCACGGTCCTCACGACGAGGACACCGCCGTAGCACAACCCGGGGCCGACCGGCCCGACCAGCCGGCCGGCCCCGCACCCCCATGAACGTGTCGCGCGCACCTGCGCGATTCGCCGGGGCGTGCGGCCGCTCATCCATCGCAGTGAGCCGACCCGCCCCGGGGCGTCCATGTCCCCAGAAAAGTCTGAGGCCAAGGAGGATATTTCGTGTTGAAGCGTGTGCGAAAGACGACCCGGCGACGGGTCGCCGCGATTGCGGTGGCCGGCGCCATGCTGGCCGCGGCGGTCGCCGCGACGACGGGGCCGGTGCAGGCCGCCGCCCCGAACATCATCGTGAACGGCGGGTTCGAGGACGGCCTCACCAGCTGGTTCGTCAACAACGGGAACGCGACCGACGGTGCGACGCTGTCGCCCACGACGGACGCCTACGGCGGGTCGAACGCCGTGCTCGTCACCAACCGCAAGACGACCGGCTCCGGCCCGATGCAGGACCTGTCCGGCAAGGTGCAGGCCGGCAAGACGTACGCGATCACCGCGCGGGTGAAGTACGAGAACCCCAACAGCCCGGCGACCAAGCAGTTCTTCGCCACCATGCACTACGGCGGCGGGACCTACACGAACGTCGGCACGGTGACGGTGGCGCGCGGGCAGTGGGGGCTCATCCAGGGCACCTTCACGATCCCCGCGGGGCAGAGCGTCTCCACCGCGAGGCTCTTCATCGAGACGCCCTGGACGTCGGACCCCGCGTCCGCTCCGGACACGCACCTCATGGACTTCAAGGTCGACGACGTGTCCGTCGCGGAGTTCGTGCCGTCGACGACCATCGAGGCGCTCGGCAAGAACCCCGGCGAGGGCAACCCGCTCATCTCGCACAAGTTCGGGGCCGACGGCAACGCCTTCGTCCACGACGGCCGCGTGTACATCTACATGACCAACGACACGCAGGAGTACAAGCCCGGTCCCACCGGGGTCTCCTCGACCAACACCTACGCCAGCATCAACACGATCACGGTCATCTCGTCCGACGACCTCATGAACTGGGTCGACCACGGCGAGATCCCGGTCGCGGGCTCGAGCGGAGTCGCCCGCTACGCGAGCAACTCGTGGGCCCCCGCCATGGAGAGCAAGGTCGTCGACGGCAAGGAGAAGTTCTTCCTCTACTTCGCCAACAACGGCGGCGGCTCCGGCGTCATCGTCGGTGACTCGCCGGTCGGCCCGTGGCACGACGAGCGCGGCAGCCTGCTCATCACGGGTTCGACTCCGGGGGCCTCCAACGGCAAGAACTGGCTCTTCGACCCCGGTGTGTTCATCGACGACGACGGCCAGGGTTACCTCGTCTTCGGCGGTGGCGGCGACGACGGGACGCGCAGCGCCGAGAACACCAACCACCCGAAGTCCACGCGCGTGATCAAGCTCGGCGACGACATGATCAGCACGAAGGGCTCGGCGGAGGTCATCGACGCACCGCTCGTGTTCGAGGCCGGCCACCTGTTCAAGCGCGACGGCAAGTACTACTACTCGTACTCGTCGAACTTCGGCTTCGGCGGTGCGATCGACCCCAACGGCCCGCCGACCGGGGCGATCGCCTACCTCATGGCCGACAGCCCGATGGGCCCCTGGACCCCCGAAACGTACAAGGGCATCATCTTCAAGAACCCCGGCACCTACTTCGGCGCCGGCGGCAACAACCACCAGTCGGTGTTCCAGCTCGACGGGCAGTACTACTTCACCTACCACGCCCAGACGCTCAACAGCCGCATCACGGGCGGCGCCACCCAGGGCTTCCGCAGCCCGCACCTCGCCAAGCTCGACTTCAACGCCGACGGCACGATCAAGGAGGTGAAGGGCGACTACAAGGGCGTCGAGCAGATCCACAACCTCGCCCCGTACCGCGTCATCGAGGCCGAGACGATCGCCTGGCAGCAGGGCATCGCCACGAAGAAGATCGACGGCGGGTCGGAGGAGTTCGGCGCGCAGGCCCCGAACCTCGTGGTGCACGACATCGACAACGGCGACTGGACGTCGCTGGCGAAGGTCGACTTCGGCGACGACGGCGCCAGTGCCGTCACCGCCAAGGTGCGCCCCCTCGCGACCGGCGGGAAGATCCAGGTTCGTCTCGACGGCCGCACCTCGCCCGTGGTGGCGACCATCCCGGTCGACGCGCCACTCGGCGAGTGGACGAAGCTGACCGCCCAGCTCGACGGCGTCACGGGCGTGCACGACGTGTACTTCACCTACGCCGGCCCCGACGGGGCGGACCTCTTCGAGGTCGACTCCTGGTCGTTCGAGGCCGCGTCCTCGCAGGGGGTCGACCTGGCCGTGACGGCCTCTTCCCGTTGCATCGGCGCCTCGACGTACGTCGCCGTGACTGCCGTGAACAACGGTGGGGTCCCGGCGACGGTGGAGCTGACCACCCCGTTCGGTTCCAAGACCGTGGCCGACGTGGCTCCGGGCAAGCAGGCCTACCAGTCCTTCAACACCCGCGCCGGGCAGATCGACGCCGGCACGGTCACGGTGAAGGCGACCGCCACGATCGACGGCAAGCAGGTCACCTCGACCTACAACGCCGACTACGCCGCGGCCAGCTGCCGCTGAACCGCCTGACCGCGGCCGGCCGCGCTACTGAACGGCCGGCCGCACCGGCGGTGACCATCCGGCGGTGACCACGGTCACCACGGTCCCGGCGACGGGGACACCGCCCAGGAGCGTCAGCCACGACTCAGCACGACACGGGGCCGGCCGGCCGATCAGCCGGCCGGCCCCGCCCCCCATAAATGGAGCGATGATCACGTGAAAATCACCCGGACCACCCAGATACTCGCCGCCTCCGTCCTCGGCCTCGCCCTCGCCGGCGCCGGCCTGGCCGGCCCCGCCGCGGCCGACGACGACCCCACCGGCGGCATCGACGTCTCGGTCAAGATCGAGCCCACCACCACCCCCGGCCAGATCTCCATGACCGTCGCCGACAACGACGGCGTGTCCCTGCAGGAGAACGGCTCCGACGCCACCGCCCGCCAGTTCGTCGGCACCCTCCCCACCGTCACGGTCACCGACACCCGCCGGCCCGAAGACATCCCCACCGGGGAGTTCTGGGCCGTCGTCGGCCAGTCCAGCCAGTTCGTCGCAGCCGACGACCCGGCCAAGACCATCGGCCCGGAGTACCTGGGCTGGAAGCCGCGCCTGCTCAGCCAGTCCACCACCGGCGCGGTCGCGGCCGGTGAGCCGGTCTCCAGCGTCATCGGCGACGGCACCGGAGCCCCCGAGGTCGGCCTGGAGGGCCAGGAACTGCTGGTCTCCACCGCCAACTCCACCGACGAGATCGGCACCTCCCAGGTCAACGCCGACCTCGCCCTGCGCACCTCCACCGACGTCGCCGCCGGTGAATACCACTCCACCCTGACGCTGTCCCTGTTCAACCAGTCCTGAACCACAGGCGCGGCGCCACCGCCCGATGTGGACGTCCGGGACCTGTGCCACCCTGACACACGTCCCGGACACCCACGACAAACCAGGAGACCCCATTGCCGACCAAGAGCCGCCCCCGCACCCCCCGCCGCGCCCCCAGCGCCGCCGCCGGTGCCGGTCAGGCCGCCCGCGCCCCCCGCGCCGATGCCGCCGATCAGGCCGCCCGCGCGACCGCCTTGGTCACCACCACCCCGCCGACCACCACCCCGCTGACCACCACCGCGCTAATCACCAGGGCCGCCGCCGCGATCACCCGCGCCGCCCTGGCCATCCGCGCTGCCCTCACCACCGTGGCCGCCCGCTGGGCCGCCCGCGCCGCCCGCTTGGCCGCTCGTGCTGCCGCCGTGGCCGCCGCCGTGGCCGTCGCCGTGGTGACAGTGGTCGTCTTCACCGCCCCGGCCCACGCCGACACCACCTGGTCGGTCGTCCCCGCCAACGCAGACGGCCCCGACGGCCGCAGC